>JBDTQH010000001.1:0-240364 GCA_039932335.1 Chloroflexota bacterium
GTTTCCGGGATCGACGTGGACGCGACGACGATCCCTCAGCTCCAGGCGTTGATGAACGCGCACCGGATCAACTCCGTTGACCTGACGACCTTCTATCTCGGGCGGATCGGCCAGTTCAACCCGACGCTGCACGCGGTGATCACCGTAAGTCCAACAGCGCTCGCTGATGCACAAGCAGCCGACAAGGCGCGGCAGCAGGGCGACAAGCGTCCACTGCTTGGGATTCCGATCATCGTGAAGGACAACATCGGCACCGCCGGCATGCCGACGACGGCAGGCTCCTGGGCACTCGCCGGCAGCACGCCGAACGATGCGTTCCTCATCCAGCAACTGAAAGCCGCCGGCGCGATCATCATCGCTAAGGCGAACCTCTCCGAGTGGGCCAACTTCCGGTCCGGCCCGTCGTCGAGCGGCTGGAGTGGCATCGGCGGCCAGACGAATATGCCCTACAACCTAGCTAACAACCCGTGCGGCTCGAGTTCGGGCTCGGGCGTCGCCGCTGCCGCCGATCTCGCGGTCGCGGCCGTCGGTACCGAGACGGACGGCTCAATCGTCTGCCCGTCCGGCGCGAACGGCGTCGTAGGGATCAAACCGACGCTCGGGTTGTGGAGCCGAGCAGGTGTCGTACCGATCAGCGCTGACCAGGACACGGCTGGCCCGATCGCCCGCAACGTCACTGATGCTGCAGTCCTTCTCGGCGCCGTGACCGGCGTCGACCCCAACGATGCCGCGACTGCCGCTCAGGCAGGCCACGCCTTCACCGACTATACGCAGTTCCTGAACGACAAGTCGCTCGAAGGCACTCGCATCGGCGTCTGGAGCAGCGGCACTTACAGCCCGACCCTGGTTGGCCCGGTCGTCGAGCCGGTTCTCAACAACGTCATCGCCGCGCTCAAGGCCCAGGGTGCGACGATCGTAGACGCGGCCGACATCGACCTCTCGGCAACAGCAAACGAGGGCCCGGCGCTCAACTGTGAGTTCAAGGCGGACATCGAGACATACCTACGCACCTACGTCCGCGGCACAAACCCAGTGACGGGCCAGCCTTACCCGCAGAACCTCGCCGACCTGATTGCGTTCAATAAGGCCCATCCGGATCTCGAAGGCCCTTGGAACGACGCCGTCTTCGAGGCTGCCCAGGCGACAAACGGCCGTGACGCAGGTTGCGCTCAGCTGCGCGCTGCGACGACGCCGCCCGTTCAGGCTGCGATTGATAAGGTGATGGCCGACAACCAGCTCGACGCGATCATCGCGCTCACCAACGGGACCGCATGGACGACAAACAACAATCCGAACGAGGGCGACCTCAACGGCGACTTCAGTTCCTTCGTCGGCTCTTCGGGAGCAGCTGCGGTGTCGGGCTACCCAGATATCACAGTTCCGGCCGGCTATAACGCAGGACTGCCGATCGGCATCACCTTCATCGGCCCCCGCTGGGGCGAACCGAAGTTGCTCGGCCTCGCCTACGACTACGAGCAGGCGACGCACGTCCGCGTCCCACCGCAGTTGGTGGCTCCGGGTGGCGGCCTACCTGGAATGCCTGTAACCGGTGACAACAACGGTATGTTCCTGGCAGTTATGTTTGCCCTTGGAATGCTATCCATAGTTGTGGGCACGCTCATCAGGAGCCGGAGGCCACGATCAAACCGCCGGCTCTAAAGCGGGCGCAACGACAGCAGGCGGCCCACAGCCGGCACGACGTGATCATGCTGACAGCGCCAACAGGTGCTATAAATAATCTCGCTAGCCGGCGGTCGGCCATGGAATATCGAGGGCCAAAACTCAGGAGCTGAGTTGCCTGCTTAGCTGAAGATGGGATTTCCGGACTCGCTGACCTGGTCGTTACGCCGGTAGGTCAGCGAGTCCGGCAGGTGCCAGGGTCGAAAGCGCCGCCCGATGGGCCGGGCTGCAATAATGAGCTGGTGTCGTAGGCTTGAGGCAGCGCACGTTCGCTTGGCACAACTGCTTCCGCAGGCAGGCTGCTCGTTATGAGCGACGGCGCGATATTCAGAAGGCGTTTCTTCAACCTGGCTGTGCCTTCATCTGTTGAAGCTATCTTGAAAAGACGTTTGTTAGGCATTCTTAGCAGTTCGTATCATATGCGAATATAAGATTAGTCGAACATATACGTAGCAGCCATGGCCAACGGCTTACGCATGCAATCAGCACATGGCAGAAAGTGGTTGAAAGAGATCCGTACACCCCAGCCAAGACTATCAGTGATGGCAAGGCAGCAGCGAACACAGCAGCCAATCGCGAGCATCCCCACGGAAAGCTATTCAGCCCCGCGTAGCGGGTTTCAGTTACGGGCTTGACGTTGAGGGGTCGCGCCCGCCGTCCCGATCCACAAAATAGCCTGTAGCGCCCCAACCGGCTGCCAGGTGAGCGTCACGACTGTATTGCCCGCCTCAGCGGTAACCGGGCCAACCTGGGCACTATTTGGGCCGGGAGGGCTTCGCTAAGAAACCTGCGGTGCAGTTGTACGGAGCAGGAGGAACAAGCCACCACCTACCACGAGCAGTAAAGCGAGAGCAAGCAGCCCGAAGAGTAGCACTCGATTTCTGGATCGCGTTGGCATTTTTGTTACTCTTTGCTCGCACGTGCTTTGCTGGCCCCACGCGGTGTCGCACATAATTATTCAGCATCAAGGTAGCCGCTCGATAACTTTCAAGGTCAGTTGCCTCGCCATTTCCGTGGCGGGCGGGTATATATCCATCTGAACGACTACCTTATTCTTGAGTAGAACAGACAGTGTGCGCCAGCCGTTATATTCTACGGTATAAGCGGCATCGCCGGTGCTGCCAACAGTCTGCGCATCGGCCGGGTGCATATCCCATAGTTCAATAGGGTCCAGGCTAAGGAAGAGGCGGGGGCTATTTACTTCGAGTGTAGGCTCTACATACGAGCAGGACGCATGATACGCTTCCTGGGTCATTAGCCTGGGCTTGTAGGGAACGTCGCCCATAACGCGTTTCACATCATCCTGAGCCAGGAGCTTGCAGGGGTCTACGCTCGTCAGGTCTAGGCCGGCCGAATTCAAATCGGCGCTGCCCGCTTGCCCAACGTCGATAGTGGCCGTCGCCTCCTCACCAACTGCAACGGTAGGCACGTCGGTGTTCGCGACCGGGGCAGTAGCCGTGGCCTGGTCCCCACCGGTCTGCGTGTTCACTGCCTGCATGTCTATCGCTTGCGCTGTGGGGACTGCGGCGATACCCTGGTCACAAGCTGTGAGCAGTAGGGCAAGCGAGATAAGAAGGATCGGTAACGTTGATCTGGCTACAATGAACTTCATCATCTTTGTTGATATCTCCCGACTTTGAAACGCTTGTTATTCCGTAGTGCTTCAGAACTACTTCTGCGCATTAGTTTCACTTTGATCTGAGCCTGAAGCGGGTAGTTGGCCTGCCTCAATGCCTTTCTGGGCGGCGCTCTCTTGAGATCGGGTCTGATCTTCCCACTTCTGCTTATCTGCTTTGAATTGCTGGTAGAAGTCCTTGCCGAATCTGACTTGCTGGAAGATCGTTCTCACCCAGCCGGACGCCACCATGTACCCGACGACCACGAACAGAAGTAAGAAGAGGGCACACATGAAGATGGTAACTGCATTGTTCATAGTGATTGCCTCACTTTGCGCTGCTTGTCGAGGAATGGATAGATAAGTGAAACGATGCTCTTACCTATCCATTCCTCAGCATCCCACGCCGTATAACGACATGACTCGTTGGTAATGTCCAGCCTTGCAGTACTGAACGTGCGCGGTGTACTAGTTTGAAGGTAGGTAGCGCTGCAGGTTTGTTGCGGTGCCGTCCTGGGCGATCTTATCTATCGTTATTTCCCCAGTGGAGGTTGAGTAGTTGATGTACGATCCAAAGAGCCCTGACGCGATCTGTGTGATTGTGCTTGGAGCAGAATAGCTTCTCAACTTGATAATGCTGCCATCAAGCGCCGTAGACCCTATCAGCGAGGCCTGGCCGCTCGCGCTGTAGAAGCCTATTGAGCTCTGGTTGGAAACTATGATTGACCAGGGCAGACCCAGATCAGGAACCGTCTGCAGGCGTTTGACCTCGCCGGTATCCTTGTTGACGGAGAGCGTTGCGCCGGACTTAGTACCGAAGTCGTAATCGAGCCACATGCCATTGCCTATGGGATAGGTCTGGCGCGTCGCCTTGATATAGTTGGACACTGATGAAAAGTTGGTAATAGAACCATTCTGGTTCAACCTGGCGATGTTGCGGACTCCGTTCGTACTGCTGTATACCCACATAACACCTGTTTGCCTGTCGAGAGAGATATTGGTCCAGAACTTCTCAAAGCCGAAGGTTCCACACTGCCCAACGATACCGTTATCACCCATAAGGCAGACAGCAGCAACGCCGCGGTCACGACTGTAAAACAACAAGTAGTTGTAGGGACCTGGGGTGATGATGTCCCATCCCGGATCGAAAGCGCCATTACCGTCGGCTTCACTGGGGAACCTCTGCATTACGTTCAGGGACCCGTCAGGATTCAGTCTCGCACTGGCCGCGTGCCCGTTGGTCGCGTTGTAGAAGAAGGCAACATTGTTGGTGGCAACTACTACGTGGGTCCATCCCGGAATGCTCAATGAGTTCGATGCAGTGACGATTGGAGCAGGGGTTGTACCTGACGGTGTGGGGGTGGGTTTGGTAGTTCCGCCTGTACCGCCTGTACCGCCTCCTCCGCCGGAGCCTTGCTTCAGGCCGTACACTTCCCGCCCCACGAGGCCAAGCAGCACCTTGAACTTGGGATCGCTGCTCTCAGGGTGGTACTCAAAGCGAGCGCGTTCGAAGTACTGCGTTACATAGGTCTGCCCGTCTGCATCGTTGACCTCTTCGTAGGCGTCGGTGATAGGAAAGCCCTGCTGCTCAAGCCCTCCATGCGTATTCCAGTAGGTGAGGAATAGTCTGGTAACTGTCTTGCCTGTTTCCGAGAAGGCTTTGCTGCCGCCACCCGGCACCGTCTGCGCATCAGAGTCGGGCGGGTCGTCGGCGTACTTCGCTGCCAGCCCCTCTTTACCGAGCAAGCCGAGCAGCACCTTAAACTTAGGGTCGCTGTTCTCGGGGTGATATTCGAAACGCGCACGCTCGAAGTACTGGGTTAGGTAGGTCTTGCCGTCGGCATCGTTCTTCTCGTTGTAGGCATCGGTGATCGGAAAGCCTTGCTGGGACAGCCCGCCATGCCCAGTCCAGTAACTGAGGAACGGATCATTGACCGTTTTGCCTGTTTCCGCGAAATAGCGCGAACCGGCAGCCTCGACGCTGCCCCTGATTGGCCCCAGGGCGCACACCAGGAGAGCGAGTGCTGCTACCAGGTGCAGAATGCCCCGTTTGCGGATTGTTGCTTTCATTGTTGTTCTCCTCTTCTTGCGGATTCTGATGTCGGATTACTTTGCGTTTCAGGCGGCTCATCTACCATAAGTGAAGGCGAGGTCGCGGCCAGCATCGTCCGAAATGCATTTACCAGCGCATCCCAGTCGTTGAACTCGTGGCTCTCGCCGCTCACCGCCCGTTGGATCCTGCCTCCCCACCTATGCGGCCCCTCTGACTCGCTGCTCATATCCTCAAGCCAGAAGCGCACAAGGAAGAGATCGTTGCGGTTGGTGCGGTGTCTTGGCGGCATAGCTCTTACCGTTCCTCTCTACCATAGTGTGCTTGTTGCGCGGATAAATGACGGCTGCGTCCTCTCGTTAGAAGAAGCAGACGGGCCTTTGCCTCATCATCATAGCGGTGATGCGCCTAAAATGTGCTATACTAAAGCTATACAAAAAGCGACCATGATATATTCGTGGGTTTATTCGTGGACTGCTCTACGGCTTGCCCTAATAAAATCACAGGGGATAAGCGATAAGCCACAACGTTACCGGCACAGAAAGTCCCCAGACTTACCTGGCTACCTTCGGCAGGTGGCTGAAGCAGCGCCGCAAAGAGCAGGGTATAGGCCCCGACCAGTTCTCAGCGCTTATCGGGTGCTCCGCGATTACTCTGCTCAAGATCGAGGCGGGCGAGCGCAGGCCTTCCCGGCAGTTGGCCCAACTGCTTGCCGAGCATCTCAATGTCCCTCCCGACGAACTGCAGGCATTCATAGCATTCGCTCGCCTGGGCAGCATAGCCTCAACTGAACCCTCGAACGAATTCGCTACCCAGGCTCCCTGGCGCGCAGCCCACAATCGCCTGACAAATCTGCCGGCGGCGCTCACCTCTTTTGTAGGTCGCGATGAGGAGTTGCAGAAGGCGCGCGACCTTCTGCTTCAGCCGAGGGTGCGCCTCTTGACTTTGACCGGTGCGCCCGGTATCGGCAAGACCCGGCTGGCGTTGCATGTAGCTTCTGATCTCCTTGATACTTTCGAGGACGGGGTATTCCTGGTTGAATTAGCGTCGGCCAGCGACCCCGACCTGCTGCCGGATACCATAGCACGGACGCTGGGGTTGAAGCCGGAAGGCTCGCAATCCGTAGAGGACTTGTTGCTCAAGCATCTGAGCGAACGGCGCATCATGCTCGTGCTGGACAATTTTGAGCATCTGCTTGACGCCGCGGCATGGGTGGTGAAGTTGCTGGAGGGCAGTCCCTTGCTCAAAGTGCTGGCGACGAGTCGCGAGGCGCTGCACGTCAGAGGAGAGCGCCGCCTGCCTGTACCGGCCCTCAGGATCCCCGAACAGGGGCATCTCCCGGCAGTCGAGGCACTGGCGCTATATTCGTCTGTTGCGCTTTTCGTTCAGCGCGCTGAGGCAGTCGCCCCGGACTTTGTGCTGACAGCGGCTAATGCCGCAGAAGTGGCAGCAATATGTGCCGGGCTGGAGGGATTGCCTTTGGCTCTGGAGCTTGCTGCGGCCCGCTTTAACCAGTTCTCCCCCAGAGAAATGCGCGCCTCACTGAAGAGCAGGCTCAATCTCCTTACAGGTGGAGAGCGCGATCTCCCATTGAGGCAGCGCACGTTGAGAAGCGCAATCGGATGGAGTTATAGCTTGCTCAACCAGGAGGAGCAACAGTTATTGCGCTTGGTGGGCACGTTCGCGGGCGGCTTTACGGCTGAAGCGGCTGCGGCGGTCTGCGGGGGTTTGTCGAGTGGCGTTCAGGACAGGCTTACAGCGCTGGTGGATAAGAACCTCGTCAGGAGAGAGGTGCGCGACGGAGAAACACGCTATGGGATGCTCGAAGTTATACGCGAGTATGCGCTGCAATTGCTCGTAGATAACAAGGAGGAGGGAGAGGTAAGGCTGCGTCACGCCCGCTATTTTCTTTCCCTGGTCGAGCTGGCATATACAAACCAGACGGGACCGCGCCAGCTATCATTGCTTATCTCTTTGGACGCAGACTACGGTAACCTGATCGCCGCCCTGAGTTGGCTTTTGAGCAATGACCACCATGATCCCACGACGGCAGAGATGGCAGCTCTCATGGCATCTTACCTGTTTTACTATTGGGATTGGCACGGCTATTTCGTGGAAGGACGGGCATGGATCGAGCAAGCCCTTGCGCTGGGAGATAGGGTGCTCTGGCGCAGCAGCTCGGATGACGGCACGCTTACCGACGTGGCGGCGCGCCTGCTGAAGATTCGTGGCCGGCTGCTGAACGGTGCAGGCCTTCATTCCTGGAGTCTTGGCGATAATGCTGGCGCTATGCAGTTCTTCAATGAGGCTTTGCGGGTATTGACCAGGCTCGGCAATAAGCAGGGTATGGCGGCAGTGCTCGGTAATATCGCTATCCTGAAAGCAGAGCAGGGCCTGTACCGGCAGGCAGTTGAGACTTACGAGCAAGTTCTCCAAATTGACCGTGAGTTAGGTGACGACCGTATCGCGATTACACTGAATAATCTCGGGGTTGCCTACTGGAATAGCGGCGACGTGGAGAACGCCCGCGCAATGTACGAAGAGAGTCTGGCCGGTTTCCGGCAGATGGATGATCCGGGCAATATGGTGCTCGCGCTTGATAATCTGGGCATCGTGGCCCTTTATCATGAGGACTACGACACGGCACGGCGCTACCAGGACGAAGCTCTTGCCATATGCCGCACTTATGGCTACAAGAACGGCCTTGCTCACGTGCTTGAGAACATGGGATCACGAGCCGCGTCGGAAGGGGATTTTACGTCGGCTGGAGAATATTACCGTGAACTACTGCACTTGCTACAACAGCAAGACTACCATGTGGTCGTAATAAGCTGCCTTGAGGGTGTTGCGAACCTTAGCTACAAGCTTGGCAGGCCGCTCGAAGCTGCCGGACTATGGGCAGCCGCCGAGCGAATGCGCGAGGTCAATAAGCACCCGATAACGGTTCTCTACAGAGAACGTCATGAGCGGAACAGAGATGCAGCCCTGGAGCAGTCCGACCCCGAGGCGTTTCAGTCGGCATGGAATGAAGGACGCGCCATGTCAATAGAAGAAGGCCTCGTCTACGCCCTGGAATGCCTTTAGACTAATAAGTTCGACGCTAACGCAGTAGTGTCTGAAACGCCGATGTTCTCCTGATAGTGAGCACCGTACACGTCGCCGCATCTACTTTGCATATCGCTGTGCTCTTCGCGCACAAGGTAGCGGTATGCGACATAGGCGGGGCTGACTCCGGCGAGCACGAGCCGTCAATTGAAGTGCAGGAATAGCCGAGGCAGCGCCATAAGTGATAGCCGTGCTGCATGGCCCGGCGTCCGTGGGGACGGGCTAGTGCGTATTTCAGGGTTATCTGTGCCCTTGAAGCTTTACGGCAGTTACAAAGGACCCGGGAAACGACAGTTTAGGTAGCCACTCAGTTGCATTAGCTCAACTGGAGCCCGTGCACTATCTGGTTGGGGGAGGTGCTGGATCTCACACTTGCTGGGTTGGACGGCTGAGTTTGTTTACCTGCTCCAGGGCAAGAATAGCATTTCAGTTCCCCTGGGCACGGTCCACGCAACTCCTGAATTCGAATTGGGCAGAGTCATTTTGCTATATCGATAGTTGTATTTTGGCGCTTTCCATATATACTTATGCAGTACAGGCTCTAAGCAACAACATCCGCGATCCCCGACTCTGCTCTCATATTTCCTACCGTCACGAGCCATGTTGCCTATGTTGAACGGACAAGGAGAAACCTATGCAGCCCTGGATAGTCGCGAATCCGTATGGAATCCTGGTCGATGCACAACAGAGTGCCTGGCACGCCGGCCGCGTGTTCGACATGCTCTCACTGGGAAAAGGACGCATTCTTGTCGCAAGCGCCACCGGCGGCGTGTGGCTCATTGATGGGGCCTTCAACGGCTTTCCGTTGAGCGATGATTGGGAATTTCCCAACACGCAATGCCTGGCGTTCGGTCCTCACGGTGGGAACCACATCTTTGCCGGCTGTGAGGGCGGACTCTACGAGACCGACCCACGGGCTCCTGATCCTCTGCGTGCATGGCACCCGGTCAAGCTTCCCTCTAAGGTCAAGACCGTCTACCGTATCGTCACCACCGCTGAACCACCCCGTGTGGTGATTGCGACCGATCACAGCGTCTGGTGGGCAAGCGGCAATGTAGGCGCCGACTATGCGTGGCAGGAGGTCAAGGGATTGGATGCCGATGCGCCGTTCTTCGGCCTGGCTCGCAACGACTCAGGAGTCATCGCGGCGGTGTGGAGCAGCGCATCCGGCCTACTGAGCGCCGTCATTGGCATAGGCGGCAATAAGTTCAGCGCGAACACCGTTTCCGGCATTTACACGGGTCAATGGGAGGGTAACGGTACCGATCTGGTGATGAAGCAGTCAGTCATTAACGGTTTCAATGAATCTCAGGTCGACTCCATGAGGTACATCTCGGTGGCCACGTGCCGGGATCACCTCGACCGCGCCTACGCGGTCAGCGCCGATGGAGACGGCTCGGTGCTGGCTATTCTTCGATCCACCGACGGCGGACAGATCTGGGAACAATGCTCCATCAAGCTGGAGGGTAACCACAGTGGAAAGTGGAACGTCAAGAGCATTTCCGGCACTGTCAGGCAAGGCGGCTGGCACAAGACCATCAGCGTGCATCCTACGAATGCCGATGTGGTCGGGTTCGGTTGGCGTCACGCTATGGTCTCCAAGAATAGAGGAGACAGCTGGCGACTGCTGGGCGGAGACTGGGTCGATCCCGAAACCTTTAATTACGCGACTTCCCACATGCATGACGACGTGCATGCGCTCTACTTCGAGCCGGAGTTCACTAACCGTCGGCTCTATATCCTGAGCGACGGAGGCGTTATCCAGACGTCGAATTGGGACGGCGAAACTCAGGATTTCAAGAGTGCCATGAACCGGAATCTGGCCAACCTGCAGTTTTATGCCACCGACGTGAGTCGCGGATACTGGGGCACGCTGGGGACATGCGATTTTGCACCAGTGATTGGCGGCGGTCTGCAGGACAATGGCAATGTCTGGTGCGGCCTGGTGAGCGGCTACCACGAATGGGCGAAGGCAGAAGGCGGCGATGGCGGCTGGGTGGCATTCATCAAGCACTCCGGCGGACAACTGCTCGCCAATTCGATGGGTGACGGTGTGGGGCGGTTCGGGTGGAGTGGCGGTACCTTCGGGTACGATAGCAACATACCTCTGTTGACCGTGTTTGGGAATGTCGACCCGGACGGGCTGAAGGGTCCGGTTGCGGAAGCAGTTCCGCGGCCGCGCTATCGCAATCGCGCCGGCGAATTGATGCATGCGGTTTGCGCTCCTGCAAGGGTGCGAGCCGCCGACATCATGTCGCCCATTCCGCTGGAACTAGATGGCAAGGACGCCGAGAGTCGCATCATCTTTGGTTTGTTCGGCGGCGACAGCACGCCATTCTTGTACTGGCATGACATTGGACGGCTGCCGCCTTACACCGCTGCGATCTCCGCACTGGGAGCCGACGATGGCGGAGTGGTGTATGTTGGCACTCAAGATGGAAGGATCTTCGCGCTCAGTGTTGGTAGTGGTCCACCGCTCGAACTGTCTGTCGAAACGCCGGTAGACTCTCCGAAGGGCTGGATCACCCGGATTGTCACGTACAGGCAAACAGCCTGTGCCATTATGAACAGTGGCACGGGGTCGTATGTATTGCGGCTTGACGGTTTTACCTGGCGTATCCTGCGCGGGCCGTTACAACTTCCGTTCGAACCGATTCACGGGCTGGACATCAATCGCATGGGCGCTCCCGTGACACTGGCCGCGGCCACCGAATCGTCCCTATATGTGAGCCCCGACCACGGCGACAACTGGCTGCAATATAACGTCGGGTTGCCGCGCAGCCCGCATTGTTCGGATCTTCGATTCGGCGCCGTAGAAGGCCGCCAGTTCCTGTTCTTGAGCACGTTCGGGCGCAGCGTTTGGATGGCCGACATTGACGCTGACGTACATCACGATCACTAGATCGCTAACGGCACGCCCGACCACTGACCCTGTTTATCTCTTTATATAATTGTGTTCTTTATTGTTTCGCCATTGACCATATTGTAAGCCAGCTTTTCGCTACGTGCATGGGTGGTTAGAATCACAACGCACTAGCTCTTTGGACTGAGATGCCACGGACCAGGTGCGGGTTCTAACTGGAAAGGACACACATGATTCTTGCCCTTTTCCTTTACTTGACGCAGATGGGTTACCTGGGTTGCGCGAATTAGTGGATGATGCCGAGGCTTTCGGGCCTGCGATCGACGCCTTCCCTGCTATCCTTGCCAAACCAGATTGCCAGGATGTCAACGGTCACGACGAAGGCCAGTGCAATTAATAGTTCCATTTCTATACCTTCCTTTTGCGCTTTACGCATTTGTACATTTACTTTATTTATTGTGAGAGTAGTCTATATCTCATACTATAATTATACATCATTTTGGGAAAAGCAACAGGGTAGGAAGTGGTATCGCAGCGTAGGACTGGAGACTCAACGCTCGCGGGACCAATGGCCCCTGCTGCCCGAGGCGAGCGGCAAACAGAAAGGGAATGCCATGACGGCATTCCCTCAAATCTTTTCAGTTGTCGGCGGGCGATTAACTCTCCCCGGCTGCAACCGGTTGTGGTTGCTTCACCTCTACCGGCTCTGGTACCGGCTCCGGCGCGAGGGCTTTTGCATCCCCGGCCTCGATCTTTGCGGGCACGCTTGCTTCGGGGGCCGGTGAGTCCTGTGGGGCGGCCTCGCCATTGGCTTGCGCCGGCTTTGCAGGTCGTGGAGCATTCTTGGGCGGCTTACCGGCCACAATCATAATCATGCTCTTCCCCTCCATCTTGGGCGGGGATTCGATAACTACATTGTCGCCAAGGGTCTGCCTGACTTGCTCCAGTAGGTCGCGGCCCAGGTTAGTGTGAGCAAGCTCACGTCCCTTGAACCTGACCGTCAACTTGACCTTGTTGCCCTCATCAAGGAAGCGTCGTACCATCTTGGTACGGTAATCGATGTCGTGGTCGTCGATCTTGGGGCTCAGGCGTACTTCCTTAAGTATTACCTGCTTCTGGCTCTTGCGCGAGTCCCGGTCCTTTTTCGTTTGCTCGTAACGGAACTTTCCGTAGTCCATGAGCTTGCAAACAGGCGGGTTTTCGTTGGGTGCAACCTCCACCAGGTCCAATCCACGCTGCTGCGCAAGGGCAATTGCGTCACGGGTGAACATGAGAGTGTTCTCGCCATTGTCGCCAATGAGGCGAACTTCTCGTGCTCGGATGCGTCCGTTTACGCGAAAATCTCTGCTTATGTCTTTTCTCCTTTTATGCTATCATGCCAGTGCTAAATATATGCCTGGCATAGTTAACATTATCATATTAGCACACGGTAGTCAATAGCATTTCGGAACGCGCCTGCGGTTTACGACTTGCGACGTAGGTCACATAGTGCCCGCGACCTAGTCTCAGCGAGGAACAATTCAGAGCTCACTCGCTCGGCCGAGGGCGAACTGTGTAGACCTCGTAAACAGGGACGCCATCGCGCTGGAAGAAGCGTCGCTCAAGTACAGGCTCCTTGCCGATATCGCGCGCAGCAGCCTCAAACATATCGAAGCGCGGATAAGCAATCCCGGCTTCCCGTGTGTGGAAGAGGAAGACGTTGCCGGGTTCTCGCACGAGGTCTGCGATGGCTTGAAGTGTGGCAGAGGTAGGTGGCTCTTCATAACCGTATGCATCATCCGGGTTTATGCGGTCGAGCGTGAGGAACTGGATCGGACGCTTGAAACCCCAATCAAGCGCGATTACTCGACCTCCAGCAGGACGCTGAGTGAGATAGTCGCTGAGCGAATAGATAGCATCGGAGAAGGTGGCCATGCCGCCCGTTTGGGCCAGATCACGATGGTACGAGCGTGCTACGCTCACATCGCCCACCACAATCGATCCGACAAAGAGCACGCTCAGCACACCCGCCATGGCTGTGGGGCGGTTCTTAAGTGGCCCATTCCTGACGAAGTGGGTGAGACGCTGACCGGCAGCTACTGCGAGTGCCGCAATCGCTATCTGGGGCAACGGCAGCAGCACAAGGAGGTGTGTGCTCCAGAGGCCGGAAACTGTGACCGAGCTTTGTGCAACTATCAGCCCGATCAACGCAAGGGTGGCGACAATAGCATGTTGGCGAACGGCGGGGCGACTGTCCGTGCCTAGCAGAACAATTAGCCCGGCACCTGCTGTCCAGAAGAGAATGCCCGCCGCGTCGATGGGCCAGAGTCCAAGGAAAGCGCCAAGGGCCGCGCCTTCAGGCCGCCCGGCACCGCCGAACCACCAGAGCGCACCGCAAAATGCAGTGATTGCGAAGAGCATCCAGCCCACAGTCGCGGTCTCGCCTTCATTACGCATGGCGCGACGAACTAGCAGGACGGTTCCAGCGATGCCCAGTAAGCATGTGATGAGCACGGCCAACCTTGCCGGGCTACCACTAAAGATTCCCGTGGCGAGCGCTATTGATAACACGACCGCTGCGAGAAGTGCAATCGTCGTCGCATCAAAGCGCCATATCAGCCCTCCTGATGAGCGATCAGGTTGCTTGCTGCGGTCGTATAGCATGAACGCGACGAGGCCCAGTGCGGCAAGCGCGAAGAACGCCGGGGTCAGAGGGTTGGCGTAGGTGGCGGAGTCCTTGCCCTGGAACCAGAAGTAGCCGCCGTCGAGAAGCACCTTGAACGCATCGGCCTCGGTCCAGAGATTCCGAAGAAACGCCGAATTGTTGACGCCGTGACCTGTCGATCCGGGAGCCGAAATGGTGTGGCGCAAAAGGTTAAATGTCCCACCCGACAGCACGTTGTAAACAATGAACGGCGACGCACCCAGGCAGAATGCAAGCCCACTCCACAGACACATCCGCAGCCAACTATGCCTCTCTGCCAGCCAGGCGCGTCGCCTTTCCCAGATCGGACGACCCCATAGGATAAGCGAAGTGAGCACGACGGCAGCTATGAACCAGAGAAAGAGCAGCTTGGTAGTTAGGCCAAGCCCAAGCAAGAAAGCGCCAAGATACAGCACTCCATTGCGCTTTCCGAATGGCCTGCCGCGAACCCAATGTGTAAGCGCAAGGAGCGCACCCGCCCCGATGGGCATCACCTGTGAGACGACATAAACGCCCAACCTGCTCCAGAATACCCAGGCCGGGGACACGGCGATAAGCACTACGGCGAGGCGGGCGACGGGCCTACCAAACCAGGCGCGTGCGAGAAAATAGGTGAGGACCACCCCGATCAGGCCAACCGTGACCGTCATGGCGCGCAGAGACACAACGTTGATCCCGCCGAGCGCAAAGAACGGTAGCGCCATATATGTGCTCGTTACGCCCTGGTAATCGCTGCTGGACATCAACGGCAGGTCAAGCCCAAAGATGTGGAGGCCGATGTTGCGCTGCAACTCTACAGGGTGGCCTAGCAGGAGTTGCATGGCCGGAATGACGTCGAACGCTTCATCGGGGTAGAGGCCGGGGAGTTGTAACTGGTACAGGCACAGACCGAGGAACACCAGGCACGATACCGCGACCACGGCCGCATCCAGCATTGTTTCCCTGAGCGCTGTGCCGACTGCGAGAGGGCGAACCATCGCGCCTCGAACGGGTCGTTCGGTTGCGGTCAACCCCGACATTATCGCACCCGCTCGAACCCTTGCACGGCTTGCTGTTTTACCGCGTCATCACTCGCTGTGTTCGAGGCGTGGTCGAAGGACGAGGCCGCCTCTTGCCTCCTGCCCGTTTCCTCATAGGTGAGGCCGAGATAGAGCCATGCCTCCGAGTAGGTGCTATTTAGCTCGGTTGCTTTTGTCAATGCTTGAATCGCCTCGTTCGCGTGGCCTTGCCCACGGTGGGCCATCCCCAGGCCAAACCATGCTTCTACCATGTTCGGGCCATAGGTGACTGCTTTAGCGAAGGCGTTCTGCGCGTTCTGCAAATCCTTGCGCTGCAGGTAGGCTCTACCAAGTGAGTATAACGCAAGGGACCAATTGGGTCGAAGCTGGACTGCACCACGATAGCTTTGCAACGCTTTGTCCCATTGGCCTGCACCCACATAGAGGTTGCCAATATAGAGGTATGGCTCGGCGGCTGTGCTGTCTTTTTGCGCGGCGCTGTTGAACATCTGGACCGCTTTATCCTGTTGCCCCATCATCGCGAAAGCGCGTGCCTCGCCAACCATCGCCAGCGACTGGCTATGTGCGTCGCCCGTGTCGAGTACCTTTCCGAAGGTCTCGAGAGCATCCTGTGGCCTGCTGCCGGATAAATAGAGATCACCAAGAGCGAGTCTGCCAGCCGGGTTCTGTGGGGCCGCAGATACCGCTTGCTGAGCATAGTCCAGTGCCGAAGCTTCGTCGCCCTTGCTTGCGTAAGCGCGTGCAGTGAGCGCCAGCGCGGTGGCATCGCCTGAGTTCAAGCGCAACAGTGTACCAAGGGCGGAGAGCGCGGCATCCGTGTCGCCCAGTGCTAATTCTGCTTCGGCCTTCCACCTGTACGGTTGTGGATCGTCCGGCCTCAATGCCATTGCGTGATCCGTAGCAGCCAACGCGTCACTATATTTGTCCTCCATGAAGAGAGATCTAGACAGACTCAAGAACGCTTGGAAGTAGTTTTGGTCGCGCTCGGCCGCCGCTGCATACTCTTTGGACGCGTTCGACCAATCCCCCCTGGCGTCAAAAGCCAATCCCAGGAAATAATGGGCATCCGCTCGCTCGCCTCCGGCCGCTACGGCCCGCTTGCCTTCTGTCACAGCCGCGTCTGTCTCGCCCCTGGATATCAGCAGTTCAAGCAGGGCAATATGTCCATCGACATTCTGAGGTGAAACGGTGGTCAGGCGCTCGAACAGCTTACGGGCGTCTTCCTGCTTGCCTGCCAGTACGAGAAGCCGCCCCGTAGCTAGGAGGGCTGTCTCATTGTTCGGCTGAACGGCAAGGGCCAACTGAAACTCCACCAGTGCATCTGGACCTCGCCCGGCTTCGAGCAAAAGCTGCCCAAGTACGAGGTGCGCCTCCCAGACGCCAGGGTCCTCGCCGGCGATGCGAAGGTCCACTTCAGCCTCGTCCGGCCTGCCGAGCGTACGCAGGAACTTACCGTGCCAGAGATGGTCCTCAGCAGTCTGCGGAGCGATTTGTACTGCACGCTCGATGGCATCGCGGGCCGAAGCTTCATCTCCCCGGCGCGTTTGCAGGGCGGAGAGAGCGTCGTATGCGCTATAGTTGCGCGGCGAGTGACTGATGAGGTCTTCCAGCGTGGCGGCTGCCTCTTTGGATTGGCCCTGGGCTTCCTGTAGGCGAGCGAGCGCCATATAAGGTTCGGCTGCCGAAGGGTCAAGTTCGCGTGCCTGTTGGAGCGTGACCGCAGCACTCTTGAAGTCGCCTTGCTGAGTGAACAAACTGCCCATCTGAAGGGGAATGTCGGCCCTGCGCGGGTCAAGGCGGGCTGCCTCCTGCATTCTTGCGAGTGCGCGCTCCCATGTAGCAGGCTCACCGCGTATGCCCCGCCACAATCCGCCAAGGAACGTTTCTTTCGGCTCACCACGGGCGATGTCAGCGTAAGCCATGCCTTCATACAGGGCGATACCGGCAAGCTCACGGTTGAGGCGAACTATACCTTCGGTTGCCGCAGTAGTGCGCCTGGCGTCGCCCGCCGCATTGGATTGCGCCTCCTGTGTACGCAGCGTGCCAATCCAGCCGGTATACAGGCTGCGTGCACTTGCAAGCGGCTTGAGCGCCTCTTCCGGCTGGGCCAGCATGAGCCGAACGAGGCCCATGAGGCGGTATGCCGCGGCCGCATTTGGATCGCTTTTCAGGAGGCTATCCAACTCAATTGCTGACTCTGATGGCTTGGCCTGCCGGTAGTAGACTTCAGCTCTTTCCAGATGGGTAAACCGATTTGTTGGTGCAAGTCGCAGGCTCTCATCTATGTCCGAGAGCGCACGCGTCAAGTCCCCGACAGCATATCGCGCCCGCCCGCGCACCAGGTAAGCAGAGGCAAGTATTATGTCGGGTGAGGAGCGATCGGATAGGATTTGTTCCGCATCGTCGGTGGCCCCACCATAATCGAGCAGATAGAACTTCGCTGCGGAGCGAGCGAGGAGTGCTTCGGCGCTCAGTGGCTCAGCTTGTTCGAGCCTACCAAGCGTGTCGAGTGTGCCCGGTGTGTCGCCCCCGGCAAGGCGTGCCTCGGCTTCTACCAGCCTGGCAAATTGTCCGCTCCCTCCTGTATCATCAATGGTTGCCTGCGCGCCCCAAGCGGCATCGGCGGCCGCTGAAAAGTTGCCCAACTGCATATTAGCCAGCCCCATTACGAGCGGAACGAGAGGGTCCGATCCACTGGAAGCGGATAGATGTACGGTTGACTGAGCAGGAAGATGGAGCAAACCGAGATCGGGCGCGGTGTATTCCTGACAGGATTGTCGTTGGGCGCTGAAGTTCGGCGCCAGCGTGAGGTTAGCTGTAATCGTGCCATCTGCGCCCATGTCACCCCAGAGAAACAGGTCCGCGCCGAGCCGCGCTCGCTCCTGCTCTGCATGTGTAGCGTCAGATGGCATGGTGCCGGTTGCGTAGACGATTACGTTGGTCATCCCGGCCACGGTAAGACTTCGCCGTAGATAGTCGGCAAGCTCATTCTGCGATTTTGTGCCGGAATCGGTCGTGGCGAACGGGGCAACAGCAACCAGTACCGTGCCTTCCGGACGACGCGCAAGGTTGGTGCTCGTAGCTAAAACGGCTACGCTCATGCCAATCAAGGCAACGGACAGAAGCATTATGGTAACGAGTGCGCGAGTTGGGATCGCCAGCAAGATCCGAGTTAGCAAATCAGGTCGCATTGTGCTGGGCTGCGCGGATGGCTTTCGTGCAGGCAGTCGTACCTGTTTGAGCGCCTGCCTAACCTGCGGCCAATATCGTTGTCGGGCTGCGGAGGCAGGCTTGGCCGAAGGCTTCGCTGTGAGGCGTTGGACGGCGGTGTCATCAAGGAGATTGGTAACCGCATCTGGAAATGGATAGGGGCTGTTAGCGTTGCGACGTCGGGATGTATCGTAGAGCAGAGTACATACGCCCACGAGCAACAGCACTATACCAATAAGGGCCAGCCACCCCAGGTTCATGGGTTATCCTTGCGCCCGCACTTCGCCTTGCGGTTCACCTGTGGATTCTTTTCTCTTCTGTGTCCACTCTTCCATGCGCTGCTTAATCCGCGCCTCGTGCCCGCGCTCGGTCGGGCGATAATAACGGCGGCCTCGCAGCGAGTCCGGCAGGTGCTCCTGCTCTACTCGTGCATCCTGGAAATCATGGGCATATTGATAACCCTTGGCGTAGCCCAATCCCTTCATAAGACCTGTTGGTGCGTTTCGCAGGTGCAGCGGCACCGGCTCGTTGCGCGTGCGCATGACGTCGTCCTTTACAAGCTTGTATGCCTGGTAGACGGAATTGCTCTTGGGGGCGAAGGAGAGATAGACGACTGCCTCGGCCAGTGCAAGCTCGCCTTCGGGCATTCCAAGGAAATGTACAGCTTGCTGCGCTGCCATGCACAACGTCAGGGCATGGGGGTCGGCCAGACCAATGTCCTCAGTCGCCATGCGGATGACTCGGCGGGCTATAAAGAGGGCATCTTCACCCGCCTCCAACATGCGGGCCAGCCAGTAGAGCGAGCCATCCGGATCGGAATCGCGAACGGATTTGTGCAATGCAGAGATGGCATCATAGTGCCCGTCGCCCGCTCGATCATACATTAGCCAACGTTTTTGTGCAGCGTCTTCGACTGCCTCAAGCTCAACCAGCCGTGCGCCGTCGGGGCCGGGAGTTGATGAGACGGCGGCAAGCTCCAGCGTATTCAGCATCGAGCGCGCATCGCCATCCGATATTTGCAGCAGATGCTCGCGAGCATTGTCGGCCAGTTGTACGTGCAGAGTACCCAGTCCGTTGTCGACCTCCAGCGCATGATCGACAATACGCGCAAGATCCTCCGCATTGAGCGCATGAAGAACGATAACCCGTGAGCGCGACAGAAGAGCCGAATTGACCTCAAAAGATGGATTCTCAGTGGTCGCGCCTATGAGGGTTACAGTGCCTTCTTCGACATGAGGCAAAATTGCATCTTGCTGACTCTTGTTGAAGCGGTGTATCTCATCTATGAAGAGAATTGTGCGCTGTCCGCTCGCGGATGAACGCTCTGCTGCCTCTTTCACAATGCGACGGAGGTCGGCGACACCCGCGGATACCGCGCTCACAGGGTCGAAGTGCGCGTTGGTCGAGTTAGCGATTACACGCGCGAGGGTGGTCTTACCGCTGCCTGGAGGTCCCCACAGCACCAGTGACGGGACGCGGTCTGCTTCGATGGCCTTGCGCAGGGTCTTGCCTGGTCCAAGCACATGCTCCTGACCGACAATTTCTGCAAGCGACTGCGGGCGCATACGGGCGGCCAGAGGTGCGTCGAAAGCACGTTCGGCTGGTATATTTACGCCTACACTAGAACGTTTGTCCATAAATCAATTATACCACAGCGCCGGGTTTGGAAGGCGTTTATCCCCACTATTCACTGCCTGGTAAGTCACACTGCTGAAGAGCAATTGTCCAATTTGCCGCCGTCACAGGCCTGGCCGTGTCCCCTACCTAACGGGGCATGTTATAATTCAGGACGGACATTTATCCCTGATCCGAAGGAGAGCGCGAAGTGGCACAAACACGAGTTGTTATCGCAGATGATGATCCTATTATCAGGATGGACCTGCGTGAAATGCTAACGGGTCTCAACTACCTTGTCGTGGGCGAAGCTTCAGATGGCAAGAGCGCAGTAAATCTTGCGCGCGAGTTACGGCCGGAACTGGTCATTATGGATATTCGTATGCCCGAGATGGACGGGATTGAGGCGGCACGCTCGCTGACCCAGGAGAGTATCGCGCCGGTCCTTCTTCTTACGGCATATAGCGAGCCTGACCTTGTGCAGCGGGCGACCCAGGCCGGTGTAATCGGCTATTTGGTCAAGCCGTTCCGCGAAGCGCAGCTTGTGCCTGCAATTGAGGTGACACTGGGCCGCTTCCGCGAGTTCCAGCAGCTTGAAAAGGAATTAGGCGACGTCAAAGAGGCGCTTGATGCACGAAAGGTGATCGACCGAGCCAAGGGCATGCTCATGGACCGCTTCGGACTAAGCGAGGCGGACGCCTTCCGCCGTATACAGAAGCGGAGTATGGACAATCGCAAGTCGATGAAGGAAGTGGCTGAGGCAATCCTATTGGCAAGCGAGATGGAAAAAGAGGCCTAACGGTCCTACGGTTTGCAACACTGAAAAGGCACGGGAGACCTAGTCCCGTGCCTTTTCGCGTTATGGAACGGCCACGAACGAGCCATCCTTGACCTGGAAGATACGCAGGTGTGCGCGCTGGTCTTGCAGGTCGCCTTTGTCATCGAAGGCGATACGGCCAATGAAGCTGTCGATGTTGAGGGTCTTCATGGCGTCCTTGATGCTGGTTGGGTCGGTCGAGTTGGCGTTCTTTATGGCCTGGAATATGGACATAGCTGCCACATATCCGCCTGATGAGTTGCCGCCCGGATTCCGCTTGAATTCGTTGCGGTAAGAGGCCACCCAGTTCTTTTCTGAGGAACCCTGAGCGTTCAGCATGTCAGGGAAGAAGGACGACACATAAGCGCCCTCTGTCGCGGATCCGGTTTGCACTGTGAATTCCGGCTGGAACAAAGTGTCACCGCCGACAAAGGTTGCTTTCAGGCCGATTTCCTTCATTTGTGACGTGATTATGACGGCCTCGGGCAGGCTCCCCGCGTAGAAGATTGCTTGAGGAGCCTGAGGCGCTATCTCCCGTAGTACAGGGCTGAAATCTTTGTCGCCTCGGGTAATCTGGTGTGAAGAGAGCGGCGTAATGCCCAGTTCAACGGCACGACGCTCAAACTCAGCGCGCAGGCCTGTGCCGTAGGCGGTGTTCGCGTAGATTACGGCTATCTTGCTCAGCCCTAGCTTCTGGATAAGGAACTCGGCCAGGAGCGGTCCTTGCGTGGTATCAACCGGACAAACGCGAAAGACTGTGTCGTAACCCTGTTCGGTGAGCGTCGGATTGCTCGATGTGGGTGTGATCTGCACTATCCCGGCAGCATGGTACACCGCAGAGGCCGGAATAGAGACGCCGCTATCCTTGTGGCCGACCACAGCCACCACGCCCTGTGACACCAGGCTGTTCGCTATTTCGGTCGCCTTTTGTGGGTTTGCGGCATCATCTGCAGGCACGATTTCTATCATCTTTCCCATTATCCCGCCCGCAGCGTTGACCTCGTCCGCGGCCAGCTGCGCACCCTGCCAGATCTGAATTCCACCGTCAGCAGTATCACCTGTATAGGGCGCGGCCACACCAACTTTGATAGTGCCGTTGAAGGTGGGAGTGGGTTTCGCACCGCTGTCGCAGGATGTTGCGACCAGCATTGAGACTATGGCTAACGTGCAGAAGAGAAGTACATTCTTTGATTTCATCTATTTGAATCCGTACACGGTATCGAGCGCATCTGAGGTCGCTTTCAGTTGGTCGACCTGTTCACGCAGGCTCTGGGAGACTTCATCCGTGGCCGTCGAGAGGCTGAGCACCTCTGAGGAGCGGATACGTAACACCTGCGAGAGAATCGTGTCCAGTGTAGCAAGTGCGTTGTCGAGCTGTGCGTGCCACCTGTTGAGCGCGTCCGATGTATCGCGGTAATTCTGTTGCTGCTGGCGCTTGCCATCGAGCGTGGCCTGGTACTGGTTCCGCGAAAATTCGTCCTGGGTGTTCTTCACAAGGTTCTGTAGCCTCATGATGTCCGATTCGAGGCTGCCGACGTCGATGCCCGAAGCTTGAAGGGATGCCTGCAGGCTCTGGGCTTTTAGCGCGAGGTCATAGATCGTCCCGGTCAGTTCCTCCATGTCCCCTGTCGAGTCGGCCAGGGCTTTGCGTACGCCGGGGTCGTCGGTTTCCTGCACGGCAGTCTCAATCCGATCACGCGTAGACATGGCCTTGCGCAAGGCCTCACGATAGCCGCCGGAGAGCTTGTTGAGGTCAAGCTTACGAGTCCTGTCCGGGTAGAGCACCTCGTTCAGAACTTGCTTCGATTCGTCGGCATCTTGCATGGAGCTATAGACGAGAAAGAGATAAAAGGCCGCGCCTACCGCGAAGAACCAGGGATTTATCAGAAGGCCGATCACAACCGTGATAGCCACCACTGCGGCGGCACTGGGTCTTGTCAGCGCGTTCAGGAGGAGGATACGGAATTTCTTGCCTTGAGTTGGTGGCTGCATCTGGCTCATTGGACCGTACCGCCGACATCACCGACAAAGCTCGATAACGCAAACCAGACGACTATCCCGATCACGAAAAGAACCAGGACGACTATCGAGAATAACATATCAATGCGTCGCTTTACCGGCTTTAGCTGCGCCATTCGGTCGGCCAGGGCCTGCGTGTTCTTGACACCCTGTAGCCACGCAGCATCAATGGCGCGCTCAAGGTTTGGACGCAATCCATAAAGCCCGGCGCATGCGATGGCGACAAGCACCCACCATTCGATGTCACCAAGTGTGTAGTTGAAGAAGGCTATCGACCAGAATATGGCAAACCAGATCCAGCAACCTGCGAGTGTGAGGCATTGTAGAGCAATATATAGTGCGATCCGCTGGGGCGGAAGTTTGTCCTTATTGTTATCCAAGAGTACCTCTACCGAATGCGGCATATCGAGAACGGAATGTGGAACTGCGGTTGGAAAGCCTTTGCCGTTCCATATAGCCTACCTGTCAAGAATGGTCATGAGCCGGTTCAGCACGTCGCCTTGAGGCGTGTCAGCGATTACTGTTCGGGGGATCCGAATAGTTAGTCCGGCGTCCTTATAGCGATTGAACGGGTTGTTCGGGTCGTTTGTGAGCAAGGGCACATCGGGGTTCGCGGGTCTGAAACCGGTGTTCAAGGCCTGCTGTTGCAGCGGTTCGCTGTACAGATAGCGCTCGAACAATAGCGCGGCGTCCTTCTCCTCGGCGGAGCTGTTTTCCCCTACCAGAATGCTGAACGGATAATCGCTCCAAATGTTCAAGCGTGGGTAATATACTTTTAGCTCGGTTCCGAACCTGCCCGGCGCGTTCTTGATTTGCTGGGCTACCAGGCTCTCATAAATGCTAACCACATCGTACTTGGACGGGCCAAACCTCAACACGTCGTCCATTTGTTGCTGGGCCGTGGGCGGTGTGTCGTCGACAAGACCGCTCGCGAGGCCATCTATCCATGCCTGGTAGTCGGGATTGTCAAGGTCGTTGGAAGTGAGACCCCCGGTCTTATTGAAATATGTGTACGTGGCGAGTGCTGCCGCCAGTAGACCCGCGTTAGAGTTCGCCGGCTTGGTCTGGCTGTACTTTACGCGCCCCCAGTCGTCGGGACCACCCAGTGCGGCCCAGCCCTTTGGATCGACCACCGCCGACTCGATTTCTCGCCAGTCTACGCTCTTGCTCTTCGTGAACGTATCGCCCCGCTCGGCAAACATGACAAAGACCATGGGTGTCAGCACCATCGGTGTGGTGCCGTATTCGCCGGAGCGGAGCAATAAGTCGCTCTGGTGGTTGGCGCGCCATTGCCCGTTCAAGAGATTCACCCAGATCGTTGAAGCCGGGATCCATGCGGTCGGCGAGCGGCTGCCATTCAGGATGGAGCGCATCGCCTGGCCGTCGTCCAACGACTCGATTGTAACCTCGACCGCCTGGTCTCCGACCTTGTGCTTCTCTCGGTTGAAATTGTCCACAGCGGGCTGTAGCCAGGCTCGCAACTCCGAGGAATAGAGAATGGAAATGGGAAGTGGGGGCGGTGGGTTAAGAAAACTGCCGCCCGACCACTTGAAGATGTACTGACTTGCGACTACTCCCCCCGCGACAAGCAGGAAGAGCACGAATATTATCAGGTTTCGTCGACGCATAAATATTGGACATGGAACGTGAGATGTGATACGTGAGGCATCGGGTAAGCACCGGGTCATGAAGGAACCGCAGCCTGCTTAGCGTCCTCGCGGTTCCGTCCTCACGTATCACATTTGACGCTTCACGTTTTACCCTTTGCCGAATTTCTTCTTGAGGTCCGCAAGATCACTGCTTACCTGGGCTTCTGTCTCCATGTCCGAGAAACGACTGTCGAGATCCTGACTTGCAAGCTCAGACATGGCCTGGGCTTTGGCAAGGCGGTCGTCCACCACTTGCTCCATTTTGGTCATGCTCTCGTCGGCAGTCTGTCCCTGGACTGATGTTAGCGCAGAGTTGATGGCTTCCTGGGTCGCAGCGCGGCGCTGCTTCGCGATAATTAGCTCACGCTTGGCGTCCGCCTCATTGATTTTCGCTTCCAGCTTGGCAAGAGCTTCGCGTAGCTCACCAACCTGGTCGTGCTGGGCATCCCACTGAGAATAGTAGCCATCGACGAGCTTTTGAGCAGTTGAGCGGCGAGTAAGCGCCTCTTTCGCAAGCTCATCATCATCGCGCTGCACTGCTAGCTCAGCTTTGCCCTGCCAGTCGTCGGCCTGGCTCTTGTTTTGCTCGTAGAGAGAACGAAGCCTTGTTTCATCGGCCATCGCCATGGCTGTCGCGGCCCGCGCTTCCGACAACTCGGCGCGCATCTGACGGAGATACTCGTTGACCATCTTCTCCGGGTCTTCGGCAGCATCGATCATCGCGTTGATGTTGGCTGCTAGCAGTGTTGAAATACGTGTTAAGATTGACACAGGTTGGCTCCTATTATTTGTTACTGCGGAACGTCGGACAATATCTGCACTCAGATTCCCACGTTCCCAATCTATATGACGCTTACATATTTTATCACAGATGTGACCTACTCGTCGCTGTCATTCTGCAACTACTATCTATACGCGGCGATTGAGCAAGGTGTTGCAACGCGAGCACTATGGAAGAACGGTTGCAAACTCACGCAGCTTGTTGATTATGGCCTCCTTGATGCCCGTTACTCGAGCCAGGTCGTCCACTGTCGTATAGGGACCGTTCGTTTCGCGCTCTGTGATGATGCGTGCTGCTAAAGCCGGTCCTATGCCTGGAAGCATCTCTAGTTCAGCCGCTGTAGCATGGTTCAGATCTATCTTGCTCAATGGTGCCGGCTGCGAGGCTGTCGTCGGGCTTCGGAGCGGGGCAGTCGGATTTGCGGGCATAATAGATGTGGGCAGTACTTCGCCTTTACGCGCAACGACTATGTGCTGTTCATCTTCAAGCCGTTGTGCCAGATTAATCTGCTCAAGATCCGCTTCAGCTAAGGCACCTCCGGCGGCCGCAATTGCGGTATCGACTCGCGATCCCGCAGGGAGATAATAGACCCCAGGGTTGAGCACGGCCCCGCTTATGTAGACGGCAATCGTAACGGCTGTTGCGGTCGCGCTGGGTTGCGAGGACTTTGCCGTCACTGAATCAGCCGCAGGCGTCACATCACTGCTGAGTGCCACCACTTGTTCTGTGGTCGTCTCGGGGGTTACCGTTCGACGAGGCGTGGCTTGCGTGACTGCTTCTCCGCCGAAAGGGGTACGTGTTGCAGAGGGGCCATCCACCTGGTCTGAACTTGAAATGAAGACGCGTGCCGGAGGTGAAGTGCCCAGCCAGGCAACTTTTGCGATGATGACAAGCGAGCCGCTGACAATAGCCGCTAGTAGCAGCCAGGCCAGGGGAACGCGCTTGTCGCTCAATGCCTTCATCACAAGGCTTACCTCGATGTCATGATAACGAGCGAATTGGGCGTCAGATCAAGAAGAATGTCTCTCGCGTTGCGCGGCCCCATAAGGTTCAGGATAGAATCGCCCGTTGCTGCGGGATTGTTATTCTTTTTGTCGAAGAGAGCGATATCGAAGTCCGTGTCCTGGAAGGTCTGCGGCAGAACGATCTTGATGCGCGCGTCGTCGCTGCCTGTGTACCAGAGCATGATGGTCGAGTTTGTGGGTCCACCGTAGGCCAGCATACCAAGCGAGCCATCAGTGGGGCCGGACCGTAGCGCGACAGGAAGCATGCCGGGCGGTCTGTTCTGGTAGGCTTTCAGAGCATAGTAGATCGGTTTTGGTAGGCCATCGTTCGTGAGTATGCCCCAGCGTCCCCAGTATGATTTCGGACCCTGACCGTCCTTAAGCTCGAAAAGAAAGGCACGGTCGAGCCTCTCGCGCTGCATGCTTTCGATGGAGGAGAGAAAGGCAATCGCACCTTCAGCGGTGTCGGTATAGCCGCCTGCGCTTGTGTCGCCCGCGCCGCCCTGGAGGACATTGAACTCCGTAATGAAGATCTCGGGGCTGAACTGTGGAAATCTTTCGAGGATCTTGCGCATCGTGCGAATGTTTGCGGCGATCTCATCTGGAGAGTGGCCGTAGGAGTGCCAGGAGATAAAGTCGACGCGGCCCTTCACGCCCTGCCACTGCTCGTGCTCAAGAAACTCACCGAGATGATCGGTTGAGAAATGCGCAACGGACGGACCACCGAGTTTTACAGTCGGGTCGGCTGCGAGTGCGGCTTCTACCGTAATGTCGTAAAGCTTGAGATATTCGGGGAAGGGTGCCTGCCAGAAACTCCATTGGTCCGGCTCGTTCCACACTTCCCAGTAGCGAACGCCCAGCTTGCGGTCGATGTTGACGTGCGTCACCGTCGCTTTTACCAGGGCTGACCACTCGTCATATTTCAGCGGTGGTTTGACGCGGCTCGCTCCGTTAACCGACATAACCTCAGGCATATATGATAGGCAGATGAGCGGCTCTTTGCCCATGGCTGTAACGCCATCCAACACCCTATCGAAGTGGCTCCAGTTGTAAGTGATCGTGCCGTCGGCAGCGCGGCCAACTATGTCGTAGAAGTTATATATGTTGTCGAGGCGCACAAGACCAGGACCAAGCGCTGCGCCTGTGTCCTTGATATTGTCGAAGAACCCCGGATCGTCCGACTCGCCACCCTGCGAAAGGCCGATTTCAAGTTTCGATTCCGGGGCGACGTTGCCGAAGACCTCAAACTTGTATTGCGTTACTTCTCTCTCCTTGAGGGCTTCATAACCCAGGTGACCCAGGAGAACGCGCGTTTCCGGCGGGTTCTCGGGGTGGATTTCAAAGCGGGCGCGCTCGAACCACTGGGTCTGTAAGCCGTTCGAGGAATAGAGCACCGAAATGGGATAACCGAACACAGCTAACCCACCATGTTCGAGCCAGTAGCTGTAGAACGGTTCGTCGACAATTTGGCCTGTTTCCGGGAACAAATGCCCTTCCGGATCAGTTGTAGAAGTAAGACCTGCTGCGGCCGCCCCCATCAATTCGGCTGCCTGGAATCGCGGGCCATCAAGTCCGTGTGTAAGCTCTCGCCCCAGCAGGCCAAGCAGGACTTCGAAATCGGTGCCCGCATTTTCGGGGTGCCATTCCAGGCGCTGGCGCTCGGTCCACTGGACGAGGTAACCGTTTTCGGTACGTGCCTCGGTCACCGGGTATCCAAAGAGGGGGACACCACCATGCTTATCATAGAAGGCGACAAATTCGGATGCAAGGGTATATCCCGTTTCAGGATAGAGTCTGCCCTCTGCCTGAGCGTGGGTAGGCGTGGCCGGTCTACTCAGAGGCAGGCAGGCGAGTACAAGGAGAAAAATAGACGCAAATAAGACGCGGCTGCCCTGCCTGGGGCTACCACTCCTACGAAGGATAACCAATATACTCTCCCACGCTAAGATTGGGCAGTCGCCATATGGTGATTGCCTCATATTAGGCGTAATTATAACATATCGTAGCGCTCAGGGAAATATGTCGGGCGTCACGACTGCCACAAAGAGCACTGCGTTTTCAGGTGGGCTTCAGCCCACCCTGCAACTCGGGGGAGCTTTGACCGTAAGTAGTATCTCCAACTTACGAAACTGGCTATCCTCTTGGACGCGCAAATAACACTTTCGCGCGTTGACTATGCGTCACGACCTTGATAAGATGAAGTGTCCAACGCAACCGCAATCATCAAGAACGGAGCTACACGCTTGTATTCGATCACTGCTGAAGGGCTGGGGCGTAAGTTCGGTGACCGCTGGGCGGTTCGCGACTTGAACCTTCAGGTGAAAAGTGGGGAAGTCTTCGGGCTCCTTGGGCCGAATGGAGCAGGCAAGACGACCACCATGCGCATGCTGGCGAGCCTGATCGCGCCTACTGTAGGCTCGGCCACAGTTTGTGGTTTTGATGTGGTTAAGCAGCCGGACGACGTGCGCCACAGCTTAGGCATTCTGTCGGAGCCTGCTGGGCTGTACGAGAACCTGTCGGCGCGGCGCAACCTGGAGTATTACGCAAAGCTGTATGACCTCAAGCCTTCCTTTGCTAAGTCCCAGATAGAGCGTTACTTGCGTCTGTTTGATTTGTGGGACCGTCGAGAGGACGCTGCTGGGACGTTTTCACGTGGAATGATGCAGAAGCTTAGCCTGGCGCGCTCTCTACTGCATGAGCCTCCTGCCCTTATCCTGGACGAGCCGACCTCTGCTCTTGACCCGGAGGGGGCGAAGTTAGTACGCGACTCCATAGCTGCGCTTCAGGACGAAGGCCGAACGATTATCCTCTGTACTCACAATCTCACTGAAGCGCAGTTACTCTGTGATCGTGTGGCAATCATCAAGCGGACCGCGCTTCGTGTCGGTACGCCGCGCGAATTGCAGAGATCCCTCTATGGACGTCAGGTGGAAATCAGGGTCGCAAATGCGCTGCCTGAGATGGGCGATAGTGCCCTGTTCGATGCAATGCTTGGTCGCACGATGAACGATCTCGCTCTCCTTATTTCGCCCATCAAGGGCGTCGGTGATGTCGCGGTGTCGGGCGACCACCTGCTTGTCTCCCTGCTTGATCCAGATGAGGTTACGCCCCGCGTGGTTCGAACGCTTGTACAGCACGGGGCCGATATTCTGAAGGTGGCAGAAGTTGAGCATACGTTGGAACGAGCCTACCTCGACCTGATTGCCCGACAGGATCAGGCTGATGAGTCACTGGCACTGCAAGAAGTCGCTCCGGTGGGTCGATGAAGAGGTTTGTACTATTAAATCGCCATGTGCTTGCTGTTATGGAAAACGAATGGGCTCAGCTTATCCGCAATCGGGTCGTCGTTTATACAACAGTAATTCCAACCTTCTTGCTGGTGGCGCTGGCTGTTTCGGTTGTCGTACTTTCCAGTGTAGTTGACCTTAGCCACGAGGCCATTAATAAAACCGCCGGCGGGCTGCTCCAAACAGTGCCCGGTATTGAGGATGTCTTTCTTCAAGGAGCGGACCGGCTGCGTGCGTCTCTACTAAGCCCTTTCCTTGTGCTATTTCAGATTATCCCTCTCGTGGTACCGATAACTATCGCAAGCTACTCGATCGTGGGCGAGAAGCAGCAACGGTCGCTCGAACCTTTGCTGGCGACGCCGATTAAGACGTGGGAACTGTTGCTTGCGAAAGCACTATCGGCAGCGCTGCCTGGCGTACTATCTACCTGGTGGGGCTTTGCGGTCTTCCTGGCAGTGGCGCGCATATTCACCAGTGATACCGTCTATAACAAGCTACTGCTGAGTCCGACCTGGATATTTGCCATCGTATTGCTTGCGCCCTTGTTTACTCTGCTCGCGGTCGGACTGGGTATCATAATCTCCTCGCGGGTAAAAGACCCCAACAGCGCACAGCAGCTTGGATCGCTCCTTATTTTGCCTGTCATCGGGCTGCTCGTGGCTCAGATATCGGGTGCTGTACGCCTGAGCACGCCATTCGTCTTGAGCATCGCATTCGGTGTCGCACTACTTGACGCGATTTTGCTGATAGTAGCAGTGCGCCTCTTCCGCCGCGAGGAAATCTTGACAGGTTGGCATTGATAGGTATAGCAAAACGTAAAACGTAAAACGTAAAGTAGTGGGTATTACCGCCAACCGCCAACCGCCGACCGCCAACCGCCGACTGCAGACCGCCATAATACCGACAACCGACAACCGACAACTGACAACTACGCTCTACGTCCGCCTTGACAGCACACATGCTTGTGTCGTAAACTGGTTGCACAATTGAAGAAAATCTAGAGTGGCAGCGAGAGAACTGGCTCAATGACCTGCCCGGCAACCGGCGATAGCGCGGTGCCCCACCCAGCCCCATGGGGAAGGATTTGGCCGATCCGGCAAATAACTGCCTCTCGTGGAGAGGCTTTTTTTATTGGGTTTTTCGGTACTTTGGAATGGATAAGCAGAAGGAACCGAGTTCTGCTTATCAAGCAAGGATTGGGGTACGCATGAGCCGGTGGGTCCGGCGGGTCCGTACTCACGTTCCATAGTTCGCATGAGGGGGTGCCATGAGTAAGAAGACATATTTGGAGAGTTTACAAGAGCGTGTGTTGATCTTTGACGGCGCGATGGGAACTTCCGTGCAAAGATACAATCTTACACCGGAAGAATTCGGCGGGGCACAGTTTGAGGGGTGCAACGACTACCTCTGTGTCACTAACCCGCGTGTAATTGAGGAGATTCACGCCTCATTTATGGAGGCAGGCGCAGACGTCCTGGAGACCTCCACATTTGGCAGCACGCGCCCAAAGCTTGGTGAGTACGGCATTCCTGACGAGGTTTATCACCAGAACTTTACTGCGGCGCAACTGGCACGCAAGGTCGCTGACAACTATTCGAGCGACGCACGCCCGAAGTACGTGGCAGGCTCGATGGGCCCGACCGGATTTCTCCCGTCTGCTGATGACCCAACGCTATCCAATATTACATACCAACAGCTGAAAGCCATCTACAAAGAGCAGGCACAGCCTCTCGTGGAAGGCGGCGTTGACCTGCTCGTTATAGAGACGGTGCAGGACATCCTTGAGTTGAAGGCCGCGATTGCGGGAGCCAACGAGTATTTTCGCGAAAGCGGCAAGTGGGTGCCAATACAGGCTCAGGTGACGCTTGATACCTCCGGGCGTATGCTCCTGGGCACAGATATTGTCGCCGCGCTCACCACGCTTCACTATCTTCTGGTGCAGATAATCGGCCTGAACTGTTCGACAGGGCCGGAGCATATGCGAGAGCCAATCCGTTTCCTGGGTGAGAACGCCGCCCGGTGGGTATCCTGCATCCCGAACGCGGGTCTGCCGATTAATGTTGGCGGACAGGCTGTCTATCCACTTGAGCCTGATCCCATGGCCGAGGCACTTTATGAGTTCGTTACAGAGTTTGGCGTTAGCGTAGTCGGCGGCTGTTGCGGTACCGGGCCTGACCATATTCGTGCGCTGGTTGAAGCGGTCGGCGCTAATCGCGCACAGCGAAATCGCCCTAGTTATTTCGTGCCGAGGGTATCCGGCAGTATTCGGGCTACTGTCCTTCAGCAGGAGCCTGCTCCCCTGATCGTTGGCGAGCGTGTGAACGCGCAAGGCTCGCGCAAGGTAAAGCGTTTGTTGCTTGCCGATGACTACGACGCGATCTCGCAGGTCGGCCGTGAACAGGTTGATGGCGGTGCTCATCTCCTCGACGTGCAGGTTGCTCTCACCGAGCGGGCGGACGAAGACTCGCAGATGCGCAAGCTCGTGAAAAAGCTGAGCATGAGCGTCGAAGCCCCGCTTATGATCGACAGCACCGAAGCCTCATCTATACAATCGGCGCTGGAAGTCTACCCTGGCCGGGCCATAATAAACTCCATTAACATGGAGCGCGGGCGAGAAAGGATTGAAGCCGTGCTCCCACTTGTTGTTGAGCATGGCGCCGCAGTCGTTGCTCTCTCTATTGACGAGATAGGCATGGCGCACACGGCTGACCGCAAAGTGGAGATTTGTAAGCGCATCTTCGATATCGCAACGGGCGAGTACGGACTTGAACCAAGCGCGTTGATATTCGACGTGCTCACATTCCCTGTGACGACCGGGCAAGAAGACCTGAACAGGTCGGCCATTGAAACGCTTGAAGGCATTCGGCGGGTGAAATCGGAACTACCGGGCGCTTTGACGGTGCTCGGTGTGAGTAATGTGTCGTTTGGCATAGATCCTTATCCACGAGCAGTACTCAACTCAGTATTCCTGCATCACGCCGTACAGGCAGGTCTGGACCTGGCAATCGTCAATCCGGCCCACATTACCCCTTATGCCGAAATTGCACCCGAAGAGCGCAGACTTGCTGATAACCTACTGAACAATGAGCCAAACGCCCTGCCGGAGTATATCGCCTACTTTGAGGTAAACAAGAGGAATCCGGACGACAAGGTTGCGGCGGAAGATGCAACCGCCGGAATGACAGTTGAGGAAGTAATTCACTACCAGATCCTGCACCGCAAGAAAGAGGGCATCGAAGCTCTGCTTGACCAGGCGTTGGAAAGGCAGGACCCTGTAAAGGTCTTGAACGATGTGCTGCTTCCGGCCATGAAAGATGTGGGCGACAAATTTGGCGCAGGTGAGCTAATTCTGCCGTTTGTGCTTCAGTCTGCCGAGGTTATGAAGAAAGCCGTCGCCCACCTGGAGCAGTTCTTCGAGAAAAAGGAAGGCTACACAAAGGGACGTGTTGTGCTGGCGACCGTCTTTGGTGACGTGCATGACATAGGCAAGAGCCTGGTTAACACAATCCTGACCAACAACGGTTACACCGTCTACGATCTTGGCAAGCAGGTTCCGCTGAATGTCATCCTGGATAAGGCTGTCGAGGTGGACGCTACCGCTATCGGACTAAGCGCGCTACTTGTTTCGACCTCGAAGCAGATGCCGCTCTGCGTGCAAGAACTGGAGAAGCGCGGTCTCGACTTCCCGGTCCTCGTGGGCGGCGCGGCCATCAACAGGCCCTTCGGCGCACGTATCGGATTTACTGACGGTGACAGGCGATATGAACCGGGCGTTTACTATTGCCGCGACGCCTTTGAGGGGCTTGACACTATCGAGCTTCTCACTGACGATGCAAAGCGTGCTGACTTCGTTGCGAAGCGGCACCGCGAGGCACGGCTAATACGGGACAAAGAGGCGAATCCAGAGCCGGTAACCGAGCCTGTCTCAGCAGTGACGCGCTCCAATGTCGATCCCAACGCGCCCATACCGGCCCCACCATTCTGGGGTTATAAGGTGCTGGATCAGCGACATATCCCGCTAGATGAAATATTCGACTGCCTGGACCTCAAATCACTGTTCCGCCTCTCCTGGGGAGCGCACAAGCTGCATGGCGCGGAATATGAGCGAGCCGTTGAGACAGAGCTTCTGCCGCGCATGAAACGGATGCAGCAGGAACTGCGCCGCCATCAGATCTTGACGCCCAAAGCGGTGTACGGCTACTATCCCGCGCAGTCGGAAGGGAACGAGCTGCTTGTGTTCGATCCCAATGATTTCGAGGGAACGCCCGCGCGACCGAAGTCCGGTAACCCCAAGCCGAAAGTTCGCTTTACTTTCCCGCGCCAGCCCGACCGCGAACACCTCTGCCTTGCAGACTATTTTGCGTCGGTGGAATCGGGCAGGTATGATGTCGTGCCGCTGCAAGTAGTTACGATGGGTGATCGCGCATCGGAGATACAGGACCAGTATCAGAAAGCAGGCGACTACGCAGAGGGCTACTATGTTTATGGCTTGAGCGTGTCGCTGGCCGAGGCCCTGGCTGAGTGGACGCACCACCTGATACGACGCGAATTGGCCATACCTGACGGACAGGGTAGGCGCTACTCGTGGGGATACCCGGCGTGCCCTGACCCTTCAGAGCAGGTAAAACTACTCGAAGTGCTTCCATCAGACCGCGCAATTGGCGTCCGACTAACCGATGGATTCGTGCTTGTACCTGAGCAGTCCACAGCCGCCATTGTGCTGCACCACCCTGAGGCGAAGTATTACACAACGCGCCCGCTGAACCGTGGTGCCCGCACTTCCAACGTCGAAGAGGAAGAAGAGGCAGGCCGCGGCTACGTCGAGCCGAACGCGGTGACGGCGGGCTGAACGGATCAACTGTGATTGGAAGGACGGTGGTCTCAGGGCCATCGTCCTTCTTGTTTTGACGGCGGAAATCTTTGCCCCGCTCTTTCCATTGCGGTATAATAAGCGTGCGGCCCACTTCCTATATCACGCCGCGCCTGCGAGCTAAATGGCAGCATCCGTTTCCCTGTACAGAAAATATCGTTCCCAGACTTTTGAGGAATTAGTTGGCCAGGAGCCGGTGGTGAAGACGCTGAAAAATGCGATCGCCACAGGCAGGATCGGCCATGCCTATCTCTTCACAGGTCCGCGAGGTGTCGGCAAGACGAGTGCGGCCCGCTTGCTGGCGAGGGCAGCAAACTGTCTCGCGACGACCGGCGAAAAACCTTGCAACGAGTGCAGTAACTGTCTGGCAGCGGGACGCGAGATTGCAACCGACCTCATCGAGATCGATGCCGCCTCAAACACAGGCGTTGATAACATCCGTGAGGTCATCGAGCGAGCACAGTTCTCGCCTTCAATCTGGCATACCAAGTTCTATATCATAGACGAAGTGCACATGCTGAGCGTGTCGGCTTTCAACGCGCTGCTCAAGACCCTCGAAGAGCCGCCCCCACAGGTCGCATTCATTCTTGCGACCACCGAAGTGCACAAAGTTCCGGCCACCGTAGCCTCTCGCTGCCAGCGTTTCGATTTCAGGCGCGTACCGCTGAGTGCGATGGTGGCACGCCTTCGCTGGATTTGCGAGCAGGAAGCTATACAGGCAGAAGATGCTGCGCTCGAATTGGTAGCCCGGCAGGCCACAGGCTCGCTGCGTGACGCACTATCGCTGATGGACCAACTTCGGGTCTTCTCAGAAGGCGAGATCAAGCTAGCAGATGTGCAGGATATGCTCGGTGCGTCAGGCTCGGAAAAAGTGGCCGACTTTGTCGATTGCATGGTGGCCGCCGACCTTGCTGCCGGGTTGCGTCTTATTAGCTCCGTGGCCGAGGATGGGCTGGACATACGCCAGCTCAATCGCCAGATTGTTGAGCACCTGCACAGCTTGATGCTCGTGAAGTCAGGCGCTGTGCAGGGCGAATCGGGCCTGATTGATGTCACAGAGGAAATCAGGCAGCGCCTCAATAGTCAGGCTGCTAACGTCACTATCCCGGAGCTATTGCGCTGGATAAAGGCATTCGCTGAAGCCGACAGCAATCTTCGCACGACAAACTACCGGCAGCTCCCTCTTGAGATGGCTCTGGTTGAGGCCCTGACTGGTCCCGCGGCTGCTGCTTCGGTTGCCGCCCCTGTTGTACCTGAACCGAATTATCGCGCTCCGCAGCCACCCGCCCATCAGCAGCCGCAGCGTCCGCTACCACGCCATGATTCGCGGTCCGCCCCGGAAGTGCGCGAGCCTCTGCCTCCTCCCATACACGCTGACCTGGGCGATATGATCGCTCCCGCAACTGCATCTCAAACCCCCATTTCAGCCGAGATCAACCTGGACGTGCAGCCGCAATCCGCAAGCAGTGATACTCCGGACGGTGACGGATGGGAAAATGGGAGCAATGAGGAAGGTAATACCTTAGAGGGTGGCGACGACCTGTCGCGCCTGAGGACTTTGTGGCCGCGCGTCATTGACCAGATAAATGCACGGAGCAAGAACGTTGCGGCCGTCTTCCGCGACCCTGGACAGGTACGTCCTTACAAAATCGACGGTAAAATCGTGACGATTAGCTTTCGCTATCCAATCCACGCGAATCGCAGTCGAAACGAGCCGCATCGGGGCATTATCGAGGCTGCATTGACCCGCGTGCTGGGCAGCCCATTTGTGCTGGATGCGATAATGTTTGAAGACGAGGGCAAGGAGCCCGGCAGTGATGGACCTGTACAAGCTAAGACCGGACAACGGAGCGGTCCGAAAGCGCCCGCCCCACACGAGACACCGCGCGGGCGGGCTGCGATGAACATATTTGGAATCGAAAAGTTCGAGGACCAGTAAGATACCGGCAACCTGAAGCACCGATTGACCTACCGACCATAAAGGAGACCAACCACGATGGACAGGCGAATGATGAAGCAGCTTGAGGATATGCAGAAAAAGATGACCAAGGCACAGGAGGATCTGGCCAACGAAACTGTCACCGCCAGCGCGGGCGGAGGTGCAGTCACCGTTGAGATGACGGGGCATCATGAAGTTGTCGCTGTAAAAATTGACCCCGATGCGATTGACCCCGCAGACGTGGAGACGCTGGAAGACATGGTGCTCACGGCATTTAACCAGGCGCTTGAGAAAGCCCAGGAACTTGCGCAGCAGAAAATGAGCGCGGTCACAGGCGGGCTGAACGTGCCGGGCCTCTTCTAGACGTAGCGACTACCTGTTAGGGCGAAAGTTGGCGGCACTGCCTGGTGCTGTTATCTTTCGCCCTTTATTCTGCCTGCAACATTCCTACGCATCTTGCGTATATAATTACATGACGAGAGGTAACTATTCGTAGACCTGCGTCGACACAATTGGCCGGTGCGTTAGGCTTTGGAAAGGAGTCTGCGATGTTCGGTCCAGACTGGCTGGCGAACCTATTTCTGTTTGTTTTCCTGTTCGGGCTTATTTTTACTATAGCCTCGTTAGTGCTTGGATTCGTAGGTGGCGGCGCTGACGGTGGACATGCAGGCCACGTAGGCGGTCACGACATCCACATCGACCTGCCCGGCTCGCATGACATTCATATCGACCTGGGTGGGCACGGTGGCGAACACGGTGGCGAGCACGGTAGCCAACATGCGGGCACGGGTGGGCCGGGAGTGCTCAATATTCCTACCATAATGGCCTTCCTGACGTGGTTTGGTGGCGTGGGCTTCATTTTGAGGCAGTCGCTCGGCTGGAATGGTTACATAGTGGCTCCGCTTGCGATTATTAGTGGATTGACCGGTGGCACAATCATGTTCCTTCTGCTTGCGCGTGTGCTCTGGCCTATGATGTCCAAACCACTCAGCCAGGCAGAGTTCAGCCTCCCGGGAACGACCGCTCGTGTCGTGAGCTCAATCAGGGCCGGGGGCGTTGGCGAAATTGTCTATAGTAAGCGGGGAACGCGCTTTACCGCAGGGGCGAAGAGTGAGGACTCGGATGCTATTCCCAAGGGGGCAGAGGTCATCATCATGCGCTATGAGCGCGGCCTCGCCTATGTGCTCGACGTGGCCGATTTGCGCGCAAAGATAAGCGACGGCGAGCTAGAATTGGATGCTTTGGAGCCTCCGGATGAGCCGGATCTCCTCCAGAGCCCGAGCGTGGAAACGCTGGACGAAGGGAGCGTGAGGAGCGATAGGCAAACATCCAGGCGGTAAATGCGTAATGCGCCAGACGTAGTGCGTGAAGTACGGAGTAAAGGCGGTCAACGTCTACCGTCCGCCGTCAAGCGTCGGGGTTCTAAAGCTTAAAGGAGAATGCGATGGGTTTCGAACTAATAATCGTGGTTGCGCTGGTATTCGTAATTCTGATGGGTATGGCATGGATAGTCTCCCTCGTCCGTAAGGTCGGTCCTAACGAGGCGCTCATCATCTATGGCATGGGTACAGGCGGCACACCAAAGGTAATCAAAGGTGGCGGCACCGTGGTTCTGCCGCTGCTTCAAAACTCCAAGATCCTTTCACTGGAACTTATGTCGTTCGATGTGGCTCCAACCCAGGATCTCTATACAAAGCAGGGCGTTGCGGTCAATGTCGAGGCAGTTGCTCAGATAAAGATCAAGAGCGATCCGCAGTCGATCCGCACAGCAGCGGAGCAGTTGCTCACGAAGAACTCTGTCGACCGCGAGAACTTGATTCGGCTCGTGATGGAAGGCCACTTGCGCGGTATCGTGGGCCAGCTAACGGTGGAAGAAATCGTAAAGCAGCCGGAGATGGTCGCGGACAGAATGCGCGCCACCTCAGCAGACGATATGGACAAAATGGGACTTGAGATCGTGTCGTTCACGATCAAGGAAGTCCGCGACAATAACGAGTATATCGCGAACATGGGTAGGCCTGATATCGCCCTTATTCGCAGGCAGGCCGACATCGCGACAGCCGAGGCGGATCGTGATACGGCCATCAAGCGGGCACAGGCAATGCGAGAGTCTGCAATTGCTCAGGCCGCAGCCGACCAGGAGCGGGTTATCGCTGAGACGGCTTCTGCCGCAAAGCAGGCTGAGGCACAGCGCGACTTGGAGATGAAGAGGGCTGACTATATGGCACTGGTGCGCAAGCAGCAAGCCAGCGCGGACAAGTCATACGATATCCAGGCCAACATCATGCAGCAGCAAGTTATCGCCGAGCAGGTCCGCATCGAGCGCATACAGCGTGAAGAGCAAATCAAGGTGCAGGACGCTGAAATTCTGCGGCGCGAGCGCGAGCTGGTTGCTACAGTGCTGAAGCCTGCGGAGGTCGAGCGGCAGCGCATCGAGACGCTTGCCGAGGCTGAGAAGCAGCGGAGATCGTTGGAAGCGCAAGGCGCGGCTGAAGCTTCGAGGGTGGAAGGTATTGGACAAGCCGACGCCCAGCGTGCGATCGGCCTTGCGGAAGCCGAAGTTATCCGAGCGAAGGGCCAGGCAGAAGCCGATGCAATGCACCTGCGAGCCGGGGCGTTCCTCGAATACAATCAGGCTGCTGTTCTGGATAAGCTCATTACAGGCTTGCCTGAGGTGGCGAGGGCCATGGCTCAGCCGCTCAGCAATGTTGATAAGATCACAATAGTATCGACTGGCCCGAATGACGGTCGTGGCGCAGGCGCGAGCCAGATTACAGGCGATATCGCCCGCATGATCGCGCAGGTTCCTGAACTCTTCGAGACGCTCACAGGTGTTAAGGTTGGTGACCTTATGGGCAAGGTCGCGGGGCTTGATGGCGCAACGACCGGCACGAACGGCAGTAACGGCGTGCACGGTTCACTTGAGGCGGCGTTGTCAGGTCCGGTAATCGACGGTACATCAAGGCCCGTGCCGCCTAAGGATGAGGCAACGGGCGCATAGTGGTATCGTTGCAGGCTAGTTATTGAGTCTGTCAACTAATACAAATGGAGCAGGGCCGCGAGAAATCGTAGCCCTGCCTTTCTTATGCCTATGACTGCCGCTGAGTCCTAAGCTATTCGGGCGGCTTCTTCTCTTCAACCCCCGGCACTGTCGGGAGCACCTGGTTGTGCGTGCCGTTGCCCTGAGAGACCATGGGAGTAAGCGACACTGTTGTCTTGTTGTTGCCCAGCAGGCGCTTGCGCGTGGGGTGATTACCGCCTTGACTGCGCTCGACAGCGGGAAACGTGACTGCGACACTGGTCCCCTGACCGACCTGGCTCCTGATTTCGATGCTGCCGCGATGTGCGTTTATGATTTCCCGCGCAATGGCGAGGCCAAGACCCAGGCTGCGTCCGCCACCTGTGCTGCGAGATTTGTCCACCTGGTAAAATCGTTCCAGCACTCTGGATAGTTCGCTTTCAGGGATCCCCTGTCCAGTGTCAGTGACTGTTATCCTGACGGCATCAGGTATGTCTTCAACATCAATTGTGACCGTGCCCCCCACTGGTGTATGCTTGAGCGCATTGTCGATCAGATTGCCGAATGCCTGCTTGAGCCGGTCGACGTCGGCCATCACACTCATGGCCGGGGCTGCAAGCCTGACAACCAATTGTACGCCCGCCACGTCTGCTTGCGGTTGCATTGCGAGAGCCACCTGCGAAATTAGCTGTCCGGGTTCCAGCGGCCGCAGTTCAAGCGTACTAAGACCGTTTTCCAGGCGAGAGAGGTCAAGCAAATCGCTAACGAGGCGCGACATTCGTTGTGCTTCTGTGTTTATGATGCCCGCGGCGTGTTCGTATGATTTCCGGTCTTGAAGTGCCCTGTCGAGCATAGCCTGAGAGAAGCCTTGCACAGAAGTGAGGGGTGTCTTGAGATCATGTGATATATTCGCTACGAAGTCGCGCTGCATCTTGTGAGCACGGTCTACTTCTGCGGCCATCTCATTGAATCTGCTCGTCAGTGCGCCCAGTTCGTCTCGTCGCGTGACTGGAATGCGTTGAGAGTAGTCACCTCGCGCCATGGCTGCCGCAGCCTCAGCGAGCCGCGCCAGCGGATCTGAAATCGAACGCGCAAGCACGAATGCAACGAGCAGAGACACAAGAATGGCTAGAGCAAACGCAGGCAGCAACCCATCTCGCAGGTCGCCCAACACACCACCAAGAAGCCTCGTCTCAGGTTGTGCGTAGACGATAATATATGGCAGTAGCGGCCCATTGTCAGCCGCGCCCGTACCGTTGCCGGGTGCTGCGGAGCCACCGAGTGCGGACGGCAGCCGAAGCAGCCTGATACGTTGGGCGAGATATTGCACACGCTCCGGCTCACCCTGCAAACGGTACGTCCCCTGGATGCCTGCACCGCTTGAGAACTGTTGCTGCAACTCTGTCTGATTTATGCCAAAATCAAAGTGCTGGCTTACAGAGTCGTACGTCGTCGAGGTGTCTTCTACTACGGTTAGCGTGGAGGAATCTAGAAGGATGACTCGCAGTGACGATGCGCGAATTGCGTCCTGCACGCCTTCCAGGAGCAGGCGTCGGCCCGGCCCCGGCGCCCTGTTGGCGCTGCTCAGTGCCACCTTGAGCAACGGCGCGGCCAGGGCACGCTTCTCTTCAAGCGTCTTGAATCCACTGCGTTGGACATAATCGCGCGCGAACGCAAGCGTGCCAAACACCGCAAGCACCAGGCAAAGCAGGGCAACCGCCGTATAGGAGAAGATCAATTTGGCGCGGAGCGTGCTAAACATTTCCGGTCGTCGAAGCCCAAAACAACATCATCAACAGAGCACCGCTTTGTATCCGATGCCGCGAACGGTCTGAATATTGATGCTTGACCCTTGCAGGCGGTCGCGAAGGTGTGCGACATGGACGTCAACCGTGCGCGTGTCACCAAAGTACTCATATCCCCAGGCAAGATTGAGCAACTTATCGCGCTCCAGCACCAGACCGAGATGACCGGCAAATGTCAGAAGCAGGTCGAACTCTTTCATGCGTAGTTCCACCGGATGCCCCGCCACTGTCACCTCATGCCGGTCCTGGTCGATGCTGGTATTGCCCAAGTCCAACGGTGGGCGAGCCGTTGCGCTGGGCGGCTCGCCCACTGCGGCTCGGCGCAGAACGGCTTTGATGCGGGCGACAAGCTCGCGCGGATTGAACGGCTTGGCGAGATAATCGTCGGCGCCCATCTCAAGGCCAACGATCTTATCAACGTCATCCGTGCGTGCAGTCAGCATAATAATGGGCACGTCACTGCTGCGGCGGATGCGACGGCAAACTTCCCAGCCGTCAAGTTCAGGGAGCATCAGGTCGAGCACTATCAGGGCAGGCGCACAGGCCGCGAAACGGTCAAGGGCCGCTATTCCGTTACCCGCCTCGACCACACTGTAGTTTTCGCGCGTGAGATAGAGCTTTATCAGCTCCACGATGTGCGGCTCGTCGTCGACCACGAGTATCGTTTTGCCGGTCATTCTGTACCCTCAACTTCAGTATAGCACAGCAAAATGACGGCATTGTAAAGAGAATGTAAAACGTTCGTGCTAAGTACGAGCACCGTGGCTGCGTCTCATCGTTTGCCCCTGTGATATAATAAGGGCTAGCATTCAAAACTACTTCGGAGGAACATTTAGCAATGGCAAACAACACTACCGATGGTGTTAGTGGCGCGTATCGCGTCGAAAAAGATTCTCTTGGTGAAGTGCAGGTTCCGGTGGACGCGCTCTACGGCGCACAGACGGCACGTGCTATTCGCAACTTCCCGATTACGGGCCTATTGCCGCACCCGACGCTCGTGCGCGCTACGGTCTTTGTCAAGCGCGCTGCGGCGGAGACTAACCGCGACCTGGATCAGCTTGATCCGAAGCTGGCGGACGCGATAATCACAGTCGCTGAGCGCGTGCTCGCGGGAGAACACTTGGATGAGTGGCGTGTGGATCCGATTCAGGCCGGCGCGGGTACCTCCCACAACATGAACACCAATGAGGTGCTGGCCAACCTGGCAAACGAAAGCCTGGGCGGTAAGCGCGGTGACTACAAGCCGGTTCACCCTAACGATCATGTCAATATGGCGCAGTCAACAAACGACGTGTTCCCGACGGCTATGCGAATTGCGTCCTTGCTCCAACTTCGCGAGCTTTATCCTGCCCTCGATAGGCTGCAGAAGGCCTTTGCCGCCAAAGGGAAGGAATTTGACCAGATGATAAAGTCGGGACGCACCCACCTTCAGGATGCCGTGCCGATTCGGTTGGGTCAGGAGTTTACCGCGTATGCGCGCACGCTGGCCAAGATGAGCAGGAAGATTGAGCAGGCAGCCGATGCTCTCCGCGAGCTAAACATCGGTGCAACGGCAGCGGGCACCGGCCTCAATAGCGATCCGCGCTATCAGAAGAACGTTGTCGCTAAATTATCCGAGCTAACCGGCCTTGATCTCAGGCCGGCCGAACATCTTGTTGAGATGACTCAATCGCAGTATGCAATGTCCGAGGCCCACAGCGCACTCAAACTTCTTGCGCTGGAACTCACGCGCATATCCAACGACCTACGCCTGATGTCGTCGGGGCCCCAGACGGGGTTGGCTGAAATCAACTTGCCTGCAGTACAGCCAGGGTCTTCGATTATGCCGGGCAAGGTGAATCCCGTAATGGCGGAAATGCTGAACATGGCCTGTTTTCAGGTCATCGGAAACGATACCACCATCACGATGGCAGTGCAGGCAGGGCAGTTCGAGCTTAACGTTATGATGCCGGTGATGGCGTTCGACATGCTCATGAGCATAGATATCCTCAAGAACGCCATGAACGTGTTCGCAGAATACTGCGTTGAAGGCATTACCGCCAACGAAGATAGAATGAGGCACTACGTCGAAACCAGCAACGGCCTCGCCACCGCGCTTAACGCATACATCGGATACAGTGCGGCCGCAAAAGTGGCGCAGGAGAATGCGCGCACGGGCAAGCCGATTCGACAAATCGTCGCGGAGATGGGTATTCTGTCCCCTGACGACCTTGACCGCATACTCGATCCTGTAGCAATGACGGAGCCTGGAGTACCAGGCAAGCATTAGGTTGGCGTGGTCGCGGAGAAGTACAATGGCACTTCTCCGCTAAATGCCCCGCGGTATTACCAGAAGATGAAGACAACACCGGCGCGACGAACAATTACATCAACTCAGCTTGCGGGCCTCCTTGAAGGTTACCGAGATGAGGTCGTGGCTGCATGGGTCAAATTGCTTTACGGGATGGAAGAGTCGCACTACCGTGAGCGCCCGGTGACCGAACTCCAGCAAACCACCGGCCTGTGCGTTGCGGCCTTGGTCTCGCTCTTTAGAACAGGCTCCTATGACGAACTGATCGAATACTCTCAGGATATTTGTGCCAGGCGTGCCGAGCAGGGCTTCGATATATCCGAAGTGATCGAAGGTCACTTGCTGCTTGATGAGGCTGTGCTACCCATTATCAGGCGCGAATGCCAGTGGGATACCGAGGACGACGCTGCACTTGCGATGGCCCAGGTGCTGGACTCAGCACTGCGCTGGCTGGTTATCAGATTTAGCAAGCTCTACTCACTCGCGCTGAATGCCCGGCTGCAGGACCAGGTGTCACAGCTTGAGCGGCAGAGAATGCAACTGAAGCGGCGGGTGCGTGAAGTTTCGGCACTTGTCCGGTCGAGCGCGCTCATATCGTCTACGCTTCAGATAGACAACGTGCTGACACTCATACTTGAACAGCTTGCTGAGGTTGTCCAATACGACCGTGCCACAATCCAGCTTCTGTATGATAGCAACCTCCGAATCATTGCCGCTAAAGGGTTCAGGGAGAACCAGCAGGTGGTTGGGCACAGTTTCGACCCCCGCGAGAACGAGCTTACGCGCAGGCTGCTGGGAGGCGAAGCACCGATTGTCTTGCCTGATGTCGGCGTGGAGCCGAGCTATATAGCTGAGGACGGCGACCCGACACGCTCGTGGATAGGTGTGCCTTTGCAGTTCCGGAACGAGGTGATCGGCGCGCTGGCCCTCGACAAGCATGAGCCCGGCTTCTACGACGAAGAAGACGGACGCACCGTGCTGGCCTTTGCCAACCAGGCGGCTATTGCCATCGAAAATGCCCGGCTTTACGATAGGTCGCGTGAGCAAGATATCTTGCAAGAGCGTAATCGCCTCGCTCGCGAGTTACACGACAGCCTTTCACAGGCACTATTTAGCATGGTGCTCAATGCTGAGGCGGCTAACCTCTTCTTCGACATCGACCCGTCGAAAGCGCGCGAGCAGATTATCCTGCTCTACGAAACGGCTAACGCTGCCCTCAAAGAGATGCGAACCCTTATCTTTGAGCTTCGCCCGGCGAACCTCGAACAAGAGGGATTGGCTGTCGTACTGTCGAAGCACGCAAAGTTGATCGGCGACAGAAACGGCATAAGCGTCCGGCTTGAGATGAAGGGTCAGGGCCGGTTGCCGCTGACCATCGAAAAGGCGCTCTTTCGTGTGGCCCAGGAGGCGCTGAACAATGTTGTCAAGCACGCTCACGCAACTGAGGTTACAATATCGCTGACCACGCACGACGACATAGTCTACCTGAAAATCCGCGACAATGGGGTTGGCTTTGCTTCGGGCGTTACGAAGCCAAACACGCTGGGTCTAACCTCGATGCGTGAGCGTGTGGAACAGTTGGCCGGGACTTTTGAGATCGGCCCTAACCCATCGGGTCCGGGTACAGTTGTGAGCGTTACTGTGCCCTGTGATCGATATTAGCAATTGGAGGGAACCCATGGCACCAGCAGCGCCGTCGAACGCCGATAATAAAATCTCGGTAATAATAGTGGACGACCACGCCATTGTGCGCCAGGGTCTACGCACTTACCTGGAACTCCAGCCGGACATCGAAGTGGTGGGCGAAGCCGCCAACGGTAACGAGGCAATCGAACTGGTTCGTGAGGCATTGCCGGACATCGCACTGATGGACCTTGTTATGCCTCAAAGCGATGGTGTAGAAGCCACACGAGCAATCACCGCAACGTCGCCCAGCACGCGAGTAATAGTGCTCACCTCGTTTAGCGAGGACGAGAAGGTGTTTGCCTCGATAAAGGCCGGAGCCCAGGGCTACCTCATGAAGGATGTGCTCCCGTCGGAATTGGTCCGTGCCATACGAACGGTCCACCGTGGCGAGGCCCAGTTAGACCCCGAAATTGCTCGTAAACTGATGCAGGAGTTCACTAATCCGCAGCCCACAACCCCCAAGCACGACCTAACGGAGCGCGAACTGGAAGTGTTGCGCTTGATTGCCCAGGGCAAGAGTAACAAGGACATCTCCGAAGAGTTGGTGTTGAGCGAGAAGACGGTTAAGACGCACGTTAGCAACATCTTGCAGAAGTTGCACCTCTCGGATCGCACCCAGGCCGCGGTCTATGCACTACGACAAAAGATAGTGGATTAGCCGCAAACATAGGCGATGCCGGAACGATTCTTGCAATGCGTGTAGGTCTAGAGATGTAGGACCCCTACTACCCAGAGACGCAGCGAAATTAGTGCTTCCATACCCGTGACAACCGCGTTGTTTTGTGCTAATATAAAAATGAATATGGACCGCACTTGCCCCGATATAAGTAAATCGGCATCTCGGAGGTCACTAATGCCAAATATCAATGCTCCTGAGGATGCTTATTAATGACTTTAAACGCCCGCCCAGCTTCAACACCTGATTACGTCGCCAAGCGACGATTTGTCAAGATTGCGCCCCAGAGCGAGCCACACCAGACGCCATCTCCCGCGTCTACTTTTGTCCCACCGACCGTCCGTGTCTTGGTTGCGGGCGACCATCCCACCCTCCGCTCTTGCCTTAAGACCATGCTTGAACTGGACCCTTCCATTACTGTTGTCGGAGAAGCAGCGGACGATTGCGAACTAGTAAAGATGGCGCAGAGAGTCCACCCTGACGTTGTATTGATTGATATAGACCGGCGGTGTTGCGATAGTTTTGATGCGGTGGCGGAAATTACACAGGGTCGAATGGCATGTTCGGTTGTGGCGCTAACGATCCATAATGACGCGGACGAGCGGGCGGAAGCGCAAAGGGCAGGCGTACATTTGTTTTTGGAAAAAGGCGTTCCCTATAAGCAACTTATCAGTGCGGTAAGGTTAGCAGCAGCGAATAGTTCTAAAGCTTAGGCTCCGACTGAGTTTCTTTCAAAACTTCCCCTCTTTTACTTGTTTCCTTCTTTAAACTGATCTGTCCTTCGAGGCGCGTGCCTGCGATGTGGTATCGATCTTGCTTTATTGCTGCTATCAAGAAGCGGCAGTGGGCGTTCGGCCGCTATCCATGCTGCAAAAGGGGTAGCCAACCATGAAAACCGTCGTACTCAACCGCATCGCTGCTCTCGTATTCTTCGCCTTGATTATAGTGTCGCCATTACTTTTCGATCTCGTCGGGCACTGAGGCGTATTTCCCCCAACCCCAACTTTTCCACTACAGGACCGCCCACTCGCTACGACAAAGCCTGCGCAATCGAGAAAGCTGTGAGGGCGTGCACCCGGTCACCTTGCCATCTGGGTCTCAACTAAGCAATCAGGGGAATAACAATTAGCTCCGCTGCCTTGATATACTCGTGAGCTCGCGGACTAGCCCCGCATGGCAGTCGCAAATTGCATGACCTCTCTTAAGTGCGCTGAACAACCGCAATGATGTGCGTGCCTCCATCTAGGGCACCTGGCTCTTTGCAGTACTCTGTTTCCCAACCGAGGAAAGCTTGCCATATCGGGGACTTGGCCCGGTCGGAGGCAACGATACTTAGCGCCTCATCGTTGGCCAGCGACAGGAAGTTGGAGGCGGAGGCCGCCACGATCCGGCAAGAGTGTCTGTTTAGCAGCGCTTCAAGCTCCGACCACTTGAACATATGACAATGGTGTCCACGTGGTGTTACCTCACCGTAAAGATCGCCTGTCGTCTGCACGTGCTGTACAGGCTCCAGACCAAACTGCTCGATTACAGACAGTATTCCTCCAAGCAGGGCGCGCGTCGAGCCAATCAACGACATAACGCTGATCAACAGGTAGCCTCCTACTTTCGTGACGCGTAATAGCTCGCCAATCGCTTCTTCTGCGCGGTCAAGGACGTAACTGATAACGCCACCGTAACAGACCACGGCATCAAAGCTCTCGGACGGAATGTCGGAGAGGTCCACGATGTCCAACTGCCTCCAGGCGGTAACTGCTTGCTCGCAACCGGCGTCGCGCACGTGCTCCCTATTGAGCTCAAGTTGCCTGGGTGAAATATCACCTACCGTTACCGCAGCACCAAGCTTGGCAAGCTCAATTGTAAAGCGCCCTGGCCCGGCACCTGCCTCCAGCACTCTTGATCCAGGCTGGATGTATTGCTGCAAGTAAAGCCTGTGCAGATGAAAATTGACCAGGTTGCTCGGCCCGGCGTCTGGTCCGAACCGCGCCCACTCACGCTCGGCGTAGTCGTCGTAATATCGCGCAATATGATTGGGGTCGTACTTTGTAGCCATACCTTGCTCCGCACAATGCATCCTGCTGACTGGTTACAAATGATGCTACTGGATTGACGGGGCCATGAACGCAAGGCCAAGCCGCGTGCATAGAGTAAGGCCCTCTTCCAGCATAAACCACGGCGGGAAATGCGACAAGGTCGGCACCCTGAGCCCATTGCGAGCGGCCCAATCTCGCACGGTTAGCGCTCGACCGGGCGTCCTCTCGTCCGCATTTTCCTCCGCTTTACAACCTCATCAACCGGCAATACATAGCCACAATTAGACATACATCTAAAGGCTGAGGCCGCCTGACCATCGATTGGTGTACTGGAAAGGCCAGGAAGTCAGCCTTCCGGAAGCACTTTGTTACCTCCTTATTCCGATGCTGTGACACCCATTTCACGCTAAGATGATAGTGTCAGAAAGAGTTGACAGCAGAAAAAAAGACAAGCAATGAGGAGGAAGAAAGTGAATTACAATATGTCTTCGATCGAGCAGATCGCGAACGATATCAACGCACAGCGCGCAAGGGACGCGAAGAGCTATAGGCTCTGGCAGAAGGCTCGCAAGGCCATGAACAAGCGCGGCAAGTAACGATGTCGAGCAGAGAAATGACAACTGAACAAGCGCCCTGCGCCAGAGAAAAGAAGTGAGGACGAAAGGAGTAACATTTACTCTTCGTCCTCACTTCTTTTGGGCGAACTCTTCTTGCTGACTCTACTCGGTGGCGGGGCGGCCTTCTTTTAGCGTCATGCTGCTGATGACAAGGCGCTGAATCTCGGACGTGCCCTCATATATCTCGGTGATGCGGGCGTCCCTGTACAGCCGCTCGACCGGGAAATCACGCAGGTAGCCGTACCCGCCGTGTATCTGTACAGCCATATCAGCGGCGCGATTAGCAGCTACAGAAGCATGGAGCTTGGCCATAGCGGCTTCCTTCGAGAAGCGCACACCCTGGTCCTTCAGCCAGGCCGCATGAAACGTCAGCAGGCGAGAAGCCTGTACTTCCATAGCCATTTCGGCAATCTTAATTTGAATGGCCTCGATCTCCGCCAGGGTTTTCCCGAAGGCCTGCCGCTCGTGAGCATATTTGACCGAAGCATCAAGACAGGCCTGTCCGATGCCGACCGCTTGAGACGCGATGCCGATCCGACCGCCGTCCAGGGTTTGCATAGCAATCTTGAAGCCGTCGCCGGCCTTCCCAAGCAGGTTTGCCTTTGGCACCCGGCAGTTCTCGAAGTGCAGCTCCACGGTATTCGAGCCGCGGATGCCGAGCTTTTTCTCCTCGGCACCGACCACGAAGCCTGGCGCATTCGTCTCCACAATGAAGCAGGAGATTCCTTTATGCTTCAACTCTTTGCTCGTGGTGGCCCAGATCAACGCTATATCCGCGACGCCGCCGTTTGAGATGAAGATCTTTGAGCCGTTCAGGATGTAGTCGTCGCCATCCTCTACCGCCATGGTCGCCATGGACGCGGGATCAGAACCGGCTGCCGGTTCGCTAAGCCCATAACAGCCTAGCGTCTTGCCCTGGGCCAGTGGGACGAGATATTTCTTCTTCTGTTCTTCGGTGCCGAAATAGCTGATCGGCCAGCATACGAGGGAGTTCTGCACGGTCATCGTTACCGACGTAGATGCGCAGGCGCGGCTGACCTCTTCCATAGCCAGCACATACGCTACGGTGTCCAGCCCCGCTCCACCATACTCTTCAGGGACCATCATGCCGAGAAAGCCCATTTCGCCCAGCAGTTTGGCTTGTGGCGCTGTGAACTCCTCGGTCCTGTCATACTGCGCTGCGAGGGGTGCTAGTTGTTCATTGGCGAATTCGCGAGCAGTCTGTTTAATGATTCGCTGCTCTTCAGTGAGGGCGAACTCCATTGTTACCTCATTTCTAAATTGGACCGCCGTGGGTAATATCGGGCATAAAAGCCGGTGGCCACGGCGCTAATACTTATAGAAGCCTTCGCCGCTCTTGCGGCCTAGCCGTCCGGCTTGCACCATCTTGACAAGGAGCGGGCAGGGGCGATACTTGGGATCCTTAAAGCCATCGTAAAGCACATACAGGATGTCCAGGCAGACATCCAATCCGATGAAATCGGCAAGGGTTAGCGGACCCATCGGGTGGTTCATCCCGAGCTTCATCACAGTATCAATGTCTTCTTTGGTTGCCACCCCTTCGTAGAGGGCAAACACTGCCTCGTTGATCATCGGCATAAGCACGCGGTTGGAGACAAAGCCGGGATAGTCCTTCACCTGAACAGGGGTCTTGCCAAGCTTCTCAGCCAGTACATGGATAACGTCATACGTGTCGTCGCTGGTGGCGAGGCCGCGAATGATTTCAACCAACGACATCAGTGGCACAGGATTGAAGAAGTGCATGCCGATGAAACGGTCGGGGCGGCCTGTAACAGCAGCCAATTTAGTGATGTCGATAGACGATGTGTTCGATGCCAGAATGGCGTTAGGCGCGAGCGATGCGTCAAGTTCGCGAAACAGCGCTGCCTTTGCTTCGAAGTTCTCAAAGATGGCTTCGACAACAAGGTCGCAATCTGATAAATCGCTTAGCTCAGTTGTGGTGGAGATGCGACCGAATGACGCATCGCTCTCCTCGGCACTGAGCTTGCCTTTCTCCACAAACTTGGCAAGGCTCTTCTTAATTGCACCTGTGCCACGCTCAAGCTGCGGCTGACCAACGTCCCTCAACTTTACCTGATAACCGGCTTGTGCGAATACCTGGGCGATTCCATTGCCCATTGTTCCAGCGCCAACAACTCCAATGTTGCGTATATCCATTTCTGTCATTTCTCCTGTGCAGCATGCTTTGCTCTAGCTGCCACCTCGATCGCGGTGGTGAGAGCAAGCGCGGCGCAATATCAAGTCTGCAATTCAACGTACTGAGGCAGCGGACCTCCGATGAGAGGCAGGGCATAGTCGATGAATGCCTGCGTAACGAAGTTGCCCGCCGGGTTGAGGAACTCAGCTGGCAGGTGCTTTTCGACGTTCGCAATATTTTCCAGACCGGCTAGCCCAATTGTGCAGCGGTATGTGGGTCCCTCGGCCCTCTCCAAAATCACCATCTGGTCGGTTGCACCCGCGAGCGCGCCACGGACGGCAGCGCGTCCACACTCTTCAGCCTCTATCAAGTCAACTTCGCTCTGGTGAGCCTGGGACATTCGTTGTAGCGTGCCGGGTTGGTCGACCCTTGAGCGCAAGTTCAGGCGCCTGGTTATCAACTGGCTCAGCACCCATGCCGGGCTGATGCCGCGATAATAATTGTGCCCAAAAGCGTCGACGAAGTCGGGGGTACCGGCAATGTCAACCTGCGGACTTTCGAGTGCTTCCAACCCGACTACATTGAACGGCTTCCCGCCTCTGCTCTTGAGATTCTCCGACATTACGATTACCACATGACCGTGATCCTGGTAAACGCGCTGTACATCACTCAAGATCTCGTCTATTTCTTTTGTCACTTCGGGAACGTATATCAGGTGCGGGGTCTCCCAGCCTGTTGCCCTCGCCAGGGCTGCCGATGCGGTGAGCCAGCCCGCATGCCTGCCCATTGTTTCTAATATCTTGACCGGGTATATGTCCGGCATGGCCTTTGTGTCAAGGGTCGTTTCTAGCGTGGAAATCGCGATGTAGCGGGCCGCCGACCCAAAGCCGGGACAGTGATCTGTAATGGGGAGGTCGTTGTCGATGGTCTTGGGAACTGCTATTACCCTGAGGTCATAGTCTGATGTAAGCGCCGCCTGGGCCAGCCTGTGGGAGGTATCTGCCGAGTCGTTGCCACCGATATAGACCATGTACTGGACGCCGTGTTCCTTGAGCACCGAGAGTGCAGTCGGAACATCAGCATCGGTGAGGTGGTAGCGGCATGCGCCGAGTGCGGCTGAGGGCGTTTGCTGGAGCGCGGGAAGTACGTCGATGGGAAGTGAGCTTAGGTCAACAATATCGCCTTCGAGTAGTCCTCGAACCCCGTGCCGCATACCGTAAATGCGCTTGATGCCCTGCGCCTTGGCCTCACGAATCACACCGACAAGCGAAGAGTTTATGGCGGCAGTGGCCCCGCCGGATTGACCGACAATGAGGGTGGCCGGCTGGCCCGATCCTCCGCCATTCGCGCGTGATAGGACCTGCCCATCCTTCTGGCTTTCATCCATTGCTGCTGCCGCTCCCATGCTGTTGTTTGTTCAGTTGGTGCTCCAGACCAATCGCTGCCCGCGTTGAAGCAGCATATCATAACATAATTCGGGCGCGCTGAACAAGGAGGAGACTTGGAGTAGAGAAACCTTCAAGTCTTGTCTCTACTCAAGCACCCTCACCCCCAACCCCCTCTCCCAAGCTTGGGAGAGAGGGCTTTCTATTGAGAATACCAGGGGACACCCCTGGTACCCCGTCAGGGGCCATGCCCCTGCACCCCTAGTCTGAACGCTTTTGATTTGGGCCGCGTTGCCGTGGTGCTGGGCCAACCGGTATGGGATCGCACCATGATGTTGAGCGGTCTACTGCCGGGCTAGCCGGTTACTTGCGTGGTGCGCTCGCGGGAGTGGGACTTGCCGCACTCTCGGACGCCAGGTAGACGATCTTGCAGATCTGCGCTCGACTGGCCTGATTGTTCTGGCGGAAGTATGGACGGCTCTGGGCATCGCAAGGCTCGCCGGGAGCACCACAAGGGTATCCGGTCAGCAGACCTCTGGCATAGGCTGTCTCAATATACGGGAAGAAGGTGGATCCGACAGGCACATCAGCGAACGTGGCTGCAGTTGGATTTTGTAGAGGCCAACCTGTCGCAAGGACGGTAATCTTGGCGATCTGGGCGCGGGTAACGGCGCTGCCCGGGCGGAAGTAGGGGCGTCTCTGGGCGTCGCAAGGCTCACCTGGCGCGCCGCATGGGTAGCCACTGAGCAGGTTGCGTGCTGCTGCCGTTTCAACATAGGTGAAGAAAGTTGAGCCGACAGGCACATCACTGAATCGAGCCGCAGGAGGCGTTATCGGAGCGAAGTTGAAAGCGAGAACAATGATCTTGGATAGTTGTGCGCGTGTGGCTGTATTACCTGGCCTGAAAGATGCGTCGCTGTAACCGCTGATGACATTGCGAGCAGCCAACTGCTCGATGAACCCATATGCCCAGAAATCGACCGGCACATCCCAGAAACGGGTGTTCGTTACAGTTATCAGCTGCGTTGGGGCGTTCGTCGTACGCCGCGGGGGGAAGCTTTCGACCACATACGGCGCGATAGTGTACTGCACGCTGTTGGGGCCATTGTTCGCCGCTATTGCAATTGTTGTCCGCCATGTGCCGTTCTGGGCGCTGCCTGAGACGAGCGACATGACGAAAAGTTGAGTCGCGCCACCGGGGTAAGTCACCAGCACATTGGCTGTATCAATAGGTGTGGCATCGATGTCATGCGCATCCAGGTCCACCGTCAGCGTGCCTCCGGTGCGCGAGAAGTTCAGCGCACTATAGCGAACCGCACTGATTACAGGTGGTCCATCTACGGCAGGGGTACTGGTCCTGGTCGGCGTTGCCGTGCCAACTATGGGTACGGGTGTATAGGTCGGAGGCGGATTATGCACAAAGTTTTGCAGGGCACCCTGAGCTATCCGCCCCTTGACCGCGAAGTACCGGAAAGGGTGGCATACATCGTACCACGGCGCCTCGTTGAAGTCGAAGTTCCATGTGAACATCGCCTCCATCCAGGGCCAGTATGACCGTGCCCACTGGTGGGCGCGCACAAGATAATCCGATTGCTGCTGCTGGTTAAAGACAAAGTACCAGTCGGGAGGTTGGCATGGCGCTCCTTCTGTGCGTGGGTCGATGGCCCACCCCATTTCAGTCGCCCAGATCTTCTTGTTACCATCGCCGTTTGCTACCATGTAGTCGTGATGGCGCTCGGCGCGGCGGAACACAAGGCCGTTTGGACCTGTGTAAGGGTCTTGTTCGGGCGCATACGCGAAGCCATAGGGGTGATCACTGAGCACATCAAAATATGGGGCGGCCCCGGCGTTATACATCCCCTGCAGGAACTCCAGATCGTCCATTACACAGACTGTATCACGGATCTGCGCGACCGTTGTCAGTGAGCCACCCGCAATCGTGGCCGTAGAGTCGGACGTCTTCATGCGCGGGTAGGCTGACCGCAGCAGGCTCGTGTAGCGGGCAGGGTCCGGACAGAGCATGCCCCACTCATAACCTGTGTTTGGCTCGTTCCATAGCTCGTAAGCCACTCGCTGACCGTTCAGGTGGCTTCTGACCCGAGCGGCCAGAGCGCCCGCGAAGCGGCCAAAGTCGTCCGGGTTGGCGGGCGGGCAAGTGTCGCTGCCCACACACGCGCCGTCTCTGGCCCAGGCGGGTGTACGGCTGATGCGAATGAGGATGTTGAGGTTCGCGTTTCGTGCGCCGTCAACGATATTGTCCACGTTGTTCGCGCCTTGCAGCCAGCTATAGTTACCTTGCGTTGGCTCTTCGTCGCTCCAAAAGATGCCATACTCCACCCAGCCAAATCCCATATTCTTCACTGTCTGATTATTGCCAAGGAGAGACATGAAGAAGCCGTACTGCATGTTTGCAGCGTCCGGCGCTGAAGTGGCTGCTTTGGCCGGCAAGGTTTGCACCGGTGTCTCTGTGGGCGTTCCGGGAGTCCTCGTCGGTACGGCCTTCTGCGAGTAGGCAGGCTGTTCGCTGTTGGAAATGAAAAATAGAAGGAAAAGTAGGGCTGTTGCGAGCACGGTACTAGCAAGGAGGCCTCTGTGCCTATGATTGCCTGGGTGCGTAGGGCGAAGAATCATCAAGGTAGGATTCCTAACTGAGTCGAGTATGGTCTAAGTTTGGGCGCGGAGGACACCGGGCCACAGCGCGGCCCTACTTCAAGTATAACGAGGGAATCGGGCGGGCGGTTGCGTTTGCACCATGACATGATTGAATGCAGCGATAAGGCGCACCGCTGTTATCAGATGTTCAATGCCGGACGCCGGTGAAGCTATCTATCTGACGTCGCCAGTTCCGAGCCAAGTGCGCCCAACACGATTCTACGGCCCACGGGCAGTTCCGGGTGATACTCCATACGAGCGCGCTGGAACCACTGTGTCAAGACGGTGCTGCCGTCTGACGGATTAACCATGTCCGCCGCAGGTGAAATGGGCCATCCGAAAATGCGCTCGCCACCGTGGTCGCGCCAGTAGTTAAGAAAGTCGCCTGTTAGCTGTTGGCCGGTGCCGTCAAAGTATATGCCAGTGCCATCGTTCGGGCCGGCTGCCCAGGAGAGTTTAAGCTGGGCGGCACGCTCTTGGCCGAGTAGCCCCAATCCGACTGTTGGAACCGGCCCTCCCGCGCCTGCCATTTCAGGGTGTAACTCGAAGCGCCCGCGCTCAAACTGTTGCACAAGGAGATTGCCGCCCATGTGTTCAGGAGCGATGGGGTACCCGAACGTTTCAAGGCCGCCGTAGTCGTTCCAGAACTTGAGAAAATCGTGGCCAACGGTCTGCCTGGTTTCAGGGAAGTAGCGTGCAGGGCTGGATGGGTTCGTATTGAAGTAATCGTAAACCCGGCGGGCAAGCTCCGGCATCTTCTCCCAAACTTCGTCCAGCGAGTATAGATCACTTGCCATCGCTACGATGATAAAAGGACCTCTCGGACCGTAGACAATGCCGGCATCATGTAGTAGGCTGCTCAGGTCACCTGTCTTGTGGGCGATTCGGGCTTCGGCAGGCAAGCCGACCGGCAGACGATTGTTAATCTGTTGATCCAGAAGAAGATTGAGCATTTCCTCACTGGAGTCGGCGTCCACCATCTTTGATGTGGCAATTAATTCGAGTTCGCGCATAACATCCAGTGGCGTGGTTAGATTGTCACCACTACCGCTCCAGTCAAGGACCGAATCATTAAGCTCGTTCTGCTGCATGAAGCGATTAATGTTGTCTGCACCGAGATTCCGCACGAGCAGGGCGGCAGCAGTATTGTCGCTCACCGTAATCATGAGCTTGGCGGCACCCCTGAAAGTAACGTCATTGCCTGCAGAAAGGCGGACATCACCCAGACTGGCGTCATAATAGGCGTCGTCGTAGGATACGGTCGCCGAGTCGTCGAGATTAATATCGCCCAGGCTTACCTGGTGGTAAAGCTCAGCTAGAACCCACAACTTGTACAGCGAAGCCGAGACCTGCTGACGGTCTCCGTTGACCACCGCAAACTGACCTGTGTCGAGTTTCTTTATGGCTACGCCCCAGGTTCCGCGCACGTCACTGACAACATCGTTGACAATGGCCTGCAATTCGCTATCTGGCGCATCGGACGCGCTTCCGTAAAGCATCGATACGGGTGCAGTTGCGAAGGCGTCGGGTGTTTGATGCCAGGAAATGATAATCCCGGCGATGGTAATTAGCAGTGTAAGCAGCAGCGCGGTCAGGCGACGCTGCAACCAGGGTGTTTGCAATCTTGGTTGCTCTCGCATAAGGTATCGGTCTTTGTCCGGTGAATTATATCACAGAGGGTGGAACATGTGCGACAGTTAGCACCAGACCCATTGTAGAAAATATACCCAGCCTTATGAGTGCACTCCTTTTCTTGCGTGGTCCGCCATGGTGTTGGCCAGGGTGCGGGCGTATGTCCGGCAACGTCTTTCAGGCCTGGTTGGACGAGAACCGGTACAAACTGGCTATTAATGGTGGAAATAGCTTGACGGACCTGAAGGAGACATTTATAATGGCAGTAAGAAATCTCCGGGAACGGAGGACCAAGACCATGAAAATAATAGTACATAGGGTGATGCTGCACGCTGACGTATTGCCCTGGCATGATTAAGAAACACCGGTGACGAGTGCGACTCGCGCCGGTGTTGTGTTTTGTGGGCAATTGGTAACTCGGCGCAGAGGGAGTTACCGTGGCGGAATAGTCGGAACATGAATGGAGGTTGGCACCAATGAACTCGAGCATGATCGGCAAGATTGAGAAAGCGCAACGCTATGAGCATGAGCCGGAACGAGTTGACATCCACAACCTTGAAGTCGATTTCAAGGGCGAACACAGTGTCTACCAGGTGAGTCTGAAGGGCAATCACTGGAGTTGCTCTTGCAGTTTCTATTCACTATATGGCACTTGTAGCCACGTCATGGCCTTGCAAAGAATTCTCTCCCCAATGCTTTCTGTAGAGAGCCGAAGCGAGTCTCCGCTGGAGCACAGTGCGATCAGCGAAAACTAGTTAGCCCATAGGAATAATGGAGGGGAGCGCTTGGCGCTCCCCTCTTGCTTGCCTTCGCTCCTTTCCATGGAGGTCAGGCGACATCCGAAAAGCGTCGAATTGCCTTGTCCAGCCGGGCCATAAGGTCCACCGGCCCCAATGACACGACAACGTCAAACAGGCCCGGAGAGGCAAGTGGCCATTGAAGGACTACCCGGAGCATCCTGAACAGCACGGCTGGGCGCGTGTGGTGCTCGGTGGCCAACCGGCGTAGCGCTTGATCCATTTCGTGCTTGCCGGGCAGTTGAGTTTGTTGTCCAGTGAAGTAGTCGCGTACGCCGATCAGCAATCCGCGTGTGTCCTGTGCTGAAAGGCTGTCTGGTATTAATTCTGCCAGATCGTAGTATAACTGCGTCATCTCAACGCCTCCACCTCTCGCGCCTCGGCTATCTTTGTCCCAGATTGGGAAGCAGAATTACAGCCATAGCCGTCTGGGCCTTGCCGTCGGGGCCTGTACCAATTTCCATGAGCGCGATGCTGCCTGCCTTCAGGTCAGTGGCGGTTACATTGGAAAGAGTTGGAGTGCCGTTTGCGACTGTAAGCGACTTGTAGCCGGTGGAACCATTGACCGTAAGCATTAAGCCGCTACGGTTCTTGTATGTCTTGATCGACACGGCGTTGCCGTTCACGCTTTCCACACGGGCAGCTACAAGCCTCGTGGACGGTGTATCAATGCGAAGGCCCCATGCGTTGATTGTGCGACTCGCAGGCACGCTCCCATTCGTTCCGGGTGTCGTTGGTGGAGTTTGTGCCCCGGCGTTTCCTACCGGTGCGCCGAGCACTTGAACTTTGTCGCCAACATGGAACGCGCCGAGATCTACGAAGCCATTGTTCAAGAGAACAGTGTTGGCAGTGGTCTGGACAATAATTTCAGGGACCCTTGCGCCCTTCAGCGTGATTGTGTTTCCGTTGGTCGCGGTGATTGTGCCCGCGGCCACATGTTTCGCGATTCTCTCCACGCGCTCACCATAGACGCGTCCTGCACGCCTGGCGGCTGCCCTGTCCAGCGGCCTTCCCTGCGTGATGATGCGAGCATCGACAACGTTGGCGTTCGGGGTGCTGGTTCCGGAAACTACAGCCACTTTGCCGGTCTGGATGTCTGCGAGCACCCCTTCTGCGGCCTGACCGTTTTTCTCCACAACTACCCACGTACCTGCGGATACATTAACTGTGACGTCTCCGCGCGGTGTCTTCAGTACAAGGCTGTTCGGCGCAATCGCGCTGACGCTGCCGGAGACACGTACCGGGTGTGGAGTTGCAGGTTGTGCTGTACCCTGTGCGCTCGCAATACCCCCAAAGATGGCTACCAGCGCCAGGAGCGCGATGCCTGTCGCTGCTACTCCGAGTAACTTTATTCTTACCATTGTGGATTTTCCTCCTGTGCTAGGTTACGGTTTGAGTTGCCGAGCGGCCCCGAAGAATCAAGTGCTGCCCACTCAAATTGTAACCATCCAGGGAGCTGCGCCGTGTTAGGCAGGTGTAAAATCTTTGTAAAGTGCACGACAGGTTCTGTCTGGCGTTCGCGCTACCAGATCTCCCAGATGTCGGCGGGGTGCACTACCGGCGCAACTACGGCCTCATAGGTTCCGTAACGTCCGCGAAAGTAGAGTAGCGGCTCGGCTTCGTGTGCATCGCCTGCCACGATCTCGCCCATGAGGATTTCGTGGTCACCGCCTGAGCAAGTGTCGGTGAGACGGCACTCCGCGTATGCCAGCGAGCCGTCGAGGACCGGCGCACCTGTTTCATGCCCGGGACGCCAGCGGATGCCGCCAAAGCGTCCTTCGCGCCTTGTGGCGAACTGCTGTGCGGTGTCCTGTTGGTCTGTGGAAAGGATATTCACCGCGAAACACCCTGCTGCCTTGATTGCGTCGAGCGTGGCGGATTGCTTGTTCACGCAAACAAGCAGCATGCGCGGTTCGAGGGAAAGAGAGGATACCGCATTCGCTGTAAATCCGTGCGGTTCGCCATCGGGCCCCATGACGCTTACAATTGTTACGCCGCTGGCGAAGGAGCCCATGACTCGCATGAATTGATACTTTTCAATAGCCATATGTTTGCTGCTTTTTGTTTTGTGTTATCCGGTCATGGCCTCTACTCATAATTCCCGCCTGTACATGTCCCGGACTCTTATACCGAAATCACACGGTTGCGTATCTTGCCGATATGCTCTATTTCACACTCGACAACATCACCGGGTCTAAGGAACTCTCTTGGTGTCCGGCCCATGCCCACACCGGACGGTGTGCCGGTTGCAATAATATCGCCTGGCTCCAGGGTGAGGCCTTCCGATAGTTGCTCTATTATTTCCGGGATGCTGAAGAGCATGGATCGTGTGTTATCGTGCTGCTTCTCGACGCCATTTACTCGAAGCGCAATATCAAGGTTGGATGGATCAGCGATTTCATCGGCAGTCACAATCCAGGGTCCGATAGGGCAACTACCGTCGAGGCTCTTGCCCTTGAAATACTGGTTTGCATGGCGCTTTTGTATGTCCCGCGCCGAGATGTCGTTGAGCACCATGTAGCCGTATATGTGGCTCATAGCGCGGTCTTGCTTTATATTCTTCCCCGTCTTGCCTATCACCAGGGCAAGCTCAACTTCCCAATCTATCTCTTCGCTCATGGCGGCGCTGTATGGAATATTCCCGAAGGGACTGTTGATGGTCGTAGTGGCTTTAGTGAACATATTGAGGTATTCAGGTTTGTCAGCTGCGGACGGCGCTTCATTGAAGGCACGTACCGACTCGGCAGCGTGCTCCGCATAGTTGCGGCCCATACACATAACATTCTTACGCGGCTTCGGAATTGGGGCCAGCAAAATGCTCTCGTCCAGTTTGACCGGCGCATTGGCCCCGCTGAAGTGGTCGTCGGCGGCTGCCAGAGCATGCCGCGCCAGGTCGAGACCGTTGTCGCCCATCTCTATAAAGTCGACCATATCGAAGTCGCGGTGCAGGGCCGCATCATTGTCGGCAGCCAGCAAACGATTGAGATCAACAATCGTGTCATTTCGCACGACGCCAACATGCGCGTGACCGTTGATAGTCCTGAAAGTAACAAGTCTCATCGGATTCCTCTTGTGTTGAGTATTATTGAATGCGTATGCCGGTTGGCGGCTTACCGGGCGCTTGCTATTTCTTCAACGGCCGCCGGATTCTCCAGCGAAGAAGTGTCGCCAAGTGGCTCGTTCAGGTAGCGAGCGCGAATCACACGGCGCATTATCTTGGCGTTCCGCGTCTTGGGCAAATCGCTGACAAAGAGCACCTTCTTGGGCGCAAGACTCTTGCCTAGCTGCGACACTATGACTTGAACGATATCGTCACGCAGAGCATCCGACGTTTCAGTACCTCGAGTAAGCACCGCGAACACCACGACAGCCTCGCCCTTCAGGTCGTCGGGCACACCGATGGCAGCCGCCTCGCTCACGAGCGGGTGCCTCACGGCCGCAGACTCCACTTCGGCGGGTCCAAGCCGCTTGCCTGCGACTTTGATCGTGTCGTCCGAGCGGCCAAGAATGTACCAGTAGCCGTCCTTGTCGACCTGTGCCCAGTCGCCGTGTACCCAAAGCCCTTTAATGCGTGAGAAGTATGTGTCGATATATCGGTCGGGATCTCCCCAGAAGCCTCTCGTCATACCCGGCCATGGACCCCTGATTGCAAGCTCGCCGACACTTCCGCGCACAGGCTGGCCCTGTTCGTCTACAACGTCAGCGGCCATTCCAGGCACAGGGGCATTAAAGGAGGCAGGTTTGATAGGAAGCAAGGGATTGCAACAGAGTATACCGCCCGAGATCTCTGTGCCTCCCGAATAGTTTATGATCGGACAGCGTCCGCCGCCTACCTTTTCGAAGTACCACTGCCATGGGTCAGGATTCCACGGTTCACCTGTAGAACCAAGGAACATAAGCGATGACAGGTCATGGCGGTCTACCCACTCATCACCGTGTGTCATGAGCGCCCGAATCGCGGTCGGTGATATGCCGAGGTGCGTGATTTTGTGGCGTTCAATCATCGCCCAGATACGGTCGGGTTCCGGGCAGTCGGGCGTGCCGTCGTACATGAAGAGCGTGGCACCAAGCATTAGCGCGCCGCTGATTGCCCAGGGTCCCATCATCCAGCCTATGTCTGTGTACCAGAACAGTATGTCGCCGGGCTGCACGTCAAAGCAGTGAGCCATGTCCTGCGCGCCCTTCACAGGGAAGCCGCAGTGCACGTGTTGCGCGCCCTTGGGCTTCCCGGTGGTGCCTGATGTGTAGATGATCATGTACAACTGTTCGGCGTCGGTATGAACGGTCTCGCATTCGGGCGATTCGTTCGCCGCAATGTCGTGCCACCATAGATCGCGCTTGGAGTTCCAGGGAATGTCGCGGCCAAGGCGCCGGTGGACTATCACCTTCTGGACGCTGGGGGCAAGATCAGCCGCCTGGTCGGCTACCTCTTTCATTTCAACAGGTTTCATGCGCCTGGTAAATCCGTCTGAGGTTATCAGGACTTTGGCCCCGCAGTCGTTGAGCCGAGAGGCAGCTGATGGAGCGGCATAACCCGAGAAGACCGGAATAAAAATAGCGCCAATCTTGCCGCAGGCCAACATCGCGATCGCGACTTCCGGTGTAAAAGGCATATAGAGGCCAACCCGGTCTCCCTGCTCCACGCCGAGCGTGCGGAGTGCGTTCGCGAAGCGGCAGACCTCGGCGTGAAGCTGAGCGTAGGTCCGCGTCCTTACAACGCCTTCTTCCCCTTCAAAGATGATCGCCGGACGATCGCGGTCTTCGCCTATAGCGCGCTTATCGAGGGCGTCGTGCACATAGTTATACTGGGAGCCTGGGAACCACTTTGTCCATTCCCAGGCCTCGCTGGTGTCCATTACCTGCGTGTATGGCTTGTAGAACTGCAAATCGAGGTCACGCACGGCCTCGCCCCAGAACCACTCCGGCATCCGAGCAGCCCGATTAAGAAGCTCGTCGAACGATTGGAGGCCCAGCCTTTCGATGAGGGCCTTCAGACGCGAGCGCTGGAGATAGGCCGGGGTTGGCCTCCAGGCGATGTCGAGGTTGTGAGGATCGTCAATGCCGCTGGGGATAGGTTCGGCTTCCAGGAACGATGGATAGTTAGAATCGCTCACATAAGGCTCCTGTAACGGTACAAGTAACAACTCATCGTACAATTCCTTACTACAGGTGTCAAGGTTCTGGCATGGGGCAAATGTTCAGATTCACTGTGGAGTAGTCTTACATCCAGATAAGCCAAGACCCACCCCCAGCCCCTCCCATGACTGGGAGGGGAGTCTAAAAAGAAGGAGGGAGATGGGGGACACCCCCATACCCCCGTCATGGGCTTCGCCCCTGCACCCCCTCTGCACATCAGGTCTGAACACTTACAGGGTAGATCCTAGGCTGAACTTGGCTCGACAGGGCACCAGGCGCGTCTTGCCTTGCCGATTGGCTGCTCTTGGCTGTCTGTGTTGCCACAAAGTGGAGTAGATTGACGTTCACACGGGTGGGGGGTACAATTGATAGGCAGCCGGACATCAGGTCGCAACATGAGAATGGATTGTATGTTGGGAGACAATGGACAGTCATAATAGTACCTTGCGGGCAACCGTACGAGGATTTGTGCAGGGCGTAGGATTTCGAGTGTTTGTGCGGAGTGCGGCCTGGAAGCTGGATATAAAAGGCTTTGTAAAGAACATGCCCGACGGGACACTTCATGTTGTTGCGTGCGGCAGAAAACCTGCGCTTGAGCAGTTGCTGAAAGCAATCTGGCGCGGGCCCGCAGGTGCAGACGTTGCCGCCGTAGATACCGAATGGAGCGACGGTGAAGACTCCGGGTTATGCGTTCCCTTCGAGGTAAAGCACTGATGAGTGCGCGGGTTGAAGTCGATGCCTCCGGTGTGGGCTTGACCCAACGCTCCCGCCAGGTATGGACCGTAATTATTGTCAGCATGGTGGCGTTCCTTGGCCTTTGCGGATTGGTTGGACTAACGTTTTCGAGCTTCCTCGGCGGCATTACCGAGCCACAGTCGGCAAGTATGCAGGCGCTTCCAGGCTCCCAGTTGGCCGTCCAGCGTCACAATACGACTACCGCCGAACTGATTACCGGGACGACCACTTTGCAGGAGGGCGACACCGCAACCGCTCGCGAAGGGCGCGCGTTCATCAGCTTGTTTGAAGACAGCGGTGCGATACAGCTTTACTCTAATAGTAGCGTAACCATGGATCAGATGCGCACTAGCCGCTTCTTCCAGAATTCGAAGGATATCGTATTAATCTTGCATGCGGGCACTATAGAGATGGCGACCGGGGAATTGCGCCAGTCTACTTCCGCAGACTATGTGGTATCGACTGATAAAGCTGAAATCGAGATACGCCCCGGCTCACATGTTCGTGTGCGGGTCGAGGATGGGCCATCCGGCTCGGTTACGCAGGCCGTAGTGGACTATGGAAGCGCAGTAATGCGTTCGCAGGGCAAACGAATCGATCTTGCCCAGCAACAGATGGCCTCAGTGGCCGGCGCTGAGGAGCCGGTTGGACCGTTGGCCGCTCAGGAAGATCTTGTGCGAAATGGCAACTTCAGCGAGCCGCCGACCAGCGAAAAAGAGAGCATTGAGGATGGCGGTTTGGGTACAGCTGCCTGGCTGCCAAGGCACGATGATTCTGGCGGGCCTATTTCGCCATCAAGCGTTGCAATTACGAGCGAGGTAAATCTAAGAGCCGCTGTAATAAATGGTGCGGGCGGCGGTGGACGCTACGTGCGCGTCGGCATGATTCAGGACATAAACCGTCCCGCCGCTTTCTTCAACACAATTGAATTGAGCGCGACGATCAAGCTGGTAAGCCAGGCGCTTCCGGCGGGCGGTCCCATACCGGACGTTTATCCCCTTGTCATCAGGGTGGTGTACACCGACTCTAATGGTAAGAACCACGAATGGAAACGCTCGTTTTACTATCAGGGTCCGGATCCCGATCCTTCCGACCCTACCGTGATCAAGATGACACAGGGGAGATGGACTTCCGCTCACGAAATGCAGGTGCAACGCGCTCAGGCGGCTTCAACCGCAGCCAAGAGTACGTCACCGTCTGAAAGTCCAGACAGCGGCTCAGTGGCGCAATCACTGTTTGTTCTAAAGTCACCGAATCAGATAGAAGACATCTCGGTGATCAATACAATCGAGGTATATGGATACGGAACGCTTTTCCAGAGTTGGATCACCGGCATATCGTTGATGGCACACTGAGCAGCATCCGGTTATGATTGTCCAGGCGAGTTGTACGGCCAGGGCACGTTTGGTGCGCGGCGGGCATTTCACCAAATTGAGCAGGAAAATAGCATTGGAGGAATGATTTGAGTAAGATAGCGGTAATCGGTACGGGCTATGTTGGCCTGGTGACCGGCACATGCTTCGCCGATTTGGGCAATACTGTAGTTTGCATGGACGTTGTTGAAGAGAAAATAACCAAGCTTAAGAGCGGTGTATCACCGATCTATGAGCCTGGGCTGGAGGAAATGCTGCAGCGCAACTTGAAGGCTGGCAGGCTTGAGTTCACCACGGATTATGCGGAGGCGCTGGACAAAGCAGAATTTGTGTTCATTGCCGTCGGTACGCCCGAATCGCCTAACGGCTCTGCGGACATGAAGTATGTGGAGATGGCGGCTCGGTCGATTGGCGAGTACGGGCCGGGCAGATCAGAACAGCCCTTGATAATAGTGAATAAGAGCACAGTACCTATCGGTACAGGTGACCTGGTTGGGCGACTTGTTCGCGCTGAATGCCCGCCCGACTATAAGTTCGCGGTAGTGTCAAATCCCGAGTTCTTACGCGAAGGTCAGGCGCTGTATGACTTCCTGCATCCTGACCGGGTGGTACTCGGTTCTGAGGATCGCTGGGCCGGCGAGAAGGTGGCCGAACTATATGAGCCGCTCAACACCGCGGTCATGGTAACTGATATCCGCACCGCTGAAATGGTAAAGTACGCATCTAACGCTATCCTTGCCACATATATTTCATTCATAAACGAAATCGCGATGCTGTGTGAGAACCTTGGAGCGGACGTCAAAGAAGTCGTGCGCGGAATGGGCTACGACAAGCGAATTAACGCGCAGTTCTTGAACGCCGGTGTGGGCTTCGGCGGCAGTTGTTTTCCTAAAGATGTAAAGGCGCTCAAGCACATGGCCGAGAAGTCCAATTCCAACGCTCGCATACTTGGCGCAGTGGTCGATGTAAATGACAGCGCGAGAACTCATTTTGTGGAAAAAGTGATAAAGATGATCGGCGGTGACGCCAGGGGCAAGCGAATCGGTGTGCTCGGCCTGTCGTTCAAGCCGGATACGGACGATATGCGCGAAAGCCCCGCTATCGACATCATAGCCGGTTTGCAGGCGGCTGGAGCGGTCGTGCAGGCCTTTGATCCGATCGCGATGGAGGCCTCGCGCGAGAATCTGGAAAATGTTCAATATTGCAGCGACGCCTACGAGGCTGCACACGGTGTTGACGCGCTGCTCCTCATAACCGCATGGAACGAGTTCAAGCAGTTGGATATGGAGAAGCTCCGCGCAGGAATGCGAGGCGCGGTATTCGTGGATGGCCGGAACATATACGACCCCGCTGAGATGCGCCAGTTTGGCTTCACATATGCAGGCGTTGGTCGCGCTTAGTGGCAAGAGAGGTTAGCAGTCCTCGCGTGAGTCCCAGCGGGCTGGTGGGACTTGGCCGTTGGTCGGCCAACTCCGATCTGAGTATGGCTGACACGTTTGACGGCGACTTGCAGTGCGGGGTGGACATCATCGAAATAGACAGGATACGTGACGCGGTTGATCGTTGGGGACCGCGATTTCTCAATCGTGTGTGGACAGAGCGAGAGCAGGCGATTTGCCGGGGACGCTACCCGGAACTGGCTGCCCGCTTTGCCGGCAAAGAGGCAATGTCCAAGGCACTTGGCACCGGCATGGTCGGCGTGGTGTGGCTCGAAATTGAGATTCTGCCCGACAGGCGCGGAAAGCCGCTGGTCTTTTTGTACGGCGAGGCACGGAAGAGGGCAGAGCAACTGGGCTATAGCACAATAGCAATTAGCCTCAGTCACAGTAGAACAATGGCCTGCGCGATGGTTGTCGCGGAGATTGGCTAATGTAAAGACCATGGTGCGTCGCCAATCCCCTTGGCGATTGCGCCTCGTACGGCAACATCGAACCGATTAAGCAACACAACTGCGCCGGATGACGCGTGGATGGGAGGGTCGTCCAGGGCGAATTAGTGGCTGCTTCAAATGCGCGAAACGCTCGCAATGAACTTCACTGCCTAAAATAACCCGGAGGATATTAAATTGGACGCACAAAAGAGCGGAGAAAATGGGAAAGGCCGATTGCTGACGGAAGAGATGGTGCGTGGTCTGCTCCCGGATCGGCCTGATTACTCGAACAAGGGTACATTTGGGAAGGCCTTTGTAGTTGCAGGATCAATCAACTACGTTGGCGCTGCGGCTCTCGCGACCCAGGGGGCCATGCGCGTCGGCACGGGACTTGTAACGCTAGCCTGCCCCGGCGACCTGTTACTTATGCTCGCGGCGAAACTGACGGAGTGCACGTTCCTGCCTCTGCCGTCGGACCTGGGTGCGATTGGCTCTCATGCATCGGAGAAACTGAGGACGGAAATGGGCGATTACCAGGCCTTACTGGTTGGCTGCGGCCTCGGGAAGGACAAGGAAACCGGCACTTTCCTTCGCAGCCTCTTCACCAAACCCGATCGCCTTGCTCATGCGGCACAGCGCGCTATTGGCTTCGCAGCAATGCGTGCCAAAGAAGAGGAGGCAAAGGAAGAAGACTCAGCTTTGCCGCCGTTGGTGCTTGACGGCGACGCACTCAATCTGCTGGCCGAGTGGCCTGAGTGGGCGACTGTTGTACCGGAAGGATCAGTGCTGACGCCTCACCCCGGTGAGATGTCGCGTTTGCTGGGCAGCAGTGTGGAGGAAGTGCAAAAGGAGCGGGTGAGCGTCGCGTCAGAGGCAGCAGCGAAGTGGCGGATGGTTGTTGTACTTAAGGGCGCAGGCACTGTGATCGCCTCACCAGACGGTAGAGTCTTCCTCAGCCCATTCAGCAACCCTGCACTTGCAACCGCAGGCACTGGAGACGTCCTTGCAGGCGCGATCACGGGCCTTGTAGCACAGGGGTTGTCGCCATTGGACGCGGCGTGTGCGGGAGTTTACCTGCATGGGGTCGCGGGCGAGATGCTTCGCGACGAGTATGGTGTGGCCGGTGGCCTGGCCGGTGATCTGCCGGTATTGCTTGCTAAGGCACAGCGAAGGGTCAGAATGGGTGGCAAGAGGTAAAGCAACCGAGGTAGCAACCGCTCCGGACGGCGATGTGCACCTGGATCCAACGAGCTGGGGACGGCCTGTTCAGGCAGAAATTGACCTGTCTGCCATTGCTGCCAACGTGCGTGCCGTCAAAGGCGTGATTGGCCCGCGTTGCAAAGTCATGGCTGTCGTCAAAGCAGATGGCTATGGGCTTGGTGCGCGCTGGGTGGCTGCTGCGGCACTTGAAGGCGGCGCGTCGTGGCTTGCTGTGGCCTGCGTGGACGAAGGTGTTGAATTGAGACGGGCCGGATATACAGGCCCACTGCTCGTCATGAGCTATGTGCCACCGGACGAAGCCGCGGCCGCCGTCCGGAATAGTCTCACGCTGGTGCTCCATAGATCGCGCACCGCAGCGGCTCTTGAGCAAGCGGCGGTCAATCTGGGTCTGGCGCCTGGGAGCGTACCGGTGCACATAAAGGTCGATACAGGTCTGGGACGCTACGGTTGTTTGCCGCATGAATTTATGCCGCTTGTCAAAGAAATCGGCGCACTCCCTCATCTGCGCTTGCAAGGCCTCATGACGCATTTCGCGGATGCCGATAACAGCGATACAAGCTTCGCTCGGGAACAACTGAAGCGCTTCGCCTGGGTCAGGCGGACAGCCGCAGAGCACGGCGTGAAGTTCGAGATCGTTCATGCCGCTAATTCGGCGGCGGCTATTGCTCTTCCAGAGGCGCGGTTCGATATGGTGCGCGTGGGCATAATGTTGAGTGGACAGCTGCCAGCCGAGCATCTCGCTGCTTCAATTTCCCTGACACCTGCTCTGACGCTGCGAACTCGTTTGGCGCGAGTGTATACCGCGGAGCAGGGCAGTTGTGTTGGTTATGGTCGAACGTGGGAAGCATCGCGGCCAACGGTGGTTGGCCTGATTCCGGTTGGTTATGCTGACGGCTACATTCGCTTACTGTCGAATCGGGGCGAAGTCTTGGTGCGCGGCGTGCGCTGTCCTGTCATTGGGCGGGTGAGTATGGACCAAACGAGCATCGACTTATCTGCTATACCGCGGGCGGTAGAAGGTGACGAGGTTGTATTGATAGGGCGGCAAGGTGCTGAATGCGTCACGACCGATGAGGTGGCGAGGTGGGCAGGAACTGTTTCATACGAAGTTCTGTGTGGACTTTCCGCTCGCGTACCCCGCCGCTATTTGCACAGCGGTGAGCCTTTAGAAACATGCAATCTGCTCGGCTGCAGCCCCACGAGAGAACGCACGAAAGCGAAGAAGGAGTTGAGCCGGTGAGAGCAGTAGACATCATTACTGCCAAGCGCGACGGGCAGGAGTTGACGACGGCCGAAATTGATTGGCTCATTAGCTCATTAACCAGAGGCGAAATACCGGATTATCAAATGGCCGCGTGGCTTATGGCGGTTTATTTTAGAGGCATGTCGTCCCGTGAGACCGCCGACCTGACACGCTCTATGGTTGCCTCGGGCAGACATCTTGACCTGTCCGCTATCGGAGCTTTTGTGGCCGACAAACATTCTACAGGTGGTGTGGGCGACAAGACTACACTTGTGCTCGCACCTCTTGTTGCTGCGGCTGGCGTGCCGATGGCCAAAATGTCGGGGCGCGGCCTTGGGTATTCGGGCGGCACACTCGATAAGCTGGAATCTATAAAGGGCTTCCGGTGCGAATTGTCGATTGACGAGTTTGTCGAAGGTGTGAAACGTATTGGCTTGGTCGTGGCGTCGCAGACGCCCGATATGGCCCCGGCTGACGGCAAACTCTATGCGCTGCGCGATGTAACAGGTACTGTGGAAAGTCTGCCGTTGATTGCCAGTAGTATCATGTCGAAGAAAATCGCTGCCGGTGCAAACGGGGTGGTTCTAGACGTGAAAGTAGGCCGCGGGGCGTTTATGAAAACGATGGACGACGCCCGTGCGCTAGCGGTGGCGATGCGCAACATCGGTGAGAGCGTTGGATTGAAGGTACGTGCTGTCCTTTCGGGGATGGACCAACCGCTTGGCTTCGCGGTCGGCAACGCCCTTGAGGTGCGTGAAGCTGTCGAGACCCTGAAAGGCGAGGGTCCGCAAGATCTGCTGGAAGTCGTGTATATTATTGGCGCCAACCTGCTCGAAATGGCCGGTAAAGTACGCTCACTGGAGGAAGGCGCTGAAATGCTGCGTGCCAGGCTGGAATCGGGTGCAGGACTTGCAAAATTCATTGAGTTCATAGAGAACCAGGGCGGTGATCCGGCTTTCGTGGATAACATAGCGCTGCTCCCGACCGCCCCGGTGCAAACTGATTTACTGTCTGTCGAGCGTGGATACCTGGCCGCCCTTGATGCAGAGACAATTGGCAAGGCGTCCGTGGAGATAGGGGCCGGTCGTAGGAAGAAAGGTGAGCAGATCGACCACGCGGTTGGCTTTGTGTTGCGCGCAAAACTTGGAGACAGGGTAGACATTGGGCAGTCCTTAGCAACGATTCATGCTGCCCGCGAGCAATCCGCCGATGAAAGCAAAGCAGCCCTGATGGAGGCCTTTCGGATTGTTCCGGACCCCTTCCAACCCCCTCCTGTGGTAATTGATGTTGTTGCCTGATAATCGCTACTCTTTGGCAGTAGCTACAAAAGGAGAAGTTAGTGCTGGTTGATCCCAGGATTGAACGCATGGCGAAGGTGCTGGTAGATTATTCGCTCGGGGTGCAACCCGGCTGGGAAGTAACCATCGCTGCGGGCGTAGTGGCCTTGCCGCTAGTGCAGGCTGTGTACCGGCACGTTCTCCATGTCGGTGCTCACCCGTATGTGCTGCTTGACGCACCAGGTGCTCAGGAAATGCTGCTCTCAGAGGGCAACGACGCGCAACTGACACGGCCTGACCCGTACCGTGCACAAATGGTTGAGAAGTCGGACGCCATTCTGCGGATTCTCAGCGAGGAGAATACACGGGGTAACGCCAACGTCCCCGCTGAACGCCTCGCTTTGCTCAAGAAGGGGCAGAGCTCCATCGGCGCTGGATACATGCAGAGGATAATGGAGGGCCGTCCCCATTGTTTGACGCTCTTCCCGACTGCAGCTTACGCGCAGGACGCCGAGATGAGCTTGAACGAATTCGAGGACTTTGTGTTTCACGCTTGCCTGCTTGACGGCGCTGACGACCCCGCAGAGCACTGGCTCGCTGTCTCGCGTGAGCAGCAGCGGATAGTGGACTGGTTGGCCGGCAAGAAATCATTGCGGGTGGAAGCGCCGGGCACCGACCTGCAAATGTCCATCGAGGGGCGCACCTTTGTCAATTCCGATGGAAAGCGCAACTTTCCAAGTGGTGAAGTCTTCACATCTCCGGTGGATGAGACCGTTTCCGGCCGCATCGCCTTCACATACCCGGCGTCCTACAACGGTAGGACGGTAGAAGGAGTCCGATTGACCTTCAAGGATGGGGTTGTGGTCGAGCACAACGCTACATCGGGGGAGGATTATTTGTCGGCGATGCTCGCGCTTGATTCGGGCTCCAATAAGCTTGGAGAATTCGCCATCGGTACAAATCCGGGTGTAACACGGATTACGCGAAACACCCTCTTTGACGAAAAAATCGCAGGCACGATACATTGCGCTCTTGGTAATGCCTACCCCAATGCCGGAGGGACAAACAAATCTGCCCTACACTGGGACATGGTCACGGACATGCGAAAGGGTCGCGTCGTGGTGGACGGTGCGACGCTGTATGAGAACGGCAAGTTTGTGATCTAGCGTAATGGTTGGTCCGTAGGCGACAAGCAAGGCAGCAAGAAAGGCACCCGGTTTCCCGAGTGCCTTTTCGTTCGGTTCGTAGTGCCTCCAGACCGGCTCGAAAACCTTTCCGGAGGCCCTATCTATCCACCTGGAATCGAACTTGCATAACGTGAGTTTTGGTTCCGGTCATAGACACCTCCTTGCTCACGAAAAACCAGTGATTAGCCAGGTCGGCGTTCTTCACCGACGCCCGTATTATAGCAATTCTGCCTTTTGCAAGTCAAGTTGAAAGGAATTACACATCCAATACGTAAAGCTTGACGTTGACGTAAGGGTTAGATATACTTCTAATATGAGCACGACAATTGCTGAATTGAATCAGTCCAGGGAAGATAGTCATGAAAGCTTCTACAAGATTGGGGAAGTCGCGGACATAACCGGGCTAACTCAGCGTTCCATTCGCTACTATGAGGAACGAGGACTGTTACACGCGCCCACGCGCACCCAGGGCGACTACAGGCTGTACTCTAAGGCAGATATCAATCGGCTCGAGGACATAGTTCGCCTGAAAAGCTTACTTGGGTTTTCACTCGCCGAGATCAAGGAGATTGTTGAAGGTGTAGAGGCACTTGGTCACATACACAGTGAATATCACGCAGCAGACGATGTAGCAACACGGCTGCTAAAGCTCGATGAGGCAACAGACCTCACCAGAAAGCACCTGGCGATGCTGGAAGCCAAAGTAGGGCAGATGGTAGTCATGCAAGAAGAGTTGAACACGAAACTTCTGCGTTATATCGAGAAGCGCGAAGAACTGATGGGCGAGTTGGCCGGAGACGACGAAGCATGAGAGTAACGCGACCAGTGGCCGAAGCGGAGGCCACAACGTATGCGCAGGGGACACCAGGTGAAGTGCAATTGAGCCCCGCCGCCGTGCCCACGGTCAGTGGCGAATCATCGACTTCAGCAGTGCTGGTAGCCGAGCACACCTCTATCCGTCCCTCTTTGCCGTTCTTCGGCAAGGAAATAGCCCTACCGGCGTCGTTGCGCGCACTTGGCCACCGTAACTTCCGGCTGTACTGGAGCGGCCAGCTGGTGTCGCTTGTCGGCACATGGATGCAGACAATAGCACGCGGTTGGCTGGTCCTCGAATTGACGCACTCGGCATTCTGGCTGGGTATGGTTGGTCTCGCGAACTCGCTACCCGTGCTGATCCTGTCCCTCTGGGCTGGGACCATTGTCGACAGCGTGTCAAAGCGGGCACTCGTGATGTGGACCCAGGCGATCTCAATGGTCTCGGCCTTTGTGCTAGCCGGCCTTACGCTGACGCAGACGGTACAGGTGTGGCATGTGATAGCGATTTCTCTCTTGCTCGGTACGGTTTTCGCGTTTGACGCCCCGGCACGACAATCGTTCACTGTGGAGATGGTCGGCAAAGAGGATCTGATGAACGCGGTAGCTCTAAACTCGTCCATTTTCAACGGGGCTCGCGTGGCAGGCCCAGCAATTGGGGCCATCGCGCTTGCCATACAGGGGCCCGGCCTTGCTTTCTTATTGAACGGCTTCAGCTACCTTGCGGTGTTGATTGGGCTATTCATGATGAAGCTACCGCCCCACGTTCGAAAGAAAGAGTCATCCAACTCCATGCAGCGTATGATGGAAGGCCTGCAATTCGTGCGGAAGGACGAAGCTATCGGTACGCTGATGTTGCTGACCGTAACCGTGAGCATATTTGCCTTCCCCTATGCGGTGCTAATGCCAATATTCGCTGACGACGTACTGAAGGTAGGAAATGGCGGATATGGAATGCTTATGGCGTTTACGGGCATTGGGTCGCTCCTTGGTGCACTGAGCCTGACAGTTCAGAGCGGGCGGAGCGTGACAAATCGCGGACGCATTATCATGCTGGGCGCCCTGGGTCTGCCTTTCTTCCTGGGCATATTCTCGCTTTCTCAGAGTTATTTGCTGTCGCTCGCGATGCTCATTGGCGTTGGCTGGACGATGATCTCGATCAATGCAACGATCAATACGGTTGTGCAGACAGGGGTGCCGGATGAGCTTCGTGGACGCGTCAACGGCGTTTTCGCGTTCCTTTTCATAGGCATGGCGCCGGCAGGCAACCTGCAGGCTGGTCTGCTCGCCGACCACTTTGGCGCGCCTATGGCTGTATTCCTCGGCTCTGCTGTGTGCGCGCTCGTGGTGATCTATATGTTCATCAAGAAGAGGCGTGTCTTTAGCCTGCAATAAGTGGATCCAAAACAAAAAGAGGCGTCCCTTTCAGTTTGGGACGCGTCTTTTCATTGTGAGAATTCCAGGCGCTTACCGCGAATCGATAGCCGCCTGAAGTTGCGATGCGCGGTCGGCCATTCGTTGTGCTGCCTCCACCTGGTTTACGCTTCCGTAGAGCGCAGCGAGTCGGCGGTATGCGTCCGTATAAAGATTGGTGTTGATTTTCGCTACATCATCCATTGAAACGGGATTGGTTAGTATGCCGTCAAGTATATACGCCGGTTCATGCGGGATTTGCGACAGTGAAGGCTGCTCTGCCCATAGCTTGGTCACAAGCCCCTGCGTCTGCCTGTACCATTTGGGTGCAATGTTGTTGGCGTCGCACACTTGCGGTGCGTTTGGGTCGCAGGGTGTGACCATGAGCAAGTAGGCAGGATGCTCGGCGCTGTTACGCTCTACAAATGAGGTCATAAGGTCATAGTAGGCTGTGTTGAGCTTCGCGGAGTCGAATGGCTCCCCGTTGACCCACTTGCGCTGCTCGGTGGCGAACTCTGCCACGATCTCGTTCGAGTTTTCGATGAGCCACGGATACCGCTCGCGCAATTGCTGAGTGTAGAACGGATAGCGGAGCAACGATATGTCAATGAAAGTTATGTCGGTTCGCTTTTGCTGGATTAGCTGCATGTAGTAGGTTGGTGCATAAAAATCCCAGTAGTCGGTGAAAAGAATGCTATTGGGCGGCAGATCACCCATTACGTTCGATACGAACTGCTCGGCAAGCCGATTCTTACTGTAGTTCTGGGTAGGGTAGACCAGGATGGCAGCGGTAACCGCGACAAGAGTCATCAGGCCAACTGCAGCCCATAGAGGCCGGAAATCAGGTCTGACAGCGGGCTGAGCTCCCCCACGTCGCGTGTGTGGAATCATTAGAGAAATCCAGGCTGCCGGCGAAAGACCAATCGAAAGGACCACCATGGCGTAGAATGGCACCATATATGGCTCGATTTCCGATATGCCGTAGAAGAGCGAGAAGATCAGGGTCGCAAGGGCATACCCGGCTACTGCGAGGGCGACGGGCAAATTAGCACGCGCCAGCAGCACAGCAGAAAAAAGAGCAGCAGCGACCACAACGACGGTCAGCACGCCCCACTGACCAAAAGCATAGCCAGATACAAGCTCGGTGTTGCGCTGCAGGTTGCCGCCGATGTCACCAAGCAGGTACGGTCTGAACTGCCAGCCTCCGACATGGCGCCAGAAGTCACCCCATGTGTCCGGCGATCCCCAGTTCATTATTGGGTTCTGTGAGGACCGGATCGGTAGGTACAAATAGAGCAGGAGCGGCAGCGCGAAACTGATGGCGGCCGGTGGTATGCGCCGCAGCAAGCTCCTGAAGCGGCCCGGCATATCATCGCCGAAAAGGAGCAATATAGCGACCGGAACTCCGAGGAGCAGGGTCATCAAGTGGTTCGCAAGGCTAAGCCCAAGCACAAGGGCCAGCACAACAAGCAACCTGCGCGCCCGTAGGTTGTCGCCGCCTTCGTGTGCGCGTCGGTAGGCAAGCGCCAATAGCCATATGACGCACATCAGGAAGAAATGCAGCGAATACATCTTGGCCTGAGCAGTCCGGCTCCAGAAGCTCGACGATGCTGCCAGCAGTGACGCTCCACCAATGCCCGCAGCCATGAAAAGGAGGGTTGTTGAAGAGCGCCAATCCACCTGTGGGGTTTTGGTATCACCGAGCGCAGCTGTAGCTTGACTACCCAGTCGGGCTGGCCCCTCATCCTGCTGTCCTCGCCTCGTGGCCTGCAAAGAGCCTTTCTGCCTGCTGCCGGGGCTATTAGCGCGCCCACGCGTCCGGTTTCGGGCACTCGAGTAAATATAGTTGGAAAGCTCAAAGATCAGCACGAACATAGCGCCTACAGCGAGCGCACCCCAGAAAGCCGAAAAGACATTGAGCCGCCATGCCACGTCGCCCCATAGAAGGTGCGTCGCGACATATCCCATTAGCACATAAAGTGGGTAGCCGGGCGGATGTGCGATACCGGGTTCGTTTACCGCAGTGATGAGCTCACCGCTGTCTATGAAATTGACCGTTGGCGATACTGTTGTCAGATAGATGACGAACCAGATGAGGGAAAGCAACCCGGCGACCGGCCATTTCAGGCGGTGAGGGGCGGATTCTAGACGTGCAAGCATGGAGGCTCCTGAAGAGTATCTGCCCCAATTCTACCATAAAGAAAGCCAGGCCCCTCGCGGGACCCGGCTCAAAGGAAGGAGTGGAAACCGAACGGCGTCAAGATCGGTCTTCACAATTACAACGAACCCGGGACTATCCTTATTACATCTGTTATAATTCTGGACATGCCGAGCCAAGAATCACATAACCCGGCCCATGCAGGTCGCGCCCAACTTTCGCTTCTACTTATTGCTTTTCTTTCGCTGTTACTGTTTGTTGGCTGCGACCTGTCATCCGCGGGCGGCGACTCCAAGCTGAAGCTACCCACACCGACCTCACTTGCGACCCTCTCAGCCGCTCAAATCGATGACCTGGAGGCCGCCGAGGGCACAACAGTTCCTGGCCAACCTACCTCCAATCGTACCCGACCTGTGCCCCCGACACGTGCGCACACGCGAACGCCAACGACCACACCTACCAGCACGCCGTCGAGCACCCCAACGCCCGGGACGCCGATCCCTACAAGCACGCCCACCTCGACGCTGACGCCGTTCGCGACGCCGACGCCGTTTGCCACGCCGACTGAGATTCCAGGGCTACCAACAGTGACCCCTCGCGCTTCAGATACGCCGGGAGCCGCGGCAACCGAGACGCCCATGGCGACCGCGACCAGCACACCCGTTGGAATAGCTACTTTGCCCCCATTTGAAACAGCCACCCCCGCTGTGGGCGAGCCTCCAACGAGCACACCCGCGCCGCCTCAAGAAACGCCGTTACAGATAGACACTCCGACGCCGTTCCTTGTGATTCCTCAGCCTACCGAACCACAACCGTAGTCTATAGGAGTAAGTTATGACGACACGAATCGGGCTTATTGGCCTTGGCGCAATGGGTTTGCCAATGGGCAAGCAGCTACTGGGCGCCGGCTTCGACCTGGTTGTAGTGCCCCATCTCCATGAGGGACCTGCGCAAGAGCTTGCGGCACTGGGCGCGGAGATCAGGCAGCAGCCTGCCGATTTGCGTGCCGACCGCGACGTTGTCATTACGTCGGTGCCCGATGTACCACAGGTGCAGGAAGTATTATTCGGGGAAGGCGGCTTGCTGGCCGGCTCAGGCGACGCCACCAGGCTCTTCATTGATGTCAGCACAACAAACCCGACCGCAGCGCGTGAGCACCACAAAAGGCTTGGTGACGTAGGCATTGAGGCGGTTGACGCACCTGTCAGTGGAGGGCCAATGCGCGCTGCCGACGGGACTCTTACTATTATGGCAGCGGGCACGCCCAGGGCGTTTGAGATGGCAAAGCCGGTTCTAAGTGCACTTGGCAAGAATGTCGTCTATGTGGGTGCAGCAGGCGCGGGCCAGGCCGTGAAGTTGGTAAACCAGCTGATGATCTCTATAATCATGGTAGCTAATGCTGAGGCCCTGACCCTGGGTGTCAAAGCGGGTGTGCCTCTGGAAACTATGCTTGATGTGATCGGAACGTCCAGCGGCTCGAACTATCTAATGCAGAGCTGGCTGCCGAAGACGCTTTTCAGCGGCGACCTAAGCTCAGGTTTTGCACTTGATTTACTCATGAAAGACTTAAGCGCTGCGCTCAAATGGGCCGCAGAAATGGGCATGCCAACATTCGCCGGGTCACTATCTCAACAACTTTATCGCATCAGGCAATCTGAGGGCGACGGCAGGCTTGATTATTCAGTTGTCGCGAAGATTTATGAGAGTGTGGCCGACGTCAAGCTGCGACTTGGGGAGGGGTAACCTCCTACGAGTGGCTGCTCTCCCGCAATGCCGGTTCCTGCGATACAATACTGCGTTCGTAGTAGGATTTCCGTGCGGGATTTAGTTGCTACGTGTGCTATAATCAGCACATGCAGAAGAGACCTTCACGGGCAGGTGAGGTATGAAAGCTGAGATTATTTCAATTGGCACTGAACTCCTGCTCGGCACTATCACCGATACTAACGCTTCCTACCTTGCTCAGCGGTTGGCTGATCTAGGTATTGACTGCTACTATATTTCTCAGGTTGGCGATAATCCGGGTAGGATAGTAGAAGTGTTGGAGCGGGCCTGGCACCGTAGCGACCTCACTATCACCACCGGCGGCCTCGGCCCAACAGGTGACGACCTCACACGAGAGTCCATCGCTGCAATGTTGGGTGAATCCCTCTATGTCGTGCCCGAACTTGAGGAGCATTTGCGCTCATTCTTTGCAAGGCGCGGTATGACCATGCCTGATCGCAATTTGAAACAAGCTACCTTGATTCCTTCAGCGGAGACACTTTCGAATCCAGTTGGGTCGGCCCCTGGTTGGTTTGTGCACCGCAGCGAGCCTGGAACAGGACCCATGATCGTGTCCATGCCGGGTGTGCCATACGAGATGAAGCGCATGTGGGAGCAGGAGGTCGAGCCGCGCCTCAGCCCGCTGTCGCCGACTGTACTGGTGTCACGCACATTGAAGATACTTGGGCTGGGCGAGTCGGCCATCGACGAAATGATGTCGGACCTGATGAACGGCTCCAATCCGACACTTGCGCCATACGCGAAGCAAGATGGAGTACATTTGCGTATTAGCGCGAAGGCAGACACCGCCACCAACGCCTGGCATATGATCGCACCAATGGAAGCAGCTGTCAGGACGCGGCTAGGCGATGCGATCTATGGCATAGATGATGATACTCCCGGCAGCATTGTGCAGGGCTTGCTGGCCGATAGGCGAGTTATGGTCGCGACGCTGGAGGTTGGAGCAGGAGCAATAGGCTCTCTAACGCCACAACTTGCAGGGCAGGATAGCCTGGTCGCCGGGCTTGAGTTTTACGACATGGAGCACGCATCGCGCTATCTGGGGGCCGCCGGGTCGCTTGAACTAGCAGACGCGGCACTCGTCGTTCTTCGACAGTCAGGTGCTGAAATCGCCGTTGGAATTCAGGTAAACCTCTCCGATGCTGCGACAGGCTCAGTAAAATCGGACACGGAAGTAATTCTGGTTTCCGAAGTTGGCGGGACAAGCAGCGTGGTCAGGATGAAGTCATCGTGGACAACTTCGCGTGGAGAAGTTCAACGTTTGGCTGGGCTTGCGGCGCTCAACGCGTTGCGCAAATGGCTGGTGGAGCACAAAGAACTAATAGGACGCGCAGATGGCTGATAATCATCCACCAATAAGTGTCGGAGCCACAACTGCCGGTGCCGCAAGTAGTGTCAGGCGCGGCTTTGTCGCGCTTACAATCCTCTGTGCGTTGGCGCTTGTGTGGCTGGTCCCTGGTTATGCCCACGCTTCGCAGTCCGGTGTGAAGGACACAGCCCTTCTCGATGCTACGCCCCAGGCGCTCACACCGGTTGCTACCTCCACCGCGACCGTGACACCTGTTCACGAACAGTCGGGTGAAGTGTGGGAGCGTGCTGCGCTTGGTGCCCTGGCTGAGACTCTAGGCTGGCCCTCAGGGGTGAGCGAAGACAATGAGGGGAAGTTATCTATCGTTCTTGAATTGCCCAACGGCAGCCTGGCACGAGCGTTCGTGCGACCTTTTGATTATGTAGCGGCGGCACAAGCGGCTCTCGATGCTGATCGAGAAGACAGCCAGATTGCAGGACTCCAGATAGAAGCGACGGACTTCTACTCATATTCCGCATATCTAGGGACGCTACCTGCGGGGAGCGGCCCGGCGCAAAGAGTCCTCCACTGGGTTGCCGACCGTTGGGTGATGGGGGTTGACCTGGTTGGTACGGGCGATGTTGTTGATTCGCTCGATGTTCGCGAGATTGGCACACGCCTATTGTCCAGCGCTGTGCAGCAAGGCCTTCCTCAACCTCCGGGCGGAGTGTTCCCCTCGCCGGAGCCAACCTATGCTACGACGCCATCCGCAACGCCTACTTCCACAGCGTGCGGTGTTGCGTTTACTGATGTAGACTCGGCTCACTGGGCCTTTCAGTACATAAATGAGCTTGCCTGTTCGGGCATCGTCGGGGGCTATATCGATGGCACATTCCGGCCACAGAACTCGACTACCCGCGCTCACATGGCAAAGATGATCGTTTTGTCGGAAAACTGGGCGCTAGCCAATCCGGCAACCCCCACATTTAAGGACGTAGATAGCTCACATCTCTTTTACCGTTACATCGAAACTGCTGTTGCTCATGGCGTCGTTTCGGGCTACTCAGGCTCCAGATACAGACCTGACGCGTTTGTGAGCCGGGCTCAGGTAGCTAAGATGCTCGTAAAGGCGCGCGGATGGTCATTGACGGCACAAACGCCAGCGCTCCTCTGCGACGTGCCGACCAGCCACTGGGCGTGGTCGTATATACAGACTGCAATTGAGCACAGTGCTTTCGCCGGCTATGCGAACGGCTGCTTCTACCCCGATGCCGTCGCTACCCGCGCCCAGATCGCCAAGGTACTGGTCCTCGCTCACCGTTAACAGGCGCAATGAAATGTTAATGCGCGTTTCCCTTGACACCGCCCCGACACGGTGATATAGTTCCACTAAACCTGTTCTGTACTGCTAAACAGGAGGTATCGTGGAACTCGGAGCGCGCATACGAGAAGCAAGACTTCAGCATAAGCTGAGCGTCGCGGCCCTGGCCACTGCGAGCGGCCTCACCAAGGGCTTCATCAGCCAGGTGGAGAGCGGCAAGTCTCAGCCGTCGATTGCCAGTCTTGGCCGTATCGCCAATGCCCTCAATATTCCCGTATCGGCGTTGCTTTTGTCTGCTGTAGCGAGTCCAGTGTCAGGTGACACAGAGGGCGAACCACAACTACTGGTTGCCGCTAATCTCTATCATGAGGCATCGGTCTTGACCGCACTGAGCGGAGAGCAGTCGGGTTCGCACTATCTGGCGACAATTCCGCCGGGCAGCCTCTTATTGCAAAAGGATGCCGGCGCCAGGCAAATACCCCATGCAGCACTGCTAATAGTGCTTGCCGGCAAGGTAAGGATCAGACAGGATCAGGACACTTTAGCGGCAGCACATGGTGAGGTTGCGCACTGGGACAACTCCAAACCGTATGCCGTTACGAATGCCGGACAGTCAGATGCTCGCGTGTTGATCTTCCTTCCGTCCGGGAGCGCACTTCCACAGATGGTTAGCCAGCGTACCGCAACTGTTCGCCAGTTGCGGCGTAACGATGCGCCGCGTCCGGTTGGTGACGGCCCAATGCGATTGGCTGCAATGCGGGCCGAACGGTTGACCGAGCGAGGGCGTCGATAATGTTTATTAAGGCGATCTTCCGCAGCCATAAGGCGGCCGCCGGATACCTGATATACGCTGAGGAGGGCGGAGAAGCCGCCATAATCGACGCGCCTCTCGGCAGCACAGGTTGGTTCGTTGAGACAGTGACGAATCTGTCATTGACCGTCAAGTACATTGTCAATACTCACGGTCACTGGGACTTGATTGCCGACAATGTACCATTGGTTGAGGCCACAGGCGCTACACTTTGTGCCCACGCGTGGGACAGCGCAAGACTAGCAAACCCGCGGCTGGGGGTCGAGATTGCCGACGAAAAGGTACCACCTGTGCAGCCAAGCAGACCGGACCAATACCTCAACGACGGTCAGGAACTGGAAGTTGGTCGGTTGAAGCTGACCGTAATTGCGACGCCAGGGCATACTCCGGGTAGTATTTGCCTCTACGAGTCGAACGAGCACGCGCTATTTTCAGGAGATACGATAATCAAGCACGGAGTCGGTACGACCGACTTTCCGGGTGGCAACGCAGATAAGTTACGGGCCAGTCTACTCAAGCTGGCAGCGCTTCCGGACGATACGCGAGTGTTCCCTGCGCACGGCCTTGCAACTACCATCCGCGAGGAGAGATGGCTGCTCGATCTTGCAAAGGTCGACTAGACAAACTTACGGTAAACAACTGCAGACGTACAACCTTGCCGTCCCAGCGGTGGCAACAGGACTATCATCAACTTGAACGGGTGAAAGGAGAGGACAATGGCAGACGAGAGAATGAGGCTGTTGGGTCTCGTGAGGTCAGAGAGCAGCGTTGGACATGCCGAGCGCAATGCACTGCCGTACCAACTTAATACGGGCGACAATGAATGGTTCCTGGCAAATATCTCGTGCCAGTATGCTTGTCCTGCTTATACCGATGTGGCGCGCTACATTGCCCATATTGCAGCCGAAGACTATGAGTCATCTTACCAGATAAATCTGGAGGACAATGTAATACCCGGCATCCTGGGCCGTGTTTGCGCTCGACCGTGCGAGCCTGCGTGCCGTCGAGGACGCCTTGACGAGCCTATCGCGATTTGCTGGCTCAAGCGCGTGGCGGCTGACTACAGAGGACCGTGGACGCCCCCTGCACGCCCTGCCCGCACGACCGAAAAAACCGTGGGCGTCGTCGGTTCCGGGCCAACCGGCATCGCCGCGGCCCGCGACCTCGCCAAGCTTGGCTATGGTGTGACCGTCTATGAGTCGCTTCCCGTGGCGGGTGGTATGCTAACCACCGGCATCCCGGAGTGGCGCCTTCCACGCGATCTCTGCAAGCGCGAAATCGATGAGTATCTGGCTGCTCTGGGAGTAGAGATTAAGTTGAGCACGCCGATTGGGCTTGCAACCTGGCCTGGTGCTGATACAGTGAACAGGAATGCGATTCCTCTGGACAAGCTCATGACCATGCATGATGGTGTCCTGCTGGCTGCCGGCACCCAACACCCCCAGGCGATGGAGATCGAGGGAGAAGATTATACAGACACTAAAGGTCTCTATCCAGGGCTGTGGTTCCTGGAGCAAGTAAACCTCCATCAGAGGCCGTTTGTAGGCAAGCGCGTGGCTGTCATCGGCGGTGGATTTACCGCGATGGACTGCTCGCGCTCGTCACTCCGCATGGGTGCGGAAAAGGTGTACGTGATCTACCGGCGGTCGCGCAACGAAATGCTGGTGTACGAAGAGGAAGCGCGGGAGGCCGAGATAGAGGGCGTGGACTTCCGCTTCCTGGTGTCGCCGATTGAGGTGGTACACGAGAACAACCAGGTCGTCGGCCTGAAGTGCATACGCAACCGCCTCGGCGAGCCTGACGCATCAGGCAGGCGCTCGCCTGTGCCCATCCCAGGTTCGGAATTCATCCTTGAGCTTGACACAGTGATTGCCGCCACCGGGCAGAACTCGGAAACCCACTGGCTGTCCGACTCGCTTGGTGTCAGGGTAAACAAGCGTGGCCGCCCGGATATTGATGCAGTAACATTTATGACCAGCGTGCCAGGGCTTTTCGCGGCTGGAGACTATGCGGCCGGGGCGCGTACTATTATCGCGTCGATCGGAGATGGCCAGAAGGCTGCGATCGCTATGGACCAATATCTGCGCGGCGTTGACACGAAGACAGATACGGTGACTTTGCAGGCCGACTTCGCTCTTGTGCCTTATCTTGACTATGTGTCTGACTATCACCTTGATGTTACGCAGCAACTAGTTGAATGGGCGCAGCAAGAGACTCTGCGTGAAGAGACTGCACCGGACGCCACAGTCAGGATGTCGTGGCAGCCAATATCAATCTGGACCGCCGACACAATGCAACGCAGACTGATCGATGGTGAGAACTATGATTCGGTGCCGCGCCAGCATATGCCGATGCGCCCCATGAGAGAGCGATTCAACCTTACCACCGAGGTGGAGCTTGGCTTGCCCCATCACGAAGCGTTTGAAGAAGCCCGGCGTTGCCTCCAATGCCAGCTGAACATCTTCCTTGACGGCGACAACTGCATCCTCTGCAATGCCTGCGTTGAAGTATGCCCCACTAACGTTTTGCACATGTCCGATCTCTCACTCGTTGAGTCCGTGAATGGCCGAGCGGAAGAGCCACGGCTACTGGAAGCACAAAACTGGAAGCACGGAGCCGCAATGATAATGGATGAATATCTGTGCATTAGATGCGGGTTGTGCGCCCAGATCTGCCCCACTAACTGCATCACCATGCAGCACTACGAGCCGAAGCTTGTTCAGGGTGAGCTTCTGGTCCCCTAAATCATGGTCTGTAGGAACGGTGTATGCTATAATCCCGGTTGAAAACCGAGGCACAGTTAGGAGGATTGTTGATTGATCGGATCACGTAGGCAGTGGCGCAGGCGCTGTGCAACGATGGCTGCAGTTGGCCTGGCGGGCATAATGCTCACAGGGTGCATAGGTCAGACCGTAGTCGAATCGCATGAGAACGTCGGCAATTACAATGTCGCGTTCAGCATGGACCCGCAGAGGCTCAAGCCGCCTCAGCTAGCGACCGTTAGCTATGCGGTGACCGACAGCAAAACCGGCAAACCTGTACTAGACTTCGAGCCGGTTGGCGGTGCCCTTATGCACAACGTGCTGATCAGCAGGGATCTGACATACTTCAAGCATTCGTATTCCAACCTGAGCCAGCAGGACATGTTCTCTTTGCTTACAAACTTTCCTATCGTGGGCGAATACTACAGCTACAACATATTCAAGCCCGCAAACGGTGAGTTGGAAGTGCTGAAATCGACCATACAGGCAGGCGGCGAGGGAACTGCGCCAGAGCTTGCTGTCGACACCGACCGGCCGAAATCCGCCTTTGGCAGCCAGTTCAGTATGCTGACCGGGCCAAACCCCCTCAAGGCGGGACAACCTTCGCAGCTTGTTGTGTATGTGACCGAGCGCGGTGTGCCGGTGACACAATTGTGGTCCTTCCTGGGAGAACCCGGCTACATGTGGGTGATAGGCAGCGATGGCGAAAACTTTGCCAGTGAGGTTGGTTCGGCACCAGGCCAGATCAGACCACCGAGCACACCAGCCGGCGGGGAAACTGCGGTTCCGGATACCGGCACGGGCAGAATGAAAGCGCCTCCAACGCTCGTGCCTGACGTCAGTAACGCTCTCGCCACGAGAACCGCGCAGCCTGTTCAGGAGCTTGCGCCTGTGCAGTTGACCGCGCTGGCTTCTGTGCTGGAAACGCCGGGCGTTGTCGTGCCCTCTGTTGGATATGGGCCATACGTTGCCTACACGCATGTGTTCCCGAAAGCCGGCCTCTACAAGGTGTGGTCTGAAATGCAATATCGTGGCCAGGTTCTTGTATTAGACTGGGTAGTGAACGTCGAGCCGTAATCTCAATAGCAATGCTTTTGCCGGGGCCGCTCGACCGGAAAAGAGCGGCCCTGTTTTTTATGAAATTGACATCAGAACAACGAGGGCAATATGTCAGCAGATAGGGTTGATTTTGGTGAAAAGGTGAGCCTGGCGCTCACTGTCAATGGAAAAGACTATAACGTTGCTGTGCCTGTGCGCCGCACGCTACTGGACACGTTGCGAGAGGATCTAAATCTTACCGGCACGAAGAAGGTCTGCGACATGGGCCACTGTGGTGCATGCACAGTCTTGCGAGATGGTGTGCCCGTGTTGTCGTGTTTGACGCTAGCGGTAGCGTGCGAGGGTGCGGAGTTTACCACAATCGAAGGGCTGTCCGGACCGGACGGCGAGCTAACAGTTTTGCAGCAAGCGTTCATTGATTGCGATGGACTGCAATGCGGGTTCTGCACACCGGGCCAGATTATGGCGGGAACGGCCCTCTTGAAAGAGAACCCACACCCCACCGTGGACGAAATCCGTGCCGGGATGGCAGGCAACCTTTGCAGGTGCGGAGCTTACCAGGGGATAATCGACGCAGTTCAGCAAGCCGCGAACTCTGCCGCCTCAAAGTAGAGAAGGGATTTAACATGGCGCGAGTTGTCAAGACAAAGGTCGAAATCGAGGGGCGCGTTCACGAAGAGACAGTCGTGATAGAAGGCGAAGAGCTAACGCCGTGGGAAGAAGGACATGATTTCCGTGTGGTCGGCAAGAGTGTAAACCGTATTGACGCCAGAGAGCGGGTCACCGGCGCGGCGCGGTACACATACGACATGCACCCCGCGGGCATGCTCTATGCGGCAGTATTGCGGTCACCGCACCCGCATGCTCGAATAGTGGCAGTAGATACTTCGCGCGCAGCGGCCCTGCCGGGTGTGCGGGCTGCGCTTAGCAGCGCCAACGCGCCTGACATCAAGTGGTACTCCGGCCACAGCAAGCTATTTGATTCCATGGTGCGATTCGTCGGAGAGGAAGTCGCTGCGGTGGCGGCTGACGACATGGAGACCGTCCGCGATGCGTTGAAACTCATGGATGTCAAGTACGAAGTGCTGCCGTTTATAACGGACATGCGCGAAGCATCGCGACCGGGCGCACTACAGATACATCCACGCGGCAACGTATTGAAGGGCGACGGCGGCCGTGAAGGCGACCTCTATTCGCGTGGCGATCCGATAGCTGCGTTCAAGAGCGCGGACATCGTAGTGGAGGCAACCTACAGCACATCTACTCAACTGCATAACTCGCTGGAGACGCACGGAAGTGTGGTCATGTGGGAAGGCGACGAACTGACGGTTTGGGAATCGACACAGTATATCTACGGTGTGCGAAGCCGGGTGGCAGATGCTCTTGGTATGCCTGTCAGCAAGGTGCGTGTTATTTGTGAGTACATGGGCGGCGGGTTCGGTAGCAAAGGCCAGACCTTGAAGCAGCCCATCATTGCCGCGCTACTGTCAAAGGAGGCCGGGCGCCCGGTCAAGCTAATGCTGAACAGGACAGAAGAGAATACGCTGTCCGGCAACCGAGGCGAGACAATTCAGAAGCTGAAGGTCGGTGCCATGAACGACGGAACGCTGGTGGCTATCGACCTCGAGACTCTGTATGGTGTGGGCGCCTATGGAGGCTGGGCTGGGGCCGTTGGCGGTCCAGCCAAGGAGCTATATAAGTGCGCGAACGTGCGCACGCTGACGCTGGGTGTACGCACCAATCTGGGCAGTCACGCGGCGTTTCGTGCTCCGGGCTATGTTGAAGGCACTTTCGCGCTGGAGTCCGCTTTGGACGAGATATGCGACAGACTCGGCATGGATCCTGTTGAGTTTCGCCGGAAGAACTACGCAGAAGGCGATCAGACGTCGGACCTGGGCTACACATCAAAGTACCTGCTGGAGAGCTACGATAAAGTGCTTGAACTGAGCGGGATTGGCCGAGAGAACAAACTTCCCGCCAAGGGAGAGCTTGGTGCAAACGGCAACTGGAAGCGCGGGATTGGCATAGCCAGCCAGACCTGGAGCGGCGGTGGTGGACCTCCTGCCCATGCGCTTGTCCGAGTCAACCCGGACGGCACAGTCGAGATCATGGCGGGCACCCAGGACATAGGCACAGGCACAAAAACCACACTCAGTCAGATTGCAGCCGAAGAACTGGGTGTGCCCCTGGAGAGCATCAGCTTCAGAGCCGGCGACACGCAGAAGGGCCCCTTTGGGCCGGCTAGCTGGGGCAGCATTACAACGCCCTCGATGGGGCCCGCTGTGCGCGCTGCGGCCGCCGACGCACGCAACCAACTGCTTGAAATAGCATCGTTCTTCATGGAGGTACCTGCTTCGACCCTTGTACTGCAGGATGGGATTGTTACCATCGAAGGACGTCCCGAGAGCCGCCGTCCTCTAAAGAAGATTTTGGACGAGGTCGGCGACTATATGGTCACGGGTAAAGGATTTCGCGGCCCGAATCCAACCCAGCCGCTCCGAACCTGGGGAGCGCAACTGGCGGAGGTCGAGGTTAACATGGAAACCGGACAGGTCCGTTTGGTCAGGATAGCGGCAGCGCACGACGTGGGGCGCGTTATCAATCCGAAGGGCCTTGCCAGCCAGTTCTACGGGGGCATTTTGCAGGGCATGGGCTTTGGACTGACCGAGGAGCGGATTGTGGATGCCCGCTCAGGCCACGTGCTGAACGCCGACCTCGAAGAATATAAGGTGCCGACAATAGTGGACACTCCCGAAATGCGCGTGGCGGGCATCAACAGGGCGGATACACTTGCGAACCATGTCGGGGCGAAAGGGGCCGGGGAACCGCCCATAATCCCCACCGCTGCGGCAATCGCCAACGCGATCTTTAATGCAACCGGTGTACGTGTCACGGCGTTGCCCATAACACCCAGGCGAATGCTGGAAGCCCTGAAGGCTAACCGCGAGGAAGGCAAGAATGCACACGTTTAGCTATGCCCGCGCCGCCAGCCCGGAGGAGGCTTCCGCACTACTGGCGCAAGGAGAGAATGTACAGATTATAGGGGGCGGCACCGACATGCTGCCCCTCATGAAAGAGGAGATCTACTCACCCGCGACGCTGGTGGACCTGTCGGCCTGGCAAGACGGACACCGCATAGACGAATCACCCTCCGGGCTTCGAATTGGTGCCCTGTCGACGCTGGCCTCGATAGCAATGCATCCCAAGGTATTGCAGAACTACACAGCTCTCGCTGACGCCTGCGGCCTAGCCGCTTCGCCACAACTGCGAAATATGGGCACGATCGGCGGCAATTTATTGCAGCAAACACGCTGCTGGTATTACAGAGGACCATTCGATTGCTGGCTAAAGGGCGGTGACGTTTGCTATGCGCGCAAGGGTGAAAACGAGCAGCACGCCATATTCCACACCGATCCGAAGGCTAGCGTTTGCGTGAGCGCGCACCCGTCCGATTCGGCGGCGGCTCTGTTGGCTCTTGATGGCTCGGTGGAGTACACTACACCTGAGGGTAGCGGCAGCATGCCCCTTAGCAAGTTCTACAGGCTTCCCACAAGCGACACGCGCACTATGGTGACGCTTCCGGAGAATGCGGTAGTTACCGCGATTCTGCTTCCTCAAAGGAGTTCAGGAGACAGGTCACTCTACAAGAAAGCAATGCCTCGTGCCGCGTGGGCGTTCGCGCTGGCCGGCGTCACGATCGCGGTCCGCATGGACGGTGACGTTATACGTGAGGCACGCGTTGCATTGAGCGGAGTCGCACCGGTACCGTTTAGGGTCGTTGCCGTAGAAGAACGCATGTTGGGGCAGCGATTGTCCGAACTATCGGGCGATTTGCTGGGCGAGGAATTGACGAAGGAAGCCGCGCCTCTATCGCAGAACGGTTACAAAGTGCCTCTGCTCCGGGGACTATTCGGTGAAGCACTAACCGAACTGCAGCGATAATTGCGGTTCAACCGTCGGTCTTTCTGCTCATTGCGTCGATATGGAATAAGCGTAATGGCCGATTACACAGGGTCGTTTGTGCCGATACAATAAGTCGGTAAGTGTCCTGCTGCCCGGGGCTCCAACTTGTTGAGGCAGTAAATCGGGTTGTAATGGATAGGCTAAGGAGGGTAATTTCATGGAGTGGCTGGTAAATGTCCATAGCGTCTGGCGCTGGGTCGTTCTTTTGCTTGCACTGGGTGCAATCGTGCTGGCCCTCTTGTCAGCGTACGGGGGCCGCCCATGGGATAGTTTGTCGGATAGGCTGTCACTCTTTTTCACCATAAGCATGGACATTCAACTGCTTATTGGAGCCGCTGTGTGGGTGACCGAAAGCCGCTGGACCGGCGATGTCGTGCTTGCCTGGATACACCCGTTGGCGATGATTGTGGCAGTTGCCCTCGCCCACATTGGCCGTTCCCGCTCTGACCGTGCTAGCGGTGATGCAAATAAGGGCAGGCAGGCAGCTCTATTCTTTATTGTCAGTCTACTTGTGGTCTTAATTGCGATACCACTGGGATCCTGGCCGATTTAACCTGGATTGGAAAATAGACCTTGAGCAAGAGTGCAAGCGCGGCCATGAGAGCACTGCGGCGTCGCTGGTTTTCCCGCGAGGCCCGGCGCTCGTTGCGTGCACAGCTAGTCGTAAGAACTATTCTCCCGATTGGACTGCTCGTCGCCGCGTTCGCTATCTTTGGCCAGTTCGGCTACACGCAAGTAACCGAGTCGCTCGTAAAGGCGCGTGATGGCGACCTCGCAACAGTTGAAGCTGCCAGGATGGGTGACTATTTGCTGGAGTCTGTACAGGCTCTCAGACAGGTAGCGGATTCTCCTGAACTTCGCTCGGGGGACGCTTCCCGAGTGTATTACCTGCTGTTGAACGGCCCTGTATTCCAACGCTTTGACCTGACCCAGGTATCCGACGCCTCGGGCAAGATTATCGCCGCTTCGGATGGAACACCAGGTGCTGATGTCCTCAGCCGGGAGGCGTTTGATGGGATTCAGACGTCCAGCCTTCCAATGCGGATAACGGCCGCCACGATGAAGGATGGCCGCTCAGGAGTGCTGATAAGTGCGCGATATGCCGGACCAAAAGGCGAATTTGGCGGCGTTATCGAGGGCGCAATAAACCTCGGCAGCCAGAGACTCGGTCTCCCTTTGAGCGATCTAGCCGCCTACGACGCCGTTACAGGCAGCAAAGGGTCGCATAAGGCTGTTTCATATCTCGTGGCCGGAGACGGCGCGGTACTGTGGCACCCGAACCTGGGGCTTGTGGGCACCCAAACGACGGTAGAACCCCTGACTCGCGGACCCATCACGGAGGCCGGGGCGATAATAACGAAGGTCGATGGTCAGCAGTCGGTGATCGGCTACGCGCCCCTCAACCTGGGCAGATTGATCCCAAGGGCACGCATAGACGCAGATTGGGTGCAGTGGTATGTTGTTACCGAGGAGAAGTGGGCAAACGTCGTCGAGCCACTCAACACGCTCCTCTTCTGGTTGCTTGCACTGGCGGCGCTAATATTTCTGGTTTCGCTTGTGCTTGTTGATCGAAGCGCCCGCACACTCACGCAGCCGGTCGCAAAGTTGGTTGCCGCTGCCAGTGCACTGAGTGCGGGCAGGCTAAAGCAACGGCTTGCCATCACAGGCCCTACAGAAATCGAAGATCTCTCAGCGCAATTCAACAATATGGCGGACAGGCTCAGCGAGTCGTATGCTGACCTGGAAGCGAAGGTCGAAGGTAGGACAAGAGAGCTTGCCGCTGCAAACTCGGAGTTGAAGCGCAACCTCGTGGAAAGCCAAACTATCCAGTCGGTTGCTGCAAATATAGCGGGCACGGCAGGGCTTGCTGAGATACTCCGCATGGTCAGTTCGTCCACCGCTGAAACGCTGGACAGCGAGGGGGCGATGGTTTTCCTCCCTCACGAGGACGGCAAGAACTTGCGAGTCGCAAGCGTCTGGAACCTACCGTTCATGTCGGAAGGTAATGTCGTGCCTCTCAACGCGTCGCTGACGGGCCTAACCATGATTACCGGCAAACCACAGGTGAGCCACTCGGTCATAGAAGATGATCGTGTGTATCAGGAACTGGCGGGAACTGCACGTCTCAGGTCGATCCTGTCGGTCCCTCTTATCTCCCACGGCGCGATAGTAGGCGCGTTGAACGCCGTGAATAAGAGGAACGGCCTCTTCAATGACAATGACGTTCGCCTCCTGCGTCTTCTGGCCGACCAGACAGCAGTCGCGATAGAACGCGCTCAACTCTATGCTGACACGAAAAAGCAGGTGGAAACGCTGGAGACGCTCAACGAGCTGGCTCTGTCAGTGACGCTAAGCAAGAGCGTTGAAGAAACGCTACTAGGCGGTATGGAGCATATCGGAAAGCTCCTCGGCGCGTCCGGTGCGGTGGTATACCTGTATAATGAGAAGACCCGCACACTGGACTTTACGACTAGCTATAATCTTGCCCCTGCTCACAAAGAGCTACTGTTAACACTTGCACCTTCTGTTCACATCGACCAGAAACCGGCGATCCAGATCGCCCTGCTTGAAGCGTTTCAGAGGCAGAAGCCAAACCTGATCGAAAGTATCGAGACACGGGCCTTCATGCAGGCATGGTGGGACAAATTAGAGGAGCATGAGCCTGGAGGCAGAAAGAAGGGAGCAGACGTTCAGCTTGGCGCACTGATTGCCGTGCCGTTGAGTATTCGAGATAAGCGCCTGGGCACATTGACGCTGTATTTTGCCGAAAATAGGCGATTCGCGACCGAAGATCTCCAGATGTACGAGAGCTTTGCCAAGATTCTTGGTCTGGCAGTGTACAATACACAACTGATCGCAACAAGCAGCCGCCTTGCGACGGTTGAGGAGCGTGCGAGGCTGGCGCGGGAATTGCACGACTCGGTTACACAATCGCTGTTCAGCTTGAATCTTACTTTGCGAGCCGCACGTCGAGTGTTTACCTCGGATCCGGTCGCCTCGCTCAAGCTGTTGGATAATGTCCATGAGCTTGCACAAGGTTCGCTGGCCGAAATGCGCGCACTTATATTTGAGTTGAGGCCGCAGGCGCTCGCAAACGAGGGATTGGCGCTCGCCCTGCAGAAGCACGCCGATGCCGTGCGGGCAAGAAGCGGGTTGACCGTGCACCTCGGCATCGAAGGCGACCGCAGGCTGCCCATCGAGTACGAAGAAGCTCTTTATCAGATTGCGCGTGAAGCGCTGCATAATGTGGTTAAGCACGCACAGGCAACTGAAGCGTGGGTTGAGCTTAATTTGACGGGAGAGACTGCCGTGCTCATTATTAAAGACAATGGGCGAGGCTTCGACACGAACGCGCTGCTGCAGAACGGTGGCAGCCACATCGGTACAAGCACCATGCAGGAGCGTGCTACCGCTATCAACGGCGAGCTACAGATAATTAGCAGTCACAATAAGGGCACTGAAGTCTTGACCAGGGTACATATCCCTGAAGACAACATATTCGAGGGCAAGAGTAGCCAAGATGGAACCGGCGAAACCGTGGACGCCGCAGTGAATAGTAAAGCTAAGGAGACCGCATAGATGGATTTACCGATTCGAGTAGTGTTAGTAGACGATCATGGGGTTGTGCGACAGGGGTTGAAGGCGTTTCTGGCCACCGAGGGCCGAATCGAGGTAATCGGGGAGGCCGCCAATGGGCGCGAAGGCGTCGAGGTTGTCGGACGTTTGCAGCCCGATGTTGTGCTCATGGATCTTGTCATGCCCGAGCTTGACGGCATCGGCGCTATTGCCGCAATCAAACAGCAATGGCCCAACATCGATATTATTGCCATGACATCTTTCATCGAGGATGAGAAGGTTTTTGGTGCCATGAGGGCAGGCGCAGGCGGCTATGTGTTGAAGGATGCTGACCCCGATGATGTTGTAAAGGCCATTCACAGCGCGGCGGCTGGAGAGGTTCATCTCGACCCGAGGGTGGCCCGTCGGCTAATGGAAGAACTGAACCCGAACAAGACTCGTCACGCGACACCCCAGGAAGCACTTAGCGAACGCGAGATTGAGGTCTTGCGATTGGTGGCGCGGGGACACAGCAATCAAACTATAGCAGATCAGTTGGTGATCAGTCCCAAGACCGCCAAAACGCACGTCAGCAACATACTGAGCAAACTGGGACTTGCCAGCCGCACTCAGGCAGCGGTTTACGCCTTGAAAATGGGATTGGTATCCTCGGACGAGGCCAACTTCGCCTAACATGTGAAAGAGGCTAGGTCTTAGCGTGATCGCCAAGCTTTCGCTCGGTGCCATTCATCAGCCGTTCTATGTTGTCGCGGTGTGCCGCGATAATGAAGATTGCTATCGACACGAAAAGCAAAGAGAGCAAGTCCATCTGGCCAAGGTAGACCAGAAGCACAACCATTAGAGCGCCCGATGCGGTGCCGAGGATGGAGCCGAGCGACACATACCTCGAGATTACTACGACAGGAATGCCGACAAGTAGGGCAACAATAATAACCCAGGGGTTGACCACGAGCAGAGCGCCCATGGCCGTTGAAACGCCTCGTCCGCCGTGCCACTTGCCGTAAATGAGACGCAAGTATATGGACCAGACGTGCCCAGCAATGACAGCAGCAGATGCAACCAGGCTAACCGCTGTGAGTATAGACACAGTGTAGCCCAACAGAAGAAAATGACCGTCTCCGGTGATAAATAAGGGCGCTAGCAGACGGATGAGGACAACGGCAACCGCGCCCTTCAACATATCCCCTATCAAAACAAGCGCGGCGGCACGCCGGCCTACTGAGCGCAAAACGTTCGTCGCTCCGGTCTTGCCGCTGCCGGACTTGCTGATATCCACGCGTTTGGTGGCCGCGACCAGTGCTCCAACCGGAATAGCGCCTATCAGGTAGGAGACTATTATGGCTACTGCGAAGTATAGCGCGATCATGTTTTGCCTCCGACGCTGCAAGTGAGTTTCTTCAGAAAACCAATATACTACGAACCGACGTTGCTGACAACATTTCACCACCCTACCTGCTTTCCTACCTGAGGCCTAGATGGAAATGCGCGTGCAGTTGGATACTACCGTTAGATATTGGTGCTATCCTTAGCTAACGAATGGTGCTAGTTTGAGATTGACAAAAACATAAGGTTCTCAGAAGCTGTTGTTGTCTAGACCACAGCTCAAGGAGAACCCTATGTCTACCATCGATTTTATCACGGAACTGTTTTGCCGAGTAGATGATGTTATGCAAGATGTGCCCAAACATAGCCAGGCCAGTCTTCACCCAAGTGAGGTGGTGACGCTTGCATTGTTGTTCGCCATCAAAGGAGTAGGCAACCGAGCTTTCTACCGCTGGATAGAGCGTGACTATCTCTCTTTGTTTCCCAATCTGCCTGAGCGTACTCGGCTCTTTCGGTTGTTCGCTACTCACCAGGAGTGGTCTGCCCGCTTCATGGCTGATCCCACGCTGCTGGGAGTGGCTGATACTTATGGGATCGAGTTGCTGCACCCATGGCGATACGAGCGAACGCCTCATCAAGTGGGACGCAAAGGCTTTTCTAACCACAAGTGGATAGTTGGCGGCAAGCTCTGCCTGCTGCTCAACAAGTGGGGACTTGTTGTAGATTGGGATTGTGCTACTGCTAACGTGCACGACTCCGTCTTTCAATCGATGATCGCCAGATATGATGAGCAGATGATCGTTTTGGCAGACCAGTTGTTCTCGCTCAAGGTGGGTAATCCTACCAACTTGCTGGTGTGTGAACGAGGCAAGTGGAATACTAGGATGATAATCGAGACCGTGTTTTCGATGTTGCATACAATCTGCCATCTCAAGCACATGGCTCATCGTGGTTGGACCTACTTCAAAGCAAGGCTGGCCTTCACCATGGCAGCTTTCAACCTGTTGGCGCAGTGGCACGGCTTGCAACCCGACGAGCACGGGCGAGTGCATCTGTCCATCGCTCAGTTTAGTTTGTAGCACTAGCACCATTCGTTAGCTAGCGGCGGGCCCAACCCGCTTCGAACTTTCACCTACCCTGGCGCGAAAATAGCCCTTTGCAATGACGTTAATGTGCATTGTAATGGTGATGCCGCTTGCAGCATGATACCCCAAACTTTGGAGGACATATGGGCTTAGATCTTCACGCGGACTCTTCTATATCTACATACGATAACGCAGCGGAGGGTCGCGATGTTATCCCGAGTGGGACCGCGCAGCGTAACGCACCTCATGTTGCGCGCCCTCTTGCAATCCATGTCGAAAATCTCAGCCGAATCTATAAGTCGAGAGGCGAAAAGAAGAAGAAAGGCGAGCAAGCTGTACCAAAGACTCTAAATGCGCTTGATGGAGTCGATCTTGAGGTCTACCAGGGCGAACTGTTCGGCCTCCTTGGCCCGAACGGCGCGGGCAAGACTACACTTATCAAGATCCTTACCACGCTCCTGGCCCCCAGCAGCGGTACAGCGCGTGTGGATGGGCTCGATGTTGTGCGGGACTCGAATGAAGTCAGGCGGCGGATCAATATGGTTAGCGGGGGTGAAACAAGCGGCTACGGTATTTTGACCGTTCGCGAGAACCTCTGGATGTTCAGCCAATTCTATGGAGTGACCTGGAAAGACGCCTACGCCAGGATCGATGAGCTACTGAAGATCGTTGAGCTAGAGGACAAGAAAAACGCGCTTGTAAGCTCTCTCAGCACGGGGCAGAGGCAACGAATGAACTTCTGCCGTGGCTTTGTCACCGATCCTAAAGTCATGTTCCTCGACGAGCCAACGCTTGGGCTCGACGTGCACGCAGCCCGGATCATTCGCGAGTTTACCAAAGACTGGCTGCAGAAGAACCCTGACCGTACTTTGCTCCTCACTACGCACTATATGGCGGAAGCTGATGAGCTTTGCGACCGGATAGCCATTATCGACCACGGCAAGGTGCTGGCCTGCGATACCCCTGCAAATCTCAAGCGCCTGCTCCAGAAGCAACCCACATTCGAGATCAGCGCCGCAGGTATCACCGAGCGAACAGTTGCCGCACTGTCGTCCGCTCCCGGTGTTGTTGGTGTTACGGCGCTGCCTGATCCGAGCGGCGCGTCGCAAAAGCTGAACTTTATTCTGGAAGACGAGTCTGCTATCGGCTCCGTTGTGAGCACTTTGACGGCTCACAACGGCAGCATATTGACGCTGCAAAAGAATGAGCCTACCCTTGAGGATGTCTTTATCAAATTGGTTGGCCGGAGCCTGACAGCGGCTGAGCCGACCGAGTAGAGGCCGCAAACAGCTTTGATTGGAGAGTGCGAATGAGAAAGAGCGTAGGGCTTGAGTTGTTCTTGCGTGGCGCGTTTGCACGCGGCTATCCGCGCGTGTTTGGCGCGCACCGTGAGCTAAGCTGGCTGTTCTTTGAGATAGTAATACCCCTCATCAACATCTCGGCCTATGTTTTCCTGTATCGCGCTTTGAATGCACCGGAACAGTATGTTGGGTTCGTCGTGGTGGGCGGCGCGATGGCGACATACTGGCTGAACGTGCTCTGGATGATGGCCTCGCAGCTATACTGGGACAAACAGGCCGGACTACTGGAGATATACATCATGTCCCCTGCCTCGCTAATGTCGATCTTGCTGGGCATGGGCGTGGGCGGACTCTATATGAGCACGTTGCGCGCCGGGGCGATTACGATAATCGGCTCGTTGCTTTACAATGTGCGCTTTGACGGGAGCCAGTGGGGGTTCGCCTTGCTGGTATTTGTCGTTACGATGATCGCGCTGTATGGTCTTGGGATGCTACTTAGCTCGGTGTTCCTCATGTGGGGTAGGGAAGCCTGGCAGATATCGTTGGCGCTTCAGGAACCTGTCTACTTCATGGCCGGAATGCAGTTTCCCTTGAGCAAACTCTTCCTGACAATTCCCGGTGTGTTCACCCTTATTTCGGCGGCGGTGCCAGTTAGCTTTGGCCTCGATGCCATGCGCCAACTGCTCTTCCCCGGTCAGATCGTTGGCGTCTTCGCTCCGTGGATTGAGCTGCTGATATTAGCCGCTATGGGCGTCGTCTTTGTTACGATTGCATTCATAATGTTGCGCCGCATGGAATGGCTGGCGAAGGTCGAGGCTCGCCTCAGCCTCAGGTGGCAGTAAGGAGGTTAGAACAATGATAAGTGCCTCAGACGCTGCGCCTGTGTTGCCGGAGCGCGATAACGCCTTGCGGGAGAATTGGCGGACCTTCAAAGTGGCCGTTCGCCTCGGATGGCAGGTGGAGGGCAACTGGGCCGACCCACTCGTATTCCTGATCTTCGCAATTCTTCGGCCTATGGCGGCCGCACTGATACTTGTGCTGATGTACGAAGTAATTGCCGGGGGCGAGCGGGGTGCCTACTTCAACTACCTGTACCTGAGTAATGCCTTCTTTGTGCTGGTTATCGAAACAATGGCCGGACTTGCGTGGACTGTGCTGGAAGACCGCGAGAATTACAAGATGCTGAAGTACATCTACACCTCGCCTGCGCGGAAGTTCTCATATCTCATCGGGCGGGCAGTAGCAAGAATAAGCCTCGGTCTACTTACAACGCTGGTCCTGCTGGCGACTGGTATCCTCTTCCTCGGCCTGAAGCTTGATCGTGCGAGTATCGAGTGGGGCTGGCTTGTCCTGTACTTCCCGTTGGGTATGGTATCGCTGCTGGGACTGGGCATCTGTTTGGCTGGCATCGCGCTGGTGATAGCACGTCATGGCGGTAGCATTGGGGAGGTTACAGCAGGGAGCCTCCTGATGTTCAGCGGTGCATTCTTCCCGGTTGACGGGTTGCCACCCGTTCTACGTGAGATCAGCCTTGGCGTACCGATTACGTACTGGCTCGAGGGCATGAGGCGCGCCCTTACCGGCGGTGTGCTCATACAAACGACAACTGCTCCAGACGGATCAACGACTTCGCAACCGATTAGTCCTCTGCTCGCAACCTTTGACAACGTGCAACTGCTGGTGATACTACTCGTCGCAGCCGTAGTAAGCGCGGTCGTTGCGGCGTTGTTCTTCCGCTGGGTTGAGAACCAGGCAAAGGAGAGAGGCATGATCGATCGCATTACCGGCTACTGAGCTAATCCGGCGAATTTTGAGCAGAAAGGCGAACCCATCTAGCCTGGGGTTCGCCTTTCTGCATGGCAACATGTTTGGCCCGGATGGCTGAGCCGGGACGCCAGGAAGCACTCTGGTATAATGTAAGGGACATCTTTGTATCATGAAATCGCGCCGATTTGCAGCTTTGCGGCGCGTAAGGAGAGCTAATAAGATGGTGGTTCATTTGGAAAAAAGACCCCGCCGCCTGGGCATCCTGACCGGGGGTGGCGACGTACCAGGATTGAACGCTGCGATCAAGAGCGTTGTGTATCGCGCCGAGCCTGAAGGTATCGAAATTGTGGGCTTGCGTGCCGGTTGGCAGGGGATTGCTTTCTTAAACCGCGACCTTGGAGTCGCTGCACAAATATACCGTCTCGAAGATCCCACCACGTGGGAGACCTGCTATATTCGCGAGCTTTCACGTCTCAAGACACGGAGCATTGACAGGCATGGAGGCACTATTTTACAGTCAACGCGCACCAATCCGGCTCGCCTGCGAGTTGGTGACCTGCCTCCTCACATGGCCCGTTTTACCGACGGACACTCGCCGGACGACCGCATCGATCTGACTGCGGAAGTTGTAAAGAACATAGAGTTTCTTGGACTGGACGGCCTGATCGTAATCGGTGGTGACGATACCCTCAGCTACGCCAACCGAATGGTAAGTGAAGGTGTGCCCTGCTGGGCCATACCGAAGACCATGGATAACGACGTGCCTGGCACCGAATACGCTATTGGGTTCCAAACTGCCATCAACAGGGCTGCAGAGTTCATTGGTAGAATGAGGTCGACAGCAGGTTCACACAGGGAAACAGTGCTATTTCGCATGTTTGGCCGTGATGCGGGCTTTACCGCGCTTGAAACCGCACTTGTAACCTGGGCTGATCGGGTCTTGATACCTGAGGTAGAGGTGAGTATCGATCGCCTTGCAGAACTGGTCAAGGAAGACCGCATGAATCCAAGCACGTATTCGACGATTGTGCTGTCGGAGGGCGCAAATCTCGGCGTACCTGTACCGGAAGTGGGGCCTCCTGACGCATACGGTCACCGCAAGAAGGCAAACGTGGCCGAGTTCCTTGCAGAGCAACTAACTGAGAGGATGCCTCACGTGAGGTTCCTTCCAGTCGACCTCACGTACATCCTACGCAGCGGGGAACCCGATGTCTACGACAAGCATATGGCCATTATGTACGCGAATCTCGCCATGGGCTACATTGAGAAAGGTCAAGCCGGGGTGATGACTGCTTTCCGAGACGGCCACTACGTCTGCACCGATATTCCCGGCAAGGATCTCTCAGCTCGACGCGTGGAGGCGGACGCCTATCATGAGCAGCGTTATCGTCCGAACTTTGAGGGCGTATCCGGCGAGTACATTCCACAGCGGCGCGGATAACTTCACGATTCGCAGGCAACGAAGCCGCTCTCATGTATAATTTGCCGCTTCGTTGCCTGTCCAGCCAATTGCCGAAGACCCAAATGTCGGCCTGAGCCACTCGATTTGCGCCATTGTTGACTTGGCTTCTGAATGTCTAGCCTTCTATTGCATCACTCATTAAGGTACGTTTAGCTGGACCGAAACTTGATTTGTCTATGCATGGCTGTGAAGGTAGCCTCGAGGCTGTCGGGACAGGGGGTGGTGATGAACGATGATCTATGGGCTGGTGGCACGTCACGCCATCTTCCAGAGCCACGCTTTGCCGATCGACGCGCAGGAGGGCGCGAGCTGGCGCACGTTATGCAACAATATCACGGGACTGATGCCATAGTCCTGGCGCTGCCTCGCGGCGGGGTCATCGTTGGTTATGAGATCGCGAAAGAGTTGGCTCTGCCCCTTGACGTGTATGTCGTACGCAAGCTTGGCGCACCAGGCCAGCCCGAGCTAGGTATCGGGGCGCTCGCTCCGGGCCTTGTGTATGTTGAGAGAAACATAATTGCAGAGCTAGGCGTATCGTCGGGTCAACTCGAACAAATCATCGAGGCTGCGCAGGCTGAAATGGAGCGCCGCTTACTACTTTACCGAGGTACCACGGTTCTGCCTGATCTGGCGGGCCGCACTATAATTCTCGTGGACGATGGCCTGGCGACAGGCGTGACCGCTACAGCAGCAATTCTGTCTCTCCGGAACCTGAAGGTCGCGCGTCTGGTACTCGCGGTACCCGTCGCGGCGTCGCAAAGCCTGGCAACACTGAGCAACATGGTAGACGAGGCTTACGCGGTGGAAAATACGAGCAATTTACGGGCGGTTGGCCTATGGTACGGCGATTTTGAGCAGGTTGACGACGAATTCGTGCTCAGAACGCTTTCTGACGCCAATGAGCAATTGGCTAAATGGCGAAGTTCAACAGTATAGTGAAACGCCAATTTGGACTGACGGCACGGCGCGACATGACATTTCCAGGGGATTCGCTAGCTGTTATAATACACCCACCGTGCATCACGGCGCAGATGATCGACTTGCGTTAATCGTGGCGGAGATGAGGTGGCCCATTGGTATCTCTCTTGCTACTAACCTATAGGGTCGTGAGGAAGCAAACGAAGCGATAGCTTGAAAGGGGATTATCATAATGGCAGACAGTGCAACCGGAGAAGGACTCGAGCCATGGCAGTCAACGGGCGAACATAGAATTGACATTGGGGCACAGGTCGGCATCATGCGCAACCTGGAGTTCTCGGCGGGCGGGCGGGCGCACAGGTTAATAACGGGCACATACAGCTCAGCCCGCCCAACTCTTGACCCGAAGAGTGGACGTATTCATGTTAGCACAGCCAGCGACAGCGGCGACCCGTCGGTTGGGCCGAAATCGTCGGGTACAACCCAGCCTGCAATGACTCCACCGGTATCGACTGGTGGTGCAGTTAACGACGGCACAACCGGTGATGTAAGCCCAGCGCGGCAACGGGACAAGCACACCACGTAGCCCCTGCTCGCTTCTGTTCGACCATCCTCAGGAACGGACTAGCGGTGCGCTTCCAGGCAAGTGACGCCTGCTCTACCGACGGTTGCGCCGTGTGTCACGCCCGCCGGGAGGTCGAGCCTGTCGCCAGCATACATAACTTTGCTGTCTCCAGCATACATAACGATGCTGTCTCCAGCATTGGGCAGGCCAAATGTTATGCTACCCGACACAACGTAGATGACCTTGTCGTAGGTATGCTTGTGCGCGCTGTAACGGTCTCCAGGGGAGTTCGACCAGCGATATGCGTTGAGACCTTCTGCCTCCAGCAGGCTTAGGATCGCGGCTTCGGTCGGCGCAGCGGCACCATGCCATGGGGTGAACGCCACTGCGGTCTCCTTACTGAAGTCCATGGATCGCTCGATCTACTGCATTATCGGGGTGAATCAACTCAAGGAAAAGATCGCGCCTCCCGGTTGGCCCTGGTACGCCCTCGGCAAGTAACGTCGGTTCGAGTAGTTTCAGGCCCTTTTCCAGTTCACCAGGGTCACCTGTCAGAAGTGCCTGGACTATACATGGCGCAACACTGTGCGGGTCGGACAGCGTCTTTAGTTCCGCCTCCAGCCAGTGATCGAGCGGAACCCAACGCCACTCGAGGGCAAAGACGAGCCGGGCCAGCGCTCTTGCACCACGCGCTACAAGCAATCGCGCCGCGGCCTCGTGACCGCGCTTTATAGATTTGGCAGCACGATATGGTGGCGTCCAGGCATCAATAGTTGCATGACGAAGCCGAGCGGCTCGAAACTCGGGTCTTATGATCGCCAGACGCGGAACGAGATCACTCAATTCTCCCGTCCGATCAAACAACACTTTGGCCTGCTCATACGGCCAGTGATCAAGATCTGCGGTGGAGTTGAGTTTCCCCACAAGACCGCTCCAGCCCATGTATTGAGCATCGTATATTATCTTTCTCTGAGGTCCTTCGCCCGTTATGAGCACATCAAGACAATCAGTCGGAGTGAGGGCGGCTGCGCTCTTGTCGGTCAGGATCACCTCCAGATCATCGTCGGAGAATTCGTCTGCATGATTATGGCTTCGCGACCCGACCAGGAGCACCCCGAGCACATCCTGACTCTCTGCCCATTCGGCCACACGCTGTTTTGTTTCAGGGAAAACTAGGTCCATAATACTGACTGCAACTTCCAGAAGCTCCATATCCCACAAAGGTACACAATATCACCCGAGAAAATCATTAAGCAATTGTTGAAACTTGTTCCGGGGCACGTTACCGGCCACTTCTCCAGAACTGCCATTGACAACCACCTGGTAGGTCTCGCCCTCGAAAGTATACGCGCCTATCCACACGGGCAGCAATGCGAGCTTGTATGATATGATCGAAAAATCCGTGGTCTCGATAACCGTCTCGTGGGCTGTACCGGTGGTCAGCAGACTGGTTTCTAACTGCGCGGTTGTGGAAGGCTGTCGAAGGGCGCGCTCGCGGGCAAGGACTGACGCGTCAGCCGCCGAGATAGAGTAGATCTCAGTGGGCCAGCTAGCCAGCATGTCGGGAGAAAACGGAAGTAGATTGTTAGTCTCAAACTTTAGCTGATCAAGTAGGACAGCTTCTACCGACTTTGTGCCCGGCACCAGAACGTCATCGAATAGAAGAGGAGCACTGCCGCCAACCCTAACTTTCTTGCTCCGCCCGAACTCTGTTTGGTACGTGTAGCCACTCCAGCGCACATCGCCTTCGATGTCATAGGTCCACACCGGCAGGTAGACAGGTCGCGGCACAGACTGGGTAGCAAGTTTGCTCAGACCTTCTGGAACGAACTGTGCGTCTTGCAACCAGCGCACTATGCGGGCAAAAGCGTCACTAGCGGAGAGGGCAAATGGTAGGACGCCTGTAGGCTCTATGAGGTCTCGCTGTTCCTCACCTGTGTGCACTATGTGAGGCGTAGCGCAGAATGGACATTGTGTGCTGCTCTGTCCAGCCGGAACCATTACAGTGGCACCGCAACTGTCGCATGTGAAGGTCCTGGATACGGGCACTTCCCAGCGGTGCCCCTTGCGAGCAAAAATCGTTGATGTCCAGTCCTGTTCGCCAGCTTGCTGCAGGACGCTCTGTGCGCCCGCGTGAGGACCACCAGGCTCGCCGGGCGTATATCCGCAGAAGTTGCACTTCAGTCCGCCTCTAATGCTGTTTGCCGACATCGTTGCTCCGCAACGCGGGCATTTGTACATTAGCAGGTCACTAGCCTCTAGATGGGACGACGGTACTAGCGGCTGGACCGGATAACGCAGGTCGGGCATCTGGTCCGGTGCGAGTCTGCCATCGAGGATCGCAAGGTCGCGGCGCGCTTCAGGATAGCGAGGATTGGCCGCCAGCGCACTCTCAAGGCAGGAGCGCTTTTCGACATGGTCGGGCGCGATGCGGCTTAGCCAGTACCAGGCGTCTGCCTCCTGCTCGATGTCAGCATCAGTGTTAAGCACCCACTCCAGGTAGTGTCGCGCCTCGTCCACGCTATTGGCTTTTGCCGCCTCTACGCCAAGTATTAGCAGTTCCCTCGCGTTATCCGACATTAAACATCTCCGTTGCGACTAGTCGTTGTCGTATGGCACAGCTTTAGATACGAGAGCCGGCACCAAAGCGTGTCACGCTTACGTTTACTCTTTTTGGGGCTTTTTCGTGGGCACATTGAGCAGATTAGAGGCTTTGCGCTTGGCGGCCTCGCCCCGGCGGTCGTAGCGTGCCGTGGTCGTTACGTTGGCATGGCCTGCGATACGCTGCACTGTCGAAATGTCCGCACCGGCATCGAGCAGGTCGCCTATCATTGTACGACGGAGATCATGCGGCGAAAATGGGCTAACCCCACTTTCAGTCGCTCTCTTGAGGAGTATCTTGCGCACTGCCTGATCGCTGATCCGGCGCAGTGTGATCTTGCCTGCCTTATTCACCGGCGTGAAGAGCGGTCCTGCACTGAGGCCGCGCACGCCCAGCCATTCTTCGAGCACGGTAATGCTTGCATCGGTGGCGTAGCTCATTCGGGCTTTGTTGCCTTTTCCGCTTCGGACCGTAAGCGCACCCTGGGACGGATCATAATCCAATAAATCAAGTGCAACCAGTTCGCTCCTACGCAGTCCACAGTTATAAAGCACAGCTAGGAGCGCAGCGTCACGTCGTCCAGCCGCGCTCTTGTCTGAGGCACATGCGTTGAAAAGCCCGCCAAGCTCATTCTGCGACAGTGCACGACCCCTGGGCAGCGTTGTGCCTCGCAGGGATGGTAAATCGGCGGCGCGGTGATACTCCTCAGCGCTCATAAGCCCAAGGCGCCACGCCTCCTTCAACACCCCGCGCAGGGCAGCAAGCATCTTGTTCGCGGTCGCCGGTGCGTAGAGTTGTGCGAGGAGTGTACGCAGGGCAGCCGTGTGCCGGTAGCGTAGCTCGCTCCATTGCATTGTCTGGAGGTTACAGTGATTAGAGGTTAGCATGCCCGCGATGAGGTCGAGCGAAGTGGTCATGGTGCGCCGCGAGCCAGGCGACAGCCGGGCCAGGTACACGGCTGCCGGGTGGCGATCCGCGGGTATGGGCCTGTGCTGCACAAGCCCCAAAGTGTTTTCCGGCTTCGGCACCAGGGAATGCAACTGTATTGGCTCAGCTACGTCTTCGTAGTTGCCAATGGCTTCGTCTCGATTGTCGGCATTGCGGAGTTGTTTGGACATGATTTTTCCGTTCGTATTGGTCATTCTGTGGGCCATAGCTTATCGTCTTCAGGCTCACGGCCACAGGCGAGAATCAGGCATATAGGTTCTGAGAAGGTTTATTCTCGTTACTAATAATATTCGATTGTCGTATGGCAGGCGTGGTTTTCCACAATCGCTTTGCTATCAGTCTCCGCGTGGGCACTTAAAATAGTTCATCGAACGCAATAAGCAAGTCCACAAGATGCGCTGCTGCGTTGTCTCCATCGAACTCCCTGATTGCCTGCGCACCGACCTGACTGCTCGATGGGAAACGTCTATCCGATTCGATTATCTCCTTGACCCTCGGTATGAAGATAAACTGCAGCCAACTACTGAAGGGCATTGTGTCCATCGCGAACGCCTGGCTAAAGTTGTAAGCCTCCGGCTCCAGCGGTTCGTCGCGCCACAAACCCAGGCGTCTTAGCTCGGCCTCGATTTCCACTATTTGTGCTTTCACAATCTCGGTGCCTGGCATTCGTATCAACTCCCGGGCAATCTCGTCAGTTTGAACAGGTAGATTATTTCGACTAGTATATCGCGCTGGGCCACCACCTCGTGCGCCCATCCACAATCATGGAGCAGGCGCAGTATCTCATCGATGTCCGCAGCGTCACCAACGCTTATGATAGCAGAGCCTGTGGGCTTGAGCGCCTGGGCCAGATTATTACCAAAACGTTGGAGCCAGTCCAATGTTGGCCCGGCGTGATATGCCATCTCCGCGACATTTGATGGCGTGCCCTTGAAGTAAGGCGGATTGCAGATAACCATGGCAAACGTTTCGCCTCTTACTGGCTCGAACATATCACCGAGTCGGACGTCGATCTTCCCCAGCAATTCATAGCGTGATGCGTTGAGCCGTGCCGATTCCGCAGCCGCAGGGTTAATATCGACGGCTACGACACGGCTCGCACCACTCAAGGCAGCCGCGATTGCCGCGACGCCACTCCCTGTGCCGACGTCCAACACATCAAGACCCGCAATCCGGTCAGGGTGACGAGCGAGATAGCGGGCAAGCACAGCACTCGTGAAGTGCATCGAGGGGTCGAACACGCCGCGACGAACTAACAGGCGCATTCCGGCGACCCTTGCCATCCTGTTAGCCCGACCGGTGGGCGTAAAGTTCCTGTAGCGCCACGCGACAAGACGCTTGGCAACCCGCCTGAGCAGTCGCCGCCAGACGGGCAGCTTTGAGGGATCATAGCTCATCGGTAGACTCGTGTATCCTCTTGAAGGTCCGCAACATGAATAGCCCGCTCCCGATACGGGAAGTTACACGTGATAGTGCTGCGCCCAACGCACCGTAGGCGGATATCAGCGGCACCCCGACAACCGCCAGTAACAGGACACGCAGCCATTCTATCACCGCCAGAATAGACGGCTTGTTTAGCGAGAAGGTAACCAGCGAGAGCGACGTCGTAATGAGGTCGGATGCCACCACCAGCAGCAGGACCAGGAACAGCGGGGCCGCCTCCGAGTAGCCTGCGCCGTATAGCAGCGTAATTATCGGCTGCGACACGACTGCAACCAGCAGCAATCCAAGCGCAAGAAGCCCGGAGCCGCGAAATATGCGGCGCATGTAACCGCGTATGGCGTCCGGTGTCCTCAACCGGCTGGCCCGCGGCATCATAATCGTGTAGAGGCTCTGGTTGAGAATATCGAGGCGAGCAGCGAGGGTGACAGCCACCGAGTAGGTTCCAACGGCCCCTGGGCCTACGATGCGTCCCAGAAGGATGAGATCTATCTGGCCTGCCATCACAGCACCAATAGTGGATATTCCGGCCCAGCGTCCAAAGCGCCAGAGATCTCGGGCTAGTGAGCGGCTCTCGCCTACTACAATTCGCCAGGGGAGCCATTCACGTGGGAGAAACAGCCATGCCGGAATGGTGCTTGCCACGGGGAGCGCAACATTCCAGAGCACGAGACTGCCCAGGTTGAGGTTCCCTGATATAAAGAGCAGAACGATGCCTCCAACTGTAATGAGGGCATTTAGTAGACCTGCAAGGCCAATGAGGTCGAACCGCGCCAGGCCCGTCAGCACTGTGCCCGGGTAGCTGCTAATTGACAGCCCAAGCAGAATTATGAACCCGACCTGCAAGTAAGGCGTCAGGTCAGCGCTTCCGATAACGAACATGGAGAGCGGAAGCGCCAGGCAAACGCCGGCTCCTGTCACAATTAGACCGCTGAGAAGCCGAAGAGCAAAATAGGTTCGGGCCGTCGCTCTGGCTCGAGTAGTCTCTTCCTCGACATGGCGCGCTATAAACCTGATGGCGGCAAAGGTCAGGCCGGCATCAGCGACCGTGCCGGCGATGGTAACAGCTCCCATGACGAGCCCAAAGCGGCCAAAGTCTGACGGCCCAAGAGTCCTTGCCGAAAGCACATTACCAAGTAGACCCGCCACGATCTGCACCGAGCGGCCGCCGAGCGTTACGGCCAGGTCGGTGGCCGCGCGGCTCCTGAGCAGCGTGCTGATTGCGGCCAGTCTGCTCGTCATCGTTTAGAGCCGGGTCCTGACAACCGAGCGCGTGTGTGTAAGACTGTCGCTGCCACTGCGCCAGGCAACCGCCCATCGAGCGGGCGCAGCCGGGCCATTTGTCCGAGGTGCTTCCAGGCTTCAGGTGCCCTCCGCTGCCCAAGATAGAGCCGAACCAGCTTCAGATGGACATTGGCAAGACCTCTATTGGCCCCGGCCTTATGGGTATTTGACAACGTCGGATGGCAGCGCACGAAATCCCCAATCATGCGAATGTACTCCACTTCGGCAAGTTCGATGCGGGCGCTGGCGCGGCCGCCCCCGTGGTCTCTCAGCAGGAGTAAGGCATCGGGTACATAATCGACTGGAAAGTGATATGCGGCCTCCAAGGCCAGTTCATAGTCCTCTACAATAATCCTCTGGCTGAAGGGGCCGACGCGGTCAAAGGCAGATCGAGAAAGCATCATCGCACTGGGAACGACGACCGGCTCCTCCAGTAGTGGCCCTAGCGTATCACGCCCGTAGTCGCGGCCAGGATTCAGGTATGGTGGGCCAGGGAACAAGCCACGGTCATTGAAGCGGCGCAAATTGCAGAACGCCATGCCTGCGGATGGCTTCGCTGACCAGGAAGCTAACTGCTTCTCAATACGGTTGGGCTTCCAGAGATCATCGGAGTCGAGAAAGGCGAGAATTGCCCCTGTCGCAACGGCACAACCTGCATTACGCACCTTACCTGTGTGTGCCGTGTGCTCAAGACGAACCGTTCTCAACGGCAGTCCCTGCGCGAGAAGATCGGCAAGCAAGGCTGGTGTGGCATCAGTTGAGCCATCATCTACTATGACAATTTCATGAACCGGAACGGTCTGCTGCATTACACTGCTTATCGCTTCGCGCAGAAGATCGGCCCGGTTATAAGTGGGGATAATGACGCTGATGCGTGAGGGGTCAAACACTGAACATGAGTATATTCCGGCGAGTAACAGGGTGTCAATCAGAGATAGCGCGTCTTTGGCGAGACGGTGCTCTATTCCTACCGGCCATGCAGCATCTTCGGTTAGCAGTCGGGGCCTCATGCCCCGAAACGTGCCCCCACCAGATCCGTTGACAGAAGTCAGCTTGAGGTAACTGTCAGGCGACATCTCACAGAAGCGGACGACGGCAAACTACTACCATTCCTTTACAGAGGCGAAACCGGGCGGTATGATAGCACGATGAGAAGCTGGAAGCCTGCGCCATTGGCTCGCACCGTTCTGCCGGTCGTCTTGCTGACCGGGGTCACAACTCTATTCTTTGCATTCTTGCTTCGGCGATTTGACTACGATGGCATCTACGGCGACGGTTACGCCTACTATCATCAGGCTCGCGCACTCTGGCGAGAAATTACGGGTCAGCCGCCCGAACAGTTCGCCCTCTTCAGTGCAAACGGACTGCAACACTGGCCTGTTGGTTATCATCTCCAGATCATGTTGGGGTTCGTACTGGGTGGCGAAACTCCAACAGGCGGGCGTCTCCTGACGCTGGCCATGGCCTCACTTTGCCCTGCGCTCGTCTATGGTCTACTTGGGGCTCTCGCGCCCCTCACACCATGGCTTGCGCGCTTCATGGGAGGGCTTGTGGCAGCGGCCGTCCTTCCGCTGGAAGCAACGTTCACACGAATGGGCTTGTCCTTGATGTCAGATGTGCCATCGCTCTTCTTCGTGCTTATCGCAGTGCTTCTCTTACTGCTGGCATGGCCCCCTCAAGGGACTGCAGGTGCTTCTTCGCGTACAGGCATACTGTTCGCGCTCGGGTTCGGCCTGGCACTGGGCATCGCTGTGCTGATGCGCTATGGTACTGCGTTGATTGCTGCTCCTCTCGGCATCTATCTTATTGTCCGGTGGCTGCAAAATCATTCTGACGGCCTTCGCCAACTAGACAGGTTACAAAGAGGCCCAAACCTCCTCTGGAGCATTCTTGGCTTCGCGGTCGCTTTGACACCCCAGGCGCTTTACCTGCTAACCCATGATCCGGGCAGCGGCACGGGCGATTTCCTGTCGAGCATGAGCCTTTCGAATATCCTCAGTAGCGGGAGCGTTGGACCGGACGGCACGGAAAGTTACCCGCAAACCATGCTCGCTTTCTATCTGATCAATCCGATGTGGGACGTGGCGGGCGGCCTTCTGCCTGTGGCGTTTCTGCCCCTGCTCCTGTTTGGCCTGGCGTTCCTGGTCGTTGAGAAGCGTTGGGGCGCGCTTGCACTACTTATGGCGTCGTGGTTGATCCCAGGAATCGCATATGCAGCCACCCCTTATCAAGCCCATCGCTTTACGTTGCTTTATTTGCCTTCAATGGCAATCCTCATAGGCCTCGGCGTCGCCTTTGCTGTACAGATTGGCCTCGGCGGCCAGCGAATGGTACGCCCGTGGGTGGGACAATTCGCCGCGATAGTGCTGGTATTGCTCTTTGTTTGGGGCGCTCTTTTCAGTTGGACAGGAGTACGGAACTGGGTTGCAACCCATGCCGCCTGGCAGAGCGATGACATGAAGATAGCACGGTTGACCGAACAAGCAGGTAGCGGCAGCACGCCCCTGGAGGGACAATCACGTGTGGTGGCTTTCGGCGCTACCTCAGCCATCTACCACTATACAGGCTGGCCTGTGCTGGAGCTGTATAACAGTGACGAGCAGCAGATTCGATCTTTCCTCGCGGGCAATGGCCCTCGTCTATTCGTCGTGCCGGAAGCGAGCCTCGCCACACAGTGGGTAGGAACGCCACTTGCAGAACGCTGGCAGTGGATTTTACAAAGTTATCCACTTGGGCCTCCCGAAAAGTCCGGGCAGTATACGATCTTCCGTCTCGAACGCCCCTGAAGTCCCAATATCGGCCTGATAAAACGGTTCTTTCAAGCCCCACTCTTCCGGCTGCCCTGAGCGTGAAGTGCGGGTAGTAAGCGGCAGTAGCCTATTAGAGTTAGGACCGAAGTACAATTTGCCTATTGCATGCGCGCGAATCTTATGTTAACATGAGATACTGAACACTCATTATGTCACGTTAACCTTACGCGTTTTTCAGTGACCCTACCACGAAATTCCTAGTTGGAGGGCCGATGCGGGCAATACGTAATTCAGCGCCTAAGCGCACCGTCAAGTTCCTACTTTCAACAACTATTCTTACCGGCCTCGTTCTACTCAGCATGACGACTGTGAGCCCACAGCGACCGTCTGGGGATACAGAGGCTATGGCTGCGGCAGGACGTATCCCTTCTGTGCCGGAAAGGGTTACATCTGCTCAGATCGCGATTGAAGGCTGGGTAACGGACAAGCAGGGTGCACCTATTACGGCAGCCCGCGTACGGTTCGAGGGCGCGCAGGCCACATCTGACGCCGGCGGCTATTTTGCTTTCACGGCAGAACAATTCGACCAGCCTGCCGCTGGGTCGGCAACCGATCTGGACTTTACGGTAGCTGCCTCCGGCTATTCTCCGTGGACCATAAAGGGTGCGCGATATTACCCTGGCGATATCCTTCGGCTCTATCCCCACCTTGATGGCGCTGACAAGGCGGCCACTACGGTAAAAGCAGCCATCAGCACTCAGAGGCCTATTGTCGGGTCGTTTCTGCCATCTTATCGAGCGGCAGGACCACAGGTGATAGCCGCTCAGGCAAATCCCCTGTCAGCTACGAGCGCCCCTCAAAACCCGCCTGCACAGATCCGCGTCTATCGGACAGGAACGGGTGCGGTCGAGGTAGTGCCGTTCAAGGACTACGTGAAGCATGTCCTTCCCAGCGAGTGGATTCCGACCTGGGCACCAGGTTCTTTGCGTGCAGGCGCGATGGCGGTCAAGGAATACGCATGGTACTGGATTAGCCTGGGTGGCAAGCAGACCACGTTGGGCGCTGACGTAAAGGATAACACCGAAGATCAGGTGTATGACCCTAACGTTAGTTATGCCAGCACAGATGCTGCGGTAGATGCAACCTGGCAATACAGCATGACGTTAGACGGCGCGCTGATCCAGGCAAACTACTGCGCCGGAAGCTACGCGGCAGATCCAACAGGCGATTGTCCCTGGGGTGGGCTTCGCTATATGACCCAGTGGGGCAGCGCGTTTTACGCCGATCAGGGCCGTTCGTGGAGTTGGATACTCAAGTTCTATTATTCCGGCATAGTAATCTCACCCACGCCTCCCGGCGGTGATGACGGCGGGCCAATACCGACTCGGCCCCCTGCGCCCCCCGCACCCACGAGGCCGCCTGCCCCGGCAGCTGACCTAAACTTTGCGGTTGGTCAGGGCGCGGTAGATCCAGCAATCTTTCAGGCGGCCTACGACCGCAATGGAGGCGCTGCAGTGCTCGGCAAGCCAACCGGCGCAGTACGCTGGTGGCTCACTTATGTGAGCGAGAATAATGTCATGGCCCAGGCCTTCTCCGGGCCGCAGGGTGGTGGCAACGTCTGGCTTGTGTTCGACACTCTGAAAAGCGATGTGAGCGGCGTGAAGCGAGCATACATGCTGTCGGGCGAGATCGCCGCTGCCTATGCAAACCATGGTCCCGTTGGTCCGGAATGGATTGGCGCACCTACATCAGACCCGTATACCGCCTCGCCTACCACCGGCGGATATGTGAGCCAGGGCTTCGCAAAGGGTACGCTCTCGCTTAACGGCAGCGCTGTCCAGTTCACTCCCTGGGCGCAGCAGTTTAGCGGCTGGGAAGCTCGCTACTTCAGTGGTAAGCCGCCGGAGGCCGTGCAGAGCGCTCCAACCCTTGACCTTCCCGGACAACCAGCCATTATCCTCGACGTGGCCACACCTAACATGAATTGGCCGCAAGACTCCGGCATCGCCAGTACTGTGGGGGCCGGAACGGGCGATTGGTCTGCTCAATTCACTTCGAGCGTGACCAACGAGCCAGGCTCCTATGACGTGTCCCTCTATGTTGAGGGTGGAGTCAGGCTGTGGGTTGATGGGTTGCTTGCGGTAAACGCCTGGAGCAACAGTGGTCCCCACACGGAAACGTATAATATCGACCTTGACGGCAGCCCTCACCAGTTCCGACTTCAATATTACACGCCCTCTAATGGTGCGACCCTCAGCTTCACCCTCGCGAAACGTCGAACCCAGCCGCCTCCCGCGCCGAAGATAGCACCGCCGGATAGTGGGGCGGGCAACGCATCTCTGCGGGCCAAAGTGCGCTGGCTAGGGAAAGCCGCCTCGCCAAATGACACCTGGGCGCAGCCGCTCACCCTTATGCTATCGGTCCCCGGCGACCCTACTGTCGTGGGAACGTATCAGGCTACCACCGATCGCAATGGAGTCGTGATTTACAGCAATTTGCCTGCGGGCACCTACGATGTCCACGTGAAAGGCACGCACAGCATTCAGAGCGCTCGCGCAAGCATAGTGCTGGCAGATAATCGTACCGCCGATGTGGACATGAAGGCCCAGATCGAGGGTGATGTAGACGGCGATAATTGTGTTACCGTCAATGACTTTTCCATTGTCCAGGCCATGATCGGTGCCAGTAGCTCTACTCCCGGTTTCGACCCGGCAGCTGATCTCAACGGGGATGGACTTGTGACAGTTACAGACGTGAGCCTGCTGCGTTCCGGCTTCGATATGTGCGGAGACATTTCGGCCGATAATGACATCTCGGCCTTCGCTGTTGATGGTGCGCCTTCGATGGCCCAGGCGTTGGCACCGTGGCTTAATCCGGACGCTCTACAGCGCGACCTCTCGATCAGCCTGAGCGCAAGCAATGTTGCGCCGCGGGTTGGCGACACGATTGAAGTGGCGGTTGTTGCCAACACTGGAAGCCAGGCAGTCGACGGTGCGGCCTTCATACTTAAGTACGACCCGAGTAAGCTTGTGCCTGTGGACGCCTCCGGCAACCCGACCGCAGCAAGTGAGCCTGGACTTGCTCTGCCGTCCGTGCTGGGCAACTGGATTGATGCACAGGGCGGATCTATTGGCTATTCGGCAGCCATGCTGCAGGAGGCTAGTCCTAGCGGTGCCGTAGTGCTGACAACCGTGCGGTTCCGTGTTCAACAGGCCGGTACCGTAAACTTGAGCTTCGAGAGCGTTCCATCTGCCCACATGCAAATAACAAATGGGGGCACCAATCTACTGTCGAAGGCAACCGGCGTCACACTCCAGGTCGCGCCTTGATCGTTCCTTGAATAACAAAATGGCTGCTCCGCAGTTGAAGCAGCCATTTTGTCATTGTGCGCCACCGCATTAGCGGTAAAGACCGCCGTATCGCCAGTCGAAGTAGTGTCTGCCTACATTGCCCATTTCAACCTGCCAACCAGGCGGGTTGTCGGCAACATAAGTGAGCACTCGCCGCTGGAAAGCCTGCACCAGCACACTTTTGTCCACACCGCCTATCTTAACGTTGGTCCAGTAGGGCTCTGTGATTGGATAGCCCAGGGCAGATTCCCAGTCGAGGACTTTACCCTCGGAGTAAGTCCCGAAACGCCCATTATAGACAGGCCCGGTAGCGTTCATATATGTCCAGAAAACATCCGGAATATTGTGGCCGAGCGTGGACTCATATCTGGCAATCTTTACTATATTGGCCTTACCTGGGTCGTCTTGCACAAGCCCTGCGCGATTCAAGGTGGCAGTCACCGCCTGTCCCGTCCTATCGGTTGACCGCCTATCGCCGTTCAGGGAGGCCCCCCCAGCCAGCGAAGCATACGTAAGAGCATCGGGGCTGTTCAGGTCACCTGCCACAGGAGCGTCTGAGGGAGCGCGAGCAGCCTCGAACTCGGCGTCTCCTACTTGTACCCTACCTGTTATTAGCTCTACCACCAATAGGCCGTTGGTTACATAACCCGGAGCGGCGGGATCGAGGCCAGGGTTGTTTATTTCCATGCGCGCTTTGTCGAAGTACTGTACTTCGTGCGTGCCCTCTGCGCCCTGCTGATATGGTTCACTGGCGGCGGCGAAGCTGATGGGGCCCCAGAGCCAGGGCCGTTGTGCCTTTCCCTTGAGGACAGCGCGGTCGGCCCGCTCCCAGTTCGCGATGAACGCGCGCTCCGAGAATCCGGTCAAGGGCTGGGGAGAAGGCATTGCAACCGGCGCAGGTGGTGCCACACCATCTACCGGCACAGACGAGGTAGCGCCATTCGGGTTATCCAGCGTCGTGAAGAATATATCCTGTGTGCCGTTGCGAGTGTCTACCCAGGCGGCGTAGAACCTGCTCCCGTCGGCTGACACATCAATCGCTATATAGTCACCCAGCAGTGTTCCCTGAAAGCCCACATCAGGGTTGCTCAGGCTCATGCCAAGAGGGGCGTTCTTTGAGAAGGTAGCTCCCCCGTCCGTGGAACGACTATAATAGGGGCGGTAGCTTCGGTTTGCGGGGTCGTCACGCCGATCAAGCCAGAACAGATGCAGAGTGCTGTCTCTGCCCACAACAGCCGAGGGGAAGAATTGGTCGGCGCGTGAGCCGGCCGGGTCATCGTTTACCCGCCTTGGTGCCGTCCATGTATCGCCGTCGTCGGTAGAGCTAACGAGCATAGTATCACTGTTGCCGGCGCGATAGTCGTTCCAGGTGGCATAGAGAGTGCCATTCACGGGGTCCACCGCGAGCGTTGGTAGAATGAATATGCGGAAGTCGCTGCCGGCAAGGCTGTTCGGTGGCCTGAACACGGTCACAACACGAACGGGTGGCTCGAATGTGCGGCCGCCATCAAGTGACTTGATCATATAGAGGGCGTTGGCGTCAGCAGCGTCGGTCTGAAGTGCCCCAACCCGTCCAGCAGGCTCAGCCTGGGCCGCTCCACCCTCGCCGCCTTCCTCCTCTTCTTCGTTCGTGCCGGAAGGGCTGCTGTAGTAGAGTACGTATAGTTCGCCGTTTGGGCCAACTACCGGGAATGAGCCTTGCACTGACGTTTGCTCTGCAGGCGATATCGCTTTGCGTTCGGAGAAGGTCTGCCCGCCGTCTGTGGACCTTGAGACAACAATGCGTGCGTTCTCATGTGTAGGGCTGACCTTTGCGAACACCGTCCAGGTAACATATACATTGCCGGCCGTTTCTTTATTGCTGGAACGATCTACCGTGAGCCATTCCTTATCGTTGAAGACATCATCGCTGTTTGCCGCGACCAACACGGGTGGTTGCCAGGTTGCGCCTGTGTCATTGCTGCGGGTGATAAAGAGCCCACCCACGGAGAGATCGTTCTGGTTATATCCCAGGATCGACATGTATGCCGCCCCTGTTGCGTCAAATGCAACCACAGGATCGCTCTGGTTCGGCAACTCACCTGGCATCAGATTCGCATAACTGTCAGTCCAGGTCTTTCCTCCGTCGGTGGAGCGGTAGTTCCACACCTGCTTGGGGCCGGTGCGCCAATCCTTTGCCGCCGCGATGACGTTATTGGGGTTGGTCGGGTCAACGGCGAGGCTAGGCTCGTGCTGGTCGGCAGTCGTAACCTGATTCACACGCACATCAACCAGATTGCCCAGATTACCGGGGACGGTCTGCGTGAGGGGATTGGCACGCGCGAGGTTTGCCAACCCGGCCACCGCCAAAATAATGGCCGGCACGGTAAGAACTTTCGTCAGGGAACGCACACGAGGTACGCTCCGCCCCGGTCCGATTTGACCAGGCAGTATTTCAGGCATCTTGTTGTCTTTCACGGGAGTAAGAAGCGGTTGTCACCCAAAGTCTATGCCACGTTTCTTACGTATGTCAAGTACGAAAAGCAGTGTTGTTTTGCTTACGGGATATGTAGCATAGTTTGCCGCCAAAGCGTGTGCCTGCTTGACACTGGCGGATGGGGGGTCTTATAATCAATGCGCAACCGGTGGACTTCTCCACCGTTATTCATTGCGGACACTTAATTCCTGGGGCACATCATACTTGATCGCACGCGCACGACAATCCATCGATTATCGCGACCTACTCTATAACCTTGTCATCCGCGACCTGAAGGTACGCTACAAGCACTCCGTACTCGGTTTCTTCTGGTCCCTTCTGAACCCGCTGCTTCTGATGGTGGTCTTTACGTTCGTCTTTGAGAAGCTGCTGGTGACGGGCGATGCGCGCAAGATGTTCAACGTCTTCTTCCTGTCGGCTTTGCTCCCCTGGAACTGGTGCGCGACCGCAGTGCTCGGTACCCTTGGCAGCATTGTAGGCAACGGCCACCTTATAAAGAAGGTATATTTCCCGCGCGAGCTTCTTCCGGTATCGGTCGTCGTCTCCAACATGATAAACTTCCTCTTGTCGCTGCCCGCGCTGTTTCTCTTCATGATCTTCCTGCGCCCTGAGGGAGTTGGCAACCCATTCGATTCCACATGCACGTATGCGTGCTTCAACTCTCATCTGATGTGGGTACCGCTTCTGATCTTGACGGAAATGCTTTTCTTGATGGGTCTTGGGTTCTTTCTAGGCGCACTGAACGTCTTCTTTCGCGATACGAGCGTGCTTGTTGAAGTGGGCTTGAACGCATGGTTCTTCCTTACGCCGATCGTCTACGATTCACTCGAAGTTCTCGGTAGTAACTCGGCTGTGATGTATTACGTTAATCCGATGGCGTCGATTGTAGCGAACTTCAGGGACATCTTCTACTACAATGTCGCTTCAAGCCCGGATCCGATGTTTATGTTACGTAACCTGATAGAGTGCGGCATTATATTTATTTTGGGGTATCTATTCTTTATGCGTTTCAGCAAGAACTTTGGCGAGGAGGTCTGATGGTCCGCCTTACAGACATTCGAGACGAAGCGCCGACCGAAATTAGTCCTGCCGAGACCGACCTTGCTATCGATTTAGAAGAGGTGGTGGCGTCAAAAGACCCTGCGCCAAAGCGCAAAGGCCGCACAGGCGCGTCGGCACGGCAAAAGGTAATCAAGTTCAGCCAGGTCTCCAAGCGGTTTGTCTTGCACCACGAGCGCCCGCGTTCGTTTCAGGATATGGTGGTGAGCCTGTTCGGGCTGCGCACACCATCAAAGCGTGGGGTTGCAATGCCGCAGCCAGCCAACGAAGATTTCTGGGCCGTGCGTGATGTGAACTTCGGTATATACGCCGGAGAAGCAGTTGGCATTATCGGTGAGAATGGGTCAGGCAAGTCAACCACGCTGAAGCTAATATCTCGCATCCTTGTGCCTACAAGTGGTTCGGTTTCCGTCAAGGGAAAGATATCCGCACTGCTGGAGCTAGGTACAGGCTTCCACCCGGAGTTGACCGGGCGTGAGAACATCTTCCTGAACGGCTCCTTGCTTGGCATACCGCGGAAAGAAATGGCCGAGCGTTACGAGTCGATTGTCAACTTCTCCGAGTTGCGCGAGTTCATTGACACACCCCTGAAGCACTACTCGTCGGGCATGGTTATGCGCCTTGGCTTTGCCGTTGCTATCAACGCCGACCCCGATATCCTATTAACTGATGAAGTGCTGGCCGTGGGCGACGAGGCGTTCCAGCGCAAGTGTCTTGAGCATATCGCGCTGCTCAGGCGGCGCGGCGTAACAATTGTCTACGTGTCACACGCGCTCGACTCGGTGCGCGCCCTCTGCAAGCGTGCCATCTGGCTCGATCACGGCAGGCTGGTGGCCGATGGCCCGGCAGGCGAGGTGATCGATCAATACCTGACTTATGAGAACGAAAAGCACGCCGAGCGGCTTCAGGACCAGCGTGATGCCCGGCAAGGTCCAAGCCGAGTAGCGCTCCCGGTGCCACTGGAGCCGCAGGAAGCATCAGTCGCGCAAGACGAACAGGATGCTCTGGAGGAAGCCGAAGCAGACAGCGAGCAGCACGCTGGGGAAGAAAACGCCGCTGCACCCGATTTTGAGACTCCTGGTAGTCATTTCACAACGGGCGACGTCCAGATCACGGACGTCCGCTTCCTGGATGGCGAGGGCAACGACCGGCAGCTCTTCCAGACGGGCCAACCGCTGACGATCAGACTAAAATATGATGCGAAGAAGCGACTTGAGGGTCCAGTCTTCGGACTGGCGCTTTATACCCAGAATGGTATGCACCTGAACGGACCGAACACCCGGTTTGGCGGGCTGGAAATTCCCGCAATTGAAGGGTCCGGTTACGTTGACTATCACATAGAGGAGTTACCGCTCCTCACGGGGCGCTATGACGTGACTATTGCCCTAACCGGTTCCGACCTTGCAGCCTTGCTTGACCACCAGCATAGGGCTTACAGCTTTACAGTGCAGCCAACGCCCGGTCTGCCCGAAAGGTGGGGGCTGATCTATATTCCCTCCACGTGGACCTTTCACCCGGGCAATGAACCTACATCTGCAGCACAGTAAGCGCCACAAAATAGAGAAAGCCGGTTCGCACTAAAGTGAGCCGGCTTTCTCTATGGTTGAAAGCTTCAGAAAGTCGGTTCGGCAAGCTCTATGAGCGTGCGTATCATTGCGCCCGTTGCGCCCTTCATTTGCCAACCCGAATCCTTTTCCGTGTAAGCTGTGCCCGCGATATCGAGATGGACCCAGGGCGTGTCACCCACGAACTGCTGCAGGAAAATGCCTGCGGTTAGAGCGCCTGCATAGCGGCCGCCTGAGTTCATCAGGTCGGCGATATTGCTCTTTATCATATCTAGGTACTCAGGATAGAGCGGTAGCTGCCAGGCACGTTCGCCTGCGCGTGACGAAGCCTGAAGTACCGTATCAACCCACGATTGCGGCGCACCCATAGCACCCGTGGCAGCCGCGCCCAGCGCGACACGAATGGCCCCTGTCAACGTGGCGAGATCGACCAGACGCTCAGCGCCGCGCTTACGGGCAAGATCCAGCACATCAGCCAGCACCAGGCGCCCTTCCGCGTCCGTGTTTATCACTTCAACGGATTTGCCGTTTGCCGCGTGAATTACATCGCCGGGGCGCGTGGCCGAACCGCTCGGCATGTTTTCAACCAGGCCGACCACTCCGATGACGTTGACCTTTGCTTTGAGCGCGGCAAGCGCAAGCACCGCTGAGACAGCAGCAGCCGCACCGCACATGTCATACTTCATATAGTGCATGTCGCCGGCGGGCTTGATCGAGATACCGCCGGTGTCGAATGTAACGCCCTTGCCAACGTAGCCCAGGAGAGGCCCGTCCCCGCCTTTGTAGCGGAGCACGAGTACGCGAGCCGGCACGCTGCTTCCCTGCGATACGCTCAACAGTGATGTCATGCCCGCCGCGCGAATGGCACCTTCGTCAAGGACCTCACACTCCACACCAAGCGCTGATGCTCTCTCTGCAACCTCGGCGGCGACGCGCTCAGGCGTCATGATATTGGCAGGCTCGTCAGAGAGCCAACGACCAAAGTTGATGTTCTCCGCAATCTGCCGCCCACGCTCGAGGCCCCCATCGGCAGCGGTGTCCTCGGCAGACCAGATGGCAATCTCCTCAACCGTGCCTTTCTTGGAACGGTCTTTATAGAGGTCAGAATCGACGAGGCCCGTGATCGCACCGTCAACGATGTTTTGCTGCGCATATGAGCTGCTCATAGCTTCGGGGCCGTTTACTGCCAGGCAGACGCGGCTGAGTTTCTTTGCACGGGCATGGCGCACAGCGGACGCCGCCACTCGCCTGAGTATACGGGGGTCAAGCTGGTCGGCTTTGCCTGTGCCAAGCAGTAGAATCCGCCGGGACTTGACCGGCGCCGGGTAGATCCATTCGGCTTCGAGGGTTCTACCCCTGAACGACCCCGAATCCAGAAGAGCTTGCAGCAGTCCACCGGCGGCGCTGTCGAGTTCCTGGAGGGGACCGGACAGCTTTTCATCTTGACCACATGTCACGACCAAAAGGTCGGCCTCAACGTCAGCCAGCACGCCATGATTGGCCGTGATGTTCGGGCTATGGAATTGATATGTCATTACATTTTCTCGCTGCTATGTCCGGGGAATATAGCCGATTTGGGATCGACATGATGCTTGGCGACGTTGACCGCAAGTGCGGCCTGTCCGTAGCCGGTGGCGATCAAGTTCATCTTGACCTCTTCGGCGGCAATATCGCCTGCGGCAAAGACGCCCGGCAGGTTGGTTTCCATCTTGTTATTGACGAGAATGCCGCGCTTTTCGAGGGTGAGTCCCCACTCCCTGATTGGCCCGATGTCCGCCTTGAACCCGACATTTACCAGCACCGCATCTACATCGATGACCTCTTCCTCTTTGGTCTGATTATTGTAAATCGTGACCCGTTCAGGCGTCGTTTCGCCCTCAATTGCCTTGACCTCATAGGGGGTCAGGATACGAAGGGGCAGAGCGCGCATCTCATTTACCGAGCTTTCATGCGCTCGGAACTCGTCACGGCGGTGAATCAAGGTGATGGACTTGGCCAGGCCGTGGAGGTTGATTGTCCAGTCGACAGCCGAGTCACCACCGCCCACCACGAGCAAATTCTTTCCCTCGAATATGGACTTGTCTTTGACAAAGTAATGTAGACCGTTCCCCTCATACTTGTCGGTCCCGGCCACACCAAGCTTGTTGGGAGCAAAGGCTCCCACGCCCGCGCACACAACGACCGTTTTGGTGTAATGTTGCGCTTTGTCTGTGCCGACAACCCAATTACCGTCGGCACTCTGCTCCAGCGTCAGGACGCGTTCGCCCAGACACATCGTAGGGTTCCACTGAGACGCCTGCTCAACAAGCATGACCACAAGATCCTTGGCGAGAATCTTGGGAAAGCCCGGCGCGTCATAAATGTACTTCTCAGGATATAGAGCGGCCAACTGCCCGCCTGGTTCGGGAAGGGCGTCGATCACCTTTGTCTTCATTGTGCGCATGCCAGCGTAGAAAGCTCCGAAAAGCCCGGTGGGCCCGGCACCGATAATCGTCACATCATATAGATCATCTGAAGGATCGGATGCACCGTTGGCCCTTCTTGAGTTGACAATCGTAGTATGGTCCGGCCCTGTGGCTCCATTGCCAGAGTTCGCCTTGGGATCCATTATTCGCCTCCACATATTAGTCAGAATATAGGTGAATGAATCACACCGTGACCATTATAAACTACTGCCTGGGAGGTCACAACCAAATTAGCTTTTTCAGGGCCACTGGTGCCGGCCCTCGTAGCCAACCTGCCATAGCAGGAGGACCTTCCGCTACCATGGACGAAAGGCCCTCTTCATAACCAACTTACACGCCGCTTTCATTTGTGCAACGATATTGTCTCCTTCGGCTGGACGCTGACGACCGGAGAGGGCGAACTACTGGCGGGTGTGGGCAGTGGATTGGCACCCTCACCACCGCGAGCCGCCTGCGCTGCCAGGGCGACCATCTTGGCTAACTGCGCCCGCGACACGGCCTGTCCAGGCTGGTACGTGCCGTCGGCGAAGCCATTGACGATACCATGAGCGAACGCCGTCTCAATGTACGAATAGAAGGTGCTGCCCGGAAGCACGTCGGAGAACGTCGGGCTAGATGGTGACACCAGCGGCCAGCCTTTGCCTATCACGAGCATCTTTGCCACCTGGCCCCTTGTCACGGGATCGCCGGGGCGGAATGTTCCGTCAGGGTAGCCGCTGATTGCGCCGTGCAGTAAGGCCGCCTCGACATATGTATAGAAAGTGCTGCCCGGTTGTACGTCGCTGAAGCTCGGATAGAACGGGCTATAAGGAACCCAGCTAAGACCAAGCACCAGCAACTTGGAGAATTGGCCGCGACTGCTGCCTTCGTTCGGGCGATATGTGCCGTCCGCATAGCCGCTGACTATCCCACGGCAATATAGATACGCAACGTAGCTGTAAGCCCAGTGCGTGTCGGGTAGATCGGTGAAACGCATATTGCATGGTCCGGGCGTCCAGGTGGGACCGGGCGTTGGTGTGTTGGCTGGAACTGCTGTGCGGGTTACAGTGGGAGGAACCGGCGGGGGTGTAGCTGTGGCCGGTGGCGGCGGAGGGGGTGGGGCACCTTGTGCCGGTATCCACATCACTGCATCGAACCAGACGTTCTTACCCGTCTCACCGGCCCAGTCGTCCAGGCCAATGCGAGCGTCCGTGCCGCCTGTGAAGTAATACTTACCGAGGTTAGCCCAGCTACCTGTTCCAACATCGGTAATGGCTTTCTGGCTAACTACAGCCGTTTTGATGCCGTCCGATGCGTAAACCTTGTACTTCGCTGAAACCGTGTCGGGCGTGCTATTGTCAACATAGGGCACGAATGCGTAAACGTCATAATAACCTGTGGTGTTGAGCCGCCCCGTCCAGGTCGCGGAATTGACGCTGTTGGCCTGGTTCGTTACCGATGTAGTCGCGTACGTATTCGAGTTACCGTAGCCGCCGGAGTAGGTCCACCAATAGTGGGCGGGATCGATTTGCGCGGGGACAGCCACAAAGCCGGCATCCGTATTGTCGACAAGTGCGGCCCGCTCGCCATCGCGCCGCACGAGCGACATATAATAGGTCCAGTCCCAGCGCGGGCCTGGGTCGGTGTGGCTCTGGTTTGGAATCTGGTAATGGCCGATGATGTGTGCCCGATCTTTCTTGATGCCGTAACGTTCAGTGAGATGGCGCACCAACGTCGACGATGTCTGATACATTGCTTCCGTATACCAACCGGGCTGGCTCGCGTAACCCTCGTGCTCGATACCAATTGCGCGGACATTGTAGTCCCAGTTGCCGGCATGGTACGCAGTGTTTGCATCGCGTACCATCTGGGTGATCTGGCCGTCCGAAGATCTAATCACATAGTGTGCGGAGACACCCGAATTTGGGTTCTGGAACCACGAAATGGCGGAACCATATGAGCCTTCCGTATCGTGTATCACGATCGTATTTAGGGGAGGGTATGGCCGACCAACTGTGTAATTCGCAGCATAAGCCGGAACCCAGAGCGCAGGCCCATAGTCATCGCTGTTGGGTGCCGAGCGCAGGGGAGCGGGTATTCCATCAAGCTGAGACGGTGCGAGCACCACCGTTTCACCCGATGTAGTCTGAGCGCGAGCACCTTGTCTTATTACTTGGAAGACTTCTTGCGCGTATGCATCGCGGACCGCTGTGTCGGTTGCACCACTATACTGGGCCACCGCAGAGTACCAGGTCACTATGTTCGGTCGTTCAGCGTCTGACTTGTTAGCTTTACGGGATATGTCGCTCAATAAGGCCGCACCAGCTTCGATGTTAGCCTGTGCAAAGCGTCGAATCGATTCACCAGGCAACCCCGTCAGGCTCACAACCCGTTCCATCGTGCCGTCAGCGCGGTCGGTAACGTGCATGATACCGTAGCCGTTGTCTATCGAAGGCTCACCGGCTCGCTGCTCCCAATGCGACTCAACATAGCCCACAGCCATGAGCACCTCGACGGGCACGTTCCACCGCCGCGATGCTGAGAAAAAGCTCTGGCTGATATCGCCTGTTCCCGCTGCGACCTGTGCACTTCCTGTTATGGGACCGCTAAGGGCCAGTACGAACAAGAGAAGCAAGAAGCCGCTCAGCCGGCGCGCAACTCTACCAACGCGAGAATCGTTTGTTGTCGAGATATGGGAAGCAACCATAGAGGGCACCTCGTGTTCGAGCTATTCGAGCTAATGGATCGGTGGATATGAATGCCAACTTTACAATAAGACGTTGAGACACAACTTTGGTTGCGCTACAATCTTACGTCAAGTACGATTCTGCCCACAAGGCCCAATCAGTACTAGGTAGCATGCGCAATTGGGCTCAGAACAGCCAGGCTGTACATCTCACCCCGCCGCTGCCCTATGACCGAGGTGTCATGCAGGGACGTTTGTAACGGCACTGCGGTTGCGCCCCTGTAGGCACTAATGTATAATGTGCCAAGGTCAGACTATTATCGCCTGGCTCCCAGGCCCACATTACTGAGGAGGAAGGAATTTAATGACGTACGTAATCACGGAACCGTGTATTAACGTCAAGGACGCCGCTTGTGTCGACGTTTGCCCGGTGGACTGTATTCACCCTCGAAAGGACGAGCCGGGCTTTGAGAGCGCAGAGCAGTTGTTCATCGATCCTGATGAATGTATAGACTGCGGAGCTTGCGAGCCGGAATGCCCGGTCAATGCAATCTTCCCTGAGGACGATGTGCCGGACGAATACCAGTCCTACATCGCGAAAAACCTTAACTTCTTCAAGTAGCATGTTTGTGAAGGGGCCTCCAGGCCCCCTTCGCGCGCTTTTTCTTTTCAGTCTCGTCAACACTTGATGTCACACCTCTGGCGCACTTTCAGTTCCGCCGTACAAGGACGTTCGGCCTGATGGCAATAATTAAGTCAAACCTCGACCCCAACTCCGATCAATTTACCGGCAACAGACAGTACATGACCGGGCTTGTGTCGGAGCTGCGCGACCGGCTTGCCCAGGTGCGCCTTGGCGGTGGGCCCGACGCACTGGCCCGGCACAAGGCACGGGGCAAAATGCCGGCGCGTGAGCGTATCGAGCGATTGATCGACCCCGCAACGGCGTTCATGGAGTTCTCGGCACTAGCTGCATGGGATATGTATGGTGGGGATGCGCCGTCGGCGGGTATTCTTACTGGAATTGGCGTCATTGCGGGGCAGGAATGTCTCATTATCTCGAATGACGCCACCGTCAAGGGCGGTACCTACTATCCCCTCACAGTAAAGAAACATTTGCGCGCGCAGGAAATCGCTGAAGAAAACCACCTGCCCTGTGTCTACCTCGTTGATTCCGGCGGTGCGTTTCTTCCACTGCAGGCCGATGTCTTTCCAGACCGTGAGCACTTTGGCCGTATCTTCTTCAATCAGGCCAACATGTCGGCAAAAGGCATACCGCAGATCGCAGTGGTCATGGGCTCCTGCACTGCCGGAGGCGCTTATGTGCCTGCCATGTCCGACGAAACGGTTATTGTAAAGGGAACAGGTACTATCTTTCTTGGTGGTCCACCTCTTGTAAAGGCCGCCACAGGCGAAGAGGTGTCCGCGGAAGATCTCGGCGGTGCCGACGTTCACAGTAGGATCAGCGGTGTCACCGATCACTACGCCATAGACGACGAACACGCGCTCGCCATTACGCGCGACATTGTCTCAAATCTCTTCCGGCGAAAAGACTATCCGTGGGAAGTAACCGCGCTGGATCCGCCTTTATATGACCCATCTGAGCTGTATGGAATCATAGAGCCGGAGGGTAGACGTCCCTACGATGTGCGCGAGATTATTGCGCGCACTGTGGACGGTTCGCGCTTCCATGAATTCAAAGCTCTATATGGTACCACGCTGGTGTGTGGTTTCGCCCGGATAATGGGTTTTCCGGTCGGTATCGTTGCAAACAACGGAATCCTCTTCTCAGAAAGCGCATTGAAGGGCGCGCACTTCATTGAGCTTTGCAGCCAGCGTGGGGTGCCGATCGTTTTCCTACAGAATATTACCGGGTTCATGGTGGGCAGGGAATATGAGAATAACGGCATAGCCAAAGACGGCGCAAAGATGGTGATGGCGGTCGCCAATGCGAAGGTACCCAAGTTCACAGTGATAATTGGCGGTTCCTTCGGCGCGGGCAATTATGCCATGTGCGGCCGTGCGTATGGGCCTCGCCAGCTCTGGATGTGGCCCAACGCTCGCATTTCGGTTATGGGCGGGTCGCAGGCGGCAAACGTGCTGCTAACGGTGAGACTGGACAACCTGAACGCAGCCGGAAAAGACCTCTCTCATGAGGAGCGTGATGCCTTTACGCGGCCCATACTTGAAAAGTATGAATCCGAAGGAAACCCTTATTACTCAACAGCACGTCTGTGGGACGACGGTATTATCGACCCACTTGATACCAGGATGGTGTTGGGGCTTGGCATCGCATCGTCACTAAATGCGCCGGTGGAAGAAACAAAGTACGGCGTCTTCAGAATGTAATAATATGACACCTAACTATAAGCATCTGCTCTTCACAACCGAGAATGGGGTCTGCCGTATCACGCTCAACAGGCCGGAACTGCACAACGCCTTCAATCGCGAACTGATTGACGAGCTTCGGGGTGCATTTGAGTCGATTGCTGATATGCCCACAGGCGACGTACGTGCTGTCGTGCTGTCAGGTGCAGGCAAGTCGTTCTGCGCGGGGGCCGATGTAAACTGGATGGGAGCCAGCCTTGACTTCACCGAAGAAGAGAACGTCGCCGACGCTCTCAGAATGGCCCGCATGTTTGAAACAATCGACACATGCCCGGTGCCGCTGATCGGGCGACTCCATGGCGCGGCTCTTGGAGGAGGCGTAGGGCTTGCCGCTGTTTGCGATATCGCCGTTGCTGCCGAAGGGACCATGTTTGCGTTCTCTGAGGCAAAGCTCGGCATCGCACCTGCCGTTATTTCTCCGTATGTTCTGAGCAAGATCGGCCGGAGTCACGCCCGTGCACTCTTCCTGACCGCCGAGCGGTTCGGCACTGACCGGGCAATGCACATTGGTTTGATACATTCTGTGAAGTTGCCCGAAGAGATCGATGCTGAAATAGAGCGGCTGGTGAACGAACTGCGCGGGAGTGCTCCGGGCGCTGTTACACGAGCCAAAATGCTAATTGGCACCGTTCCGCAGTTGGCTCCAGAGCAAGCGATGCAGTACACGGCCGAGACGATTGCATCGCTGCGCGTGGGCGAAGAAGGCCAGGACGGACTGCGTGCCTTCCTTGAAAAGCGCAAGCCAGGGTGGGTGCAGTAGTGCCGTTCCAGAAGCTACTTATCGCCAACCGCGGGGAAATTGCCGTGCGAGTGGCTCGCGCCTGCGCTGAACTGGGCATCAAGTCTGTGGCTGTCTATTCCGAGGCCGACCGTGACGCGCTGCAAGTTCGCGTTTGCGATGAGGCTTATTTCATCGGACGGTCTCCGGCCACCGAAAGCTACCTCCGTGGCGACGTGATAATTGAAGTTGCACGCCGGGCAGGGTGCGACGCGATTCATCCCGGCTTCGGGTTTCTATCCGAGAATGCCGGGTTTGCACGGGCGGTTGTCGAGGCCGGGCTGACCTGGGTTGGGCCGACACCGGAAGCAATAACCCTCATGGGGTCGAAAATTGAGGCGAAGCGCATCGCGGAGCGTGCCGGCGTGCCCATAGTGCCGGGCTATTTCGGCGACGACCAATCACCCGGCAAATTGCATACTGAAGCAGAACGCATCGGTTTTCCAGTTCTGATAAAGGCATCAGCAGGTGGTGGTGGCAAAGGGATGCGAGTGGTCGAACACATCGCCCACCTCGAAGAGGGCGTGGATGCCGCTCGCAGAGAGGCGTTGGCCGCCTTTGGTGATGGCAGCATCATGATCGAAAAATACCTTTCCGAACCGCGGCACATAGAAGTACAGGTGCTGGGCGACAACTATGGGAAGATCATCCACCTGGGCGAGCGCGAGTGCTCCATCCAGCGCAGGCACCAGAAGGTTCTGGAGGAAAGCCCGTCTCCGGCCGTTTCGGCATTGCTCCGTGAGCGGCTTACGCGTGCTGCTCTATCACTGGCACGTGCAGCAGGCTATACCAACGCGGGCACTGTTGAGTTTATTCTTCAGGATGGCGAGTTCTACTTTCTTGAGATGAACACGCGGTTGCAGGTCGAGCACACGGTCACAGAAGAGGCGCTGGACATTGACATGGTAGCTGCTCAGCTTCGCATCGCGTCGGGCGAGCACCTCTGGCTTGAGCAGGAGGATATTGAATTCGTGGGTCATGCGGTAGAGGTGCGGCTCTATGCCGAAGATCCTGAGCGTGGGTTCCTCCCATCAACGGGCAAAATCACCCAGCTGAACGCGCCACACGAGGAAGAGGGGGTTAGAATCGACCCCGGCGTGAGTCTCGGCGACACGATTACCGCGTTCTACGACCCGATGATCGCAAAGTTAATAACGTCCGGCGAATCAAGGAACGACGCCCTCCGCCGGATGCGCGAAGTGCTCGGTGGCCTGGAGATTGCAGGTGTCACTACGAACCTTGACTTCCTGCGATGGCTGGTCGGCCACCCTCAGTTTGAGCTGGGGAACCTCTCCACTCGCTTCATAGAGAAGTATTACCGGCCCGGCGCATTCCCTTTAGCGCCGATTCCCGTGCTGCTCGGTGGGGCGGCTGTCCAGCTACTGTCCAATGACCCGGATGCAAGAGACTCGGCTTATCCGTGGGCGGGTAACGCATGGCGGGTCGCTAACCAGGGTTTGCAAGCCAGCCTGGTTGTCGAGGGTCACACTTATGACGCCGCCCTATCCAGCATACCAGGTGCGCCGTCATGCTGGGCAGTGACGATTAATCAAGCAGGCAGCCAGCTGCTCGATGCGGTCGTTCGCCTCGTCGTGCGACCGCAGACAGAAGAAAGCCAGGTATTCGACGGTTCACCGTCCATAGTGCAAGTCGAGCTTCCCGATGAACCTCTCTACTCTATGGAATACGGCTGGGGAGAGGACGGCTCGCCGTTCATCGTTTGGGAGAAGCGCGAATACTGGGTGCGCCTCACGCTGCCACTCTCGACCGAAAGGATGAATACGAGCCTACAACTTCGGGGTGAGAACTCACTCGAAAGCCCTATGCCCGGCAAGGTGCTCAAGCTCCTGGTCGCCGACGGAGCCGACGTAATTGCCGAGCAGCCGCTGGTGATAATAGAGGCCATGAAGATGGAGTTTACCGTTCGAGCACCACATGACGGCCGCGTCGCCTCGGTAAAGTACCGCGAGGGCGATCAGGTAGCCGTGGGTGATGTGCTGGTAGAACTGGAGAAAGAATAGTGGCCGGCAAGTACCCTGATCGGGTTACCATCTACGAAGTAGGGCCGCGGGATGGTCTCCAGAACGAGAAGTCCATTGTGCCCACCGAGGCAAAGATCCAGTACATTAATCTCCTTTCGATGTCAGGCCTCAAGGCGATAGAGGCCACATCATTCGTCAGCCCGAAGGCGATCCCCCAATTGGCTGACTCAGCGGAAGTAATGGCAGGCATAACCCGCGTGCCGGGTGTGCGTTATCCCGTGCTGGTGCCAAACGAAAAGGGTATGCGGCGCGCCATGGAAGCAGGCGCGCAGGAAGTAGCGGTATTCACGGCCGCATCGGAGAGTTTCACCAAAGCAAATATAAACAGCACCATCCAGGAATCCCTAAATAATTTCAAACCCGTAATCGCCCTGGCACGCGAGCATGGTGTTACGGTAAGGGGATATGTCAGCACAGCACTTGGCTGTCCGTACGAAGGCCAAGTATCTCCGGAGAAAGTTGCAGAGGTAACCATGTCCCTCCTCGATATGGGGGTGACCGAGGTATCGCTGGGTGACACCATAGGAGTGGGAACGCCAACGGGCGTGGAACGTGTCTTTGCCCTTATTTTGAAGCGCGTTCCGGCACGCTCTATCGCGGCCCACTTCCATGATACACGAGGTACCGCGCTCGCTAATGTGCTGACTGTGCTGGAGATGGGAGTCAGCACGATTGACTCCTCGTCTGGCGGTCTAGGGGGCTGCCCATATGCCCCTGGCGCTTCCGGCAACCTGTCTACCGAAGATTTGCTATACATGCTAGATGGAATGGGCATACAGACAGGCGTCTCGCTGGAGAAGATCGTACAAGCTTCCCTTTTCATAGCTGACGTGCTGAAGAAACCGCTTGCCAGCAAGTATGTGCAGGCTTACCAGGCGGCAGGAAGAAGTTAGCTGCATCCTGAACCGCTACGAACAGAGCCAGTCAAACGCGCTCTGTAACTGAGGTGAACACTTGCCCAAGATAAGCAAGATCCTAATAGCAAACCGGGGCGAAATCGCGTTACGCCTTGTTCGTGCGTGCGCCGAAGTCGGCATCCAGTCTGTCGCAGTCTTTTCTGAAGCCGACCGCACCGCACTGCACGTTCGAGCGGCAGACGAAGCCTATCCCGTCGGGCCGTCACCATCGCGTGAGTCTTACCTCCGTATTGATAAACTGCTTGATGTGGCGAAGAAGTCAGGCGCGGACGCGGTACATCCAGGCTACGGCTTCCTGGCCGAGAATGCCGACTTTGCCGAGGCTGTGATCAACGCCGGTCTGACCTGGATCGGGCCGTCACCCCACGCAATGCGGCTGCTGGGCGACAAACTCAGCGCCCGCCATACCGTGCAGGCGGCAGGTGTGCCGACAGTGCCCGGCAGTGATGTCGCCGTCGATAACCATCAGCAGGCACTTGATGCCGCCGAAAAGATTGGCTACCCAATTCTCGTCAAGGCGTCCGCAGGCGGCGGCGGCAAGGGTATGCGCGTAGTGCAAGGTCGGGACGAGATGGAGTCAGCCCTGAGGAGCGCCCAGAGCGAAGCAGAGTCGTCCTTTGGGTCGGGCGTGGTCTATTTTGAACGCTATCTTGAGCAGGTCCGTCACGTGGAAATACAGGTTCTAGGCGACAATTACGGAAACGTAATTCACCTGGGCGAGCGCGAGTGCTCTATTCAGCGCAGACATCAGAAATTGATTGAGGAGTCGCCATCAGTGGCCGTCGATCCGGCGCTCCGAGCACGGATGGGCGCGGTGGCGGTGGCAGCAGCGAAGGCAGCGGGCTATAGTTCGGCAGGCACGGTCGAATTCCTGCTGGATACAAAGGGCAACTTTTATTTTTTGGAAGTGAACACGCGCCTTCAGGTTGAACACCCTGTCACGGAGCTTGTAACAGGGGTAGATCTCGTGCTGGAGCAGATCCGAATTGCATCCGGGCGGCCGCTCAGGATAAAGCAAAATGAAGTGCAACTGAGAGGACATGCGATCGAATGCCGAATAGCCGCAGAAGACCCTTTCAACAACTTTGTTCCTTCGCTGGGCACAATCGCGGCGATCGCGGAACCGGGCGGGCCGGGAGTGCGCCTTGACACAGGCATATATCGGGGGAGTAAAGTTTCGATATATTATGATCCAATGATTGCCAAGCTCATTGTGTGGGCTCCCACACGAGCGCACGCAATCTTGCGCATGCGGCGCGCCCTGGAAGAGTTCCGTATCGTGGGCATACAGACCAATATACCCTTCCATCTCGGGGTTACGCAGTCGGTCGATTTTCAGCGCGGCCGGCTCGACACGAAGTTTGTTGAGCGTATGATGGAGGGTAGGACACGCATTGACGACCAGCACACAGAAGAACTTGAGCAAGTTGCATCGATGGTGAGTGCACTGGTGGTGGACCGTAAGAGGCTGGCAGGCGGTGCGCTTGGCCGCGCTAATGGGGCAAACGGGCAGCGTCCGGTCGAAACCAGCACGTGGAGGGCCGAGGGCCGCCGTCAGGGCATCAGGTAAGCCGATGAGATATTTCGTAGAAGTTGATGACCGCGAGATTGGGCTGGAAGTGCTGCACACCGAGGCCGGGACGATCATAAGGCCGATTGACGATGGTCTTGAGACAGCGCAGATTCCGGTCGATTTCGCGGCAGTCCATTCAAATGTAGAGACCGGCGAAGGGCTTTACTCGATCATTGCAGGCGGTAAGAGTTACCAGCTTTATGTGGAACCCCTGGAGCACGGCTTTCGCATGGCGGTCTTGCGCCACCGGTACGATCTTAACGTGCTCACCGAGCGTGAATGGCGACTAAAGAAGGTCGCGCCACGTCAGGCGCTGCATTCCGGAGCGATTACCATAAACGCACCCATGCCCGGTCTCGTTAAAGAGGTACTTGTGGCGGCGGGCGATTCCGTGTCGTCTGGGCAGCGGCTTCTTGTCCTTGAAGCAATGAAAATGGAAAATGACATACTTGCGTCCGCCGCGGGCAAGGTGACGCAGGTTACCGTGCAAGCAGGCACGGTTGTGGATGGCGGCAAAGCACTGGTTACAATTGAGGCGTGAAACACAATAGTCTCGCATCGGGGCTGACAAGGTAAGGCAGGACATGGCCGACAAAAAGAAGGACTGGGAAGATAAGATCCTGAAGCCGGCAATCGCCCGCAAGCCAGAGCGTGCTCCTGATTTCCATACCGCCTCTGACCTCCCGGTTGAACATCTCTATACCCCTGACGATGTTCGCGATCTCGACTACAACCGCGACCTGGGCTATCCGGGCGAATATCCCTTTACGCGAGGCGTCCAGCCGACAATGTATCGCGGCAGGCTCTGGACGATGCGGCAATACGCCGGGTTCGGCACCGCAGAAGAGTCGAATCGCCGCTACCGCTATCTATTGAAGCAGGGCCAGACAGGGCTATCGGTAGCATTTGATCTCCCAACGCAGATGGGCTACGACAGCGACCATGCTCTCGCAGAAGGCGAAGTGGGCAAGGTTGGTGTTGCCATCAATTCTATAAGGGATATGGAAACTCTGCTGGCTGAGATCCCCCTCGAAACCGTCAGCACTTCCATGACCATCAATGCCACTGCGTCCATTCTGCTGGCGTTTTACGTGGCCGTGGCGCGGGGTCGCGGTATACCCGATTCTCAACTGAGCGGCACCGTGCAGAATGATATCCTCAAAGAGTACATAGCAAGGGGTACATATATCTTTCCGACCGCGCCCTCCATGCGAGTGGTGGGTGATATAATCACCTTTTGCGCTGATAGCTTGCCGCGCTGGAATCCCATTTCGATCAGCGGCTATCATATTCGGGAAGCAGGCTCAACCGCACCACAGGAAGTCGCTTTCACAATGGCAAACGCGATAGCCTACGTTGACGAAGTGACAAAGCGTGGCATCGACGTGGACAAGTTCGCGCCGCAGTTGGCCTTCTTTTTCAATTCGCACAGCGACTTTCTGGAGGAGATAGCCAAGTTTCGGGCCGCACGCAGACTCTGGGCGCGCATCATGAAGGAACGCTTCGGTGCAAAGAGTCCTCAGTCGATGATGCTGCGGTTCCACACACAGACCGCCGGCTCGTCTCTGACCGCGCAGCAACCCGAGAACAATGTCATCCGTGTTGCATTGCAAGCACTCTCTGCAGTGCTTGGGGGAACACAGTCGCTGCACACAAACTCGCTGGACGAGGCTTTGGCGCTTCCCACCGAGCAGTCGGCGCGGATTGCACTACGCACCCAGCAGGTGATCGCTTACGAAGCCGGAGTTGCGTCCACAATCGACCCCCTCGCCGGTTCCTATTTCATTGAATCGCTAACCAACAAGATCGAAGCTGCAGCCGAACACTATTTGGATCGCATAGACGCAATGGGTGGTACTCTCAAAGCGATCGAGGCAGAGTTCCAACAAGGCGAAATACAGGAAGCGGCTTATAAATGGCAATTGGAAATCGACCGGGGTGAGAGGATTATTGTCGGTGTCAACAAGTTCCAGAGCACGCACGACCAACACCCGGACATCATGCGTGTGAACCCCGCATTGCAAGCTCAGCAGGTGCAGCGACTACAGACACTGCGCGAAGAGCGCGATCCGGATGCCGTGCGAGCTGCGCTTGAGCAGTTGCGAAACGCCGCACAGTCGGGCACCAACCTCCTACCGCTAATTATTACTGCCGCTGAGAACCTGTGCACGCTCGGTGAAATCAGCGACACGCTGCGCTCGGTGTTCGGACAGTACGACCAGGGGCACTGATAACTGACTAGCCGTGCCGCCCCAACCGGCGCAAGCCGGCAGCCAAATCACTCCTAGCCGACACTGAAGCTACCAGCGCATCTTTCAGCGAGACCTGCTCGAACGTTACCTTCGCGCCCGGCGCAAGTTGGGCAACCAGTGGCCAATCCGCCTCAGCGACTACACCAAGCAGGGGGTAGCCGCCTGTGGTCTGGTGGTCGACGTTGAGGAGCAGCGGATTGCCGTCAGGTGGCAACTGTATCGCACCGCGAACCACGCCGAAAGATGCCAGCTCGCCGTGATGCGTCGGTAGCGTTGGCCCATCTGCGGGCTGGAACCGGAAGCCCATCCGGTCTGCCTGCCTTGATAACTCCCATGTCTGGGCAGCAAACTGCCGTGCTGCTTGTTGGAGCACTTGGCCCCGTCCGGAGTACGGAATGTACCGCAGCTTGACAAGATGGCCGGGAATCCCCGCCGTGCCTCCCGGCCAGAACTTGCCCGCACGAAGCCCAGGATCAACCGTATCTGATCCTATTCCCAGAGTGTCACCTGCTTGCAACACACGCCCTGCATATCCACCGAATTTTGCCTGGAGCGATGTCGAACGCGAGCCAAGTACAACGGGGACGTCAAACCCGCCGGCAACCGCAAGGTAGCCACGAACACCAAGCTCCGAGTGATTGCCGCTAAAGCGCAGGGTGCTGCCGCGCCGCACAAACCAGGAAAGGCGGGGCGGCACCGGCGCGCCGTCAACACGACACTCGAGATCAGCGCCATCGAGGGCAATCGTTACATTGCGCAGCACCGCCAGCGTCGGCCCGCTCCAGGTCATTTCAAGGAGGGCTGCGTTCGGTTCGTTACCCACGAGTGCATTTGCCCGTGTCGCCGCATATCTGTCGAAGACACCGCCTCGTGCGACGCCAAAGTGCCCCAGGCCAACACGTCCCTGGTCTTGTATCATACTCATGCCACCGGGTGAAAGAACCTCAAAGGCCGGATGTGTCGTGTCGGGGGATGCCTCGTTCGCCACCTGCTCTTCGGGTTGATATGCGCTCCGAGCAAAGCGTACTTTATCACCTGGCGCGAACAATGCCGGCTGGTCTGCATACGGATCCCAGGTTCTGACAGATGTACGGCCCAGGATCTGCCAGCCGCCGGGACTTGCGAACGGATATATACCCGTCTGCGCCCCTGCGATACCCACCGACCCGGCGCTGACACGTGTGCGAGGCGTCGCCAGCCGCGACGTTTCTATTGCTGGCGCCACCTTTGCCATATACGCAAAACCGGGCAGAAAGCCTAGAAAGGCAACGGTGTATTCACGGGCGGTGTGAGCGTTCACAACTTCGTCTTGGGTGAGACCGTGAAACTGCGCCACTGTCTCGAGATCAGGACCTGCAGCGCCGCTGTACTGAACCGGAATGACATGGAGTCTTGAGGTGTGACCAATGGATTCGTCAGGCGTACTCACTGTCTTGACAAGTTGATAAATCGCTTCGGAAAGCTCAACATGAGAAGCAAGCCTATTGTCGAAACAGATCAGCAAACTCGTGTAGCCAGGCACTACTTCAGTGATGCCCCTGAAGGCACAGGTAAGAATGCGCTGTCTGAGATCGTGCACCAATCTGTTGAGGCGCGAGCTGATTTGGCTGCCGAAGCTTATCAGCAGCGCCGACTCGCCCATCGAAGCTATCTGCACTTCAGGAACGATTGTTTCAACCATGGCGTGGTGCGGCAAGCGCGAATCCGGCCTTTGTCAACGCATCGCTGACAGTCTTCGCGAAAAGTGGCGCTCCTGGTGTGTCTCCATGAATGCAGAGGGTATCGACTCGCAATTGTATCGTGACGCCATTTCTGGCTTGAACCGAACCCATAGCGAGTTGCAAAGCCTGTTTTGCTGCCCATTCAGGGTCGTTTGCCACAGCATCAGGGGTATTTCTGTCAGCAAGTAAGCCATTTGGCTCATATGCTCGGTCGACAAAGCCCTCGGGAACCGCCAAAATGCCCTGCTTCTTGGCTTCCTCCTCTAATTCTGATCCAGGAAGGCAGTAAATCGGTAGGGCCGTGGAGAATGCTTTGACGGCCGAGACCACGGCCCTGGCCGTTACAATGTCCACGCACGCAAGGTTGTAGAGAGCACCGTGCGGCTTTATATGATTTAGCTCCACGGCCTGTGAGTGCGCTATCGCCGAGAGCGAACCGAGCTGTGACAGCAGCATATTCTGTAGCTCATCGGGCGTCAGAGCTAAAGCCCGCCTTCCGAAGCCCGGCAGGTCGGGATAGCCTGGGTGCGCCCCCACGGACACGCCAAACTGCTGTGCCAGGCTTACGGTCTTCGCCATAACATTTGGGTCGCCGGCGTGACCGCCACACGCAACATTGGCGGAAGTAATAAATGGCATGACCTCGGCGTCATGCCCCATCTTCCAGGGACCGTAGCTCTCGCCCATGTCGCAGTTAATATCGATGGTTCTCATGTGTGGCCGGGCCTGACATCTCGCCTGACCCAGCGGCGCAGATCGCTCCACGAAACAGTCAGACGGCGCGTTGCCACGTCCAGCGGAAAGAGTAGCACGGCTAGCAGGAGGAGCCATGGTGCTAACGGCACACGAAGAGGCTGCGAAGTGAGATCATGCACGAATGCCGCCGCAGGATCGGTCAGTGACAAGACCCGCCCACCACCAAGTTGAGCTACGTCCGAAAGCAAAGCGGTTGCCTGTTTGGCGCTGTCATCCACGATGTTGTACTCGCTTGAATATGGCACGACAAATCCGCTCGTGTCTCGGGCGACTAATTCGCCGGTCTCGACGCTACGCTGCTCAAGACCAACCTCGTACACTCCCGGTGGCAGCCCCTTTATCACACCTGTATAGATCCCCGGTGAGCCTTGAGCGAGAGATAATATCTGACTCACGTGCGCGGTATCAGTGACGGTGAGGGTGGTTTGGACGTCGGTACGGCTTCGCCCCCCGGCATCCTGAGATGAGATGCGCGCGGAAACGTCCTGCGTGCCTGCGCTCCCGGAGGGTGAGACCGTATACTGGGCTTCCAGACCGGACACTCCACTTTGCGGAACTGTCCAGGACACCATCTGTCCGGCGAACTGCGAGAACTGCGGCCAGGTGACCCAGTCGGTCGCCCACCTTCCTTTCATGTCGGGAGTCCAGGCAACCGATCTGCCAAGGCCATACTGCCAGGCCGCGAGAATCGGATCACCGTCCGGTGATTTCAGGATCGTATCAGCCTCCGGTTTGGGGGTCGTGGCGTTATATCCCAGCAGTGGAGGGAGACTGTCCGCAGATAGCCCCTTAAGAATAGGGCTGTCCTTCGCTACGAGCGCCTTAAGAGGTTTCTCTATGTAATATTGCCCCGCGAGACGGACGGTCTCTTTCAGAAGGACATCAGGGAGGTTGTAAATGTTGGTCGCAGCATAGTAACGGCCACCTCCCTTGTCGGCAAGATCTTTCAGCACTTCTCCAGGCCCTTCTCCCGCACCAACCGTTGTCAGTGTGATATTGCTTGCAGATAGCTCGCCCAGAAGGTTCTTGAAGTCAGCCTGTTGCGTCCAGCCGTCGCTGATCAGGATGATATGCTTCAGCTTGGCACTGGAGGAGTTGAGCTGGTCTATGGCGCTTTGCAGACCTGCATACAGGTTCGTTGGGCCACCGGCCGCGTCAATATTCTTCAGATCTTGCTGAAGCCCCCCTGACCCCAATTCTTTCATGGGGGTCAATTTCTCCAATTCGTGCGCTGTTGCGTCAAAGCCCACCACACCTACCTGATCCGACGAGTTGAGAAGTGATGCAGCGTGCGCAATTGCCTGCTTGGCAATCTCCACTTTGCTTGGACCAAACTCGGTGCGCATTGAGGGGTCAAACTGCTGGTTATTCCCGCAGTGACATCGCCCCATGCTGCCCGACTTGTCCATTAAGAAAGTCATCGCTATCGAGGCTCGTTGCTCAGACGTGCGGACGTCCATAGTAACGGGAAGCACATCCTCAAGGGTCGAGCGCAGATACCCGCCCGCTCCATAACTGAGCTCACCTCCGAGCATCACAAGGCCGTGCCCAAGATCGCGTACATACGTCTGCAAGAGTTGCTGTCGATCTACTCCAATGGCGTCCGCAGATGCGTTTGCCAGCACGACCGTGTCATATTTGGAAAGTCTATCAAGGCCCGAGGGCATACTGTCCGGCTCGACAACATCGACCGCGATGCCACCGGCCTTCAGAGCCTGCTCCAGCGGTCCAGCATCTGCGGGGGTGCCCGACACAATTAGAACAGAGGGTGGCGTACGGACAATAGTAAACGATGAAGCTTCGTTGTTCTCACTGTAGCGGTCATCTACCGAACTGACAGCGGCACGCAGCACGCGAAACCCTTCATCTGCCGCCTGCACGGGAAATGTCGCGACAGTTTCGCCGGCCTTGATCTGCATCTCCTGCTGGCCGACTTTCTTGTCTCCATCGAACAATGAAACGGACACCGAGCGCTCCGACGTACTCTTCAGGAGCACTGTGGCCTCATACTGCTGGCCTTTAGGCACGGAGTTCGGACTGGCTACCTTTTCTACCGCAACTTCGTTGTCAGCCTGCGCGTCCAGCGGCACCACCGATAGTTGGATACCGCTCTGCTTAGCGCGTGACGCCAGATCTCTAGCCTTACCCACTGTCTCAGCACCATCGGTCAAGAGCACAAGGCGGCGTGATCCGCCTTCCGGGAAGAGTGCGCCCCCCACCTGTATTGCGTCAGCAATGTCGGTAGCGATCCCTGCGGGGTGCTTGCCGAACGGCTTCCATTCGCCACCGCCCGAAATGGCCCTATCAACTATTGCCTTCTCCCCGAAAAGCACGACCCCAGCCCTGTCGTCCGGGCCCATCGACCCGATTGCTTTCTGGACATACTCAATCGCTGCATCATGGGAGCGTCCGGAGACGCTGGCCGATTCATCGACAAGGAACACCACATTGAGCGGGCCACCGTTAGAGATCCACTGCAGGCCCGCGAGTGCGAGGGTTAGCAGCACCAGTATGAGCGAGCGAATAGCGATGCTTGCGATAATCCTGGTACGGTCCCGCTTGCGAGCCCGCGCACTCAGCACGCCCAGGTACACCACGGGTGCTATCGTCAGCAGCAGCAGGAGTGCTTTTGGCTCGGTCAGGTTCATTGGCACGTCCGATCAATTAGCATGCGTCACATCTTTTCCAGCTTGCTCAGAGCACGCCTGTTTTGCATTTCGGTTATGGCGCGCCGAATTACGACACGCTGAGTAAAGAGCCACTCGAGAAGCAACACGAAGAATCCGGCCAGTGCAAGTAACGGCCATACCTCTCGGCGGAATACGCCTGTATCGGCGGCCTGGGCAGGGTTAACGCCGGGAAGCGGCGCGCCGGCGGCAGGCAGGCCCGGCGAGGCGTTGGGCGGCGTCAACGACTCGTCGCGGGAAAAGAGGTTTACAGCAAACGCTTCCTGAGCCACGATGTCCTCACCCGCATATTGGGTAACATAGTAAACGCCCACATCCGTCGTGTCCCCGAAAGCCACGCGATTATTCGCCAGGCTAACCGGATATGAAAGCTCGCGTGCCGTCGGCTCCTCTACAATGATCCGGTCAACGCCTGGCGTAGCCGCCTCAATTGCCAGCGTTTCACCCGGTGCAATTGCGCCCGGTATGCCGCCAGCGGGCAACGGCGACAGATATGTAATAAGGTTGCGGATCATAAGTGGGAAAGCAGTCTGGACAGGCAGATCAGTGTCATGTAAATCGAAGCCGAAAGCCACTATCTTGCGACCATCCTTCTCACCGGCGATCATTAAGGCCCCCTGATCGCTGGAGAGGACAGTATGCCCCCAGGTGGGCACAGTCAGTGTGGCGGACTTCGCCACGTGCAGTTGCGAGAGATCAACAAAACGCAGCAGCGGGTCGCGGTGAGATGGATCGGCAACCTCGATTGGGCTAGCACTGTTCAAGATCGGCGCTGTAACAACGCTTGAAGCGGTAACGATTGGATTGCCCGGCTGTAATGCGAAAGCCATCAGCGATCCGGCAGGCAATTTCTTCGTCGCGGTGATAGGCAATCCGTCATCAAAAATAGTCACGTCAAACGCAGTTCCGCCCAGCTGTGCATCAGGGTCATAGTCGCCCGGTGCGACTTTATAGAGCGTAACCGTTGGCAGCAAGGACAAGGCAAGCTCCAGAAACTTATTGCCCTGCGTCACCAGGAGCACATTAGCGGGTACACTTGCCCGATTCACAGCCCAGGCGCGATTATCTATGTCCAGTCCATCAGCGCCCGCAAGCTCCGCGCCGATCACTCTGGCACTTATTGGCACATCGTCTATCACAACATCTTGAGTTGTCTCAGGACCAACAACCACATTGCGTGCCGACCAGGGTGCGTCGTCTGCCAGCAGGTCGAGCCTACGCGTAACCGTAACATCCTCGGAGTTAGAGACTTGCAGAAAAAGGCTTAGAGCGCCGCCATTCTTGTCGAGAGAAAGTGCAGTTATGCCCTGGTTACCGCTCCTCTCGCCAATCGGAACGAAGGTTAATGAGCCACTCAACGGATCGACAAGGTCGCTGACCGACGAGAAAGCACCATCCGAGAGCAGCCAGACCGCACTGTTCGCTTGCCGTGAGGATACAGCAGAAGCCAACTTGAGAGCCTCGGTAAGATCTGTTGATACGGGCCGCACAATAAGTTTGTCCACGGCGTCACGCAAACTTGCCCGGTCGTCCGTTGATGCGAGGGCAATCACGGCATGATTGTCAGCTTCTATTACGGTAGCACTGGCACCCTGCGGCATTTTGTCTATGATATCCTTTGCTTTTGCCTGGGCCAATTGCAAACGAGTGGGGCCAGCGTCTTCGTCGCGAGTGCCCATGCTGGCAGACACATCAACTATGACCACCACGTTCTGGCCGATGGCCTCCTCTGATGGCACCCACGGGCGTGCCAGGGCAAGAATAAGTGCCAAAAGAGCGGCCAATTGAAGCAGAAGTAACAGTGAAACACGTAATCGCTGCCATAGCGAGTTGGCTTCCCGGTCGCGCGTGATGGAACCCCAGAGATGCAGACTAGCAACAGGCGCGCTAGGACGTCTCAACTTGAGGAGGTAAAGCGCGATAATCAGGCCCAGCAGCGGCAAAGCTACCAGGGCCAGGGGTGCGAAAAAGCCCAATATCTACTCCGGATGTGTGAACCTACCGGGTTTCCTCTTCCGGTGTTTCGTCGATAATCGAAGCCAGAATCGCGTCAGGCTCAACGCCTTCCGCCTCTGCATCGAAGTTGAGGATTATTCTGTGGCGCAGAGCAGGTAGGGCTGCTGCTCTTATGTCGCGGAAAGCGACGTTGTATCGACCGTCAAGCAGGGCAACGATCTTCCCAGCCAGGATCATAGCCTGCAAAGCGCGTGGCGAACCACCGTAGCGCACATACTTCTTCACCATTGTGCTGGCGAGCGGGTTGTCGGCGTGCGACGCCTGTAAGAGCCTCACCGCATATGCCGTCACATGAGTGGCAATGGGAGTCTGGCGCGCCAGGTGCTGCATGGCCTGAATATCCGACGCGCTCACCACTTTACCAGCCTTCGGGTCATCGCCGGAGGTGGTTCTATCTGAAATGGCAATCAGTTCAGCCGTTGATGGGAACGACACATTCAGCTTGAATAAGAAACGGTCAAGTTGTGCTTCAGGTAAGGGATATGTACCTTCCATCTCCAGTGGGTTCTGCGTCGCCAGCACGAAGAACGGCTTGGGCAGCTTATACACTGTTCGAGCAACACTGACAGTGCCTTCCTGCATTGCTTCCAACAATGCAGACTGTGTTTTCGGGGTAGCACGGTTTATCTCATCGGCGAGCAAGAGATTAGCGAAGACTGGGCCTTCCTGGAACTGGAAACGCTTGCCCCCGGTCTCGTCTTCAATTAGGATGTTTGTGCCGATGATGTCGGCGGGCATGAGGTCGGGCGTGAACTGGATTCGGCTGAACTGGCAGTCAATAGCATCCGCAAGAGTGCGGACCAATACGGTTTTGCCCAGACCTGGCACACCTTCCAGCAGGGCATTGCCGCCTGCGATCAGGCAAACGAGTACCTGGTGCATCAAAGTCCGCTGGCCGACTATTACCTTTCCAAGCTCATTTTCGATCCGTAGGGCCTTATCGCGGAACTGGTCAGCCGTAAGATCGGCTACAGCGGTCTCGCGGGATACATCAGAAGCGGTTGTTACGGAAGGGTTAGTAATTGCCAATTAGGACTCCTATGAAAAGAATGCTTGTTTGCTACTTGCCCAGTTGGGAAAAATAATCCTTGACGTACTCCTTGGCATCGGCAGGCACATACACCCGCTCAAGTGCCTGCGTAGCCTCTTGCGCATATTGGCCTATTACTTCCTTGTACGGCGTCCTTATGTCATTGTGGGTCCCGCTTCCCGTATTCTGCAGAACTTGTGTCGAACCATCGCCACCATCGCTTGTGCGCCCCTCGATGCCGCCCGGCTTCTGCTGCTCTGGCGCCGCCTGGCCGGGCACACCACCGTTAGTTGCGCCTGAGTTATCACTCTGGGCAGAAGGCACAAAGACTGAATCGTTCTGCGCGGGATCTGATGCAACAGGCGAAGATCCATCGGAGACGCCCTGTCCTGCCGGATTCGGGACCTGGCTGATGGCTCCACTACCGCCCCCCATGGGGCCGGATACCTGACCTGAGAACGTGCCCTGCGAACCATCCCCGGTACCCGACGAGCCCGTGCCTGGCTGGTTAGTTCCAGCAGACCCGTTAGTGCCGCCTTGCTGCGTGCTTCCGGTGGCCCCTTGCGTACCGCCTTGACTGCCACCCTGGCTGCCGGTCTGCCCACCACTTGACGAACCGCCCGAAGAGTTCTTCAGGCCGGCATAATCAGGCGAATTTGCACCGGTCGCACCAAGCGCGCTCGGACCTCCAAGAGAAATCCCCTGGTCGTCCTGCGTTGCAGTGCCGCTGGCTTGCGCATCGTTAGCTGGATTGGCGCCTTGACCTGTTGGCGCGGGGTCGCCCGGCAGCCCACCGGGCCGCCTAAAGCCTACTTGACCCTTCTTGACTGCCTTGGTCCCCGCCTCGGCAACAGTCTGGCGTCCCTCGTCCAGGCTTGCCATTATGCGCTCGACAGATTGCGCAAGCTGGTAGCGTTGATCGGCATCCAGGAAGCGCTGCGAAGCGTCCTTGAGCGTCAGGGCCGTTTTTTCTGCATCTTTGATGCTAACAGACTTTGAGGCATCAAGTAGATCTTGCGCTAGCTCCGTATCCTCCGGAGCGGCCTGTGTTGAGGCGCGCTCCAGGTAGGGGATCGTGCTGCGAATCTGGGCTGATGTGAACGACTTTGCTTTCGCCCCGATCACATCTGACGCTTTAGCAGCTTTACCCAAATCGGACAGATCCGGGTAATCAGCAGGGTTCCAGTCTGAGGTGTCTTCAGGACCCGAGACGCCTGTTCGTGAAGCGTCCAGCGCTGCTGATTGCATAGTTCTAGCAGCCGTCAGTATGCTGTTGAAGTCCGCTGAGGACATGCTGGAAAGCGATTGCAACTTCTGTTGTGCATCTGATAGGGCAGCCAGCAAGCTCGACCGCTCAAGCTCAGGGGCGCTCAACGCTTCTGTCAGTTGGTCAAGCTCCTGCTGCATCGCGGCGCGGTCGTTGTCGCTCAGACCAGGCTTGGTAACAAGCTCTGCTCTGAGATCTGCTATCTTCACCAATTCCGTGTCGACCGTGCGGCGGAGTGCTTGCCGCTCAGCACGCACAGCGTCAAGTCCCGTTGGTATGACCATCGCGCTGAAGAGCAGCAATAAGGCCGCGCCAATAGCAACGCTTTGCCATCGTTTGAACCTGTAGTGCCAGGCGCTAGGAAGGGAAACTGAACGTGCCTTCAGTTCAAAAGCAGTGTCTTCAAGCAGTCCCATCGGAACCCTTGACACAGGACGTGACAGCCTACGCACAGGAGTTTGCCGTGCAAGCTCAAGAAGCGTTGTGAGCCTCTCGTCAAGCGATAGAGTGCGGTCCAGATAGCGCGCCGATTGGCTCGTTGTGACTTTGTGGGTGCGGGAAACGATCAACAACATCACAAGCCAGAGCAGGACAAAGAGGAACACAGGCCAACGAGGTAGCTCAAGCAGAGTAAAGCGCGAAAGAGCAACCCACAACGCTGCCGCCGCGATTGGAACGGGCAGTGTTGACGCCGCTACACGCAGGGTCCGACGCCGGGCGATGCGCGTGCGCGCCGCCTGCATCGCTCGGTCGATTTGGAAGGCAGCTTTCTCGCCGCCCGATGTGTTTCTCAGTTCAACAGGGAGTAACGGCATCGCGTTTCGCTCCGGCACGGTTTGCGGCTGGTTAAGCTCGGTATCAGTGGAGGTGCGTGCCTCCATTATATTCTACCACTTTTGATGGCCCTCAGTTCATTTAGGTCGCATCTACAATGCCCCTGAGCACGCATCGCACCATTCTTGGTTGCCCCAGTGCGTGTACTGGGTTATACTTTATACGGTAGAAGAGGTGTGATCGATGCAACCAAACGACGACATTCTTGCTATTTATGTCCCCTGCGGCTCAGAGTCTGAAGCCGCCACAATAGCATCAACTCTGTTGCAAGAGAACTTGATCGCCTGCGCGAATATATACGCATCTCGATCACTTTACGTTTGGCATGGAAAACTGGAAGACCAGGCCGAATATGTCATGTTCGCCAAAACAACACGGTTACGGGCGGCAGCCGCGGAAAGTCGCATCGCAAGTATGCACAGCTACGAGACCCCTTGCATTCTGGTATTCCCGCCAGAGTCAGTTAACCATTCGTATTCGAACTGGGTGCGCGGAGCCGTTTCAGGCGGAAGCAGCGTAGACTCAGAGGCGGCGACTTCATAGGCGAGAGGATAGCCCTGATCGATGGAGATATTTGGTATCGGGCTTCCCGAGTTACTCTTGATTGGCGTGATCGCCCTGATAGTGCTCGGGCCGGAACGGTTGCCGGAAGCGGCACGAACCCTCGGCAAAGGCATCGCTGATTTCCGCCGTGCGGTTGAGCCTGCCCGAAGCGCCTGGACAGAACTGACTAACGAGATGAACGAAGTGACGGGAGGCATCACGAGGACCGTCTCAGGCTCGACGGGCAGAACTGCAATCAGGTCAAAATCGGGCCAGATCACAACAGCCATTCCGACCGAGAACCCGTGGGTGGTTCACCCCATTATGGCCGACATGACCGAAGAAGAACGCAAGGCATTCATGGCCGGTGGTGAGGTTCCGGAGCGAGTTCGCCACCTTCTTACCCAGACAACACCAGGCGCCACATCGAACGGATACGCGGGCAACGGTACAGAGGTTGGCGACCTGGACTACCCGATGCCCCACGCAGAGGTTGCCGGCCCCACCGCGGCGGGTTATACGCGAGAGATTATCGACCTGGATTATCCGGAACCTGGCTCTACCGGCGCAGACAAACTATCGAATTAGCAGAATCTACTATGGTCAGTAAACCAAAAAGAACGCCGGGAGTGCCCTGACGTTCTTTTTAGTTTATCTGTGTTGTGCAAACTTACTTTACGATTAGCTCGCCTTCCATGCCCTGATCTTCGTGGATTTCACAATAGATCTTGTAGGTTCCGGGCTTCACATCCGTGAGAATAACACTCTTCGACTGCCCAGCGGCTAGCTTAGACTCGGGGAACAGACCCTTGACCTCTACCTCATGGATCTCTTTGCCCTCGTTCACAGCAACGATCTCAAAGGATCCTGCTGCGATGGTATAGGACACCGGCTCGAACATGTTATCTTTAGCGATAATCTTGACCTGGGCTCCTGTCGCGGGAGCCGTCGTTGGTGAGCCGCTCAACTGCGTGGTAGTAGGCGTTGCATCGCCGCCACAGGCGCTTAGGCCAAGCGTTAGCAACACGGCCACTAGCGGCGCGGCAATATACTTCTTAATCAATTGTCTAATCTCCATGTGATAAGTTTGGTTTGGGTTATCAGATCGTGGCTCTAGTGAGCAACAGTTTCGTGGACCTTATCCGGTTGCATGGCAGGTGAAGAGGCGCTTGCCACCGCCACCTGCGGTTGCACCGGCGACTGTCGCTTCCAGGGGCTCCAGAGCAACACACTGGCGACGGCCAGGTAGCCAAAGTAGCCGAGCACTTCGATCAGCGAGGGCGAGGAAACGTACCCGATCAGTGCCTGCAAGATCTGCCCGACCGTGCTACCTGCCGGTAGTATCTGCCCGGTGTTCCAGACGTTGTCAACCAACGCCGGCACCCAACCTACTTCCTCAAACTCGTGAATAGCGTAGCGGAACATGGCAGCAGCAAAGACCACCAGCATAACGGTGGTAACCTTAAAGAAGGTCCGCATGTTAAGATGCACGCCTGCCACATAAATCGCGATTGCCACGCCCACAGCCATTGCTAGACCAACGACGCCGCCAATAAGGGTTTCCATGCCGGAGGTTTGGAACGCTGAAGCAGATAAGAACAGGGCGGTCTCGAGGCCTTCGCGGGCGACAGTGAGAAATGCCACCAGAAAGAGACCCCATGTCGCACCTGTTGCCAGGCGGGTCTTCATGCTCTGCTCAAGCGAGCCTTTGATGTAGCGTGCCTGGCGGGACATCCAGAAGATCATGGAGGTGAGCATTATCACGGCAAAGAGCGATGTGAAGCCTTCATAGATGCCCTTAGCCGGATAGTCAAACTGTGCTCCAATTAGCTGCAGCACCACTGTAAAGCCAATTGCCAGGCCTGCAGCACTGAGCGTGCCTGCCCATACCGAGAACTGCTTGTCTAGCCTGCCTATCTTGCGCAGGTATCCCAGCATGATTGCCACAATAAGGGCAGCTTCAAGCCCCTCGCGGAAGATTAGCACCGCTGCTGCTAAACTCATTTCAGATATTCTCCCCTGACAGCATAATAATTGGCGCAGCCGCTGGCCGAGCCACTATTAAGGTACATTAATTTACTCGCACTGTCAAGAGGGAAATCGTACTTTGCGCAGATTTACCTGTATAAAGTGTTTATGCCTGTAAGTTATGGCATATGCGAGACGTTACCTGGTTGTACCGGGGCTACCTCGCGCAATCCAGTCTCGAAGAACCATCTCCGTACTGGGGAAGGCAAGATCTGCCCAGGGGATCTCTGTGGGCGCGAAGGAGCACACCTCTATAGCTTCTTTGGTAGTGCAGGGTGTACGCCTTTCGTGCGCAAAGCTCGCAAGATAAACGATATTGACAATCGGAACGCTGCCGCGTGAATAGACCCCCAGCAGACCGTCAAGCCGAACATCACAACCGAGTTCTTCGAGGGTTTCCCTTACAGCTGCTTCCTCGGTGGTTTCGTCCCATTCCTGGAAGCCCGCCGGGTATGTCCAGTGGCCATAGCGCGGCTCTATGCCACGGCGAAGCAGCCAAACACGACCATCCTCGATAGGCAGCGTGCCGCTTACAATCTTGGGGTTTATATATTGTATGTGGTTGCAGTTCGGACAGACCAGGCGCGGGCGGTCCTCGGTGGGGAGAAGTGCCTCCTCAAGGTGAGTGCCGCAGACCGTGCAAAAGTTGTACATGAGCGTCGATCCCTTCTTGCATACTGCTGCCAATTTACTCAGTGGGCCAAAGAATGTCAAACAAACTCCATGCCGTAAACGTTCAAACTTGGGGTGGAGGTATCTAACATCCGGGTAGGGGAAGACCCACCGCCCCCCCGCTTCGCTCATACTCCTCCCACGTGTGAGAGGGGAGTCTAAAGAAGAAGGGAAGAATGGGGGACACCCCGCCCCCGCTGCGATCATCCCCGTCATGGGTTTCGCCCCTGCACCCCCTCTGCACCATAAGTGTGAACACTCACGCTGTTCCTGTAATGCGCCCGTGGCTGGTTGCGTTGTGCTAGTTATGAGCGAAGAGCATACCGCTTGCTTCACACTAATCACTATGTTAGAATCATCTGAAACGGAGTCGGCTATTCCATACCAGCGTGAGCCTGCCCCGTGCGCTTATAGCGGCGCGCTCTTCCGTTGTTTGCCCGTGGCAATTGTTTAGGAGCCATTTATTGTCCCTCGCGAGTCAAGCCGAACAGGACCCGATAATTTTCGTTGACGAGCCGGAAGAAGTAAAGAAGCCATTCTGGGTGCGGCACAGCACGATCCTGTTGCTGGTCGTTATCATGCTGGGTGCTGCGTTCTTTCGCTTCATTGGCCGCGATTTCGACCAGGGACACAACCAGCATCCCGACGAGCGAGCTATCATAGACCGCACCATGGTCGTCCGGTGGCCATCCTCATTTCAACAGCTACTAGACCCCCACACAAGTCCCCTCAACTTGCGCAGTGATACCGCTCAAGGCTCACTATGCCCCAACGGCTGCGAGTACCCGTGGGGTTCGCTTCCTGTTTACCTCACAAGGGCAGCCGCGTGGGGTCTCGACACGTTCTTGCCCGTGTCGGAGAGCAATTACAAAGGGTATTATCTCAACGACTACAATGCCACGCAGCGCGTAGGGCGCACTCTGGCATCTATCTTCGACCTTATAACGGTCCTATTGGTGTTCCTGATAGCGCGTAGACTCTATTCGTCCGGCACTGCCCTGATCGCGGCTGCCCTGGTTGCCTTTGCCGTTACGGAAATTCAGATCGCCCACTACTATATATCAGAGCCGTTTCTTGTCTGCTTCATGGTGGGTGCGCTCTACTTCAGTGTTGTGCTGATGCAAAAGCCGTCATGGTGGGCGGCAGCAGGGGCGGGCGCTTGCCTCGGATTCGCGATTGCCAGTAAGGTAACAATTGCTTTCTTCGGGCTAATCATTATTGCAGCTATCGTTCTGCGGGCGGCTTATCGTCTGAAAAGCAGGAACCTCGGCGCGGCACTGGGCGACCCTGTCGGGATGATGCCCGCAACGGTGCGAGAACGCAGCCGCACCTTCCGCGGCCACTTCTTGCGCGGGCTGCGTTACTTCGTGATCGCGGCCGTGTTCACTTTGATAGCGTTCTCTATCAGCGAGCCTTATGCTCTCTGGCAGTTCGATTTCTCGCGCCTGCAGAGCGGAGTTCCCGGTGCCAACGCCTCGGATAATATACGGGCCGTGCTTGAGTCAAACCCCTGGACAAGGCGTATTGCAGGCGAGGCGGCCGTTCAGAGCGGTGAAGCTGACGTGCCATTCACCAGGCAGTACATTGGCACGATACCCATTCTCTACCATGCTGAGCAATTGGTGCTATGGGGCATGGGTGTGTTGCCGGGGCTTATCGGGCTGGCCGGGATTGTCCGCGCCTTCTGGCTCGCGATAAAACGCAGGCCCGCAGAAATCCTTTTGCTGGCGGGCGCTATTCCCTACTTCCTGACCATCATGAACCTGGAATCGAAGTGGATGCGCTATATGCTTCCGCTTGTGCCTATTGTGGCGATTCTAGGCGCTGCCTTCCTGGCCAGAGGCATGGTGTGGGCACGACAGCGATACACGGCGAGACAGTCAAGCCGAAGCAGTTTGCGATATTTGCAGCGCAACTTCTTTACTATTGTCACTGCGCTTACAATCGGCTTCGCGTTCTTCTGGACGGTTGCATTTGCCAATATCTACACGAAAGAACATTCACGCGTGCAGGCGTCGGAATGGATCTATGACAATGTGCCCGACGGTTCGAACATTAGCTCCGAAGGATGGGACGATGGCATCCCATTCGGGTTGCCCTCCGTCGTCGGCGAGGATCCTCGCGACCCCGGAAGCCGCCAGTACAGGGGCGTGACGTTCAACCTGTATGACGACCGCGCTCCCGAGGACGAGCTTGCTTACCTTTCCAGTCTCTTCAAGGAGACGGACTATATAGTCCTGACCAGCAATCGCCTCTACGGATCAGTTCCGCGTCTGCCGTGGCGCTATCCTGTTCAAACGCGCTATTACCAGCTTTTGTTCGCCGAGAAGCTGGGATATGTACGTGTACATACCACGCAGGTGACCCCTGAACTATTCGGCATCAAGATAAATGACCAACTGGCTGATGAAAGCTTCAGCGTCTACGATCACCCACGCGTTGACATCTTCAAAAAGATCACCGCCTTAACCGACGACCAGCTTAATACTCTCTTCGCAACCGCGCTGGATAGGCCGCTCGGCCAATACACTACGCAACGACATGGGACCGTACTCGATGACAAGTCGCTCATGCTCGACCAGCCTCTGGCCGACCTTCCGGTGGTTGACGATCTTTCGTGGAACCCGCTAGCCCAGGGAGATACACAGTGGATCGGCGTTTTGCTCTGGCTCGTGGCGGTATACCTGCTTGGCTTCGCGGCGATGCCCATTGTGTTCACGATCTTTAAGCGGCTGCCCGACAAGGGCTACCCGCTCGCCAAGATCGTCGGGTTACTTATCGTGTCGTGGGCAGTCTGGATTCTCGCCAGCGCCAAGTTGATTCCCTTCACCGTGTGGACTGTGGCCGCGATGCTGCTCCTGCTCGGTGGGCTCGGGCTTCTTCTCTGGAAGCTAGGCGCTAATGATGAGATACGCGACTTTGTGCGGAATAAGCGGCGGCTGATATTCTTCTATGAAGGGTTGTTCCTCGTTGCGTTCGCTGCCTTCCTCTTCATTAGGATGCTAAACCCTGATCTGTGGCACCCCACCTTCGGTGGCGAGAAGCCGATGGAGTTTGGCTTCCTGAACGCTATCCTGCGAAGCCCATGGATGCCACCCGCCGACCCCTTCTTTGCGGATGGTTACATCAACTACTATTACCAGGGCCAGTTCATTATTGCCTGCCTCATCAAGTTGATCGGGGTCGATCCCGCGATCGGCTTCAACCTTGCGATTCCGCTGCTATATGCTCTTACGTTCAGCGGCGCGGCATGCCTGGTGTATAACATTGTGGCATGGAGCCAGCGGAGGCGCGGAAGCGTGCACCAGGTTTCGCGTGCCGGGATGGCATTCGCGGTGCTGGGCGGCGTGCTGATGCTCGTCATTGGCAACTTGCACGGCCTGATGCAGCTGATAATGATTGGCCGCCCGGACGTGGCAGCGACCTTTATCGGCTGGGGGCAAAACCTCGGCTTTATCGGGCCAAGCTGGACCAGTGCTTATAATACGTTCAACTTCTGGGATCCCAGCCGCATCATAAACGGCACCATCAACGAGTTCCCTTTCTGGAGTTTCCTGTTCGCTGACCTTCACCCTCACCTGATCGACATGCCGTTCACTCTGCTGGCGGCAAGTTTCGCGATGAATCTTGCTTTCGCCGGGCGGTTCGTGCCCAGGGTCGCCGGCGCACTGCGCGGGACCTGGGGCCAAACGCTCGCCGCAAACATCCGTGCCGGGCTTGGTTGGCTCTGGGGCAGCGGCTGGTCGGGCCTGCTCAACTTCGCTGTTATGGCGCTTGCCCTCGGTGCGCTATTCGCCATCAACTCCTGGGACTTCCCGACATATCTAGGTATTGCAGGCGGCGCGATATTCATTGCACTGCTCTTATCCAGGCAAGTTCCAGCGCGCAGCACGGAGCCGGACGCCGTGGAGAGCGAACCTGGCAGTGATCCGCCGCTGCGTGCTGCGGGCGCATGGTCCCTGATTGGAATATCGCTCGTTTCGTTTATTGTGCTTGCAATTGCCTCTCTTATTGCCTATCTGCCATTCTTCCTGAACTTCAAGGCGTTCTTCAACCAGATCATGCCGCTGGTTGACGGAGGTACAATCGAAGGCACGGGATTCGTAATGAGCCGCACGTCCATACAGGAATATCTTGTGGTGTGGGCTATCTTCGTTTTCATCGCGGTCTCCTATCTGCTGGTGCGATTGTGGAACTTCCCGTGGCGCGCGGCATTCGCGGATCTTGCCCGCCTGCTTCCCGGAGGCCACCCTGAGACGGAGCAAGTAGCCCTGTCACCCATGCAAGTATTCAGGACTGAGCCGGAGCCTGTCATACCCACCAGGCGCGTTCGCCGCCTCGATCTGGCTCCTTCTTTCTCGACCGGATCAGGGGCGGTGCTGGCTTACAGTGGGCGAGGATCCGAAGATGATTTTGCATCGAGCACTTCGGTAACGGAACCTCGACGCGAACACATATCGGAATCGGCAGACGAAACCGAGCAACCCCAGGCTAACGCCGACCTCGATAAAGACTCTCCGCTGACACCGGAGTCTGTCTTCGGGCTGTTGGATACTGCCGACCCTGATGATTTGGCCTTCCATCCGGATCCGTTGGTGGTCCCCACGTCCGACGAAGAAACTGTAGGCCTTGCCGCCCTTGAATCCGAGGATCCGGCAGATGGGGATTACATGCCCATGGCATCTAACTGGGTTGCAGAAGCCCACTCAGAAGCCCAACGGCATTACATACTGCGCACGCGGGTTGAGCAACCGGGCGTGATACCTCTCTGGGCCGGTCTGGGGCTTCTTGCGGTTACTGCAGGTCTTGTGCTGCTCCAGGTGGCAACCCATCAGCTGCTGCTTGCGCTCTTGATTGCCCTGATCGGCGGCTTGACGGCGACGCTACTATCTACCACTCGCTCAGTCGCTGCGTTGTTCGGTGGGCTTCTGCTTGTCACGGCTCTACTCGTTTCTCTTGGCGTGGAGGTTGTCTATCTGGCCGACCATCTCCAGGGCGGTGACAGCTTCCGCATGAACACGGTCTTCAAGTTCTACATTCAAGTGTGGATCCTCTTCGCGGCGGGCGGTGCCGTAGCGATTTACTACATTTTGTACGGCGTAAAGGAGCGTCTCGCGCGGCGCAACACGGAGTCTTTACAGACGTCGCCAGGGGAGTTGCCTTACGTTACTGCCGAAGATGCCTTCGCCACAACGGAACTAACCGGTGGCCTGACTGAAGATGCAGCAGGCACATATTCGCAAGCTAACGGTTCGTATGCAAGTCAACCTGCCTTACTCAGCAATGACCATCCCAGCAGTAACTGGATGGTATGGTCAGCAGATGAGATGGATGCCGCACCGGGCGCGGTACTTGACGCCAATGATGAGACAGCATATGAGTTTGTGGACCTGGCGCAAGAGGCAAGCAATGGTTGGGAAGATTCCCCGCAACCGGCAGCCGCACCGGTAAACAAGATATATGAGCAGCCGCAAGAGCAGGTTGTCACAGAACCGGCGCGCTTGCGTTGGACTCTCCCCCGCCTGCTATGGACAGCGGTGTTCGCGTTGTTCATGTTTGCATCGCTAATCTTCACGGTGTACGGGACGCAAGACCGCGTGCGGCAGCGATTCCCTAATCCCCCTGTGTTGGGTACCCTGGACGGAATGCGCTACATGAACAGCGCCCAGTACGGTACGTCCGTCAGCAGTGCCTCGGGCGAAGTTGGCCTGACAGTCAACCTGAAATACGACTATGAAGGCATAAACTGGATGAACGAAAACATCCGCGGCCTGGTAACCATAGCCGAGCTACCGGTGGAATACTATCGGGCTGATGGAATGCGCGTGGCCACGAATACCGGCTTGCCGATGGTCGTCGGCAATGAGCACGAGAGCGAGCAACGATCCAGCCTGTATGCGCGACTGGTCGACAACCGCCGGTTGGACATGAACGAATTCTTCACAACGAACGACGTGCAGCGCGCTCTTACGCTCATCAGTAAGTACGACATAAAGTACATCTACCTGGGCCAACTTGAACAGGCACGCGCTGGCGACGCCGGTATGAAGAAGTTCCAGCAGATGGCCGATCCCAAGATCGGTATTCTCGAGCAGGTATTTGCGTCGGACCAACCGGAGGGTGTCGCAGGCACAGTTATCTACAAGGTCAGCACGGCGGAGGACAAAGATCCGAAGCTTCTGGTTGGTGTGCCCGTTGCCAACTCCGGCATACCTGGTATATCAATTACGCCGCTGCCCACTAACACGCCCATTCCACCACCGACGCCGCCTGTGGATAATCCTGAGCTAAAAGCCCTGATTGCAGACGTGGCAGCGCACCCCAGCGACCGTGATGCCCGTATAAGATTATCGACCTGGTACCGTGACAATGGCTATCCTCTGGAGGCAGCCAAAGAGCTACAAATCCTTGTAAATCAAGACCCCGCGAACGTGGCACTGTCCAGCCAGCTAGGCGATCTCTACGAAGCAGCAAACGAACCGGATCTTGCTCTACAGGCATGGGAAAAAGGACGCGATGCCGCGCCCGATAACCCCGACGCCCGGAATAAGGTCGGCGTCGCATACTTCCAGCGCAAACGCTTCGATGATGCTCAAGTTGAGTTCCAGGCCGCAGTAAAGGCCGCTCCAACCTTTATCGAGTCATGGGTACATCTTGGTGAGGTGGCCGAGCGCAAGGGCGATCTGGAAGGTGCCATGAAAGCGTACCAATCGGCAATCGACAACAGTAAAGACGAAAACAGCTGGAAGAGAACTGCCCAGGACAGGTTGTCTAAGCTCAAATAGCGTCGACCGGGCAAGCGCTGCTTCTTGCCCCGGTAATCACCGCAGCATATGCGCCGGTAATTAGGACCATGTGCTTTAGTTGCGGAAAGAATCTTGACATCACCCTTTTGTTACACTATAATGCGCCTACGCTAGCCACTTGAGCGTAGCTTACACCACTATACCTTCTTCCTTACGACTGCACCCGTAGGTCTCTTATGTTTATGATCTCAGTTCGAGACCCGCAAAACACAATTCTTGAGGGGAGGTGATTAGCCCAGCGTAGAAAGCAACTTCGCCTGACCAACTCTGTATATAAGGGTCTGGGCTACCCTTTTTGCTTTAAGTTCGGCGAAAACACAGAGGGCGTTTTGGAGGGCTGCCGGGACCGCTGGCAGACGCTATGGTACACCTAATTATGGAGGAGAGTTTCTACTATGAAAACGGCTAAACAGAAATATACTGTTATGTCGCTGCTGGTCACCGGTGCATTAGTACTTGCAGCCTGCGGCGAAGCAGCCGCACCTGCCGCCGCGCCGACCAACACGACAACTTCGCAAACAGAGGCTCCAACAGCCACGGCGGCAACATCTGCCGCACCAACAACGGGCGCGTCCGGTGATGCAGCCACGATCAAGCTTGTTAGCTCATTGCCGAGGACCGGCCTCTCCAAGAGCCAGACCGACGACATCGTGGCCGGTTACAACATGGCCATCGAAGAGCACAGCGGCAAAGCGGGTGGCATGACAGTGGTCTACGAAGACTGGGACGATGCCACAGCGCAGGCAGGCAAGTGGGATCCTGCAACCGAGCAGGCTAACGCCACCAAGGCCGCTAACGACCCCGACATCATGGCTTACCTTGGTACCTTCAACTCCGGTGCTGCCAAGATTGCCATTCCGATCCTCAACAAAGCAGGGTTGGCAATGGTATCGCCGGCCAATACTGCCCCCGAATTGACCAAGAAGGGCTTCGACGACGCTACACTCAACACACTCTATCCGAACCCCGTTCGCAACTACTTCCGAGTAGTCACAGCCGACGACGTACAGGGCGCAGCCGCCGCTAACTGGGCCAAGGAACTCGGTTTCAAGAAGGCCTATATCCTCAACGACCAGGAAGTCTACGGCAAAGGTGTTGCCAACGTTTTTGAATCCCAATTCAAGGCCGGCGGCGGCGAAGTCATCGCCAACGAAGGCATCGACTCCAAGCAGCCTGAGTTCAAGTCTGTCATGAACAAGATCAAGAACGCCGGTGCTGATCTGGTCTACTTCGGCGGTCTCGTAGACTCCGGCGGACCTCAGTTGCTCAAGGACCTCAAGTCGGTTGCTCCCGACATCGCCTTCATGGGACCGGACGGCATCCAGACTCAGGCGTTCGTTGACGCAGCAGGCGCTGACGTTGCTGAAGGTGCATACGGCACAGTGGCCGGTAAGTCCTATGCCGACCTGACAGGCAAGGGTGCTGAGTTCTATAACAACTTCAAGACGAAGATGAACAAAGAACCCGATCCCTACGCTGTCTATGGCTACGATGCAATGCGAGTCGTGCTAAGCGCTATCGACAAGGCAGGCAAGAAGGACCGCGCAGCAATCCTGCAGGCTCTCGCCGGCACAAAGGACTTTGATGGTGCTCTTGGCAAGTGGAGCTTCGATGCAAATGGTGACACCACCCTCACCGACATCGGCGCTTACATTGTGAAGGATGGCAAGTTCACCTTCCAGAAGTACATCACCAAGTAGTCACTGACTAACATGCCAACGGTAAGGTTTGGCCGAAGCTATAGACTTCGGCCAAACCTTCGACCCATTTACCATCTGTTTAAACCCCAACTCCTCTTGGGAGATACCTCATGGATTTTGCTACGATCATACAGACGGTGCTGTACGGACTTGCCACAGGCTCCATCTACGCCCTGATCGCGCTCGGCTATACCCTTGTCTACGGTATCATTGAACTGATCAACTTCGCACACGGCGATCTCTTCATGCTCGGCAGCTTTAGCGCGCTTACCGTGCTGGAGTTTACCGTGGTAGGCAAGAACCACTTGCCCATTCCAGTTTGGCTTGGCCTCTTCCTCTCCCTTGTTGTTCCGATGGCGTTTTGCGCTGCCCTGAACGTCCTCATTGAAAGAGTGGCGTATCGGAGGTTGCGTAATGCCCCTCGGCTCGCGCCTTTGATTTCCGCAATCGGCATGTCATTTATACTTATCAATATTGGCCTGTGGTGGCGCGGTCCAAACCCACAGAACTTCCCCGCGCTCCTTAGCATTTTCGGGCGCGAGAACCTGGTCAGCAATGTATTTGGTTCCGACTTAGGTAACGCGATACGCTTCACATACAAGGACCTCTTCGTAATTCTTGTCACCATACCGCTGCTACTTCTACTTAACTATGTAGTATTACGCACCAAGATGGGAAAGGCCATGCGCGCAACCGCACAGGACCGGGAAGCCGCAGCCCTTATGGGTATTAACGTAAACAGAACCATTGCTTTCACTTTCCTGGTCGGTGGTGCTCTTGCCGGTGCTGCCGGCCTCATTTTTGGCATATATACCGGCTCCACACATTTTCTTCGCGGCTTCGACTCCGGCCTGAAAGCATTCACTGCGGCAGTGCTCGGAGGAATTGGTAACCTCGTCGGTGCTACACTGGGAGGCTTCTTGATTGGCCTGATTGCTGCGTTTAGCGATTACCTGCTCGGTAGCCGGTGGACCAATGCAACGATATTCGCGGTCTTGATCATCATTCTTGTCTTCCGTCCGAGCGGCCTCTTAGGCGATCGAACAGTCGAGAAGGTGTAACTGTAGAGATGGAGCCAACTATGAGTCAAAAGGGTCCATACAGGGCACAAAGTGGTGGAGCCGCTGGAACGGCTGTAGCTGCACCCTCCATTGCCCGGCGTAAGAGTTCCAGCGCCCAGCGGCGCGAGCAGATCAGGAAACACCCGATTCGGTCGGGACTGCTTCTTCTGCTGGCGGCCATGGTGCTGCTCTACCCGTTTATCGATGAGGCATTCCAGTTCAGGAAGATTACGACTGTCATACCCTTGCTTGTCTACATGATCCTGGCGCTTGGCCTGAACATCGTGGTCGGTTATGCGGGTCTGCTCGACCTTGGATATGCTGCGTTCTTCGCGATTGGCGCATATGTGGCGGGCTTCATGACCTCTCCACTCAGCTTCCTGAACGCTAATGGCATGCAGTGGTACTCAAATTTTTGGGTTGCACTTATCGCCGCGTTCCTGGTGTCAATCATGGCCGGAATGATTTTGGGTGCGCCTACCCTGAGGTTAAGAGGAGATTACCTGGCTATCGTAACGCTTGGTTTCGGTGAAATTGTCCCGGTACTTTTCAGGAACGCCGATGCCATTACCTATGGCGAAAAAGGGCTGTCGGCAATCCAGAAACCGGCCGTTCACCTTGGCCCCATCAACTTTGAGATTGGTGCAGGGCCGGTTTTCGGGCTTGGCGACTGGAGCTCGCAAATGCCCTGGTATTATTTCATGCTTGTGCTGGGAATACTCTGCATATTAGGCTCTCAGCGACTCTACGATTCGCGTGTTGGTCGGGCCTGGATGGCTATGCGAGAAGACGAAATCGCGGCCTCCGCCATGGGTATCAACCTTGTCACTACCAAGCTCTCCGCATTCGCGATGGGTGCTTCGCTGTCCGGAGTGGCCGGAGCAACATTCGGCGCTTATATCGGCTCGATTTTCCCCAGCCAGTTTGAGTTCGGCTTATCGGTCATCCTTCTTTGTGCCGTCATCCTGGGTGGACTCGGTAACATCTGGGGTGTAATTCTGGGTGGTTTCATCATCCAATCGTTCGACCGAATACTTGCGCCGGAGTTGACGAACTTCCTGAAAGGTGTAGGTACGAAGAACCACATAGAATTCCTCGCAACTATAGAACTCAGCAACTGGCGGTACTTCATATTCGGCGCTGCTCTTGTAATCATGATGCTTGCACGCCCACAGGGTCTGCTGCCTAACCGCAGGAGGGCGGCCGAACTTAAGGCTGGTCTGGAGGCGGATCCCACCGACATTCACGATCCTTTCGAGCCAACCCCTGAGGAACAGCAGGAGCGCCAGCAACTCTACGATGTGCGCGAGCTGGACAAAAGCCCCGAGGAGGATAGATAGTGGCTACAAACGTAACCGCGCCCGTTCCCGTAGCGGCGACCCCCTCAAGTGGTATTCTGCTGGAGGCTCAAAAGCTGACACGTCGTTTTGGCGGTCTGGTTGCTGTGAATGCGGTAGAACTTCAACTCAAAACCGGCAGCATTCTCAGCGTGATCGGGCCGAACGGCGCGGGGAAGACGACCTTCTTCAATATGATAACCGGCCTCATCAAGCCAAGCTCCGGCAAGCTTATCTTTGATGGCGAGGACATGACGGGTAGGCCTCCTCACTACGTCACCAAGCACGGAATTAGCCGTACCTTTCAGAACATACGGCTCTTCCAGAATATGACTGCGCTTGAGAACGTGATGGTAGGTATGCACAGCCGCATGTCTGCCACGGTAGTTGGTGCGTTGTTTCGACCGCCTACGACCAGGCGTGAAGAGCGCTCCGTCAGCGATGCCAGCATGGATATTCTCCGCACTGTGGGCCTCGACGCAAGCTGGGACGAGGATGCAAAGAATCTGCCGTATGGAGATCAGAGAAGATTGGAAATAGCCCGCGCCCTGGCTAGCAATCCAAAGCTCTTGTTGCTCGATGAGCCAACTGCCGGTATGAACCCGCAGGAAACTCTCGTAATGAAGCGCTTTATCAAGAGGCTCCAGGCCGAACAGGGCTTGACAATTCTGCTGATAGAGCACGATATGAAGGTAGTAATGGACATCTCCGATCATATTGTTGTGCTCGACTACGGAACCAAGATCGCCGAAGGCGCACCGGCAGAAGTACGCGCCAATCCGCGTGTTATCGAAGCATATCTCGGCAAAGGCGTCACGAGCGGTAACCCTGTTGAGCCAGAAGCAGGAGGAGCCTAATGGCACTTCTTGAAGTAAATAATATTCATACTTATTATGGCAACATTCACGCACTCAAGGGCATTACCATTCGGGTTGAGGCCGGAGAGGTCGTTACCCTGATTGGCAGTAACGGCGCGGGAAAATCCACCACACTGAAGACGATTTCCGGGCTTTTGAGGCCGCGCACGGGCACTGTAAAGTTCAAGGACAAGCGACTTGACCAGATGGAGCCTGACGATGTGGTGAAGGCAGGCGTGGCACAATCGCCTGAGGGCCGCAGGATCTTCTCGCGCATGACGGTCATGGAAAACCTCGAAATGGGAGCCTTCGCCCGCAGAGACCGGTCCAAGATCAAGGAAGACCTTGATCGTGTGTTCACTCTTTTCCCACGCCTTAAGGAACGACTGGGCCAGAAGGGCGGCACGATGTCCGGCGGCGAACAGCAGATGCTGGCTATTGGGCGGGCCTTGATGTCCGAGCCGAATGTGCTTCTCCTGGATGAACCTTCTATGGGACTTTCCCCTATTCTGGTGGAGACGATCTTCCAGGTTATTCGCGACATCAACAAGCAGGGCACAACAATCCTTCTCGTTGAACAGAACGCATTGCTCGCATTGCAGGTCGCCAACAGAGGATATGTACTGCAGACAGGGACGATTGTTATGGAAGATACAGGCCAGAACCTGCTTAAGAGCGAACTGGTACGCAAGGCCTACCTGGGAGAGGAATAGGGCCTCTTGCCTGCGTGCGAATACTACCCTCATTCCTGCTCATAATCATTATGGCGCTTACGGGCTGTTCAGGCGAGCAGGCTATTCTCGCTCCTGCCCGTGCCAACACCGTTCGGATTGTCTCGTCGCTACCTACCCGCGGTAGTTCGGCCGCTCAGGCTCGGCAAATCTCAGAAGCGATTGAGCTTGCCATCAAAGAGCGCGGGTCAACGGTGGACGGCGAGACCGTGGAGTATGTAGCTCTTGAAGGCGGTTCTGAAGAAACAGGCGAGTGGTCTCGCGAACGCGAGCTTGCAAACGCGACCGCCGCCACGAACGATCCAAGCGTCGTCGCCTATATTGGGCCGTACAACTCGGGGGCGGCTACCGTATCCTTGCCGGTCACCAATCGCGCAGGACTACTGCAAGCCAGCCCGTCGGCTGCATGGCCCGGCCTTACCTTGCCGGGATGGGATCCTGGTGAGCCGGATAAATACCACCCGGCAGAGGCTCGCAACTTCCTCAGACTAATGCCGCCAGACAGCGTCCAGGCTGAAGCAGCCGCTATGTGGGCATCAAGCCTGGGTTACCGCAGTATCCTCGTGTTGAGCGACGGAAGTACATACAGCACGGGGATGGCTGCCACCTTCATCCAGAAAGCCGGGTCCTTGGGGCTGGCAGCGAGTGAAACAGTTGAAGTTGAGCCACAATCGCCCGGCGACCCGGGGGCAAGAGTTGGGTCGGAGGAAGCGGTCTTTTATGCGCCAAGCTCGGTCGGTGCAGCCGCGCTGATTGCGGTCTCCTTACAGGACAAAGACACAGCGATTTTCGCGACCGATACAGCACTGGATCCGCAGTTTCTGGCGCAAGCAGGAGCCGCCGCAGAACGATGGAACATTCTCTCTAACAGTGTTCCAACTTCAACGCTAAGCGCGCAATTCATAGGGCTGTTCAGAGACGAATATGGTGCGGAGCCAGGACAATTCGCGGCAAATGCGTACGACATTGCCAATCTTGTATTGGATGGGCTGGAGGCCGGCGTGGGCCGGGATCGGGCGAGGATGTTAACTTATGTAGGCAAGAAAAGTGCTGAAGCAAGCAATAGCAGCCCACTAACATTCAGCAGCGCAGGCGATCCGCTTCACTGGCGTGCGAGCTGCTACACATGGCTGGATGGATTATTCCGCCTGGATCGAACGTTTGATGAATCCGGAAAGGAGATCGTAAGCGCTAGTCCTCCTCCATGATCTCATCGACCTCGGCCTCGTCTAACTTTGCGTGAAGCTCCAAAATGCGTTGCCGGACATCCGCTATGCTTTGCACGCCCAGTTCGGCCGCAAGTTGCCGGGCCTCATCGGGCAAGTCAGACGCGCTCAGACGGCCCGTTACCTCCGCGCCCTCGGCCTCTTCAAGCAGCGACTCCAGATCATCAAGTAGCAGCAGATGATTGTACTCCTGCTCATTTTCGGCAGACTGCTCAGTTTTCCCGGAGTTCTGTCTGTCTTCCATCCGTGGTTCGCTCCTCTAAATAGTTACAAAGAAAGCTGACGCGAAAACCGCCAACACGCCAACCAAGCCAACAAGCCCGAACTCCAGGAACGTCTGCCGGTCAAGCCGGTGGTCAACGTAGTGCGAGACCAGCCCATACAAGACGTAGAACGCCACCAGCAGGAAAGCAGCACCTACGAGCGTCGTGAGTGCGGCCCAGTAGTTGAGGCCCCAGGTCAATTCACCCAGTACAAGCCCCGACACCAAAGACAGCAGCATGATCGTTTGCCTGCGGCCTTCTACGGGCAAGCTCATGGCACGGTGCCATACGGCGTCGCGCGAAAGGAGCTCGTAAACCAGCAGAGCGGTAACAATGGCCACGGCAGTCGCAGATATGGCGGAACGTGTCTTGAGGCCATAGATGGTCGCAAACAGAAGAAATGCACAAAGGTGCGATAGCACATTGAGCATTGCCTGTGCACCGCTAAAGAAGCGGTCACTCACATCGAATGAGTGAACCTGCGCCCAATAGATCGCCCCAAAAGAGACAGCAGCCAGCGCGAGAATGAGGGCCTGTACTATTCCGTTTTCGAATAGCTGAACAAAGAGTGTAAAGCCACCGACCAGGAGCGCGGGAACAACAGTTTCGATAGGCCAAGCGAACCGGCGGTCGCGAGCAGTCCCGTTGGTGTCTGCTGCACTGCTGACCGCAGAAGCGCCCGACCGCAACCACACACTACCGGCCGCCGCTACAACCATAAGCGCGATTGTCATAGTCCAGAGCAGCACCGTGCTGGACCCTTGCTCTCCGCCAAGGGCACCGCGGCTGACTGCCAGAGTTAGCCCCAGGCCAACCAACAGAATTGTCGCAAGTACAAATATCCGCTCCGTGCGGTATCCCATCTCAGTTCCCCAATGCCCTTACCGCCTCGGCAATAGCAGCCGCGCTAATACGACCTTCTCGTACAATACGCGGCGGGTCTACAGCGCAGTCAACGACCGTCGAGGGGACACTCCCTGCCGTTCGACCACCATCGACATAGAGCGCGACATGCAGCCCAAAGTAGGCCACAGCCTGCGATACCTCTATTGCATCAGGATCGCCGGAACGGTTGGCACTCGTCCCGGCGATAGCCCCACCGCACAAGGCGATAAACTCGCGCAGCCCATCGTGTGCAGGTACGCGCACTGCGATAGTATCACCGCTGCCCAGTTGCTCCGGCAGGTCGCGGTGCCGACGCACGACCAGCGTTAGCGCACCCGGCCAAAACCTCTGTGACAACACTAAGGCGGATCGCGAAAGGTCACGCGCCACGTTTAAGACCATGGAGGAATCCGACAGGAGTAATGGCAGTGCCTTTTGGAGCGGTCGTGACTTTGCGTCATAGACGCGCTCAATTGCAACTGCATCGTCGGCAGCACAGCCGATGCCATAGACTGTGTCCGTTGGGAAGACTACTAGACCGCCTTGTTTTATCCGTTTGGCGGCAATCTGCCACACATCAGGGCTTTCGGCCATTACCTGCACAACGTCAGCCAACTCTAGTAGCTCCTCGACAGCATGAATGTAGCCCATGAACGAAGCAAATCCACGGATTTGTTCTGCGGTAACTGGTCAAGAATAGCCAACGCCTGGCTAATGTATGAATCAGCCAACACGCGAATATCGTCATGTGCGCCGCTTTGCTGGATCAGGCCTAGCGCGGCGGTAATTTCAGTTGGTGTTGCCTTGTCGTTGCCGAGCGTGGCAAGTAGCTGCTCGCGGTCGCTCTCTCCCAATCTGGCAAGGGCGCGGTAGACAGTTAATGTACGCTTGCCTTCGCGTATGTCGGAACCTACAGGCTTTCCAAGCAGTGCTTCGTCAGCGGTCAATCCTAGCAAGTCATCCTGCAACTGAAACGCGACGCCGCACAGGGAAGCAAACCGGCCAAGCCTTTCGGCAAGGCCTGCGTCGTCCTGCCTGCCGCCAAGCCCGATTGTTGCACCCGCCCAGGCTGCATATTCGAGCAGTGCCGCTGTCTTCTGCTGCAGCATATGGAGAACATCATCTTCGGTAATGCTGTCCAATGGCTTTAGCGCAAATTGGACATCCAGCATCTCGCCTTCCAGCAATTGCGGCGTGAGCGACTCCGACATGCGCCTGATCAGCGCAAGAACGGTGTTAGTGTCTACTCCTCGCTCGGATAGCTCACCGAGCAGAGCGTATGCCCAGCTCTGCTGCAAATCACCGGCGAGGATAGCCACTGCCACCCCGTAGTGCGCGGCTTCGCTCGCCCCCAGGCCGTGGTCGTTACGGGCATGCTCCTTGTAGCGAGCGTGGACGGTGGGGCTACCTCGCCGCATGTCATCGCGGTCAATGATGTCGTCGTGAACCAGGGTCCAGATGTGGAAGATCTCCACTGCGGCAGCCGCAGGTAGCGCCTGTAGCTCATCACCGCCTGCCACCCCGCAACAAAGCATTAACAGTAGGGGACGCAGGCCCTTACCACGATGGCGAACATAGCTAAATAGTGCGTCATGGATATCCTGTGGCTTGAAGGCTTCGGCACCCCGCCAGTTGTCCAGATAATCGTACACGAGGCTGCGGCGCGCACTTAGTACGCTTGCGAAGTTACCAAGATCCCCGGCAGTTCCGTCACTGAGCAAGCCCTCTGTCGTTGACATTTTAGAGATGCTCCTTGAGACTTTCAGCGGCTGTCCTATCCATTCCGGCAACAGCCATCAACTGGTCAAGACTAGCTTCCTTGATGCCTTTCAGCGAACCGAACTCCCTCATGAGTGCCTTCTTCCGGACAGGGCCAATATGCGGTACGCTGTCCAGTTTCCCCTTGATCGCACGTTTCGCGCCGAGCTTCCGATTATAGTAATTGGAGAAACGGTGTGCTTCATCCCTGACGCGCTCCAGCAGCAGACGAGCCTCCGAGCGACCGTCGAGTTGCACTGATTTGCTCTGCCCAGGCAGGAAAATCTCCTCCATGCGCTTGGCGAGCGAGATCATAGGCACGTCGAGCAGACCAAGCTCACGCATGACCTCCTGTGCCGCTGAAAGCTGCCCTTTGCCACCGTCGATCACGATCAAGTCAGGCAGCACGGCCCACCCGCCTTCGGACGCGCCACTTCGATCCGGTGTCGATTTATCGCGTTCCGCCATCGCGGCTAGCTCGGACGTAGTATCGCCTATCTCCGGTTCCCCCTGTGCGTTCTCATACTCCAAGCGAACCGACGCCTCGAAGTCCGACATAGGCGCAGGCTCCGACTTCAGTCCGCTGCGCGCCACCGCCAGCGACTCTTTGCGCTCAGTATTTGCACGCACAGCCGCTGAACGCTTGAATCGCCTGGTAAGCATCTCCTTCATGGACGAAAAGTCGTCATTGGAGACGCCTTTGATCTGGAATCTTCTGTACTCTTTCTTCTTCGGCAGACCATGCTCGAAAACGACCATGGCCCCGGCGACATCCGTACCTTGCAAGTGCGCGACATCATAGCACTCGATTCGTTGGGGCCAGACGCTTAGCTTGAGTACCTTTTGCAAGTCTGTAAGGGCGGCAGTAGATTTTTGCTCGTCGTTCAGGTAACGCAGGCGCAATTGTTCGAGGGTTTCGGTGGCGTTGCGTGCCGCCAACTCCACCAGATCATGCTTCTCACCCTGCTTGGGAACTGTGATCGCGACTTTTGTTCCGCGTTTCTCACGCAACCACTGCTGAATGACGTCCGCGTCGGAAACATCGTGCTGCAACAATATGTTAGGCGGCACGTATGAGGCATCATCGTAGAACTGCCCCATAAAGCCCTCCAAAACCTCGCCTGGCTCCGAGTCAGCTGCCCCTTCAAGCATAAAGCTTTCGCGGCCAAGAAGCATTCCGCCACGAATAAAGAAAATCTGCACGCACGCCTCACCGTCGCGGCGAGCGAAAGCGATCACATCTTCGTCGGTAGATGACGTGCTGAAGACCCGCTTCTGCTCGGCCACGTTTTCCAGGCGCCGCAAGCGGTCGCGGAAAACTGCAGCGCGCTCAAATTCAAGTTTCTCCGCAGCGTCCTCCATTTCCTTCCGGAGTCCGCTAGTCAAGCGCTCCTGCTTGCCATCCAGGAAGAGGATTACCTGCTTGATGGCCTGATCATATGCCTTCTTGTCGGCCAGCCCCGCGCAGGGTCCAAGACAGCGATGTAAGAAATACTGCATGCAGGGCCTGCTATCCTTACCCGTAATTTCTTTGTCACAGGTCCTGAACGGGAAGAGCTTATCGAGCAGGTCAATCGTCTCGTATATAGTACTTGTGCCGGGGTAGGGGCCAAAATACCGACTGCCGTCCTCCACTCGCTTGCGCGTCTGCAATACCTGAGGCCACTCCTCACCCATCGTGACTTTGATGTAAGGATATGTCTTGTCGTCCTTCAGCCTGATATTGTAGCGCGGCTTGTGTTTCTTAATTAGCCGGCTTTCAAGTACTAGCGCCTCTAGCTCGGTGTCGGTCAAAATGTATTCGAAGTCGTACACATTCTCGACCATGCGCCACACTTTGGGCGCCTGTCCCTTCAGCGAGCCAAAATAAGTGCGAACGCGGTTGCGCAGCGATACCGCCTTACCAATGTAAATAATGGTGTTGGCGCGATCGCGCATGATATAAACGCCCGGGGTAGTCGGCAAGGCACGAAGGCGCGCCTCGAATCCAGGGGAGCGTTCGGGAGGTGGGGTCAATCTTGTAGTAGGCATCTTGCGTTCCGGTTCACTTGCTATTCTAGTATTTTATCAAATCGCTTCTCGGCTTGGCAACGCTGCTTGCTGACAGGTTCTACAGGCGATGTGCTCGCCCTGTTCTCATCAGGACAAAACCGGGGATGAAAAGGAGGAGGACAAAACAACCGGCAGTGCCAAGCAGTGCAAGAAGTGCCTGAGACACCTCGAAGCCTTGCGCCAGAAACAACACTCCACCCAGCATCGATGGACACGCTGCCAGCAACAAACCACTTAGCAGCATCGTCAACCCGACCCAGAATGATGTCCGGGGCGGCGTCGGAGGAGTCAGCGCCTTCACCACGCTGTTGCCTGCGTTAAGCCCACTGGCAGATGGCACATTGCCGAAAGGCGGCGGAGATGGTACCGCCTGCGATTCTACGGACGGCGGGGGCGTGGGGACATAAACCGGCACGATCTCAAGCCCACACCGCGCGCAGGAGCGTGATCCACGTTGTAGCTCGGCTCCGCAGCGCGGGCATCTTGCCATCATCTCGCTGTCTTCCCCTCCATTACAGGTCAAATGTTCTGTACGCTGATTATAGCAGGAGAGGCGGCACCGGGCCAGTTAAGCCGGCTCAGACTGTCAAGCAGCCTGGACGCGTTTCTCTTCGACTCTGGCGGCGATACGCTGCGACGATTCTTCGCGGACGAACCAGACCCACATTAGTACCATCGAGGCGCCGTAAAGTGCCGTCATCAAGGCGAATAGCACGTTGAAGCCTTCAAAGAAACCAAGCACGTCACGTATCGCGCCACTGAACCACGCGCCCACTGCCCAGCCAAGCGCCCACGTGCTGGAGGTCAGGCTGGAAAATGTAGCCCGCTCGCGTGCTGGAATACGCTCCATACTGTAGGCGGAGAATATCGGGTTGCCCATGTTCATGAGCGCCCCGCGCACGAATAAAGCCGAAGCCACCAGTGGGAACATAGTCGAGTATCCAAGCACCAACAGGAACGGCAGCGATGCGCCCTGGACGAGCACCACGGACTTCACCTTCCCGAACTTCTCGGCTAGCAACGGCTGAACCATGAGGGCTACAGCCGTCGCGATAGATGTCCAGGCGAAAAGTTGCCCCAGGCCCTCAAAGTCGATATTGAATTTTCGCTCAATATAGATGTTGACGAACGGGATTGTCATGCCCGCGCCCAGGCCGACGAGCGACCCCGGCAATATGAGGCGGAAGTACAAGCCTGGATTGGAGATAGAGATCCGCCTCTTACGGCGCGGACTAATCTCGTCGAGCGATGGTTCCACCGCAGGCAGTTGTTCAACCGGTATGTCGCTTGCCACCCGCCCGGCAAAATAGACAGGCACCAGCGAAAGCAGATAGAACGCCGCCGCACCGAAGATTACTACACGTAGAACTATATTAGCATCAGCGTTCACGCCCATAACCGCGCTAATAAAGTTGGGAAGCTGCCCGCCAAACATGAACGCGAAGAAGCCGGTTAGCGTGCCAAGCGCGGCTTGCAGGCTGAATAGCGTCGAGCGCGTGTTCTCGCGGCTGTGCTCCATGAGGAAAGGACCTGCGTTGCTCCAGACGAACCCGCCGCCAAGTCCATTCAGGATGCTTGCCGCGAATATCGTCCACGCACCGGGAGCCAGCGCGATTCCGACTATGCCCGCACCCGCCAGCGCCGTACCAACTATGGTCGCTTTCCACGGACCCAGCCGCGCAGACACCGAGCCTATCACCAATGTAAACACTACGGTCGACAACTGAGGGGCCGCATTTATGAGGCCAATCCACCCCTGATCTAGCCCTGCGCCCTGCAGGTAGAAGTTGAGATAAAGCTGGACCAGCGTCATACCCACCCAGTACGAGATCGTACTGAGCAGGAATAGCTTGGCGGGATTTGAGATTGTGCGAAGAGATGACGAATAGCTTTGAAAGACGTTCATGGTACCTCAGTTAGATAATCTTCTACATGAAATTATACCATGACAGTGGTAGTTACACCTCGTTCCAGAGGCGTATTCTGCTAGATTTATCACGCTGAATTACTGCGCTATTGCCGGCCAGGTGGATAGATGTGACCGGAATATCTAGTACTATTGTTGGACGCCGTTTGGCGGCTTTCTTGTTATACTTATTACAGGTCTACTCCCTACTATGCTCTTACCTGGAACGGAAATCACCTATGGCCTTTACCCAATCAACTAACGCACGCCACCGGCGCATTTTGCTGGTGTGCTTCTTCCTACTTGTAACAGCACTCACGAATATCGCGCCTTCCGGAATGCCGGTGCGAGCACAGAAGAGTGCGCCAAATCAGTTCGCATCGTCTGATTTTGAGGCAGTCTGGCAGCGCGCCGACGGTCCTATTGCGAATGGACAGGTCAACCGCTCGTGGCTCTGGGGGCCAGCTCCCGGCCTGAGCCTGAACGAAACCTTTGCTGGCGCCACTTCCGGAAAGCGCCTTGTGCAGTACTTCGACAAGGCCCGCATGGAGCTTAACCCGGCGGTGACCGACCCAACTTCGCAATGGCGCGTAAGCACAGGCCTCCTTGTAAGCGAGATGGTAGAAGGAAAGATTCAAGCAGGCACAAACCAGTTTACGCAAACGGTTCCATCAGCGCACACAGTCGCGGGCGATGACGGCGCGAGCGGCAACCCACGGTATGCCGACTTTCGGGATCGTGTTAGCACGAAAGCTGCCGATAAGACGGGCGCAGACGTCACGGACAGCATGGTTCTTCGGGGAGGCAGTCAGCCCGCAATAGCAGGCGGGGTGAAGTACGCGACGTACATCCCGGAAACGGGGCACAACATACCCGACGTCTTCTGGCGCTATATGGGCAGCAATGGAACAGTGCTCGATGCCAATGGTGCGACCCAAACCAGCCTGTTGTTTGACTGGCTCTATGTCATGGGCTACCCCATAGCCGAACCGGTATGGGTTTCGCTAACAATTGACGGGAAGCAAACGCCAACCCTCATACAGTTATTTCAGCGCCGCGTGCTCACCTACGTACCGTCATACAAAGAGGGTTGGCAGGTGCAGATGGGCAATGTTGGGCAGCATTATTACGACTGGCGATACAACACAAGCGTTGCACCCGCGCCTGCCATAATGCCGCCTGCGGTGTCGACGCTGCCCGCCCTGCAACCGGCGACAGGCGGATTCGTGGGAATCTCGGGCGACAGCTTTACCTATGCAGGAACCGAAGTAAAACTTAAAGGCACTAACTACTGGTTGAGCCAGGCGCCCTTTGTTGGAACATGGTCAGAATGGAATGGTCCGCGTGCGCTCCAGGAGCTTGAAAAGGCGCACCAACTTGGCATCAACACAATCCGAATTGGCATACCCTATGACCACCGCGATACCAGGGACGTTGTCTGGGGAAACACAGATGAGATGGTCAAAGTCGGACCCTGGATCAAGAACCAGATGACCCAACTGCTGCAAATTGCGTCGGGCTATGGAATGAAAGTTATTTTCGTGCTCTTTGAGTGGTACGACAAATACCCTGATAAGGGTTCGCGTGAGGAACGCACCAACATCGCTTATCTGGAGGGAATCGTAGGTACGTTCGCGAACGACGACCGTGTACTGGCGTGGGATCTCCACAACGAGCCTGATTTCTACGAAGAGTGGCAGGGGGGCAAGCAGGAGCAAGTTATAAACTGGCTGCAAAGGATGGCCGGCGCGGTTCGCTTCCTTGATAACAGACACCCAATTACTGTGGGCGTCGGCAACTATGAAAGCCTATGGACCGCGACAGCAAATGGAACTTTTATTATGAGCTTTGTCGATTTCGCGGCATTCCACTCCTACGATGCTGGTAACCTTTCGCGTCAGATCAAGGAAATAAAGGCCCGCACCGACAAACCTATCCTGCTCGAAGAAATGGGCTGGCCGACAGGACTGGGCAGCGAGGCGCCGCGCGAGAACGCCGTGTTTGACGAATCTACTCAGAGCTTCCTGTACAAATCAATGCTGGGCGATAGTAAGCAGGCCGACATTGCGGGCGTTGTCCAGTGGACGCTCTGGGACTACTGGGGAGGCAGCACCAATCTCGTCCCCGGCCATGAAAGGTATTTTGGGCTTGTACGTCCGGACGGCAGCTTCAAGCCTGCTGCAAGCATCTTTCAGAGCGATTACAAGGCACGCGACTTACCCAGCGACACGATAACCAGTGTACCCCTGGACACGTCAGATAAACCCAACATAAGGTAGCCTGCGAAGTTGTAAGTGAGGAGCACATAGCTTGAACTCATCAGATGGAGCTACGGAAGCAACAACAATTGAAGCCTTCGAACAGATCGATATGCGGGTAGGACGGATCACTGCATGTGAGCCATTCCCTGAAGCCCGCAAGCCATCGTACAAACTCAGCGTAGATTTTGGCCCATTTGGTGTGAGGCAATCAAGCGCACAACTCACGGCCCTCTACAGCCCGGAAGAGCTAGTTGGGCGTCAGGTGGTTGCAGTGGTGAACTTTCCGCCACGCAGGATAGCCGGATTTAGATCGGAGGTGCTGGTGCTTGGTCTCCCAGATGAAGGGACTGAGCCAGAAGGCCCGGTCGTCCTGATTGCGCCTGAACGGGAGGTTGCGCTGGGCGCGCGAGTATTCTAAAATGCAATATCAAAACCTCAATACACTTCAAGGAGAATTCGAGATGCCACGTAACGAAGAAACTCGACCCAAAGTACTGGATAACGCCAGCGAGACCCAGATCGAAGAGCTTCAGCGACAATCCGAGCAGGGCGACAAGCAAGGCTGGAAGGCCTTGACAACCAGCTACGGTTGGTCGGACGAGATCAGCCAGGAAGTATGGGACTGGTTCGCTGTTGATCCCGATGAAGGACTTTCATAGCATGAATCGACTGTCAGTCAGGTAAGCGATTCCGTAGGACCTACTCCGCATGGGCAGCAGCGGTAGAAGGTCCTTTTTCATAGGATACGCATGGAATGAACCAAAGTTCTCATCTGATCTTAATATACCTCTAACCTGACATTAAGATTGCACTGTCATAATGAAAGGGTCGCGAGAGTACACTAACCAGTAAGGGCACTGGTAGCGAAAGAAGTAAATTAGGGAATGGGACCTAGCCGCGGTCGTCGTATTGTGTGCTCTCGCTGATTTGAAAACAAACGGGCCTCCCCGGTGTTGGGCCGGCAGAATCTTGAACGGTTGCTAGCGTAGCTGTTCTCGCTGCCAACAGGCAGCACTAGCGAAAGCAGGGGAGGCCTGGTCTATGCACCCCTACAAAGAAGTATTGTTGCAAAGGGAGTATGAAACGAAATGTATAACGCAGCAAGGATGTTTTTCGCGTCCCTAGTGGTCGTGATGCTTCTAGCGCTGGGAGGGCTGTCGGTTCTGGGCACTGCGGGCGTCTCGTCTTTCTTTGAGCGATCTGGTTCACAGATCGAAGCCCAGGTCAGTCCTGTGGCCGCACGCGACACTAACGATTCGGCCACCACGACTACAGCGCAGCAAGCAGCCCCACCGGCACAGTCCGGCGTGGTGGACGCAAGGACAGCGGTCCGCCAAACGGGGCCGGCGGTAGTTACAGTAATCAACCAGTTAGATGCAACTGCGGGTGGTCCAAATCAGGGCGGTCTGTCTCCTGAAGCACGCGGTTCCGGTGTCATTATCGACAGCAAGGGCTACATCATAACAAATAATCACGTGGTCGAGGGGCAGCGCTCGCTTCAGGTTATCTTCTCCGACGGCAAGAAATCGCCCGCGACACTGGTCGGAACAGATCCATATTCTGACCTTGCAGTCATCAAAGTTGACGCCATCGTACCTGCAGTAGCAAGTTTTGGTGACAGCGATAGCCTCGAGCCGGGGCAACCTGTCGTCGCAATTGGCTCCGCTCTGGGCGACTTCGAGAACACTGTTACAGCAGGCGTGGTCAGCGCGTTACACCGGACACTTGAGGACGTAGGCGCGCCCGCCATGCAGAACCTTATCCAGACAGACGCAGCCATTAATCATGGCAACTCTGGCGGACCACTACTCGACATTACCGGCAAAGTAATCGGCATCAACGTGGCGGTGGTACGCGGCAGCAGCGTAACAGGCGATGTCGCCGAGGGTCTTGGGTTCGCAATACCATCAAATACCGCTCAACAGATCTCGCAGCAGCTAATCTCCAAGGGGTCAGTTGAAAGGCCGTACATAGGCATATCGTATCAGGCCATTACACCGCAGATTGCGGCCTATTACAGCTTGCCTCGGGATAGTGGTCTCCTGATTACGGAAGTGCAGCCTGACAGCCCGGCGTCAAAGGCCGGTATCGCCGCCAATTCGATCATCACAAAGTTCGATGGCTCAGAACTGACGGCATCTAGCTCGCTGCTGGAGCTTTTGATGAAGCACAAGATAGGCGACACAATCAAGCTCAGCGTGTTACCTCCCGGCTCACAGAACGAAGGCGAAGTTACACTTACGCTTGGTGCAAGACCCGCAGGCAAGTAAAACGCTTCGCAATCCCTAAATTGCTATTCCCCTCCCTCCTCGAAACAAGAAGCCTCGCCGTAAGGTGAGGCTTCTTGTTATTAAGCCCAGGTGCTTGCCGGGTGGCATTAGTGGCTAGGTGACGAGTCCAAAGTGCGACCGGGCAGGTCCGCACGGTAGGGCGAGTTCCGTCTGTTCATCGTATAGCGGAAGGCGGTCCGACGACATGCTTGCCGTATGCAACTGCGAACCGAGCGACCAGAGTAATATCGATGACGTCGCCATCCTTCTCCATTGTCATTCTGCACTTCGTTCAGAATCTCGCAAAGCAGGATAATTCACGGCTTGGGTCAAATCCCAAGAGAAAAGCGAGGGACGAGACGCTTCCGTCGTATCGGAATAACACCGCCAGGTGGGAGGTCGTGCGTCGGCTCGGGATTACACAACCGTGAAATGTGCTCCTAATCGGCACGGTTTTGCTGACATAGTACACAGAATGAGCACAGGCAGGGCGGAACAGTAACTTCGATAGATCATCTATGGTGTTTAATTGCGACGTAGATTGAAGCCCTACTGGAACGACTTATGTGAGTGTTACAGTAGGGCCTCGTTGTGCGTTCCGCTTAACACAGGGCGCTACTATTTCTCTGTGTTGTTATAGATGATTCGGTTGCGTTCGTGTTCCTGGAGGGTTTGAGCGAAGGCGTGCCTACCACTTCCGTCGTTCTTCGCTACAAAGTAGAAGTACTTGGTGTCCGATGGGTAAATGGCAGCACGAATGGCAGCGAGGCCAGGGTTGCAGATTGGGCCAGGCGGCAAACCTCGGTTATCATACGTGTTGTACGGGCTGTCGATATGCAGCTGATCGAGCGATAGCACAGGCCACCATGCGCCCGCTACTCCGTTGGCGTACTGGCTTGTCGGGTCGGCGTTCAACACCGTGCCTTCGGCAATGCGGTTCCAGTAGACTGAAGAAATGTCGGGCAGCTCGTCCTCAACGACCCCTTCGCGCTGGATAATCGATGCCAATGTCAGGATCTGATAAACCGTGGCGGGCTTGCCTTCGATCTGGTGGGTTGGGATGTCCGCCAGCATCTCAGGTGTTAGCCGGTCCCGCATTGTGGATAACATACTGTCGATGACCGCGTCTGAACTGTCATCACCCGAGCGAGAAATCTCATAGGTGTCCGGAAAGAGGAAACCTTCAAGGCCCTTATCGTCGGGTTTTCCGGACGCCGCAATGAATGGATACTTGGCGGCCAAAGCGGCTGCGCCTTCACTTGTCGCTGTCTTCTGCAGGAATATGTTCGGGCTAACAATTCCGCTACTGCCCAGGTTTTCCGCAATTTCCTCCAGCCTTAATCCTTCAATGACTGTTATCTTGGCGGCCACTACATTTTCTGGTGTACTGAGCGTCCTAATGAGCAGATCCAGGTCCATACCGGGGGTCAACGTAAAGGTGCCTGCCTGTATGGAAGTTTCGGCGTTCAGGATTTTCAGGCGCGCCCGGAAAATGAACGCAGAGTCGATTATGCCGGCTTTCTCAAGATGGTCGGCGACCTGGCTCACTGTTTCGTTTGGATTAATTACAAATACGACCGGCTCGGTGCTGCGTGCCTTCGTGGTGCTGCTCAGTAATGGTGATGCCCAGTTGTAAATGAATAGACCCGCTATTATCACGGCGCCAATCATGACAACTGCGATAATCGCCTTCAATAGATTCCCGATTACAGTCACGTAATAAGTTCTCCTTATTTCCTAGCCAGGTTGCATTGTAGCAAATCCACTGCCTTGGAAGCAAGTTAGCCGCGCCATCAGGCATCGGCGCAACAGGGTATAATATCAGTATGAATCAGGACAACAGACCACCGCTGATCGCCATATTTGGTCCAACTGCGTCCGGCAAGAGCTCCCTTGCGATGGCTGTCTCAGAGACTTTCGGCGGCGAGATCGTCAGTGCAGATTCGCGACAGGTCTACCGCCATATGGACATCGGCACCGACAAGGCTTCACCTGCCGATCGTGCTCATGTTGAGCACCACATGATCGATGTAGTGGACCCTGATGAGAGCTATACGCTAGCCGTCTATCAAGAGCAGGCGTACCATGCAATTGACGATATTTTAAACCGTGGCAAAGTTCCCATCCTTGCGGGAGGAACGCCGCTTTATGTCAACTCGATTATCGAAGGCTGGAACATCCCACGTGTTGAGCCCGACATGACATTTCGTGCTGAGCTAGAAGGCGAGGCGGCGTCGCATGGGACGGCCAGGCTACATGAGCGGCTGGTCCAGTTGGATCCTGAATCCGCTGAGACTATCCTGCCCAGTAATACTCGCCGCATTATTCGCGCACTTGAAGTAATCCACACCACCGGCCAACGGATGAGCGCACAGCAGTCGAAGGCAGCGTCTCCCTATAATATTCTGCCGATTTGCCTGGAGTGCGACCGTCCTGTACTATATGAGCGCATTGACAGGCGAGTTGACAGTTATATCAAGCTCGGTCTCGTGGAGGAAGTTGCCGGGCTGCACAAACGCGGTTATTCGTTCGATCTCCCTGCCATGAGTGGGATTGGCTACCGGCAGATCGGGGACTATCTGCAAGGTCGAGCTACGCTTGCTGAAGCGGTGCAGCGTATTAAATGGGACACTCATGCATTCGTGCGGCACCAGGGCAACTGGTTTCGTAGGGCACACGACGCGCGGCGCTTTGACGTAACGACGCAGCCAGCGGGGGACGCGGTTCTCGGAGCTGTGGCCGAGTTTCTCACTTTTGCCCCATCAACCGGGGGTCGTGTATAATTCGTAGACGGCGATGCAATGGGTTAGCGCCGCGCCTATTTACGCAGACAGGAGAACCACCGATGAAGTTCGCAAGCCGTGTCACAAAGTTGCCACCCTATGTTTTCGCCGGTATGGCGAAACGCCTCGCGGAGTTGCGGGCTTCGGGTATCGAGATAATCAATTTTGGTATGGGCGACCCTGATGTCCCCACTCCGGACTATCTTCTTGACTCGCTCGTCGATGCCGTCCGAGTACCTCAGAATGCAAGATATCCCGACTACTTTGGCAAGCCTGCTTTGCGGCGCTCGATCTCCGACTGGTACGCCCAGCGTTTCGGCGTAACGCTCAACCCCGACACAGAAGTATTGCCTTTGATCGGCTCGAAGGAGGGCATCGCGAACGTGGCCCTGGCCTTTACCGATCCCGGCGAGGCAGCCCTTGTTCCTGACCCTGCATATCCCGTTTACAAGTACGGGACATTGATGGCCGATGGTGTACCAGTCGCTGTGCCGCTGCTGGAAGAGAATGGTTGGCTCCCTAACCTTGACGCCATAGATCTCAGCGGCATTGAGGCCAATGTAATGTGGCTTAACTACCCGAATAATCCTACAGGCGCTGTCGCCGATATGGAGTTTTTTGAGCGTGTGGTACACTGGGCGAAAAAGAACGATGTGATTATTGCGCACGACAACCCTTACAGCGAGGTCGCATATGACGGGTACAGACCTCCATCCATTCTCGAAGTGCCCGGTGCAATGGATATCGCGGTGGAGTTCAATTCGCTCAGCAAGACTTTCTCCATGGCCGGGAGCCGTATTGGTATGGTGGTTGGTAACGCTGAAATAATCGGCGTATTAGGGCGCATCAAGAGCAACATCGACTCGGGCATCTACGGCGCAATCCAGGATGCCGCAATCACCGCTCTTACGTCTGATCAGTCGTGGGTTCCGGTGCGCAATGAGATATACCGCAAGCGGCGCGACAAGCTTTGTGATATGTTGGCGGAGATTGGCATCGATGCACCAAGGCCCAAGGCGGGTCTGTACATCTGGGCTCGCGTGCCGGAAGGCTACACCTCCAAGAGCTTTTGTGATTATCTGCTTGATAAAATTGGCGTGGCAATCACGCCCGGCACAAGTTACGGCGCTCAGGGCGACGGCTTCTTCCGGATGTCGTTGACTGTACCGGACGCTGAAGTAGACACGGCCATCGCCAGAATACGAAAATTGTTTGCGGTGGAACCCGCCACTGCGGCTGCAACCAGTTAGTGAGGTAAGAAAATTAGCACACGTCTCCATGATACAAATAAGCCCGCCGAGAAAGCTTTGCTGGTCGGCGTTGAGATTGGCAAGCAACTCTGGAAGACTGAGGACTCGCTTGCAGAACTCGAACAGTTGGCCGCCACTGCGGGGGTCGATGTAGTTGGCAGAATATCGCAGAAACTGAGCGATGCCAACCCGGCGACGCTGGTGGGCAAAGGAAAACTGACCGAGATTAAACAGATGCGCGAGGACCTTGGCGCGGACATACTACTCTTCGATGAGGAACTTACCCCCAGCCAGCAGCGTAACCTCGAGGACGCCCTGGACACCAAGATTCTCGACCGCACGGGCTTGATTCTCGACATCTTCGCGAGGCACGCCCAGACCCGCGAGGGCCGTCTGCAAGTAGAGCTTGCACAGCTTGAATACAGGCTCCCCAGGCTTACTCGCATGTGGACCCACCTCTCGCGCCAGGCAGTGGGTGGTGTCGGCCTGCGCGGTCCCGGCGAAACACAGCTTGAAGTTGACCGGCGAAGCTCAAAGGAGCGCATCTCCAGGCTCAAGAACGAGCTACAGGAGGTGCATGAGCACAGAGAACTCTATCGCAAGAAGCGGCGGCGCGAAGGTCTACCTGTTGTCGCCCTGGTTGGCTACACCAATGCAGGTAAGTCAACCCTCCTCAACGCACTGTCCAACTCGAATATATATGCCGAGAATGTGCTGTTCGCTACCCTCGACCCTACCACGAGAGTTGTAAGCCTGCCTGAAGGCCGCCAGGTATTGCTGACCGATACCGTGGGGTTTATCCAACGATTGCCCACACAACTGGTGGCTGCCTTCCGCGCCACGCTCGAAGAGATTCAGGACGCCGATCTGCTGGTGCATGTCCTTGACCTGACGCACCCGAACGCCGAAGAACAGTCTGCGACCGTTGATCGGGTGCTGAAAGAGCTTGGCGTAGGCGACAAGCCGAGCATCGTGGCACTCAACAAGATCGACAGCTTGTTCCCCCACCTGATTAAACAGGGCAATAAGAATGGCAACGCGCCGGGTGAAGAACTGGACACCACGACCATTAGCGCGAAGATCACTGCTGATCTTGAGCTTGGTCCCGGCTATGTACCCGTTTCCGCTCAAGAGCAGTGGGGCCTTGACAGCCTTCTCAAAGCCATACAGGACGCACTAAGCACGAGCCTGGTGTCTATCAAGGTGCTGATACCGTACAAGGCCAGCGATCTTGTGTCTCTCTTCCACGAAAAAGGCTTTATCGAGGCGGAAGAGCACACCGAGAACGGCACCCTTATAACGGGACGCGTGCCTGAAAGGTTGACGGCCGCGTTCACATCTTACAGCGTATAGTCAGGCAAGCGACACATAAAAAGAGAGCCTCTCTCTGTATGAGAGGCTCTCTTTTTGCTTGTGCGAATTAGTTGGCTAGGGTGTGGCGGTCTCTACGGGTGTTGTCGCCTCGCCGGTAGTCGGACTTGCTTCGGCTGGCGTGGACTCTGACACCGCAGTTCCGGTTGCCAGTGCGCTGGGCGTGGACTCCGGTATTGTGGTTTCCGACCCGGACGCTGTGGGTGTTGCACTCGCCTGAGGCCCAACGGTGATCGGTAGTGGAGTAGCGGTAGGCTGTTCAACCGGCGGCGTGGTAAGCCACGTCCTCAGCGGCTCAATAGTCGTGTTTTGCACCACGTAGACGTCGCCGGAGTCGCTCTTCTTGACATAGTACCCTGAGCCGTCAGGTGTGCTACGCCCTACGTCGAGCGACTGCTTCGTGCCCTGTGTGTCGCTAAGGGTAACGCTCACGACCATGGGGTTGGCGCCTAGTCCATATTGCTCAAGGTCAGTTGTACCGGTCAGGCTAAACTGGGCCTGCAATTTTTGCAATGAGTCGGCTACACCGCTAACTGCAAAGAGATCTGCGGGCTTGCTCACAGGCTCGGTTATCGTCCATGTGCCGAGGGTAGGATCCTTCTTCAAGCTCACCTTCTCGGTGCCGCTCATTACAGAGATGGCCGACACCGGGTTTGCTTCTTCCCATACATAAGTAAGGGGAGTTGGGGTAGGCACGCCCAGCGTGGCACTATTGTTCCTTGTTAGGAAGATAGCAAGCACAGCAAGGATGATTAGCGCGCCACCCATGATAATTGTTGTTCGGTAGCGTTGCATGGTTATCTACGCCTCCACCATGTGAATGCTCCGAAAAGCAACACAAGCATCGGCAGTCCAAGCACCGTTACGACACCCAACAGGTTCTTCTGCGTAGTATCTAGCGTCACCAGTCTTGGAGCAGTTGGCTCCTTGGCCCGGATGGAGACAAGCTCGTTCGCGCCCGCCAGCCATGAAACCGAATTGGCGAACAGGTCCACATTGGCAGGGAACGACTGAAGTGCTACATTGCTCGGGAAGTCAGCGTCCGAATAGACGACAAGGCGCGTTTTCGGTACTGTCGTGTTGGTCACCGAATCCGTTGCCGATGGCGCGATAGACAATCCGATGGAAACAGGGCCTGGAATGTCCTTACCTTCATCGTACTGGGCGGCCTGAGTTTGCAGGTCGGTTTCGAGCCAGCTCACATCCTGGCCGGGTGACGATTGAGCAAGTTGAGTCACAACAAAGCTACCGACCGTTGACGTCGGCGGCTTCAACCCCATAGCGAAGGGGAACACGATTGCCGCCTGGGTTCGCGCCAGGTCCGTAGTGATATCGTTCGGCGGGAAGTTGTTGACCACCACAAGGGTCGGCTCCTGAGGGCTGGCACTGTGCTGGTCGAGTATGGCACCCTGCTCAGGCGTGACCCCATACTTTTGCAGTATGCTGGCCATAGGCTGGATAGCCTCCGGCGGCATCTGGGGATCCACCATCATGAGCACGCGTCCACCGCTGTCCAGGTAGCTACTTACAGTTTGCGTCTCCTGTGCGGTCAACGCCTTTAGCGGCGATGCTATCACAAGCACATTTACGTTACTTATGGTTAGTGTCGGTGATGTGACGAGGTTCCAGCTAAGAACCTGGTAGTTTTCGCGTTCAAGGGCCGCCTTGGCTTGCGAATAGCTCGCCTCGTCAGCGCCGTTGGGATCGCGCTCGCCATGTCCGCTCAGGAATGCAACGGTCTTGGTTTGCGTCTCCATCATGCGCAGAATTGCGCTTGTAAAGTCTGCCTCCGTGATGCTATTCGCGAATGCGCGCTTCTTGCCATCATCGAATACCACAGTCCCAAGACGGGTTGCACCCAGTTCGGTCGCGCGAGCTGGCGAGAGGTAAGGATCAACGAATTCGTAGCTCAGGCGGCTGCTATGGGAGTCGTACTCCTTCAGCATGTCTTCCATCTGGGTGCGAGTCACGCCGCTGGCAGCCCGATCGCTGTAAAAAGCAACAGCGGTCACGTTGGTGCCGCGCGCATCTAGCTCCTGGAGAACCTTTAGCGTCTGGTCTGACAGTGTGAAGTCTTGTCCGGCTGTTAGGTCGGCGCGTGCCACGGGCACATTGTCCACGATGATGTTTATCGCGATCGCTATGCCAATTGCCACCAGAGATACCAAGAGGGCATTAGCGGTGAGGCGAGTGCTTCGCTTCCCAACTGACGCTCCAATGGACTCGGGGGCGATGATCAGGTAAACGCTGAATGCGATGATTGCAAGCACCATAAGGACGCGCAAAGTGCCGTCCCACTGGCCGATGTTGAGGTTAAAGGCCGGATCGGTAAATGCGGCCCAGTACACAAGTGCCATCGCAAAGAAGCCGAGGGCCGCAAAGCCAGAGATGGTCGAGATGAGGGATTTAGTTCGATTGTTCATGAGCGGTACCTCCTACCCTCGACTACCTGCACAGTGATGAAGAGCACCACCGCGGTAAAGGTGAGATAGAAGACAACATCTTTCAGGTCGATTACCCCGCGTGGGAAGGGGTCAAAATGGTTCGTCAATGAGAAGCGACCAAGGAAGTCGCCAACGCCCGCGCCTACGCTTCCGGTAACCTGTCCAATAACAAATAGCAGGAGCAGGATGACGAAGGCGATCACCGCAGATACCATCTGATTGGATGTGAGCGCGGAGGCAAAAAGACCTACTGCAAGGAAGGACATGCCGAGCAGGATCAGGCCGATATAACCGCTCCAGATTGGACCCCAATCGGGGTTTCCACCCAGTAGGACAAGCATGAGCGGATAGACGAGCGTGAGAGCCATCATGGCGAGGTACAAGCCCATCGCGCCGAGGAACTTGCCAACGACCACCGCCCAGTCCTTTACAGGGGCTGTCAGGAGTAATTCGAGGGTACCGGTGCGCGACTCCTCACTCAGTAAGCGCATTGTCAGCGCGGGCGAGATGAGAAGCAGGAAGATTATCACGACGCCAAATACATTGCGCAGGCTTGCTTCTCCAAAGCTCGATACCGACAGCCAGAAGAAGAAGCCGGTTGCCACCAACCAGAAGGCTACGATAATGTAGGCCACCGGCGATACAAAGTAAGAGCGCAACTCTTTTCCGGCGATGATGAGGACGTTTCTCACTTGCGAACCCTCCTCTTCGCCGTCACGCGTTCGCGAGTAGGGGCCGCGGCCACGACTTCTTGCTCATCGGACCAGTCGTCCTCACCCTCATTGCCGTCACCCGCGTCCATCTCAGTATCTTCCATATCATCTTCCTCAGGCATTTCTTTGGAAATGATATTGACGAAGATGTCTTCAAGGCTCGGGCGCACTGCTTTCAGTTCAAGCAACTGGAAGCCGCCGGCAACTATTGCCGAAGCAACTTCCGAACGCACATCCGTGCCCGCTGCGCCTTCCACCTGATAGGCGTTTACGCCGGCAGGAAGCGCATCTGCTGCACCATCCAGCACTTTTCCGTCAGGGGAAGTCAGGCGAGCCGACCTTACGCCGGTAACGGTACGCAACCCATTCAGCACCGCAGCAGGTGTACCACCTATCTCAAGCTGTATAGTCTGCTGCTCGTTTACGTTCTCAGTAAGGTGGATGGGAGTATCGACGGCGACTAGCCGTCCGCGATTGATGATGATCACACGATTGCAAACCATGCTAACTTCAGGCAGGAGGTGGGTGCTCAGGATAATCGTATGATCCAGGCCAAGCTCTTTTATAAGGTCGCGCACCTCTGTGATCTGCACAGGGTCAAGGCCAACGGTCGGCTCATCGAGTATAAGGACGTCGGGATTATGCAGCATGGCCTGGGCAAGCCCGACACGCTGGCGGTAGCCGCGGGAGAGATTGCCGATCTGCTTGTTGGCTACATCAGTAAGGTTAAGCCTGTCCATCACCTCGTACATGCGCGCGCGCCTGTCACGGGTGTTTAACAGACCGGTCAGCCGGCCTCGGAAGTCCAGGTATTCAACCGTTGTAAGCTCAGTGTATAGCGGTACGGTTTCAGGCAGGTATCCCAGATGTTGCCGTGCTTCTAGCGACTTTTCGGTTACATCAAAGCCGGCTACGCGCACGGTTCCCGAGGTGGGGGGGAGATATCCTGTGATCATGCGCATGGTCGTGGTTTTACCTGCGCCGTTGGGGCCGAGGAAGCCCAGTATTTCGCCTCGTTCGACGTTAAATGTAACATCCCTGACAACAGGGAACGTCCCATAGTACTTTGTCAGGTGCTCCACTTCTATCATGTAGAGCTTTCCTCACTTTCAGGGCGAGATTTCCCCAGATATGGGAATGGGCCAAATGTGGGAACTACAGGGTATTTTGGTCGCCGTTATCAGTAGGCAACATCGCATTGTATCTAAATAAGCACAAAATTGTCAAGTTTACCACTCATGCAACAGCCGCTGGACACAAAATAAGCAGCACTCGTGAATCGCGAGTGCTGCTTATTTGTTGGAACGATGGACCCTTATCGCCCCGAAGTCATGTAGTAGCAACTCCAGTGGCTTTGCATCCCGATGCTCCACGCCTTTGCCGTGGCGAATATCTGCGATCTCGGGTCCCATATGTTGTTGGCGCGGTACGGGTTCCAGCGACCGCCCCATGTGGCAGGAGCATACTGGAAGAGGCCGACATGGCGACCGCCACCTTGAGAGGCGCGGGCGTTGCCGCTGGACTCGCACATCATAACGCGCCACATTTTGTCGAGCGTCTGCGGATAAGGGTACATTGCCTTGGCTTCCTGCATCCAGACTCGATACTGGTTAAGGGTGCTCAGGGGAGCGGCTTCCGCTCCTTGAAGTGTCGAATTACCTGCCAGTGTGAAGACCATTATGGCGAGCAAAGTTAGCGTCATCAGACGCACGGCTTGGCCCACCGCGGGCTTGCGCTGCATATTAATTCCCTCCTTGCATGGGGTACTTATGCCGTTGTTTTCCTGCCGGTTGCGCCGCAGAAACTCATCGTAATAGTACCAACGCAATTAAAGGGAGTCAATACGTTATCAAGAAACGTGGGTGCGCTTACGCACAAATCAGTACACTAGCAGCAGCAACTTACGTAATTTTACGTAGCACTGTTGCGCAGTTTCTGAACAAGGCCGGTGTATCGGCGTGTAGAAGAATCGTTCTCCACGCCCTTGCGCAGAGCTTCCGGCGCTCCAGCCAGAACCACCAGGCGGCGGGCGCGGCTCACACTTGTATAAAGCAGATTGCGCTGCAACAGTCTGCCGTGCTGCGGTAGCACAGGCATAATAATGGCTCCGTATTCGCTACCCTGGGCCTTGTGCACCGAAATGGCAAATGCGTGCGCCAGTTCGTCAAGCTCCTGGAAGGTATATTCGACGGTCCATTCCTGGTCGAAGCTGACGAGCACAATCTGCTCTTCGAGGTCGATCCGCGTGATCCGCCCCATTTCTCCGTTTGAGACCTGCCTGTCATAGTCGTTGACCGTTTGCATCACCCTGTCGCCCACTCGGAAGATGCGATTGCCGAAGCGGCGCTCGTCCTTACTGGCGTCCGGTGGATTCAGCACAGCCTGCAGGTTCACATTAAGCGCATCAACGCCGCACACGCCAGCATATATGGGTGCAAGCACCTGTATATCCTCCATCGGGTCGAGGCCAAATCTTTCGGGCACTCTCCTGGTCGCGAGGTCGACAATCAGGCTCGCGCACTCTGCCGGGTCGGGCTGGTTGAAGAAGAAGAAGTCGGTGATACTGCGGCCGTACACGGGCGGCTTACCTGCATTTATGAGGTGGGCGTTTGAGATTATGGCGCTGCCCTCGGGCTGCCGGAAAATGGTCTCCAGTCGAGTGATCGGGACCGTGTCGCCTGCGATAATGTCGCGGAAGACGGCACCCGGCCCAACCGGGGGCAACTGGTCGGCGTCACCTACCAGCACAAGATGGGCGCCCGGCGGCACTGCATTGAAAAGTGCCTCGGCAAGCGGTAGGTCCATCATTGAAGCCTCATCGATGATAATCAGATCGGCATCGAGCGGCGTGCGCACTTCGTATGTGCCGCCGGGCCGAAGCTCTAAGAGGCGATGTATGGTGCTTGCCGCGACACATGTGGCCTCTGAGAGTCGCTTGGCTGCCCTTCCGGTTGGTGCGGCGAGGACCACTGTGCCTGCTCGTGCCTGGACGAGCCGCACAATTCCACGCAGCGTTGTGGTCTTGCCCGTGCCCGGGCCGCCGGTTATCACCACCACTCGCGAGGTAAGCGCGCTGCGGATAGCTGCCTGCTGTTGTTCGGTCAATTGCACTGTTTCATGGCTGCTGATGAAGCGCCATGCAGTGGTCCAATCGAGTTGGGCGAACGCCGCCAGCCTGTCGCGTCCTTGCGTGATCGAGTTAAGGGCCTCGCAAATGGCTTCTTCGCTCGCGTACATCTCCGGCAGATATGCCACCTGTTGAGATCCGAGGCCTGGTGTCTCCATTTCGTCCAGGCGGATATAGTTGGATTCTTGCAGCGAGGGCAAACTCGCTTCAACTATACCGGGAGAAAGGGAAAGTATCTTGGCGGCCCTGGGCAGGAGTTGCGGGACCGGTAAGAACACGTGGCCGGAAGCGCCTGCATCGCGCAACACAGCAGCCACGCCTGCGCCCAACCGCTGCAACGCCTGCGGCTCGACGCCCCCGCGAGCGGCTATCGAGTCCGCGACCTCAAACGATATGCCATACACCTCGGCCGCCAGCCTGTAGGGCTGTGTGCGAACTATCGCTTCGGATGCGCTGCCGTACTTCCGCAGGATGCGCACGGCAAGCGCCACCGGCAAGCCCTGGCTTTGAAGGAAAACCATGAGTTCCTTCAAGATGCGACGCTCGGCCCACGTTTGTGCGATCGCTTCCGCTTTGCGCGTGCCCATGCCTGGCACTTCTGTCAGGCGCGTGGGTTGGTTGTCGAGGACGTGCAGGGTCTCAAGCCCGAACGTGTTTACAATGTGCTCGGCCATGACCGGGCCAACACCCTTCATTAGCCCGGAACCAAGATACTTCTTCAGCGCGGCTAACGTGCCCGGCGCGGCGGACTGATAGCGGGTAACTGTAAACTGCCGTCCGTACTGTGAATGGTTGGTCCACTCACCCTCTAGGCGCAGTCCTTCGCCGATATTGATGGCAGGCATGTATCCGGCAATTGTAGCAAGCTGCTTCTGTCGCGGCACTTTCAGGCGTGCGATTGTATAGCCGTTCTCCTCGTTGATGTAGGTGATACGGTCAACAACGCCATCGATGATTTCTTTTCCCTCTTCGGCAGCGAGGGGAGCCGGTTGGGGGTACTTGGTAGCCATAAGAATAAAGCCAGGGGCAGGAACATGCCCCTGGCCATTATAAGCGGTCTTCACCGTGCAGCGCGAGAAGACGACACGCCATCTCCAGCGGCAGCGGCGGCGCGTCGCTCTCGCGAGCCTCTGCTCTAGAAGGGAAGATCGTCCGGATCAGTGTCATCATCAATCACTGCGGCTTGGCCACGGCGTGCAGCAGGGCGAGAAGGGGCAGCCTCGCTGCTCTTGCGCGCCGGTGCGGGTGAAGAGCCGTTGAGGGCCTCCGCCGCTTGCTTTGTGTCCAGAATGAGCATGTCAGACGCTACGATCTCAGTCTTGTATTGCTTCTGACCGTTCGACTCCCAGGAACGAGTATGAATGCGGCCCTCGATGTAGACGAGCCGTCCCTTTGCCAGGTGCTCGCTGCATATTGTCGCCAGGCGGTCCCACACCACTATGCTGTGCCATTCAGTCTCTTCCTGGAGAGTGCCGTCTTTGCCCGGCCACTGACGATTCGTCGCGATGTTAAATGTGGCAACGGGCATACCGTTAGCAGTGTGCCGCAATTCAGGGTCGCCGCCCAGGTGTCCAATAAGCTGTACTCTATTCAATGTCTTCGCCATCTCTCTAACTCCTATACTCAGCTAATACTCTGCGATAAACTCTAATCACCTGGGACGGACCTAGCCTGCCCTTGCGGTACGGGCCTTATCCATGCGATTGACGTCTGAATTGCCACCGGGGATGGCCTTCAGGACCGGGCGTGCCTGTGCTGGCGGACGAACAGCGGTAGGAGCGGCGTTAGCAGCGGGTCGTGCGCGCTCGGGTGCGCTAGCGGGCTGCATTTGTTCTTCGCGACCAACAGCAGGACCGCCCGAACGTTCAGCCAGTTTTGCGTTGAGATCGCGCAAGCGGTCAGCCACAATCCTGTGGTGGTGCGCTGTCTCGTATGCCTGCATGTACGCGCCGACCGCCAGCATAACCTTTATCATATCGGCCTCAGGCATTCTCATGCTCAAGCGAGCAACCGGCTCGCCTGCGGGCGATATTCCACCCGTCTGCGTTTTCCGGCCTGGGCCATTTGCCAGCGTAATCCGGAAAGGAAAGCGAGCGTACCGTCCGCCGTCACCTTCGTCCCATTCTATGGTAAAGGTACGGCTCTCTATGGACCCATCCTCACGCTGGCTGCCGCCAAACTTCTCCCACTTGCCGCCCGTCACTGGAGCGAACAGGCGGTGCACTATGAGATGGCTCAGGAGCCGAGCCTCATTCACATCCAACCATGCACTGGCGTGCCCGGTTTGCCTGTTTGTGTTGGGATCGTAACCGGCGATCTCTATCTTTATTTTCTCGATCCTCAGCGCGTCATAAACGTTGAGGAAATTCTTATTCGTCGCGTAGACGAAAATTTCCGGCGATAGCCTGCCACCTCTCTCACGCTCTTCCACAAAATCTCTCCTTTACTCAAACTCTGGACATGCTTGCCGAAGTCTGCTCCCGGTACTGTGCCGCTCTTCTCGTTAGCGCGAGATCGCATAGGGGCACGACCGGTTCGGGACGCTCTACGCCGCACGGCGCTCGACGTAATCGGGGTCGACGAAACCGCACATTTCGAGGCTGGCAATATGGGAGCAGTGCCGCTTGCCGCATTCGCATTCCAATGTGTCGCCTCTCACCCAGACCCGTACCGGGCTTTCGGTACCGTTCCGCACGACGTATTGATTCCCGCCGCCCGAAACGCTAATCCGTGTCAAAGATGATCGCCCTGCAATGCTTATGGGTTCCTGCCTCATAACTCTACCTCCAATGTGAACGTATGTTCTATTATAGCACGGAGATAGTCTGGAGTCAATAGATTCACGCGTGAATCGCACAAAAGAAGTGGGTGATACAGCCTGCTTCAAGCCGAATCACCCACTGACAATTGGTCGATTTTATTGAGGGCTACTGGTCGTGTTGCAGTTGGAAGAGGGACAGTCTCAACATGCGTTCGTTTGGCATTACGAGCACGCCGTGCAGCAAAGTGCGTCTTGCATCCTCGGGACGACCGAGCGAGACTTGTGCCCTGGCAAGCGCCAGGAAGGCTGCTGCGGTCAGGCGATGCTGCTCGGCGAGTTCTGCTATGTCGATGGCGGCTCCAGCCTTTAGAGCCATTGCAAACTCGCTCATAGCGGACCCCTGCTTTCCCTGTTCTGAGAGCGCGACTGCACTTTCAATGTGTAGTGCAAGGCCGTCTTCAGGAGCGGCCAGCAGGTTCGGCTCGCGGCGTCGCGAATAGAGCGAGGGAAGTATGTTCGGTTCCGGCAGCTTTGCTGTGGGCGGCCCACCGAAAGTTCTGGCTTGCACGCGGGACGGCCGCATATCACCCGCTGAGTCGGTTGCCCTTGATGTCGATTTGCCGAATGGAGCCATTGCAAGGGCTCGTCCGCGTCCGATTATGCCGGCAACGGGCTGCCGCCACAGACGTGCCAGCAAGAGACAACAAACAACGGCAGCTGCACCAAATGCAAGCAAGATAAATGGCAGACCGGGATCCATCTTGCCGACCGCGATTGACAGGGATGACTGCGGTACAGCATCCGGTGCGCTTGCCGATTCCAGGGCAGGAGCGGTGTGCGATGACGCACCCGTGGCAGGCGATCCACCGCCTACTTTGTCCTGTGCATTCAGGTTGGCTTCCACCTGATCTTTGACTACCTGTGCCCCTGCTCCGCCGCCCTGCGCAAGAGATTGTTGCTGCTCAGGAACAGGCGGCGCACCCGCGGGGTTTGCCAGCAGCCAGGCCACTGTGTCGCGCTTGCTGACCGAGAGTACCTCTGCTTTGTCGCCAGCCGGCGCTGCCGCGATCTGCGCGAAGCTGTAGTCGAGCAGCGCGGTGCTGTCGGAATACCAGTGCGGGGCGTTGAGCACAACCGAGATCAGCCGGTGACCGTCCCGCGTAGCGGAAGTGACAAGGCAGAGGCCGCAGCCGTCGGTCCAGCCTGTCTTTACGCCGTCTGCACCATCATAGCGGGTGAGCATCTCGTTTGTGTTGAGCAAGCCGTGGCCGGGAGCGTCATAGCCAACGGAGCGTACTATCTCATTGAACGTGGGGATGTGAAGAGCATACCAGGCAAGGCTGGCAAGGTCGTAAGCAGTTGAATAGTGGCCAAGTGTGTCAAGGCCATGCGGGTTGACGAAGTGGCTGTCGGTGAGGCCAAGCTGAGAAACGCGCAAATTCATCATGTCGGCGAATCGCTTCAGTGGATCGCCGTTCGCCGGTACACCCGCGCCCATGGTCGCACCAAGATGCCGCGCCACGGTGAGCGCAGCATCGTTGCCGGAAGGCAGCAGCATTCCATACAGCAGATTGTGAAGCGTCTGCTGCTCGCCGCTCACCAGTCCCATGGTCGACTCGCCCACAAGGTCCTCCGGCACAACCGTGACAACGTCATCAAGTTTGCCGTACTCGAGGGCAAGAATGGCTGTAAGTATCTTGGTCAGGCTGGCCGGCGGCATCCTGAAGTGAGCGTCCTTCTGGTAAAGGATTCGCCCTGATGGATACTCCACGACGATAGCGGAGGCAGCAGTTATGTCCGGCTCACCTGTTGGTTGGTCAGGGGTTTGCGCGTGTCCTACTCGTGGCGAAGCAACGGCCAACAGCATCAGAAATATGGAGGCGAAGAAGAGGAAGGGCGATATGTGCCGGTGCTTAACCATAGGTAGACCTCCGTGCGGTTTATGGGGAATGCAGTACCTGCGGCTTTATCAGCAGGTGCCCGCCGAGTATATCAAGGAATCACGGGCAAGGCCATACGTTTTCCACAGGATGTGGAAAGCGCGTTTACACGTACAGGTAGATAAACTTCCCCTCTTGTATCGAAGCGATACTAGAGAGCGAATGGAAGAGAAACGGGCCTAGCTACTGTACGTAGTATCCATATGAGAGAGTTACTCGTCAACCACCAGGGAATCAAGAATAGGCTGAAGGCACTTCATGATCTCGCAGAGCCTGACGGCGGTCGCGTAGACGCGTGCCTCGTCCATAGGCATTAGCGGTTGGGTCTCATAAATTCGGGTCCAACCGCGGTCCCACTCTTCGAGCCAGATAGAGTCGCCAAGCTCATGCTGTATCTCCAGCAAGCGCCTGCTGAAAGCAGCGTAAAGCTCTTTATTGCGCTGCACGCTTGCTTCAAAGTGCAATCCCATCTCGATCTGCAACTCGCGCTCATGCAGCCACAGCTCATAGTGAACGGTGCTCACATTCCCCCACCAGAATTGCGCCAGCCGCCCACGGACGTGGCTATGAGGCTCATTACCGAGGCTCAGGAAGTGTTGCTTTACCTCACGAGCAACTGAGGCGACGAACGTTGTGGGCTGGATGTTATAGACCAAGTTCGCGAAGCCGGGTACTATAGCGGGTCGTTACCCACTGCCTGTGCAGACCCGTGTGACCTTTGCACTGGTCCGGCGAACATATTACTTCGGCAGCCTCGCCCACGAGTGGACGAAGCTTTTGCCTCAGGCGCTTTAGCTCCCACCGTTCCCACCGGTCGAACATCCTGGCCGACAGCAGACACTCAGCGACCCGCCTGAAGGGACCACGGCGGCGAGTGGGCACCGTTGCGTAGGGGTCTGAGAATGCTGCAGGCAGATAATCAAAAGCCCACGCATTCTGAGCAATCATCCGTTTATACAGTTCTTTTCCATAGAGGGGCACCATCTGGGCAAGCTCATGGGCGGTAAACAGATCCTGCTGGTCAAGACTCAGGCGGGTTTCCGAGATGATGTAGTTGGGGCAGAGGTCGTCTCCGAAGAGCCGGGCAACGCGCACAAGCCCGATAATGAGGCGCCTGCACAGCCAGACTCGGCCTTGCTTCGCGACTATGAGCCAGTCAATGTCGGGCCGCGCCGCGATGTTGTCTACAGCAAGCGCACCGGTGATCGCCACCAAGCGAACAAACGGCATATCGGCGAGCAGCCGCGCATAAAGCCGCGCTCGGCTCCAGACGTGTTGCGAGTCTTTGGATCGTGCCCGTCGGGTTTCCAGGACATTCTCGCGTCCCCGCAGGCAATACATGTTTCCGTCATGGCGAACAAGGTCAGCAAGGGCGGGCGATGTCGCCAGGCAGTAGCCAATTTCCCCGGCTGAAAAGGATGACTCTATCTGATAGCGCGTGATTTCTTTTGCGGACAAAGGATAATCAAATAGATCGGCATAGGCAAGCGCACCAAGAATCGTGCGCACCATCGGGTCTCCAGCGGATCCGTAGTCAGGCTCAGAGGCAATCATCAGGCTGTCCGAAACATATTCCAAGGGGATGAGCACTCCTGTTGCGATGTCGCTTCACCTGATTCACTACGGGCTTCGTTACACAGGAAATTCTTCGCTTGCCTACCGTCCTGCACGCTCCAATGCCTGCTTGCCGATAAGCCCGAGCTGGACCTCGTCGGGAGTACCCGCGAACGTCGGGTGCCACTCGAAGCGCGCTCTCTCGAAATATTGTACAGTATACACCTTTCCATCTCCAGGATTGATCTCAGGCAACTCTTCGGATATGGGATAGCCAAACATCGCGACGCCGCCCTGGGACTGCCAGTAATGAAGGAATGCCTGCTTTACCATATGACCGGTGTCTGCAAAGTACCAGCGGTCCGGCGTGTTCTGGAATGGTTCAACTCGTGGGAACTCCCGGTTCTGAGTGACCCAGCGGCCCACCGAGGCTAGCATAACTGTGCCAGGTGCGGCACCTTGGTCCGGGTGTAGCTCAAGAACGGCACGCTCGAAATACTGCACAGTCCTTGTTTGACCGTCCAACGGGTTTGGCTCAACCAACTCCTCGGAGATCGGGTAACCTAGCTTTGCGACGCCGCCATTGCGATCCCAGTAAGTGCGGAACGCCCCTCCCAGAGTGTGACCGCTCTCCAGGAAATAGAGCCTGTCGTTGTCGGCGGGTTTCTTGTTCAAGTCAAACAGGATGTAATCGTGGGACAGTTTCATGACACTGTAGGAAGTTATAAGCCCACGGTAGTCTGGGTGATGGCCCAGCCAATCCTGGTCGGCGCTCAACAAGAAAGCAGCGCCCTGGCGTTGCAGCGATTGCACTTCGGCTATGCTGAAGGTATCGGTATTAAGCGACCACCCGGTATGGCCCGACGAGAAGAAGAGCTCAGGTGCAAACGGGCCGGCAATCACTAGCCGTGCGTCCCGCGGCAGCAGGGATGCCACCTCGGCTCCTATCATACTGACTTCGACAGATTTTCCCGAAGGCGCGAGCTTTGCGAAAACCGACGGTGCGCCACCGGCTACAATCATGGCAAGCACGGTGAATACAGCAATATGACCGGCTGCCAGCAGCCACACGCGCCGCAGTCTCAGCCCCTCGGTCTGGCTACGCTGGGCGACACTTTTGCTCAACGCAAGTTGCGCCTGAGGTCTTGATGGTCGTTCCGTATACACCCGTTCTTCAGGCAGATCGAGCAGCCAGGCCGTGTGTGGGGAGATAGCGTAATCGGCTTCGTTTTCCCTCGTCTGCTCCTTGACGGCAAGCCACAAACGTGCCGGAAGTGCGCCGGCCCACGCCGCCCCAATTCCGGCCAGTGCGCAAAGCGGCAGAATCAGCGGAACCAGAACATCGTCATGTACAGGTAACCTGCCGGCGTCAGACAGCACATGAAGAAGTCCGCCCGCGAGAAGAGCGTGAAAGATCATCTGCATGGGCGGGCGGGCCGCATGCAACAGCCCGGCCCCGAGCAGCAAGAGGCCGGCGACTGTAAGTACGCGCTCGACGGTCAGGCCGACTATCTGCACGTAAGTGCTGCCGTTGACAAGCGCGGCAAGCCCTGCGGCCACGCCACCTCCGCCATCGCCCACTGCAAGCCAGAGTCCGCCTGGAGTACCCTGATTAAACACCCACCAGAGGATCGAAGAACCCGCTATGGCTCCGATGAAGCCAATGGCCTTCCCACGATCAGGCGACTGCTTCCATGCTTCGCTCCAGCTACCGGCACCACCACGGATAAAAGGATTGGCCGACCCGGAAGGCGCGATAATGATGTAGGCTGCCGGTATCGCCATGAAAACCGCGCCCGGATCAATAAGTCCGCCAACGATGGCTGAAAGAATAGCAACACCGAAGGCCAGCGGGGTCGATCCGCTGGAGGATGCATTCGCAAGCATTCGCCAGCGGACAAGAGCCAACAGCATCCACGCCTGCGAAGCCAGTAGCATAGCCGTCGGAGAGAATTCCTGACCAACGAGCACACTCATTGGCGCAACAGCGTACAGCAGCAGAGCATAGATAGCCGCACGCGCACCCGCTGTCCTTCTGACGGTTGCGAAAAGGAAAAGGCCGGCGAGGACACTGAATACAACAGATACCGCCCGGCCCACCCATGCTCCCGAACCGAGAGCGGACATAACCCCTGCTGTAATCCAGCCATAAAGAGGAAGCCCGGCAGATGGGTTAGTCGGAGCAGAGCCGTACCAGGGAGAGGGCGGTGGGAGCAGCCGCACAGAATCCAGCGTGGAGGGTACACGGCTTGCTAGCACCTGCGCGAAAGCAGCATGTGTAGCCTCAACGCCATATGGAGCATCTACAGGAGGGGTCAATAATCCAGGCAGACGCCACGCGAGCAGCACCGCCGATACGACCGTAACTGCCAGCACCAAGCGGAACGACCACGGCACCACCACCGACCTTGTGAGGCGGCTGCGGATGCTGACGGGCTGGGCAGGCTCTCCACTGCCGGCTCGCCGCCGAGTAGCAGGCTGGGCTTCGACTCCTGGTGAGGGAGCAGGCTGTGTGCCTGCGGCGCGGCCTGTGTAGCGTCGTGGAGCGCCGGGCTGGCTCACGCGGCCGCTATACTGCACATCGTGCATCTGCTCGGCCCCGGCGGCGGGTGCCAGATATGGCGTAACGTGCAACTCGGCCGGCGCTTGACCGGATTCAGCACGCCAACGCGCACGTGCTTTAGCCAGCAACTGCTCTACTTTATCTGACTCACCCATTGAAGGCTCCATTTATGAGGGATGGACCACTCTTGCCGCCGATGAGCCGATATTTCCGTGAAACTACTTCTGCACCGGCTCCAAACTCGCATCGAGGATGGCGAAACTGAGCCTGCGCGGATCGTCACCCATGCCCAGCTCAGATGGGCTTATAGTCCCATCTGGACTGCTAAATGTCAATGTGGAAACTCCTTGTGGAATACCGAGCGGGCCGCTCGTCTTGTAAGTCTGTAGAGCCGACACGGTTTCGTCAAAGATTAGCTGGTCACCGTGGAAAATCTGAAGCCTGCGCGGTGGGCCTATGCCTGCGGCACGGAAGGAAAGATAAGCCTGCCCCGCACTCGGCGCATCTATTCGAACGGTTGCCCGGTCGCCCAGCCAGCGGAACGAGCCATTCGGGCCAAGCTCGCGCGGCTCCCAGCCATCGCCCACGCTCATGAAGGGCACTTGGACGGCGGGAGGCGGCACGCGATATACTTCCAGCTCCGCATCTTCGTGATACGGTTTGGCGTCTGCACCAAGCACCAGGTGGATGGCATCGCGAGATGGGGTCACGTCAACGGGCGGATCAATGCGGTGCGGTGCGCGGCTCTTCTGCAATACAATATAGCGCGTATTGTACTGGGCAAATGCCGATAGCCATGTGTTGCGGTCTTCCGCGAACATGTCACCTGAGCCATCAACGTAAGTCAGCTCCTGGTATCCAGGTGTACTCTCCAGGAAAGGATGAGGATATTCACGGCTGATATAGCCGCCGAAGATGGCCTTTCCGTGCGCGGTCTGGTAGTACATACGATAGGCGCCGTGCCAGAAATCGTCCTGCGGCGGCAAGTCGAGGATAGAGAAATCGCCCTGCTCTTTGCCAAGCTCTGCATACCAGCCGGGAATATCGGCCTTTAGCTGAGGATACGGGAACGGGAACAATTCGAGCGCGATTAGCCCGATCGCCGCCACTGAGATATATGCGCCTCGCCGCGCCTGCGTTAGCCGGGGCCACACCCTGCTTAGCAACACATTGACACCATAGCCCGCAAGAATGGATAGGCACAACGTGAGGGGCATATCAAAACGGTCAGGACTGCGGCTAATATTGAGAATAGGCAAGCCCTCGATCAGCTTGTATGGCATCACGAGCGGTATCTGCGGTGAGAATATCCACTGTATCTGGCTGCCGTTAATCTGCAGGACAGGGCCAAGTGCAAGCAGAAAAAAGAGCAACACCAGCGCAGCCCAGAACCACTTACCGGGCGGCTTGATCCTGGCCCCACTTTGGGCTGGCGGTGTCGTTCGCACAGCAGATGCCTTTGGACGGAGCGCCCGAGTCGCAAAGAGTGCGATTCCGGCCAGGGCCAGTGCCGTGTAAGTGAAGTAGACCTCATAGCGATCCGCGCCATAAGGCCAGTTATCGCGATTCAGAAAGAACCTGCCCCAGAGCTGATGGCCGCGCATGGGCTGGAAGAAAGTTAGGAGGTCGGCTGAGTGGCTCAGCGCGGCGTCCGGTGCGGGGAGCATATAGTTGGTTGAGCGAAGCTCCCTTATGGTCGGGATCAGGATCGGGCTGATGAGAATGGCATAGATAGCGATGCATAAGCCAATGCGGGCCCAGGGCTCAAGCACCTGCCGCGAAAAAGCCACGGTGGAATCGGTCCTGCGCCGCTCCACAAGATAGCGCAATAGCAGATAGAGTGCGATGAGGCCGACTAGCATCAACGAGTACATCGTGTAATACCAATCAACCAGCGATACCAGAAAGAGGAAGAAGCCCGCAGGCAGCGCCCGCCGCCACAGCCACCCGGCGAAGTCACGCCGTGAAGTCCAGCTCTTGGCAAACACCGCCATCAGGAAAAAGAGTATGAAGAACGGCACCCACTCAAGCGAAATCAACTGTAATAGACTTCGCATGGTTGCAACGTGATAGGCAGAATACGCGAAGACCACACTGCCCACAAGAGCCGCCCAACGATTGCGGCAGAGGTAGTAGACCAGGAGGAATCCGCCATAGCCCGTCATGACGAACGAAAAGAGGACTACAATATTGTATGTGGTCGTCAAAGAGAAGAGGAACATCAACGGCGTCGCGATTATTCCGTTGAACACCGCCAGCGTGTGGTAATAGAGGCTGGTGGGGGTCGGATACCAGATTAGATTGGTGACAAATGGATTGTTGCCGCCGAGCAGCGCATGGCGGGTCCACCAGAGGTTCCAAAGATTCTGGTCGCGATCTTCACGCATGAAGCCGGGCACGGTTGTTCCAGCGCCGGGAAGGAAATTGAGCACTAAAGGCCAGGTGAAGAGCACGGCGAGCCCGATGTGCATCAAGAGCGCGCCAAGATGCCAGCGCTTCCATATTCCCTCGCGGGCAGGTTGTGCTTCGGAAGGTACAGGAGACGGCTCCTGCTTGATTGTTGTGTCACTGAAAGGAGATTGGGTCAAGATGCTGGAGATTGTCTTTCAGGTCGATATATCAGGACCGCGCCACTTATTTCCATTGGAACGATTCTATCATTGCTGAGGCTCTAGTGTAAAGAAACACACCTGGTGCGTACAACTTCGGGCCCGATGCGCGAAACCTCGCCCGTCGCCGGTGCGCTTGCCCGGTGTGCCGAATGATATAATATTGGCATGACTCCCCACAGTTCGGCACGTAAGATGGCCACCGCAAGTTTCCACCTGCGGTTGCGCAGCGAAGCTCGATGAAACTTGCTCTGGTCATTCCCGGCTTCCAATCGTCGCCCGACGACTGGTGCATTCCGGTCTTCACGAATCTTGCGCGAGAGCTGTCCAGTCAAGTAGAACTGCATGTCTTTGCCCTGCGCTATCCAGGCCGCCGTGAGCGGTACAGCATTGGCAATGTGTATGTTCACGCGTTGGGCGGCGGAGCATTCGCCCGAAGGCGCGTGCCGGGTGTCAGCCTACTTAGGCTGTGGCGCTCGTTCACAGTGGACGTTCATCGCGAACACAAGTCAAGCCCGTTCTCAGCAGTGATGGGCATATGGGCTACCGAAGCGGGCTGGCTAGCTACCAGGGTGGCGAAGCTGATTGAAGTGCCTTCACTCGTTCATCTTGCGGGGGGCGAGCTTGTTCGCATCCCCCAAATAGGCTACGGTAATCACGGACGGGGCCTGTCGGGCAGGCTGGTAACAAGCACATTGAGGCATGCGGACCTCTTAACCGTCCCATCGTCACCAATGCGCAAAGCGCTCTTGCAACAAGGCGGTGTCAGTCCTGAGCGGGTTCGCGGTTGGGCTCCTGGCGTTGGTACGCAGATGTTCGCGCCGACGAAACAGAACCACAAGACCGGGCACTCCACTTCCACCACATTCGTAAACGTCGGCTCGCTTATTCCTGTGAAGGGCCAGGACTTGCTGGTTCGAGCAGTGGCACGTGCTCGCGAGACAGCTCCAGATGTCGATATTAGATTGAGGATCGCCGGGGAAGGTGTGCTCCGTGACGTGTTAAACAACCTGATCTCCGATCTGGACCTGACGGGATATGTAACTTTAGAGGGCGACATCCCACACGAAGAATTGCCTCATCTGTACAATTGCGCCGACGCCTTCATCCTGGGTTCCTGGCATGAGTCTCAGTGCATGGCCGCTCTTGAGGCTATGGCATGCGGCCTTCCCTGGGTCGCGCCCCCGGTCGGTGCTATCGTTGATGTATCAGCAGTTAGGAAGTCGCCAAGGGGAAGCGGCATAATTTTTGACCGCCGCGATCCGGACCTTGTTGCGCGAGCCATGATTCGGCTGGCAACAATGAGTCTTGTTGAACGGCAGGAACTGGGTAGAAATGCACGCAAGATTGTGCAGGAACAATACGACATGGAAAAGCAAGCTGCCATGTTACTCGACATACTTGGTCAGTTGACAGGCAGTTAGGTGTTGCTTATTATGATTATGCTCTCTTGTAACCGCCAACGTAGTGGATGAAGGCGCAAGCCAGCCTCTCTGCATAGGGTAGATACCATCTCCGGTAAAGGTTCCGCGCACGATGACCAAAGTCCTCCTCGGCCAATCCTACTATCTCCGCTTCGACCCCAAAGAGTCGGAGGCGATGAAACCGTATCCGCCGCTAGGCACCCTCTATGCTGTCTCGTACATTCGTGAGCGTGGATATGACGTCGCGCTCTTCGACGCTATGCTGGCGGCCTCAGAGCAAGAATGGGTAGATGCCCTCGAAAAACACAAACCCGACATTGCCGTTATTTACGAGGACGGGTTCAACTACCTTTCGAAAATGTGCCTCACGAGAATGCGCGAGGCCGCATTCATTATGTCGGCAGCCGCAAAGAAGCGAGGCTGCACCGTGCTTATCTCCGGTTCGGATGCCACCGACCACAAGGAGATGTATTTTGAGCACGGCGCGGACGCAATAATGATCGGCGAAGGCGAGATAACGCTTGGTGAAACCCTCGATGTGCTCACAGGCAAGAGAGAAATGGACCGTACGTCCATCCCGGGGCTTGCATGGCCGGATGCTCCCAACCCTGTATCGCGGGGGTTTGAGAAGCAGCTTGATGCATTCCCCTTCCCCGCGTGGGATCTCGTTGACGTGGCACGATACAAGAAGATCTGGATGGAGCGACACGGCTACTATTCAATGAACATGGCGACGACCCGCGGCTGTCCGTACCACTGTAACTGGTGTGCCAAGCCAATCTACGGTCAGCGCTACAACGTGCGCTCGCCCGAGAACGTTGCACAGGAATTGAAGTGGCTGAAAGATAACTTCGCGCCGGACCACATCTGGTTCGCTGACGACATATTCGGACTGAAGCCAGGCTGGATTGAGAGGTTCGCCGCCGAAGTCGAGCGCCTCGACGCCGTTACGCCGTTCAAGTGTCTGCTTCGGGTCGACCTGATAAAGAAGAATGTGCCCGCTGCGCTAAAGCGTGCAGGGTGCCAGATCGTGTGGGTGGGCGCCGAATCAGGTTCGCAGAAGATCCTTGATGCCATGGACAAGGGAACCAGAGTCGAAGAGATTTATGCGGCCGCAAAGAGCTTGCACGAGCATGGGGTCAAAATAGCGTTTTTTCTCCAGTTCGGCTACCCCGGTGAAGATCGCAAAGACATCGAGTCCACGCTACGCATGGTGCGCGACTGCAATCCCGACGATATAGGAATGTCCGTCTCCTACCCGCTGCCCGGCACAAAGTTCTACGAGAATGTAAAGATCCAGCTTGGGGAAAAGCAAAACTGGCTTGACAGCGGCGACTTCGAGATGATGTATCGCGGCCCCTACAGCACAGAATTCTACAGGCAATTGCACGTCATGTTGCACAGAGAGTTCAGGTCGCGCAAGATGTGGGGCGAAGTGCGAAAGCTACGGAGCGGCATGCCACTCCGTCGAAGGCTGCATGACACGGCTGCAATGGCGTACAACCGCGCCATGCTGCCCGTCGAGCGCCGTCGGCTGGACAAACTTGCTGCCGCGTCTGATAGGTCGTTAGCGATGTTACCACCGATAATGACCCCCGAAGCAGCAGCGAAACCAACGCCGCAACATGAATAGGTCGCCCGACCCGGCTACTCAAAAGGCCCCTTCTTCACTGAGAGGAAGGGGCTTTTCATAACAGGAGCGTTAATGTCAGGCTGCTTTGTCGAAGTCGACCTGCACCTTACGTGCTTTGCCGCCGCGAACGATAATCAATTCGGCTTTGCCATCGGACACGCCCTGCGACAGTGCTTTGCGAAGTGATGCTGTGTCCACGACGTGCTGGTCCGCGACCGAGAGCAGCACGTCGCCTACTGTTACGCCTGCACGGCTCGCTGGCCCCTTCGGGTCAACGCCGATCACGATGACGCCTTCAGTAGGCCCGTCGCTATCTTCTCCCGTGTGGTTGATGCGTACCGGACGCACGCCCACACCGAGGTAGACACGTTGTCCCGCTCGCGCTAGCCATTCCAGGGCTACGTGTGAGGGTACGGCGACCGAGAGGTCGCCCCCGAAGATCATCGAATTGATGCCGACCACATGTCCGCGAGCGTTCAGGAGCGGCCCGCCCGAGTTGCCCGGTGCAAGCGATACGTCCGACCTAATGTAGTCGGCACTTCTGCCCGAGCGCACACTCGTGACGGAGCCGAGGCCGCTGACGATTCCGGCAGTCACTACGCCTTTCACGCCCCATGGATGGCCCACCGCGAACACAAGCTCGCCAATTCGCAGGGTTCTGGAGTCGCCAATCGGCAGAGCGGGCAAACCGGACGCTTCAACTTCCAGTAGAGCAAGATCCAAGGCCGGATTCTCGGCCACCACTTTTGTCTCGAATCGCCGTCCGTCGGTCAACACCACCTGCGGTCTGCCGCCTGTGCCAACCACAACGTGATGATTGGTCATGACCTGGCCCGCAGCATCCCAGATTATTCCTGCTCCAATGCCCCTGCCGCGGCTTGTTACCTCCACAATGCCGTTCAGCGACGCCGCGACAAGCGCCGCGCTTGCCTCTGACACAGAAGGCGACGGGCTTACTGCTTTAGCGGCATCAGTAATTTCTTCTACAGTATCAATTGCCATATCTCGGCCACCTTTTCTAATGTACAAACGAACGGAGAATCAATCGATTCTCAGGTTGCTGATTCTCCGCTCGCATTCTGTCTCAACTTACTTGCCGCGTTCGCCTATGGTTACCTGAAGTGACTTCAGTTCACCCGCACGAATGATATCGAGTTGCACGGTCTTGCCTACCCGGTCGCCCGAAAGCAGTGCGAGCAAGCTGTCACTGTCCGTAACCGTCTGCCCATCCAGGCCAACAATAATATCGCCAAGAAAAACACCCGCCGTATGTGCGCCGCCGTTCTGCTCGACGTGGATAACTAGTAGTCCGCTTTCCTGCTTCCGACCGGCACGTTGCGACTCACCAAGCTCAACGACCTGGCTGCCGATACCGAGGTATCCGCGCTTCACCGTTCCATTCTTAGCAAGCGTGTCGGCGGTGCGCCAGGCCAGCGCAGCGGGGATAGCGATTGATGTATTGCCCAACAGGCCGGATGTCATCACGCCCAGCACTTCTCCTGCCGTGTTAATAACAGCACCACCTGAAAAACCGGGATAGGGCCGCGCATCGGTTGTAAGATATTTCTCCAACAATGAGCCTTCGCGCGTGCGGACAGGCCCGCCGATGGCGCTGATAATGCCGCTGCTTGCCATTGGCTGGCCGCTCACCGGGCGTCCGACCGCCAGCACGAACTCGCCCAACTTTGCACCATTCTCAGCGATTGCCGCGCTTTCCAGCCCGAGACCTTCAACCTTGATAATCGCGAGGTCGGTCACCGAGTCGTGAGCCAGCACCTTGCCGGTAAAGGTCTTGCCGTCATGCGTTTCGATCTGCGGATCGTCGCGTTCGAGTACGTGCGCCGCTGTAAGCACGAGATCCTTGCCAACGACGAGACCACTCGCCGCCTGTCGCTCTCGCCCATTTACCAGCACTACGGCGCTACTCACGCGCTCTACGGCGCCAGCAAGCTGGTTCGAGAACCGGCCCAGTACATCTGTGTTGTTCGCTACTGATTCCATTTCTAACTCCTGTACCCTCTAGACCATTTCCGTTGGCTGCTCGCCCATTGATCGCGTAGGCTCGCCGCCGTCCGTCTGGCTTTCATCAGGGGCCGACTCGCCTTCAGTGGCTCCCTTGTCACTTGAGCTTTCGCCTGTGGCAAGACGCTTGAAAATCATATAGCTTGTCTCGGCGGGCCAGAGCGGGTGAACACCTGCAAGCTCCCAGCCGTCCTTACCGATGTGATCCAGGACAGTTCGCACAAACGCGCTGCGACGCTCGCCGCGCTCCATCATGATTTCCTGCCCCTCAATAGATACGCGGCCACGAAAGTCAACGTAAGCCACTCGATATTCCCATGCTGCCATGGTTTGCCTCCATTTTCTTTCCATGTAAAGAAAAGTCTCCGGCCCTGGCGGCGTAAATCCCCTGACGCCGCCAGGGCCGTCTGCCAACAATTATGCAGTAGTACCGCGCCCGTCGCTTCTTTCGACGGGCCTATCCTGGTTCTATCATGTGGACAGTTTGAGGCCTGAAGACTCACCAAATAGCAAGAAGGGACACCCCTAAAGAGTGTCCCTTCGTTACGCTACGCCACCAGGTTAGTCGCTAATCGAATAGCAAACCCAGCTCGCGAGCACGTGCGACGGCTGCGCCACGACCGCGGCCTTGCACGCCCAGTTTTTGATATATCTGGGCTAGATGGAACTTCACCGTGCCCACCCCGAGATTCATGTGCGCCGCTATCTCTTTGTTGCTCAACCCGGCCGAGAGCAAGCTGAGGGCAACCTCTTCCTGTGGCGTGAGACGCTCATGGAGCGCAGGCATGACGGCAACGGCCGGTGTGGGACGACCCCTCGGTGGCTCCTGGTAACGGTCTAAAGTATTGCTAGCTGCCTCATTACTCGCGAACGGCAGTGTAAGCTCCACCCTGAGGCCGAATCCTCTGCCGGAAGAGAGCGAGAGGGAGCCGCCCATTGCGCCGATGTCCGTGTAATGGGAAAATATCTCCTGCTCGGTTGCTGAACGGCCAACCGGGTCGATTGTGCCGTCATGTTCGATTCTTGCGCTCAATGCATCTGCCTGGAAGGTTAGTTCTAGGGCAAGATGGTGCAACTCGCCCGCGCTGAATGCCGATTGTAGCACAGCATTCATACTGCGGCTCAGGATTTCGCGCGCATCAGACGAAATGTCGCCGGGCTTTCCAAGCAGCCGCAGGTCAAGGTCCACCTCTCGCTGATCAGCGAGGGCGCGCACCTGGGACCACAGCTCAGAAACGAGCATAGACGTGGCGGTCTGGTTGGCAAGGACCACGCTATGTTTCCCTTCCCTTTCGTTTCTCCCGGCTTTCTAAGAGGTGGTCGAAGAAGAGGTACTGCTGTGCCCATCCCGCTTTCTGGAAATGGCTGTGGAAATAATTGAGCACCTGGGCGTAGCCCGCCGCGCTCACCGATTTGCCTTTGAGCGTTGGCAGATAACGGTCGCGCGTAAGTTGCCAGACGTGCGTATCGACGGGCACTGCCTGGTCCTTGGCCATCGCGAACAGGCAAACACAGTCAGCGATCTTGGGGCCCACGCCGTCTATGCGCTGAAGCTCGCCGCGTGCTGTCGCATAGTCCAGCTTTGAGACCTCTTCCAACCAGCCGGTCGGCTTTGCGGCAAGTTGCTGAGCAACCTTCACGAGATTACCGGCTCGCCACTCTAGCCCTGTCTTTTCGCTAACAACAAAGGGATCTAGTTCCGCGAGCACTGTAGCCGCTGGAAAAGCATGGGTAATCGCCGTGCCATCACTGCCCACAATCGGTTCGCCCCACGTGCGCGCGATAATGGCGATGGCTTTCATGATGCGCGGAATGAAGTTCGCGGTAGAGCACATGAAAGATAGCAAGCACTCTTCCGGCTCCTGCCGCACGATACGCAGCCCGCGAAACCGCTCTGCAAGCCCCCCAAGGAAGGGGTCCGCTTCCTTCCAGCTTTCGTACAGGGGTTCCAGCGGGACGTCCAGGCGGAAAAAGCTTTCAATCAGGTTAGGATCGGGGCCGTCGCGGAAAGTCTTGTACTCAAAGGTGTCCATGCCCTGTGCCGCGTGCTCAATCTGCCTGATGCGAATAAGGCGCGCGCCCGTGACAACGTCCCACCAGCCGTCGGCCGTCTGTCTCCATCGAAATAGCTGGCCGTTCGTAAGAGTGTATTCGAGATTGAGCGTTCCGGAAGGTCTTTCAAGAATGCCAGGGTTTTGTTCGCCTGCTTGTTCCATGCTCTACTCCTAGCACCGTTATATCATAATTGTCAACGCTTCACCGGACGGCAACGGTTTAGGTCCGTTCAAATCGTTTGGTATGGCTTGGAGGTGATGTTATAATTGCCCTGGATAATGATACCCCGCCTCGCGGTGAGGGACACCAGAGGAGAATCAACGCCGTGAGCGTGCATGCAAACCATTTACGCGTGACAGAAATACGCACATTACTGAACAAGGAACGATACGAAGCACTGGCCGTCAGAGACCCAATCGCGATCGCGCAGGCAGCCGAACGATTTAACACCATTGATGCGGTACTAGCAACGTTCCCCCCTGAAGAGGTCATGGATTTGTACCGGCCGTTGCTTTCGGTATCGCAGGCGGCCAAGCTGCTTGGATATAAGCCAAAGGAAATAAGGCGTCTCCTGGGACAGGGTAAGATATCCGGCAAGAAGGTTGGCACCGAGTGGCGAATACCGCTTAAAGCAGTACTCTAGACGAGCCATCGCGCACCGTGCGTCACCTCTCGTGACGCAGAGCATATTTTGGAGGTATACCAATGGCAATCAATGAAGCAGCCAGGGCAGCCGAGCTTGCGTCGGGTGAGCAATTTGTATCGGCGCGCATGAATGCAGTGCCGCCATCCGGCATTCGCAAGTTCTTCGATATCGTCGCGACCATGAAGGACGTGATTTCCCTTGGTATCGGTGAACCCGACTTTGTCAGCCCGGCCCCCATAGTGGAAGCAGGCATCAAATCGCTCAGTGCCGGCCACACCGCTTATACCTCGAACTCCGGCATACTTGAGCTGAGAGAGCTGATTTCCAAGCAATTAGATCATCTTTATTCGGTCCAATACGACCCTGAGGCGGAATTGCTTGTTACGGTCGGCGTGAGCGAGGCACTACTCCTTGCCCTTATGGCTACGTGCGAGCCGGGCAGCGAAGTAATTGTCCCCGAGCCGTGTTTTGTGGCCTACCAGCCAACCGTTACCTTTGCGGGCGGAGTGCCTGTGCCGGTGCCTACATATGTTGGGCAAAACTTCCAGGTGACCGTGGAGGACCTTGAGCGGGCACGCACGCCTCGAACACGTGCAGTGCTGTTGGGATACCCGAATAACCCGACCGGGGCCGTCCTGGAGCGTTCCAGGCTCGCTGAGATCGCGAAATGGGCTGAGAGGCACAACCTGTTAGTCATTTCTGATGAGATTTACGACCGGCTGGTATACGGTATCGAGCATACCTGCTTCTCTTCGCTGCCGGGGATGCAGGATCGCACAATCTTGCTGGGCGGCTTCTCTAAGGCCTACGCTATGACAGGCTGGCGCATCGGTTACGCTGCCGCCCCGCCAGCCATCCTCGCTGCCATGCGCAAAGTTCACCAGTACATTATCATGTCGGCCCCTACAACCGGGCAAGAAGCGGCGATCGAGGCGCTGAAGTCGGGCGAGCCATTCGTGGAGGCCATGCGCGAGGAATACGACCGACGCAGACGCACAATAGTCGACGGGTTCAACCGCCTCGGCCTCTCCTGCTTCGAGCCAAAGGGCGCGTTCTATGCCTTCCCGTCGATTGTCAGCACGGGCCTTAGCGAAGAAGAATTTGCCGAGCGGCTGCTAATGGAAGAAAAAGTTGCCGTCGTGCCGGGTTCGGCCTTCGGCGGCTCAGGCAAAGGCCATGTGCGGGCTTCCTATGCCACGTCACTTCCAAACATCGAAGAAGCCCTGAACCGCTTTGAGAGATTCCTGAATAAGCTCTAGTTCCACTGCCAAAGCAAAACGAGAAAGGCCGCTCGCTCCTGGTTGGGGCAAGCGGCCTTTCTTGTCGAACAGACCTCACGGCAGACCGAGCGCCAACGCCTCCAACGCAAGCCTGGGGTTCACATTCTCTCGCAGTTGCAGCCGGGTGTCCTGGATCAGCGCGACAGCGGATGCAGCCCCACGAACGCTGCTTTTCCGCGCTACCGATTTAAGAGCGGGCGCCTGGTCAACATTCGCGATCAGGTCCGGTGCCGACGCGGACGCAACCAGAACATCGCGCCACCAACCCTCCCACGTATCAAGCATTTCAAATAGCTCCACGCGGGCGTCCGTATACATCTTTGCCAGCTTTGTGGCGACGTTTATGCGCTCGGCTATCGGGGAGCCGGATAGCAATGTCAATTCTTCAAGCGCCCTACGTCTACGGTTCAGGCTTTCACGGTCCTCAAGTAATCCAACTGCGTAGCCCAGTCTGCCGCCGGAGAGTGCAGCAAGCGTTTCCGCCTGTTCGCGGTCTGCACTCCAGTACCGTTCCAGGGCATCACTGACCGTTGCCGATGGCAAGTTCCGTAAGGGCACAATGAAACAGCGGGATGAAATCGTGGGGAGCACTGACGCTTCTTCAGGCGCTAGGAGTATTAGCAGCGTATGTGAGGGCGGCTCTTCAAGCGTCTTCAGGAGGCAATTAGAGGCTTCTTCGTTCATGCGTTCCGCATCGCCAATGATGTAGATTTTCCAGCGGGCAGAATACGGGCTTAATCCAACAGTGGCTTGCATCTCGCGGATTATGTCAATCTTCAGTTCTTTGGCCGGCCCCGTCTTGCTCTTGCCGTTTTCGCCTTGCGCCTGAGCCTGCTTCTCCAGGTTTATCTCAATGATGTCCGGGTGGCTGCCCCTTGCGATGCGACTGCATGAAGGACAGATACCGCACGGCACATCGGGGTATTCCTGGCCCTGCGGAGTTGCGCCCTGGCAGTTGAGCGCCATGGCAAATGCAAGCGCGGTTGCTCGCTTTCCAACCCCGGTTGGGCCAACAAACAGATATGCATGTGGAATATGGCCCGACCTGAGCGCGGTGCGTAGCATCTGTATCGAGCGGTCATGCCCGACAACAGGCCACCCTGAAGGTTGTTGAGGAATACTTGGCATCGTTGTTTTAGCGTTTGGCGGGCGTCGGATTCGCCGGGGCGGTACGGTCTTCAGGTGCAAGCAGCAAATTGAGCTTGCGGCGGTCCTCGCTGGTCAAAATAGTCTTCACGTCTGTATCGCCTTCTCGCTCGTTGTCCATGTCTTGCTGTAGCTCGCGAACGACCAACTTCGCCTCATTCATCGGCACGCCCTGGAACGAACAGCCGTCTATCGTGACGTCGGGGTTGCGAGTGAAGAGCACGGCCGCCTTCACCGGAACGTTCGGTTTGCCTATCTGATTGAGCAAGTCTCGTGCTGCTGCGGTGGCTGTTTCCAGTTCCTGGGTCGGATTACCGACTGGCGGCTTCAGTCCGGTCATGCGGTCAAGGATGTTGCTGGGCGATTTCCACTGGTCGCCTTTCTCGGTTCCACGACATGTGACAGGACTAGCCGCGTCGTTAGAATTCATTACGATCAGGCCCGATGGCGTGATCAATAGGTGATGAATCCAACCGTTGCCGTGGCGCACATAATGGTGCAGACTGTACTTGTTGTTCAACCCCTTCATCTCCGCGTTCAGAAGCACATCCGCGTGTGTGGAAGTGCTCAACTTACGCTGTGCGGAGCGGCCCATCGTCCAGAGCGGGAAGCCCACCAGCAGGAACGGGTAGGCAAGGAAGATCAGCCACGTACTTGTTCCACCGAATGAGCCAAAGGAGAAGAGGAATGAAACCACGATGCAGATCATTCCGATAGTTTGCTGCCGTTTCGCCCGGCTAGCCTTTTCTTTCATGTACTCGTCGTGAACGTATATGTTCATTGTAAGGGGCCGTTTCCTCAATGCGCTTTGCTGGTAAGCGCGTGCAAAATTAGACCACTGCTCTGGACATTCGTGTATCCGCGCATGTTGTCCTCAACCATAATACATAAGAGTGAGTCTTGTATCAAGCAAAGAGAGGTCTATCGGGAGAGCCGGGGCGGCCCTGCCATACAGGTTGCGCGACTAACTCGGTTTAGAATACACTGGAGCGTGCCAGACAACATCCCGATTTCACCTAGCGACCTTACGGAGGGAGGGCCTTGTCCTGACCTTAGCGTGATTATTGTAAGCTGGAATGTTCGCGAAGACCTGCTGCGTTGCCTCGATGCCCTCTTAAGTAATCCCGTAAGCAGCGGCCTCCGCCTCCAGGTAATCGTAGTCGATAACGCCTCAACCGATGGCACTGTTGAATCCATTCGTGATTTGCCCGTCACGATTATTGAGAACGCCGCCAACGTTGGATACGGACGCGCCAATAACATGGGTTTACGCGCTGCCGAAGGCCGCTATCTCCTCGTGCTCAACCCGGACACTGTTCCGCAACCAGCCTCACTATCCAATCTGATCAGGTTCGCCGACGCACGACCGGCGGCGGGCATTGTTGCGCCGCGCTTGCTGAATCCCGACGGCACGGTGCAGGCGGGCGCGTTTGCCTTTCCTACACTTGCGATGGCCGCCATAGACCTCTTCCCACTGCCCAAGATCGTGCCGGGACGCCTCCGTGTGCGGCTGCAGCAATCCGGGCTAAACGGCCGCTACCCCGGCGAGGCACGCAGGACAAAGCCTTTCAAGATAGACCATCCGCTCGGCGCGTGCCTTCTTATAAGGCGCGAAGCCTACGAGCAGTGCGGTGGGTTTGACGAACAGTTATTTATGTATTCGGAAGAGATTGATCTCGCGCTCCACTATGCGCAGGTGGGCTGGGAATGCTGGCAGGTTCCCCAGGCACGGGTGGTGCACCTGGGCGGACAGAGCACGCGGCAAATGCCCGAAGCGATGTTCGTTGAGCTTTGGCGCTCGCGCTTATATCTTTATGCCAAGAACTACGGCTTGTTCTCGCGTCTAGCCCTCACGTTACTTCTGACGGTCGCTATGCTGCGTGATATGGTGACATCTTTGATGCGAGGATTATTCCGCACCGAGGACGAAACTAGCATGAAACGGCGCAAGCGAGCACAAGTTGTTTTGAGGATGCTTTTCAATAAATGACCATACCGGAGCCAACACTAACTATTATCGCCATGGCATGGAACGAGGCCGACCACCTTGGGCCATGCTTCAAGAGCCTCGAGCCGCTGATTCAGTTAACTGGCGCCGACACTTTAGTACTGCTCAACGACAATTCCGACAAGCCGACCGTGGAGGCAGCACATCGCGTAGCCGGGCGTGTAGCCAGTACGCGCTTCGAGAATTTCTCTAACCAACGAAACCGTGCGCTTGCGCTTGCATCAACCAGATGGGTGTTCTTCATCGATCCCGACGAGCGCTGCACTCCGGCCCTCGCCGTGGAGATCGCCAATGCAATCGCGCAGGATCAGTGCGCGGCGTTTCGCGTTTCCCGGCGCAACTTTCTTTTCGGCAAGGAAATCAGGCATACAGGCTGGTGGCCCGACTACCAGACCCGGCTCTTCGAGCGCGAAGGGACATACTATGACGAGCAGCGACAGGTGCACGAGTATCCCGTCGTGAGCGGTGAAACTTGCATACTCTTGAATCCGCTAATTCACTTCAATTACGAGACATGGGGCCAATTCGTACGGAAGCAGCGTTCATACGCGCCACTTGAGGCACAGGCGCTGTATAATGCAGGCACCCGAGCGCGACTGCAGAGCTTTATCGGCCAGCCTCTGCGGGAGTTCAAGCGCAGATATATTGACTATGAGGGCTACAGGGACGGGCTGACCGGACTCGCACTGTCAATTGCAATGTCGCTCTACAGAGCCGAAACTTACCGCCAGTTGCGTCGCATTCAACGCTCTTCACCGGAATAATACACAACGGTTTCCACAGCTTATCCCCAAATTGACACGAAACCGTCACCGATATATATTGACCCATGTCGAGTTGCTCCGGGCTAAGACCGGTTTGAGGGAGAACCTCAAGAAAAGGGAGGAGCAATGACTCTTCAGGCGAAAGTGGAGTTGAGCAGGCATGCAAGGCACAGGGGTGCGCAGAGCAACCTGTCTGACCGCGACATAGATCTCGTTCGCAGGTATGGTGTCCTCGAGCACCGCACAGGTGTCCGGTTCTATTTCGTAGGCAAGCGGGAAGTCGAGCGTTATTGCTGTGTTGAGCCGCGGCTGCGCAAGCTCCATGACATAGTTCTGATAGTATCGAGCGATGACACCTGTGTTATCACCGTCTATCGGAACCGGAAGGCCCTAAAGGATATAAGACGCAAGTCGAAAGTCCGGTATGGCATGGCCGCGTAGCCGAGAAGGGGCACCTCTCCCGGGGGCGTACTTAGCCCGAGTGGAGCGATAAGAGAAACAGGGTCTATCCCAACGGATAGGCCCTGTGGCTTTCTATAGGAATTCGCACCGCAAGTGCTATTCGCTGACAAGGCTCTGCTCAAGCCCGTTCAGCGAGCGAGAATTGCGGCTCTGGGGCAAGAGGCCCGCGCAGAACCAGAAGACGGTGAAAATCTCAAGCGCAAATGGGCCGTAACCAAGATAACCAAGCAGGGGCATCTCGAAGATCTTGAGGAAGCCCACAAAAGGCACGTCGTAGTGCCACTTCGGAAAGGCCCAGTAGTTCCAGAACTCCCAGAGTATCCCGCACACGTGGCCGCTAAGATAGAGCGCGACCGGCACACGCCAATCACCCTTAGACCAGTAGCGGAGAATTGACGGCGATCCGCGCCAGTAGTTGATGGGGTCGAGGATTAGCGCGACAAAGCCCCAGATCAGAGGAAAAAAGTACAACGGCCAGATTGCGGGCAGAATGAAGAAGAGCAGGCCCAGAGTTATGAGCACCAGCAAGAGTGGGGTGCTGACCGAGAAGCCGCGCACTCTTGGCAAATTGCGGATGATGCGCCAGCCGCCGATCCAGTCGGCGGTGACCCAGATGGCCGGAATGACCGTGCTGAAGAAGATGCACGACCAGAGATTTGCCCACCAATCGGGTATGTCGGTGGGCCGGTCGTAGCGCCAGTTCCGCACAAAGCTGTTGACCCACTCGAAGCCCCACCACGCCGCAGCCGACAGCGGGAGCATCGCGAGGAAGATGCGTGGCCTGCTTACAACAAGCGACTCGCCGTCGCGTCTGTAAACAACGGCATCCAGAACCAGAATATAACCGAACCAGATGGCGGCAAACCAGTAATCCGACCAAGGCCGAGTATGCTCGCCTGAACCGTTCCTGGCGAAGATGAGAATATGTCCTAACACGAGGAGCAAAATACCAAGCCAGAAGTGCGGCATCAGCCGCTGTGTGCTACTCGCCTTGGTTGCTTGCACGTGGCCTGCTTACTTCTCGCTCTTGTTGGGGTTCTTCTTCGGCATTGGGGCCTTGACGCGAAGCCACCCGAATAGCAACAGTCCCAAACCCGCCACAAGAGCGCCAACCATGCCCAGAGCCGCCACACCCAGCCCCTGCGGCGCGCCATTATCTATGCTGTATGTGTGCATGGATGTGAGGCCGAACCACTGCACAAGGTAGTTGACACCCATAAATGTTATCAGCACGATAATAAACCCGAACAACGACAGCCACGCCATTGTCACGCCACGCACGCCACGTTGCACGCGAACATGCAGGTAAGCGGCATAGGTGAGCCACGTTACGAGCGCCCAAACTTCTTTCGGATCCCAACTCCAGGCTTTGGTCCAGGCCTCCTGTGCCCAGATCGCCCCCGTTATCAGGACGAGCGTCACGAACGGGAAGCCAACTGCGACTGCTCTGAACATAAACTCTTCGATAGCAGCCGTTGACGGCAGAGCGGCAGCGAGTTGCCCCTTTGAATAGTGTTTGGCGAGATATGTCAGGCCCGCGCCAGCGGCCACGGCAAAGGAGCTGTAAGCGAAGATCGCAAGCGACACATGAATAAGCAGCCAGTAGGAGCGCAGCGCCGGCACAAGCTGAACTGACTGCTGCAGGTCGGCATCAATGAACCAGATAGCATAGCTTTGCAGACAGAAGATAATAAGCACCACGAACGCCCCGGCCGCACGTGCCTTGAGTATGCCTTCAAACAACACCAGGAAGATGGTGGTTGTGCCCCAGACAAGCATTGTGCAGATCTCATAAAGCGTCACATACGGAGGGTGACCCGAGTTGACCCAACGCACGATCAATGCGCCCGTCAGCGAGACCCAGGCAATCGCAACCAGCGCGAACCCGATCCTGCCAAGCAAGGGCGAATAGGACCTGCGGTTGGTAGTCGCACTACTCACGCCATCACCAGCGCCCATCGTAACGTCCATCGTGCCGCCGGAGCCGCCTGCACCTGCAAGCGCAACACCTCGTGACGGAACTGTCACCGCACGTGCCGAGCTTGTGAAGAGGTGAACCGCGTAGAAGAAGAAAGCAAGCAAATAGCAGATATATGCGATCTGCGTAAGGGTTGGCTCGTTTATGCCAAAAGCTTGTCCGTTGAATGCCATGTTGACCTCCGCCTCTCGCTAACTAGAAGGAATCGAAATAGTACACCAGATTATGTTACTTCTGACCCTTGGCCGTGGCCGCACCCAATGTCTCTTTCAGCCTTGTCGCCAACTTTTCGAAATCACGTTCAAAGGTTACCTTATTCTTTTCTGCCATGCCACCCAGCATGATATTGACCGTGCCAGGCCGCTCCTCATTGGGCACTATTTTTGCCCAGCAGCGGGTAAATGTAGTATAGAGCGAGATTGTGAACCCCGCTGCCATAACAAAGAAGAAGAAGCCCACTAGCCCCAGGCCAGGGTCGAGCGCAACCTCAAGGATTGTTGAAGTATCCTTCTTAAACGTGAACTTATAGTCTTCATAACCGGGAAGCGAAAACGCCCCTGTTCGTGGAAGAAAAGCATCGTAAATCGGCTTCTCGAAATCCTTATCCACAAAGCCGCGCACATACGCGGGGGGATTTTCCCCTTCGGCTCGCGCCACATCCTGGTAGTACGTTAGCTCCAGCGTGAGCACGTGGTCCTTTACGGGCAGTTGCACCAGGTCCATAGGGAGATTGTCCGAACTTTGGAACTGGAAATCCAACAATGCCTCTCCCGTTCCTGTCGTAGCGGTCATCGGGCCCGTCGCACCCATCCGGCGCAGTTGTAGCTGGTTGCCCGCAGCATCAGTCGCGTTAGCAAACAATACGGGTTGGTAGCTCACGAGAAAATAGTTTATCCCGTTGTAACGAAGTGGGTCATTTACAATGATGGTCTTGGTCAGAACCTGGGTTCCAGCTTCGTAGACCGCCAGCGTGTTGCGGTATTCCTTGACGGTTGTGCCGTCGGGATAATAGTCAATAGAAAAGCCGACGTTAGCCACTTTGAAATCGAGACCATGCCCCACGTCAACAGGCACACCCGGCTCAAATACTACGGAACGCTCGCGCCACCCTAACTGGGTCATGCCAGCCCCCGAAAGGATTAGCATGACGAGCGCAGCATGACTCACAAACGTTACCAGTTTGGACCAGCGGTCCCGGTCAGCATAGAGGTACAGGGCGCTGCCATCAGTCGATTTTTCCGACAGTACACGATAACGGCTCTTTTTCAGCGCGGCCGCAACCACACGTTCGGCCTCGTCCCGTTCAAGTGGGACAGACCTGAACTGTGCTTTCTCAGTAAGGCCTGTCAGGAAGGAATCGGTCGTGCGCACGGTGGGCCTGGTGATCAGGCGCATGGTGGGCTGCCAGCGGTTAAGCGTGCACACGATAATGCTGAACACCACAACCACGACCAGCATACGAAACCAGAGCGAGTTATATAGGTCAAAGAACCCAGCCCAGTGGAGCAACCCCGTCAATGGGCCGTACCGAGCGTTAACCTCGTTGAGGAAGGCGTTGAGTTCCGCCTCAAAGTCCTGGATGCCGGGCTGCATCTGCGGCACCAGCGTGCCGAGCATGGCAGCCACCGCAAGGGCGACATTGGTCACGACAGCGAATTTCACCGAGCAAAATAGGGCCCAGATCGCCTCGACTGGGTCGCGGCGACGCCGCTTCTGCTCCTGTGCGACATCCGGCCCAGGTGTAGCTCGTGCTATGGGCGATTTCGCGCCTTTTGTGATTGGGGTTGCGCTCTGTGCCATATTCAGGAGAACCGGATTGCCCTTCGGCCTTGGTGCAAGGACGCACAATAAAAGCCCGTGAGATCTCTCACAGATAGTAATCTGATCTTACCATTAGCCCCTGGCATGGTCAAGGATAGGAGCATGAATATTGCCTTAACGCTGAACACCGCACAATGTCATGGGGAACTCTTCTTTGTCGTGCTCTTGCTTCCTGAACTTGTCGGTGTAGGAACTGTTACCGTCTTTTGCCCCGTACCAGGTTTCACCGTAGCGTTTGCCTCTGCCTCGACTGCAGCTTCTTCCTCTGCGGAGCTATCCCAGCCAAAGAAGCTGTCAAGCATCGGCTGAGCCAGTTTCTCGTCCAGCCGGAAGCCTTCGGAACCATCCGCTGTGTAATCTACTACAATCATGCTGCTGTCAATAGAGGCGGTCATCACGTTTGAGGCATCCATGGCATATCCTAGCTGCGCAAGGCCAAGTTGCTGGTCAAACGGAATATTAGTCTGCACCATCCCGCCGAGGTCGTCCGCAAGCTGGGGAATAGCCGGGAGTAAATCGAGCGACATTGCCTTTTTCCGCACAGCCAGTATGATTTGCAATTGCCTGCGGTTTCGGGCAAAGTCGTTGTCGGCGTGGCGCGTACGCGCGTAACGAAGAGCGGTCTTGCCGTCCATGTGTTGCATACCCTCATCAAAATGGACGTGCATCTCGCCGTTCGGATCGCCCATGTCGTCGCTCGGGTAATTGAAATCATCAATGGAATACGGCACATCAATGTCCACACCACCGACGGTGTCGACAACTTTACGAAAGCCGTCAAAGTTTATCGCCACATAATAATCAATGGGCACATTAAAGAACTTGCTGATTGTCTGTACGGCGAGGGCCTGCCCGCCACCTGGCAACTGGTAATATTCTCCGAAGAGGTACGCCGAATTCACCTTGTTCATGCCATAGTCCGGTATGTCAACAATGAGATCGCGCGGTATGGTCAGGATCTTGACCGTATGCGAAATAGTGTCCACGTTTGCCAGCAGCATTGTATCGCTGCGGGCATAGTGGTCGGGGTCGTTCTCGCGCTTGTCGGTGCCCAGGACCAGAATATTCATGCGGCCCGCGGGCAGCGACTTTATGCGGTCCGGAGTGGGGGAGATAGGCGCTGCAGCGGGTGTGATCAATTGCCCGGCGACGACCGAAGGTGAAGGGTGTGGAAGCTGGGCGGCCACAGTCGCGGTCGGCGGCAGCGGCACGAAAATGCGATTCTGGAATTGCGCGAAGGTATAAACACCCCAGCCAACCAGTAGCAGAATCGCAAGGCCAGCAACTCCGCCAACCCATCGAAGCACGAGCCCAAACGTCCACCGCCTGGCCGATTTCTGCTCTTTAGCGAGCGCTTCGCTGGGCAGAGATGTGTCCAGCACAATCGGTGCAAGCGTTACAGCTTCGGGTGCGGGGGCGTCAGGTAGGCTTATCTGCACGTTCGCTACGGGAACTGCCGCCAGACGCGCCGCCGGCCCGCGGTGGGCGGGCCGTACCTTGGCGCTGCCGGATGCTCCGGCCACATCTATGTTTATTCGCTTTATTGACATATCAGGATATCAGTCATGCAGCCTGAACCACACTTTTCAAGGCTTTCGGGACAGCATTCGCCTTATCCGTCGGGCCGGCAGACTGCGCCATAGTCGCGATCGCAAGGTTGTGTAGGCTTCGCTGAGGGTGCGCCGCTCGTTTGTGTCCAGGCTCTCACGCCCGAACCTTTCGCGAACGTAGGCACGCGCAATTGATCGTGTAAAGAGGCCTGTGCCGGGCACCTCACGTGCAAGCGATTCGCCGAATTCGTAGGGCGTCTGATGTGAGGCGGGTCCTGCACGAAGTAGTTTCGACCAGAAGAGCATCCTTTGATAGTAGAACCGAGCGCTGCCCGGCAAACGCTTGCGGCGGAATGGTGAGAAGGGCAGGAAGAAGAGCAATGCCACCACAGCGGCAACTACTCCGGCCAGCAATAGTCCGCCACCTACCGGGCCGAACGATATACCTGAGCCACCACTGGTTGTATCAGTGGTCAGCGGGGGCTTAGGGTTGCGGTCGGGCGCCTCAGTAGGGGTTGGAGACAGTGCGGCATCGGCTGTCGGTTCGGGAGAAGGAGTCTCAGCCGATGGGCCAGAGTTCTCCTCATGCGTGATTACAGCCTGCGACGGCGTCGGCTCGAACTCTATCCAGCCATATTTGGGGAAGTAGACTTCAGGCCAGGCGTGCGCGGACGACTCTTTGATTATGTACGCTCGCGACTTGGGATCAATGTTTCCCGGGGCATAGCCACCGGCCAGCCGCGCCGGGATGCCAAGATGGCGAAGCATGATCACCATCGAGCTGGCATAGTATTCGCAGTAGCCCTTCTTGCTCTGGAACAGGAACCACTCAACGCGGTCCACGCCTGCTGGAGGTGCAGTAATTGTCGTGGTGTACTCGTAGTTGTTGCGCAGATACTGCTCGATTGCCTTGGCCTTATCATAAGCGGTCACAGCGCCCGCGTCCCGAACAATGGCATCCGCAAGCTCGCCCACGGACGCCGGGACAGTGGCGGGCACTAGAGTGTATCGCGATACGACCCAGTCGGGGTATGGCAGTTGATTGTCAACCTCGCGCAGTTGCGTATCGGTGGCCTCGCTCACCAGCGATACAACATCGTACCTGTCGTTGCGGTTCAGAGGGTTGACAGCATGAATGCCCGACAGGTCGTCATATACGGGCACTTCGCCCGTAGCGCTCAGCGTTATCGAGAAGTTCGGGCTTGCGCCCACTTCCAGCACCGTATTTATGCCGCGCTCGTTCTTCAATTGCTCGATCTGCTGTGCAATTTGCGGCCCGTACACGGTCGAGTAGAGGCAGTCCACTCCAGACGACTTCGTACATGGGTTGAGGCCGTTCCGAAGGTCGCGCTGCGCCTGGTGAAGCAAGCCGACAAAGTTGCGTAGCTCCAACGGCACGTTGTTCAGGTTGGGGCCGCTTGAGCTGTCAATATCATATTTGTCATTGAGAGGCCGCCACGAAACCTCAAGGCGCGTGGGTATCGAAAGCTGGATCGGCCTCAGAGAAGCAAAGATCACATCCGCTTTGGGATTCACGACCTGGACCGTGTAGGTCACCGCAGTTCGGAGATCGTCTTGCGAAATCAACTGCTGGTTAGCGTCAAGGGCGAGGCGCGGGCTGATCTCTTTGATGTGGAAGGTCGATTCCGACGTGTTGCGCCAGCCCATGCCTGTGTATTCGTCCCAGGTTGTGGCTCGCCAGTAATGACGGTCCTGTGACGTCACAATCAACGCGACATCATCTGACAGGTTCAAGGAGCCGCCCATCGTGAACGACTTATTGAACGAGGAGTAACCGCCAAGCGACTTGTTGCCGTTGACCGAACCCCAGGCCTCTGCCATGCGGTTCTCAAAATCGTGCCAGGGCTGGTTTACCTTTTCCCATACGCTGCTCAACGTGCCGTTCACCGCGCTCGCAGGCACGTACCACATGGCAAGCGCAACAGCAATCGACACAGCACTGCCGGCCCATAGGAATGCCCAGGTCAAACCCGGAGAATAGTTTACACGCTCGCGCTGCCAGCGTTCTTCTTTCATCAGCAGATTGAAGCGTATCATCAGCAACAGTGCGCTGAACATGAACACAACGATATACCCGTTGAGATTAACAGGTGAGTACGACAGGTTGATAAGCAAGGCAACGCCGTTGGGAACAAGTGCCCACCAGAGTTGCCGTGACCGAAACACAAAATATGCGCTGCTATAAGCAAGCACCCAGGCGACAATTGCGAGCGACAGGATGAACACTACCAGATCGTCGCTCATGTCCTGGCGGATAGCGACGTTGATCCAGCCTGCACTCCGGGCCAACAAGTCTTGCACACGATCCTGAACGGTCACCAGCCGGGCATCGCGCATTACGGTGCTCACCATTATCAGGATGGTATTAATGCCGATCAGTAGGCCTACCAGGTCCAGAAGGAAGCGAGGCACACCGCGCACCTTCGCCAGGATGATGCCTGTAGCCAAGCCGATCAGCGTTATGGGTGTCAGAATAGAAAGGCCGTCAGACCATTGTGCCTGCTGAATAGACAGGGTGACGCTGAAGAGCAGCATCGCCAGCAAGCCAACAGTTAGCCAGCCCTCTTGTAAACGGATGAATCTTGACATGGCTCTCAATCTACTTAATGGGGACGATTCGTGGGAAGTGAGGAGCCGCGTTGCCCCATTACACACTATACGCCAATTATACCCAATAGGTTCCGTGCTCGCGAGTCTCTAGCCTGAAGAATTGGTGAACATTTTCGCAGTCCTGTTCACGCGTGCCGCCTTCAGGCATATTACCTCAAATTGCGTACTGCCGGGCCTCCGAATTGTTGGCTAAGCGCGCCGTCTATCTTATCATCGCGCTTCACGAGGTAGGTGGGCACATTCCGGGCAGTCAATGCGCTCACAGCGAGCAGAGGGTTGCCTTCGCCACCGAAGGTTCCCGGCTCAATCAGCACCGCTACGGCGCTGGTGACCCTGTATAGTTGGACTTGCAGGGCAGCAATCCATTCCTCACTCAACGAGGGCGTTATAATCACAAGAGTATCCTGCTTGGCGAAAAGATGGGTTTCGCTCGTCAGTACCTCGCCAAGACCGGCCGTCCCTTCGGCGCGTAACACGGCAAGAGCGCGCAGAATTTTGTTCACTTGGCGTCCGCCTCGGTCGGCGGGCAGCGTTACCTTATGCTGCCCCCATGCAATCATGCCGACCGATCTGCCTTGCGATAGGAAGTAAGCTGCAAGGGACGCTGTTACGGTCACTGCATACTCTTCGGTCGTCGGGTCGAGAACAAGCGGTACAGTGGCGTTGCCAACGGCCTGGAGCAGGTCGTCCTGCCTACCGGCCACCCGCGCCGGACGCGGTGTGGGTGCTGGCCTTGCAACGGTCGTGGAGGGCCAATCAGCAGCCTCAACATGCACGTTTTCGTCGAGATCGAGCACCAGCCAGAGGTCCGCGGTAGGGTCAAGCTCAAACTCTTTGACCATCAGCTTCTGAGCGCGGGCACTCATCGGCCAATGAATCCGGTTCATGGGATCGCCGGGGAAATAATCGCGGATACCTGCCGCGTTGGGAGTAGAATGGAATGCGCGGCGCTCGGTCTGACTACCTCCAGGCAACTCTCCCATCGGCAGGCCGAACGATTCGAGCGGCACCGTCGGAGGATAGACAAGCAACTCCGACGTTGCGTCGAACACGCGCCCCACCTGGTACAACCCGAACGGATCACCTGTCAGCACAGCGGTCGGACCAAGGCGGTACAATCCCCTGTGCGTGCAACGCGTGCGCACTCGCCAGCGCTTCACTCCCATACCCTTGAGCGACACGACAGCACCGACCTGGTGCCCAGGCAAAGTCGAGCGGTCGCGGACTTCCAGCCACAGCTTTCGCGCCCACGACAGGTTTTCCAGCTCGATGGTTTCCTGTACCGTCTGCCCTACCTGTGCCTGTGTTGGCTCGACGGTCCGGCGCACGAGGAGGCCGCGCCTGCTAAGCCGCGCCCAGATGAAAGCGATTATGAGCACCGCGCCCAGAACGTAGGAGAGGTAGAAGAGTAAGGGCAGGCCGACCGTGAGCGCCGCCGCGTAAATGACGACGGTAAATATTCCCAGCCGGATTGCGTTCGCATTATCAGACATAACTGCTCAATCGTAGTGCTGCATCTAGACGCGGCGCTGTGGAACCGGCAATGTGCCGGGAACGGGCGTATTCCGTAAGATTTCCGCGATCACCGAGCGGGTATCTGTATTGCGAATGCGCGCTGCCGGGTTCAAGATCAAACGGTGAGCCAGCACAGACTCCGCAAGAGCCTTTACATCATCAGGAATTACGTAGTCACGACCAACAACGGCCGCCCTGGCCTGTGAGGCCATCTGGAGGCCCAGCGAACCGCGCGGACTCGCGCCCAGGTAAACGTCGTCATGCCTGCGTGTTGCGCTGACAACTGCGACAATGTATTCCTTTATGAGCCGGTCGACATGAACACTCTTGATGGCGGCCTGTCCCGCGGTCAATTCGGCCGAACTCACCACTTGCTCGACCTTCTGGAGGGGGTGAACCTGCTCCTGCCTGCTCAACACTTCGATTTCTTCTGCCCTATTTGGGTACCCAAGCGAAATTCGCATCAGGAAGCGGTCCAACTGGGCTTCGGGCAGCGGGAAAGTGCCCTCGTACTCAATTGGGTTCTGCGTAGCAAGCACGATGAATGGGCGGGGTAGGGGATATGTCACTCCGTCTACGGTTACCTGCTTCTCTTCCATTGTTTCGAGCAGTGCCGATTGCGTCTTGGGCGTGGCACGGTTGATTTCGTCGGCCAATACGATCTGAGCCATGACGGGTCCGGGCCTGTACTCGAATTCTTCGCTCTTCTGGTTATAGATCGACACGCCAGTTACATCGCTTGGCAGCAGGTCGGGTGTGAACTGTATGCGCTTAAAGCTGCAACCAATCGAGCGGGCTATAGCTTTAGCCAGCATCGTCTTGCCGACGCCGGGCACATCTTCAACAAGCACATGGCCCTGACATAACAGAGCGATGAGAGTGAGTTGAACTTCCGCATGTTTTCCAACGATAACCTGCTCGACGCTCTGGCTCAACCGTTCTGCCATGCCTCTAACGTCCACTACCTGAACAGCGTCCGCCCCATCTGCCCCCGGTGTGCGAGCTTCTTTTTCATTATCTGACATTATTGCCCCTTCTAATTCTTGTCTCTATAGAGGAGACGTTTAATATGCTGTCAATATTTCTATAGTAATATCAATTATACCAGTATTGATACGCGAATAGATTACAGAACCGATTACATACGAAGATACGCAAAAGGGACGGCATATGACCGTCCCTCGCAATTCACAACTTCGCGGATTTCTAACGCTGTGGAAAGACGCTGTCCGAGAGCCGGAAGAAGCTGTGGCGCATCTTCTCGGGCCGGTCGTTATTGTGTGCCGTAGAATCGACTGTGATCGGCATCGACTGACCGCGCATTGCCGGTTCCTCAACGGCCATGGAGCCAAACGGCCCACGAACGCGCTCGCTCAACTGCTGCCAGACCTGCTTCGGGTCGTGCTCCAACCAGTTTGAGCGGATCGCATTCTTGACCAGCAAGTCCAGGCCCTGATCGTCTTCAACTTCGTATTCTTCTACTTCTTGCTGCGGCCCCAGTGCTCGCAGATCGTCAGCGAAATCCTCTTGAAGTGATGCTGCTATTTCCCTAAAACGACGGATCATACGCTGCCTCCATTGGGGTTCTCTGCGGCGTCTCAAGGCGCACTCGCAAAGCTTTCCGCGCATGGTGCAGGCGCGATTTGACTGTTCCAACCGGTAGATCGAGTATGTAGGCAATCTCCGGCAATGAAAAATCCTGCAGGTAGTGCAACGTTATCACGAGCCTGTGCTTGAGCGGCAGGGCATTGATAGCGTCACGCATGGTGCCCTGTAGCTCGGCTCGTTCCACCTGCGCCTCGGGCGACTGGTGCGGGTCGGCCGCGAAGTGCCCTTCAGCGACATCATCAATCGGTTCTAAGTGAACGCGACGGCGTTTTATGGCGTTGCAGCTGAGATTCACCGCCACACGGTGCAACCAGGGTGAAAGTGAGCCGTCACCCGTAATGTTCATTATGTTGAGGTATGTCTTGTAGAAGCAATCCTGGAGCACCTCTTCGGCTGCGCCGGGATCGCGTGTGATGGCAAGGCCTGTGCGGTATATTTGTCCCTGGTACTTAAAGAACAACGATTCGAAAGCTGCCATATCACCATGTTGGATACGATGTACAAGTTCGGTATCCGGGTGAGCGGCCTCGCTTGAAACGGTGAGCAGTGGTTCCAAATTGATCTCCTCGATCATCACTACATAGTCATCCGGAGGGTTCTCGGCGGCAGGGTTCGAGTCGCCATTTTGCACTATACGATTTTGAAGTCGCTCAGCAATCTGCCGGAAATCAACTTCCATACGCGACACCTGCCCGGTTCAGCTTGTTCTTCATATCTGCCCCACTGTGGTTAAGAGGAAATCTATGGACGCTTCGTGCTTGAAGGGAGCATATTAAGTAGCTTCGCTTGCTGAGCCATTATCCTTAACACACTACCAAACAGCGAAAAGAGTTCAAAATAGCGCAGAGTAATTCCGAATAGGCTTTTTGAGATTGGTTGCTAGAGAGTTCGTAACATTGCAATAACGAACGGATAATTCACGGGGTTTCGCATCTCTGCGCTCCCATTCTCGATCTAGAACACGAGTCTTCCCGCCATATCCTGTTGTAGTATAGATTACAAGAGTAAGTTACAACATGATGTAGGGCGTCAGCGATCATTATAACTAGCAGCGGCGAGGTGTGCAATACCTATTTGCACACCTCGCCGCGTCTCGTTGGGATTTCTTGCTTGCAGCCTTGATCGTCCTTACGGCCGGAAGCCCCCGCCTGTATTCAGGTTAGCAGTTCCCTGCGCTGCCATCACTGCAGACTGGGAGAATAGCTGAAATGCCTGCCTGATTTCCTTCTGGTCGTTGCGGGGCGTCAGGATCCAGTTGCCGGGAATGCCCATGTCACGAAACACCGCATGAAAGTCGGTTTCCCCGTCATCGATCCCCATTCCTGCAATGATGTGATTCTCGCGGGCCAGGATGTCCGAGACAAGCGTGTAGACATGCCGGGCATTGTGGGTCGAGCCTGCATCGCATCCGTCCGTGACAATCAATGTTACGGTGTTTACTTGCTGGCCGTTTCGCTCAAACTCGGTGGTCTTCGCCAGCACCGAGCCGAGCGTGACCAGCGTCTGGTCATACAGAGGCGTCATGCCATTCGCTGAATAGTTATTCTTATCCAGCATAGGCACGTGGGCGAGGAACTGGTAAGGATAGAGTATGTGGCCGTTGATGTAACGTGTCTGAGCGAGTATCGCATCCTGCTGCCTGGACGAACGCAGCGCTGTGACCACCTCGTTGTAGCCATCCCGGACGGCCTGCTCATTTCCCTTGAACGAGATTGAGCCCGAGTCGTCCAGCAGCATAGTCAGCAAGACAGCGCGACTGGCAGGGACATTGAGTGCCGCTACACCGAGGCCCGCCTGGATTTGTGCGCCAAGGTCCGCCACGGATAAAGTCTGGAACGATGCGTCCGACAGGTCTCCAAAGTCGTGTGCATCTGCGAAAAGATCGTTGACATCGGCTCCTGCCGCATTAGACGTGCCGTTTGTGCTCATGGAATTCATCTTATCTCTCCTTTTTGTTGCGTGCTCAGCGAAACTGCCCGCAACATATTCGGCTGATTACCTGGTTACGCTTAGTGCTTCCTGATATCCCGGCCACGAGGTGATTGGGTCGGTCGAGCGCACGATGTGCATTCCGGCGGCGGCAAAACGATCAAGTGCGGCCTCGGCATCCGGTGTGAAATCTTGATAGGGTGTGACGACCGGAGATGAACAATCGCGTATGATATGCACCTTACGAGCGGCAGCGGGATCTTTGGCCAATATGTCCTTGAGCAAGTCATCGATAGTCCAGGCTACACAGTGGCTGAGCGCCTGCCCCGCGATGCCGATGACATCAAATCCGGCGTCAGGGTCGATTAGCTTCTCGATGAACTTGTAGTTCTTCTGCGCGTTAGGGAGCGGAGCGCCCCCGCTGGTGGTTGTGACTTCCGGCAACAACACTGAGTAGTTCTCTGTCAGAGGATGGCCGCCTTTGATCTCGAAGCCTGTTTGCGATGCCCGCACCACATTGAAGAATTCGACCGCCTCATGCACGACCGGCGCGAGTGCATGGCCGATTCCACCTAGCATAGCGTGTGGCGGCCAAACAATAAGCGCGTATTTGCCCGACTTCTCAAGCTCGTTCGTATAGTAGTCGAGGTGTCGCTGTAGGCCCAGGTAGTTACCTCCGAGTGAGTTTGTGGCACGCGGGTTTACTTTCCACGTTCCGTTTGCTACGTCCTCGTGTGTGATGACCGTGTACGGCTGAGGGTGCTCGCCCGCGTCGTTCACGAAAAAGAGCGGGTGAAAGATCTGGAATTGCGTGTGCGTGTCCATGGTTGGGAACACCCGCGTGATATGCCGCATATTCCTGTAGATGAATTCACACAGCCGAATGTTGTCGTCGACGGCTCCGCGGCCCGACCGCCCTCCCACAAAAAGCTCATAGCCCGGTATGCAGAAGGTAATCTGCGCGTCGATGACCAGCAGTGCCGTCTTCACCTTGTCCGTTACCGCAGGTTCGATATCGTACAGCTTGTACCAGGCTTCTCCGTCGCGCTCGATCTGGAGGTAATCAACAGGCCAGACCTTATCTGCCTTGGCAGGATCAAAGTGGCCCGGCACCGGGAGTAATCCTTGCCCTCGGTTCGATGTGCCCGCGTTGCTTTGCCGTGTGTTGTTTAGCGTAAACATTTCAGTTCTCCTTGAGTTGTTGTGCGGGATCTCCGCTTGCTTGTTATTCAGCCGGTATTTCAACTGTATCGTAGTTGAAATATTCTACTATATATACTCGCTCATAGTCAAAATAGTTTCATGTTTCTGCTCCTTTCGTAGGACTATTTTCCACTCAGGGTACTGCTTACTTGTGAACAATCTTGAGCAGGTGTATACCGTGCTGAGTTATGACGTAGAATCCATCGGTTGCAGCAAGCAGCCGGCTCTCCGAATTCACATAGGGAGCTGTGTCCGTAAAAGACTCCGTCTGGACCAACCTATCCCCCAGTAATTCAATGTGTACAATCCCGTTGTCGGTCGCGGCGAACAAAGTTGTGCCAGTAGCGCACTTGCCGGCAAGCGAACCGAGCCACGACGCTGTACCGTCTTCTTCGACGTGGCGGCCAAGAACTTCCCCTCCTCTAGAAATGAGCAAGCAGTGATTCATTACATGCCCACGTTCCTGGACACTAATCAGGAGCCAGCAGACGCCATCACCAAAGAGACAGTCAGCGTGCAGGAGTTGTCCGGCAGGCAGTGACACACTTAATTGGTCCTTGATACCGACCTTCAGGGCGTCGAACACAAAAGTACCGGAAAGTGCGCCCGCCTGGTAAAAACCAAAACCAAACTGCTCACCGACCCAGAAGCGCGTGCGATGCGCCAGTACATCGCCGATGAGGAGGGGACCAAAGTCGCCGCTCCGGTAGAGGTGCCCGTCTGCAAGCCAGTAGAGTTGGACCGCGTTAGCACCCAGGCTGGGAGAGCTTCCCCCAGTGTCGCCTGCGCGCCGCTCGGTACTGTCGCCATTGCTGATCGTGACGATCCGGCCATTACGAGCGAGGTGGGTTTCTCCCTTGCTCAACAAAACGCTCATCCCCGGCAGCAGATTGCCTCGCACGACAGGGCTACCGTCTTCACGGAGCAGCGCGCCATCTTGCTCGTAGACCCAGCAGAGCTTTCCGTCTAGCACCTGTGCCTGTACAATAGTGCCCGTGCAATTGAACAGCGGTGCCCAGGATGCGATGCCTTCGACAATAGAAGGCTCCGGCAGCGGTTGTCGCGAAAGCGATAGCGACGAGCAGGGATGACAGTACGGGCAGACCGCCCTTGCGTGACTGCTGCCGCATTGCAGGCATGTCGTCCAGCGGAGGTTTTCAAGCACCGGCAAAGGAAACTCGCCGCGCCTGTCATTTACAAGAACCTCAAACAGATACTGGAGTGCATCATCAGGTAGCGACTGCAAAGGAATTGCAGGCCGAGGGTACTGGACCTGCGGATGGAAGATGCTCAGGCGATGCAATGGACGCGCACTGTCCTGAACTTTATCAGAGCCATTTTGAGGGCGATAGATGCCCCCATATGGCTCGACGTAGAGCAGACAGCGCATGACCATAGCTGTAAATGCATACCAGTCGGAGTACTCGCTATGAGGCTTGCGGAGTTCAGGTCGCGGCAGCGTAGGATCGCACAACAGAGGGTCGACAAATCGATACTGAAAAGTGTTGCAGAGGAATCCGCCATACTGGAACGAGTCCGCGTCCACCAGAAAGACCTCGCTGTCCTTTACAAGTACGTTGAGATCATTGAAGTCGCCAATAACCGCGCCAGCCGCATGGACTTTGCGGAGGGTTGAGTGCAAGTCAAGCAGGATGTCGCGCATGAAGTCATTGTTACCCATGCCTACCGCCAGAGCATCGCGGAACGGTTGACGTCCATACTGAAAGAGCATCTCGGCGTCATGCAGATAGGGCATTGTAAAGCCCACAATGCTTCCGCCGGGCTTATCATAGGCGAGTTCGACCGGGCCGAGGACATTCGAGGGTAGGTGGCGCGGGAAGACCCTCAACTTGCTCTGGTGGATTGCAAGCCGCGCAACCGCAGCAGATTGGAGTGCAGCGCGTTCCGCTGGATCAGCGACCTGAAAGTCAGGGTGAACGGGCTGCTTGTAGAGCTTCAGTGCAACGCCTGAGCCAAGGTCAAAGATGTCGGCCTCCCCTCCCTTGCCTATTGCTTGTTTGCTTGATAAGGTAATTGGCTTACTTGCGATGAAAATCGGGGCCATTTTATGCCTCCAAAGGCTGCGCATCATGCAAACTGACAGCCATTTCGCAGTCTGAAACGTCAATACTTTCAACTCGGCGGCCAACAAACAGCGTGGTGTCGTCCCGCAGGCGGCCGCATTGCGTTACCCGGCGATGAGCCTGCCAATCGATCGTTATTACGTCGGTATTGATCAGGCACAACCGGTTCGTCAGCGCAGCAGGGTTGGTAAAGTAGATGTCCTCTCTCCAGAACTCCCGCAGGGGCGGCACCTGCTTGTCGCTGCCAGGGACGGTTTGACCTTCAGCCGCTATAAGGTCAACTGCTCCATCGGTACCAATTGCGAACGAGTCGAGGTGCGCCGTAGGCATGCGACAATGGATGACAAACGAAAGCTGGCGGCCACTGAAATGCTCGCCTAAGAGTCCATAGCCCACATAGGGCGGCGCATTGTCCGGAAACGGGCCGATTTGCATAACATTGCCGTTCACGGCGAATATCCCGTCACCCATAGAGAAGAACAAGGCTTCACTTTGTGTGGTCAGCACACCAACTACTGTGAACAGAAAATAGTCGTGCACTACCTGTTCGACTGCCGCACCAAGTGTCAATGCCGTCGCATGAAGAAAGTCGAGCAGGTTCAGTCGGGCCTCCTCAAGAAATGACTCCACTGGTGTGATCTCAGGCGAAGAGGAGGCAAGGGAAGCAATCCGGCAAGCGAGAAACCTGGCAGCCAGTCGCGCCCCTACCTCTGAGTATGGGCTAGACGAACAGCCATCACAAACTACCGCCACAAAGCATGTGTCGAGCTGCTCCAGATAATAGGCATCCTGGCAGTTGCCGTGCATCCGATGATGTTCCCTGCCAATGACAGAGCCGCCAGCTATTTCGAATTCGTCCATAGTTGCTCCGATGTCTTTGTTACTATTCGACTAAGGTGTAGTCTAAATGTGCTGCGATTGTCTTCTGCGCTGAATAACCATCGCGTTGATGGGCTTACCGGCGCGAATGCCACGGAAGCTCGCGCTCCCATGTGCCGCTAACAGGTCCTGAGAAGCGATACAGGTCGCCCGGTCTACCTTTGCCAACGGCCTCCGCTCGCTCGCCTGTTGCGACAAGCACACCGCTTTCGAACAGGTCAGCAAAAGCACGCTTAAAGTTGCTCGTGTTGAGACGCTGTACAGCAGGATCAAGTATGGCGGCATACACGTCGCGCAACTCGGGAAGGGTGAAACGCTCAGGCATTAGCTGAAACGCCACCCACGAATAACGCAACTTGGAGCGCAAGCGCGAAACGGCCTGACGAAGCATTTCAGCATGGTCAAAAGCCAGTTGCCGGTGCAGGGCGCGATGAACAGGAACCCACTCCGCGTCCTGCACAGAGCCGCCGGGCACCAACTCCAGATCGGTTGAGCGCACAAGGGCCACATATGCAACCGAGGCGACCCGTCCCCTTGTGTCACGTTCAGGGTCACCGAAGGTAGCAAGCTGTTCAAGATACCAATTGGAGGCGTCCAGGCCGGTCTTCGTGCGCAACGCACGTCGTGCAGCTTGCTCAAAGGTCTCGGCAGGCGTCACCACTACACCGGGCAGTGCGAGGTGCTCCTCAAAAACAGGCTTGTCACTCCGGACTAGCAGCACCTGCCACGCATCGCGTAGATCGTCTGCTTCCCGAACCGTGAACAGCACCACATCAACCGCAAGTGCAGCATTTGGCACAATTGGGTGCCCGTTGTCATTCACTCTCGATGTCCCTTTGCCCATTCACTTCGCCTACACTTTCATTCCACTAATATCTATTTGAATTATCTATAGTTATATTAGCATGGAATGCAGTGACTGTCAAGGGGTAAAGTGTGAAAGGTGTACATGAATATGCCTGGCCACTGAGCAATCCGCGTAATCAGCAGCAGTCCGAGATCAATGCGAGCGCGGTCTCCAGTGGAAGCTCACTCCTGAGCCTGCGTGCTTCGGCTTCGGCAGCCCACCTGTAACGCGGCTCATGCAGAACCAGGTCGATCGCCTCTGCCATGGTATGCACCGAAAGCGACTCCCGCGGCACGACGACAGCAGCACCCAGGGCTTCAGCACGCGCCGCAACACCAAACTGGTCACGCGACCACGGCACAAGCACCATCGGCACACCATAAAGAAGCGACTTCATAACAGAGCCGTGGCCTGCATGGCTCACAAGAAGTTGCGACCCACCCAGCACAGAAGTATGCGGAATGTACTGGGCCACGTGCGCGTTCGCGGGAATCGCGCCGACCTCCTCAATAGCATGGCCAGGCCCAAGCGTGACAATCACTCTCCTGCCCCTGTGAGCAAGCGCGCTCAAGGTCGTGCGGGCGATTGGTATGTCGTCCTGTACAAGCGACGATAGCGTACACAGGATCCAGGGATCGCCCGGTTCGTCAACATAGGCAGGAACGATGCCAGGTGCCTCCCAGAAGAGGGGGCCTGTGTAGCGGTGATTTAAGGGCAGGCCGCGATGATCATAGTCGAACCGTGAATCGGTGGCATGCAGGACCAGAGATGCCTGGGGCAGGTAGGTTATCACTGAGTAACGGAACACATCGGCGGCGCGAGCCGAGAAATCACGTGAAAGCGGGCGAGGTGGATTGGGCCCGATGTAAAATGTCGAATTCAAGGCAACCCAAGGCACATCAGACAGGCTGTTGAGTTGCGAGCCGATGCAGGTACCAAAGAAGGAAGTCAATATCAGATCCGGCCGCACAGTATTGAGCAACTGAAGCGCAGCCGGCGCGAGGTCAGCACCCCAGCAATCGACAGCCTCAGCGACCGCCGCAAATCGTTCCTCTTCGGCGCTTGCCTGGCTTGCCTTCAATGCAGCTTTCACGACCGGGCCAACCTCGAATTCCGGACCGGAAAGGATAGTTTTTATCTCGAATCGCGAGAACAAGGGCACCGAAGGCGGATCGCACAGGACGGTGAGGTCATAGTCGGACGCTTGCAGTCCCAATGCCAGCGCGACCATCGGGTTGAGATCGCCGCCTGCGCGAGTGGTAGCCTGCATGAGAATGGTTCGTGGCATTAGTGTGAGTTCCTGTGAGTGCGCCCGCTCAGGCGACAGCAAAAGACCCCAACTATGCGTTGGGGCCTCTTCAGAATGTCTTTCGAACCTGCCGAGAGGTTACATGGTGCCGAAGCCCAGACTCGAACTGGGGACCCTACGATTTTCAGTCGCATGCTCTACCAACTGAGCTACCTCGGCACTTACCGGCGTTCCTCAATGCGACGACAATTAGCGGTGAGCCATTCGCGCCACGTACAGGTGCCTAAGACTTCGGTATTATACCATAAGCCCCGCAAGTTGTCACCCTCAGTTTTTTGGAATAGCCAGCCGGAAATCACGGAGAACATAGGCCTCATCCCTACGACCTGACCAATTGCCTGGCGGGTTGCCTGGGCCCCCGTTACGAAGGTGGTATCGAGCGCGACATCATCGTAGACCACATCCGCTGGAGCACTTGTACCGTTCTCGCCAAGCTGTATGCGGCCAACCGGTGTAGTGCCGAGCGTGTCTGTTCGGCTCAGGTCCGCGAGGAGCACACCATCCAGCCACAATTCTTCGATGCTGGCGGCACCTGCTACCTTTACATGCAACTCAATCTCGTGCCACCGGCCGCGAGACATTGTGGTGGCGCTCGTCACAGATGCATTCGTAACATAGTTCTGGTAGCCGATCTTGGCGCTGCTGCCGCCAGTCAGGAAGAGCGACAGAATCTGACCGCCCCCAGATGTAAGGAACCGCATTGGATAAATCCAGCGTGTGCCCTGACTGATGCTTTTCACGCGAACCCTGTAATAAAGGTCACTCTGGTTAGTGGTCAGCCGCTTGTACGCATAGCTCGCGGCGCCGGTACTTGTGCCACGTGCAGCATAAATGCCTGCATAAACTTCCTGCTGCTGAATAACAAGGCCGCTGCTTGCCGTCCACTGCGACAGGTCGCCACTCTCAAAACCGTCACTGAACAGCCTTGAAGCGATAGCCGTCGATGTAGCAGTGGGAGTGCGCGTCGATGTGGACGACGCTGTGGGGCTGGCGGTCGCGGTTGAAGTCGGCGGTGCAACGGTCGGTGTTATGGTCGGCGTGGCTGTGCTTGTCGCCGTGTTCGTTGGCGTATGCGTTGCGATAGCCGTGCTGCCGGCGGTTGGTGTGCCCGTCGCGGTCAACGATGGAGTATCACTCGGTATTGTGGTGAACGTGGCTGTAGGCGTGTGTGTCGTCGTGTTCGTGCTAGTGAGCGTGCTAGTCACAGTGGGTGTATGCGTAGCTGTGGAAGTATAGGATGGGACTACGGTTGAAGTATCTGTTGGTAAGGGAGTGGGCGAATCTGTCGCGGTGGTCGTGAAGCTGGGCACGGTAGTCGCCGTATCGGACGGCGCCGAGGTGGCTGTCTCTGTTGGTGTGTCCGTTGGAGCGCTTGTTGGCGTTGAAGTGTCGGTCGGCTGGCTAGTTGAGGTTTCGGTAGCTGTGTCGGTGGCGGTATTTGTGGGCGTGCTGGTAGATGTCGGGAGGGTTGTCGAGGTATGGGTCGGCGTCTGAGTCGGAAGCACTGGCGTGTCTGTACTGGTCGGGCTGTTTGTCGCTGTCGGCGTGTCTGTATCGATTGCCGTTGGCGTATATGTTGCAAATGACGTGGGCAGTTGTGTCGGAGTCGAAGTTGCCGTATCTACCGGCGTCTGCGTGGCTGTGTCACTGACTGTCGGAGTCGTCACACTTGTCGGCGTGCCGGTCTGCGTTGGCGTTTCTGTTGCGGTTGGCGTGTCTGTTGGAGACGGAGTGTGGGTACTTGCCAGCGTGGGCGAGTAGGTTGCTGTTAATATTTCGGTGGGAGTATCTGTCGGTGTATCCGTCGGCGCTGCCTGGGTAACCGTCGCTGTACCGGTCTCGGTTGCAGTATCAGTTGCCTGTATGGTCGGTGTATATGTTGTGGTCGATGTGTCAGTGGGAACCGGAATGGGTGTATCGGTGTCAGTAGACGCAACTGTAGGCGTTTCTGTAGGTGTGCTGGTGGAGGTGCTGGTGCTGGTCGGGCTTTGTGTGGCGCTGGGCACGACCGTCGAGGTGTGAGTCAAAGTCTGAGTTGCAACTGTTGTTGGCGTATCAGCTGGTGGTATAGTCGCGGCCGTATCGGTTGGGGTCGGTGTATCAGTATTGGCCGGCACCGGCGTGGCGGTTGCTGTGTCCGTTGCGCTCGGCACGGAAGTCGGGGTGTAGGTAGCGGTGGAAGTGTCAGTAGCTGTTGGAGTGCTGCTTGGCGCAGTGGTAAGCGTATCCGACGGCGTCGTTGTTGACGTGTCGGTGGGCACCGGTGTAGAGCTCGCGGTCGGTGTGCCGGTGAGTGTCGAAGGCACTGCGGTATTAGTAATTGTGCTCGTCGGAGTGTCGCTTGGGACAGGAATTGCTGTGTGGGTCGCTGTGCTGCTTTGCGTAGGCGACGCTGTGGCCGTTGGCGACGTTGTAGCGCTTGGTGTCACGGTTGGAATTGATCCGTATGTGATTACCAGTTCACGGGATCCATGGGCAGGCACCACCGTATCAACAATTATTATGCCTCCCGTAACCGAGTATGCTACAGGAGCACCGTCAATGATAACGCCGGCAATTGGGACGTTTAGCGTCTCCTCTCGAGTGAGGTGGTAGGTCTTATCGGTGTCCGTTTCGTTGGTGACTATCAGGTCGTTTCCATAGAACGACACTTCCACGCTTCCATCGTCGTCCGTTTTCTCCATGTCCAGGTGCTTAAGGATGTAGTCGAGACTGCGCCATTCGACATCCCCTTGTAGGGCATTAATTGAGTCCGCGACGTTGTTGAACGCCCCTGGTCCGCGAGACACAAAGTACGGCGGATGTTCATACATGAAAACCGGTTTGTCGGTAAAGAGATCCAATGGAAAGGGTTCGCTGTCCGGACCATAGCGTTTGATGACCGCAAAGTTGTTATATTCCATCTCGGCGGGATACATATATGAGTTCCAGGTCCAGCTTCGTGTGCCGCCCAATGGGTAGTCCTGTGAGTTTATTGTGGCCTGGAAGTTGTACTTCTTTAAGAGTGTGAGGGTATCTGCCGGTGAGATGTTGAACGGAAATATCATGACTTGCCCGTAAGGAATGCCGGTGCTCTGTGTCAGGGCTTGCATTCGCGCTTTGCCTTCCACGATATCAGCCTCTTGATCTGCGAGGGGTCTCGCAGGGTATGGATCTCCGGGCTGTGTTGTGTACTTATAGAACTCGTAGTCGTCGTGGTTATTCCCATGCTGCACGAGCGAAAAGCGGTCAGGGTGATCACGGAAGAGGCTGACCACGGCAGGGTCAGTGGACTGGTAGTTCTTTGGCATGAACGCCAACGTAAAGTGAAAGTTGTGGGCAATCGCTTGTTGCAGAATGCCGGCAAAATCGGCACCGGTTGGCGGGGGCTGTAGGGGCGGATCGTCCAACGTGAAGTTCGCATAGTCGTGGTTACGGTGCCAGGCCTCGTCCCCTGCAGAGTACCGAACAAACATCATCATGGGGACAATCTGAGCAAATCGCTGTTGAGTGAACGTGTTCCCAGATGCGGTGGCGGAATAGTTATCTTGAATAGTATTGTACGAGAGATACGTGTCGGCGTCGTTGCTCGCCACGAACACGCTGCCAGGTCCATCCTGGTAACGCGCTAAGATGCTATATTGTTGCTGGTTGTTGTCGGTCGAGCGCACAAGAATTTGAGTGTGGGAGGATGCCGCGCCCAGAGTGAGGGCGAAATCTGTCTGCGCGCTATTATGGGTAATCATCAGACCCGATAATTCGTGCGTGACTTCAGGCTGTACTGTCGAAATGATGTAGTCTTTGCGGCTGTCTGTAACAGTTGTGCTGCCCAGGATTTCACCCGAAGTGAGCGTCTGTATTGTCGCATTGTTAGCCAGGCGGAGCGCCCCAACATAGAGGTTGACCCCGCCAACCGTCACAGCGTTGCGCAAGACCTGAAGCTCAGTGCTGTTCAACAGTGCTGCTGTCAGGTTAGCCCCATCAATAAAGACGCTGCGATAGTATGCGCCGGCTTCGTCCCTCAGCAGAGCATCAGTAACCGGAGTGTTTGTAAGATTTACGTTCAGGCGCTTCAGTCCGTAGAAGCGTAGAACTTTCTCGAATCCGTTGTCGGAGTTCGTCTTGTTGGCTGTTTGGAGCAGGAGTGCGTCGGTGCGGTCCACCGGTAAGCCTGCCATGACGGGAACGCGCACCACATTGTGGAACCGGGTTAGCATGCTGATGACGGGCAGCAACGTAAGAAGAAATAATCCTGCGGACAGCAGAATAGACATAGACCGGCGGAGGCGCACTGAGTGGGACATAGCGGGGCCCTCCAATCCGGCCCGCTGAGCGAGGGCAGCTTTCCGGATGGGCGCAGAAAGAACACTGTTTAGTAACACAGTGTTTCGGGTAGGCCAAACTTATCGACACGGAGACAGAGCAGCGCAACATAGCAGCAGTAAATCAGCGCACTGTTTAGCACCTTGTGAGTTGAGCTAAGTCACAAGATTGTATCAGGAATAGGATCGCTTGTCAATACTTAATGCATCCGTTAGAACATCAACAGTTAACCTTAATCAACGCGATAACGGCGGTGCATTGGTGAGATTACGTTACGGGGACAAGCAGCACTAAAAAGGCCGAGCCTCACTAGAGGGCTCGGCCTTTTGCTTTTATATCGATTTGAAGAAGGGTGGGCGATGAGGGACTCGAACCCCCGACATCTTCGGTGTAAACGAAGCGCTCTAACCAACTGAGCTAATCGCCCGATTTGTGTCAACAAATCAGTCTGCACGACCCGCTGCCTTGTAAGCAGGCTGGTCGCTGAGGGCTGACAGCTTCTTGTGCCGAGGAGGGGATTTGAACCCCTACCCCCGAAATCGGGGACTAGGCCCTCAACCTAGCGCGTCTGCCGTTCCGCCACCTCGGCTCAACATGTCTGTAGACATGCCAACAAATTATACGGTGTTCGCTCAACCTTGTCAAGCTACGAGCAGGCGTGAAAGAATCGAACAATGCCGCGTGGCGACCGTGTCCTTGATATGCTAAGGAAAGTCCATTTCCGGCAACGGCAGCCGCGCAAATTGACAGCATGTGAGACACTTATCCGAAAGTCAAAAGCCGCTCAGTAAAGGCGGCTTTTGACTTTCATATGTATAGCCCGTTGGCAACTACGGTTATGGGGCAGTTACCCGCAGGTTGTCGAACCTGGCCGTTCCGTCCGCGAAGGCGTAGAAGCCAAGTCCTCCCATGCTGAGCTGGTCGTCAGTCACCTTCATGATCAGCTCGCCGTCTATGTATACCGAAAGCGTATTGCCCTTTGTGGTGAAGATCAACTGATACCACGTCCTGGGTACGTAGCCGCCCCATACCGTCGTAGAGCCAAGCAACGCCTCGCCGCCGGTCGGGGTGACTTTCAACAGGCGCGCTTTTGCCGCAGCATTGGGAACCGAGCCGTAAAGCCTCAGTAGATAATACCCCTTGTCGCTGTACCGCATTACAAGCCCAGCAGACTCGCCACCACCGGCATAGAAGCTGGTTTCAAGCGTCGCATCTGTATATTCAGCAAAGTTTGTCAGCAGCAACGCGGTGTTGTTCGCACCCTCTTCACTGGCACGCCCGCTCTGCTCAAGCAGACCATTCTTCACTCGCCAGCTTGCGGCAGTTTCACCGGGCGGCGTATATGATGTGCGCGGCGTCCAGCCGGCGAGATCGGGGTTAGAAAAATCGTTGCTGAAGAGAACCCGGTGGTTGGTCGCCGGAAGGGGTGGAGCGGGGGGAACAGGCGCGCCGCCCGGCCCCGGTGTGCCCGAGTTAGGCGAGTCCACCAGTCCGCCGCCCGGCACATTTATGCCACCGGCAGGCTTGGGGTAGAAGGCGCTCTGCGGGAGACCCGCGATTTTGGTCGGCCCGCCCTGCGCATCAAGCAGCTCTGATCCCAGCAAACCAAGCTGAATTTCGAATTTGGTGCCTAGTAGCTCAGGATGCAGCTCGAAGCGATTACGCTCAAAATACTGTACTAGATAATCCTTCCCATCCGACTTACTCTTTTCCACGAAGGGTTCTGATATCGGGTAGCCATAGATCGCTAATCCGCCGGTCTTCGTCCAGTATTCCACGAATTGGTTCGCCATATTGTGAGATGTCGCGGCGAAATAAGTGAAATTGACAAGTTTCTTGGCTGGCTGGAAAAACACTTCAGCTTGCCTCCCCGCTGTTATCTGCGACCCAAGCAGATTTAGCTCAACCTTGTATGGGTCGGGCTTCGTGGGGTTATAGGTGAATACTGCTCGCTCAAACCACTGTGCATCGTAATCCCGACCCGCTCCGTAGACGGATGTGCGAGGCAGCCCAAACTGAGACAAGCCGCCGTGTGCCTGCCAGTATGTCTCAAACGGTCCCCAGATTGCGAAGCCCGTTTGTGGAAATGACGTGTCTGCACGTGCGGCTCCTCCGCCGAGCAGTCCGCCCGTCACTGTCAGGGCTAGAACAAGGCTCGCCCTGCTCAAGAAAGTCTTATGTCGTTCTCTCATCTCATCCTCCCGGCTGCATTTCGCCATGCCGCGGTGCTCTACACAAATAGCTGCTCAGAATTATACACAGCGGCCACACGACGTGCCGCCTATTGCACGTCCCGCGCTGAATCACGTATAGTGTTCTGCGGCAAGACTCTGCTTGCAAACCATTGCCGCTAATAAGTACAACGAACGAGGACCAAAATAGTGTCAACTTTCCTGGTCACCGGTGCAGCCGGCTTTATCGGCTCAAACATAGTCGAGGAGCTTGTAAAGCGGGGCGAACAAGTTCGGGCTGTGGACAACCTTGCGACAGGCAGATTCTCGAATATCCAGCCCTTCCTGAACAACATTACGTTCTTCAATGCCGACATCAACGACCCGGACGCGATGGCCGTAGCACTTGAGGGCGTGGACTATGTTCTGCACCAGGCTGCTATACCATCGGTGCCGCGATCGGTCAGCGACCCTCTTACATCCCACCATGCTAATGTGACAGGCACGCTACAACTCCTCCTCGCGGCCAGGGAAGCCCGTGTGAAGCGTCTTGTCTTTGCGTCGTCCTCATCGGTGTATGGCGATAGCCCTACCCTCCCTAAACGCGAAGATATGCCGACTCAGCCTCTATCGCCGTATGCTGTAAACAAGCTTGCGGGCGAAGATTATCTAAAGGTCTTTTACAGCCTGTATGGCCTGCCGACGGTATCCTTACGCTATTTCAACGTCTTTGGCCCCAGGCAAGATCCCAAGTCGCAGTATGCAGCTGTAATACCGGCCTTTATAGCAGCAGCGCTTGCCGGTAATCCCCACACCATCTACGGCGACGGACTGCAAACACGTGACTTCACCTTTGTGCAAAACGTTGTTGAGGCAAATCTGCAGGCATGCGAATCGCCAAACGCTGACGGTGAGTCGGTGAATATTGCCTGCGGCGAGCGGATCTCGCTGCTCGACCTGATAAACCAGGTAAACAGCAACCTGGGTACATCCATCATGCCGATTCACGAACCCGAGCGTGCAGGCGACGTCAAGCACTCTCTCGCTGACATAGAGAAAGCACGTAGGCTGCTTGATTTTACGCCCTCAATAGATTTCGCTGAAGGACTCACGCGCACTATCAATTACATGAAAGCCAATCCGGAGGCCTAACGCTCAGTGGAATACCAGGAATACAAGATAATGTACGAGGCCGAGGATACCCACTGGTGGTATCGCGGCATGAGAGGCGTAATGTTTCGCCTGCTACATCTTAGTCACAAGCCTGTTCGACAGCCTCGTATACTTGATGCAGGCTGCGGCACGGGTGGCAATCTTCAAGCTCTCAAATCGGCAGGATACCGCAATATTGCTGGGTTCGACCTCAGCCCCATCGCCCTGGAGTTTACACGCAAGCGTGGGCTTGAGAACGTTCGACAAGGCTCCATCACCGGTATACCATTTGAGGACAACGGCTTTGATATTGCCATCTCGTGTGATGTGGTCACCGACGCGGGCACTGACAACGAGACAGTCGCCCTCAAAGAGCTTTACCGTGTGATCAAACCGGGAGGGCGACTTTTCCTCAACCTACCTGCGTTCAACTTCTTGCGCAGCGAGCACGACCGCGCCACTGACGTTGCGAGGCGGGTTACGCGGCCCGAAATCGAGGCGAAACTGGCGGCAGTCGGATTCAAAGTTAAGCGTGCCACCTACTGGAATATGGTTCTCTTCCCTGTAGTGGTGGCGGTACGCTTTCTGCGCCGCGAAAGCAGCGAAGATCTTCAGGCCCCGGCACGCTCCGATATTGTGCTGCCCCCAGGACCACTAAATCTAGGCCTCACAATTTGTGTCTGGCTAGAACATTTGCTACTTCGCGCTATCAGTCTGCCGCTTGGCTCGTCGGTGGCGGTGGTGGCTGTGAAGCCGCGCAAGCGCCCTGAATAGCACGGAACACAGGCCGAATTTGCAGTCTCTTGGGCTGTTCGCAGGCAGGAATCGACTTGACAGTACATTGACGATTTGATATACTTATGTCGGAGTTTGCGGAAGTGGCGCAGCGGTAGCGCGTCTCCTTGCCAAGGAGAAGGTCGCGAGTTCGAATCTCGTCTTCCGCTCCAGGGGAAGCCTCTTAGGAGCCTTCCCCTTTTTATTTAGCCGGAGTGGCGAAACGGCAGACGCAAGCGACTTAAAATCGCTCGGGCGAAAGTCCATGCGGGTTCGAATCCCGCCTCCGGCACAGACCTTCTCCTTTCACGGTTTGCTTTATTTCCTCCTGTGGATGTGGATGAAGAAACGAGCACCCCCGCGGTGCTCGTGCTGAATTCTCTGGCCGCTCGGTAGATGGCTATTTATCCACAACCGCGAGAATGTCCCGCTCAGCAAGTATGAGAAGTTCCTCATCTTCCTGCTTGAACTCGGTGCCGGAATACTTGGAGTAGATGACCCTGTCGCCTTCTTTGACCTCTAACGGCTGACGATCTCCATTTTCGAGGTATTTTCCCGGCCCAACAGCGACAACAATCCCTTCCTGCGGCTTCTCTTTAGACGTGTCGGGCAGCACCAATCCGCTGGGTGTCGTCACATCGCGCTCAACAGCCCTGATCACAACACGATCTCCCAAAGGCTTTACTTTCATTGGCACTCTCGTGTAATAAGATTCTATCTCCTCTATATTACAAACCGCGATTCCATTCAAGTCGGGTGCCAAAGTTGACGCCCCATCCCGCAATGCATTATCATTTCCCCATGCAGTCCACCGTTGAATCGAAGCCCGAGAGCCTTCTGTCGAAGGAAAATAACGCCGCGCCTCCAGAAACAAGGCCTACGCAGCCGCTTCCCCTTGTTCTCTTGAAGGCCATGCGCCCGAAGCAGTGGGCCAAGAACATTCTTTTGTTTGCCGGGTTGCTCTTCTCTCTGAAGTTCACCGAGTGGAATGCCATCTGGCGATCATTCGCAGGCTTTGCTCTCTTCTGCATGCTGTCGAGCATCGTCTACCTGATGAACGATCTGCGAGACCGTGAGAAGGACCGTCTCAACCCGCGCACCATGAACAGGCCCATTGCCTCAGGCGCGCTCAAACCATCAATTGCAATCGCGGCGCTCGTAGTAATGGTGCCAATTACTTTTGTGCTCAGCTACTGGCTCAGTCCATGGTTTGCACTCGTGGGAGCAATTTACCTTGCCAAGGATGTCGCTTATTCCTTTGGTCTGAAGCATGTCGTAATCCTCGACGTATTCCTTATCGCGGCGGGCTTCACGTTGCGGGCGGTGGCGGGTGCTCTTGCAATCGGGGTTGCTATCTCCACATGGCTTTATGTTGTGACATCGCTCGGCGCGCTCTTCCTCGCACTGAACAAGCGAAAGCACGAGGTACTGCTTCTCGGGGAGGACGGTAAGAGCCACCGCAAAGTGCTTGACGAATATTCACCTGCGCTAATAGATGAGATGCTGGCCGTTGTCACGGCTTCCACCGTCATGGCCTACAGTCTCTACACATTTACCGCTGACAACTTGCCCAGGGCCTTGCGCGAAAATCACCTCATGATGTTGACGATACCGTTCGTGCTTTACGGCATTTTCCGTTACCTCTATCTAGTGTACCAAAAGAACGTAGGCAGCAGCCCTGAAGAAGTGCTCTTCCGCGACAGGCCGCTACTTATTTGCGGGGTGCTGTGGGCTTTAACGGCGGTATCTTTGCTCTACTTTTTCCGTTCCTGAACGACGTCCAGCATAAGTAGGGCCGATGAAAAGTCGGTATCGGGCGTGCCCTCTCGGCGGTGTCATTCTGAACGAAGTGAAGAATCAACCTCCATAGCCGTATGCCAGGGTTAGTGATTCTTCGCTGCGGCTCAGAATGACAAAGTCTAGGTACCGGCCACTCCACCATCATTTCCGTCTTTGCATCAACCGTGACAGCACAAGGCATTGGCAGGCCAACTTCTGCCCAAAATGGTATAATTATGTAGTTGGCGCACTGTTGGAGCGCCATATTTTGATGCTCTTGAGATGGAGTGTAATAGTAGAATTGAAGGAGTGTTAGCGTGAGCATCCAATCGACAGTAGAACCCGTTGCGAGGCTTATCGAAGAATTGAACAAGCTGCCGGGCATCGGGCCAAAGAGCGCAGCGCGTCTCGCGTTCTACCTGCTCAAAAGTCCCAAGGAACAGACCCAGGCGCTCGCTGATGCAATCAACGAAATGAAGGAGCGCATCGTCTTTTGCTCTATCTGCTTCAACATAACAGAAGAAGATCCCTGCCAGATATGCCAGGATCAGAGCCGCGACCGCAGCAAGATCTGTGTGGTGGAAGAGCCGCTCGACGTTATCGCCATCGAGCGCACAAACGACTTCAAAGGCCTCTATCATGTGCTGCACGGCGCTCTCAATTATATGGATGGCATTACCCCACAGCAGCTCAAGATAGAAGAACTGATCAAGCGCGCCACCGCCGATGAAGTAGACGAGATAATCCTTGCCACCAACGCCACTACAGAGGGCGACGCCACAGCCATGCTAATCAACCGTCAGCTAGCCAAGCTGGGCGTTCGCACCACCCGCATCGCTCGCGGCCTGCCTATGGGTGGCGACCTAGAGTACGCCGATGAGGTTACGTTGAGCAGGGCGCTTGAAGGCCGACGGGAGATGTAATGGGAATGGTGTGCGGCAAAGTACTCGACAGGATTTAGTACTTTGCTCCCAAGTTTATGAGCACCCATATTTGTATGAGGTCATCTTCTGCTAAGATGTAGAAGATGACCTCAAGTATTTCTACTTCACCAGTCGAACGCAACGGCCCTACCAGGATCTGGACCACTCTTGTTGAATTCGTTCAACCGGTGCTTGCGCCATTCCTACTATCCAGGTTCTGCGTTCTGGTAACTGCAGTCTTACTGGAGTGGTTGCTGGATAGCGGCCGGGCTTTTCGGTACGACTTCATCGGCCAGGCTCCACTTGCAACCCTATCAGCCACGTTTGACGCAAACTGGTATGGAGATATTGCTGCAAATGGCTATAGTACATCCCCCGACGTTACTATTCAGCAGAACTACCAGTTCAGACCCTTGTACCCTCTGCTCATGCGCGTACTTGGCATGGTGCTCGGACTCGACCATGTACAGGGAGGATACAACATTGCAGGCGTACTTCTAAGTCATATCTTCTTTCTTGCCGCTCTAGCATTGTTCTATTGGCTCACAGTTGACTACTGGGGTGATGCTACAATTGCCAAGTACTCGGTCTGGACAATGGCTCTGCTGCCCTGGGCGTTTGTCTTCTCCATGACGTATACCGAAGCCTTGTTTCTACTCATATCACTTGCTGCTATGAGCCTGGCATTTTGGCAGCGGCATCATCCTGGACTCGGTGCAGTGGTTACGATTGCAGTTCTTATTGCCTGTGCCGCTCTGACTAGGCCGCAAGGAGTTATTCTAGTGCTACCGGCAATACTCTTGGTAGCTATGACACCGCGGACGATACCCAAGGTTGCTCGACTGCGAAATGCAGCAATCATCATAATAGCGGCAGTTGCTGCCGGTGCCGGATTCATGGTCTATGTGGGCATGATTACTGGCAACGCATGGTCATCACTGCAAGTTAACAGTACCTGGGGTCGTGGTTGGCTACATGACATGACAAGACTGCTCGTGCTTCCGCCAGCCAACCCAGCTTGGAGCGTGGACGTAATTACCACAACCGGACTATTCATCTGGCTGTATTTGCTTATAAGAATGCTTCAAAAAACTGTGGATTCGCAGAGAACGGTTTCACCCGGTCCCTCTGACGGTTGGTCTGTACGCTGGGCATTTCCTATCTACTCGGTCGCATACTTTGTCTTCACTGCAGGGGCCATTCCTATGAATACAAGTTGGGGCCGGTACATGCTGGTGGTCTTTCCATGCGTCTGGGTAGTAGCTGCTATTGCCCAACGCCTAACGAAGCGGATATCAGCAAAGGTCTTGCTCTCCGGTGCTGTAGCGTTGCAGATGCTCCTTTTCTCCTCTGCAATCATTTTGCAGGTCACGCCTTAATCACTGAGTAGTGTAGACACAACTCAAAAATTCAACTGAAACTCAAGCCCATTTTTCCTTGACATTGCTCTTGTCGTGCCGTATAATAATCGAGGTCAGAGAAATCTGAACCAAAACAAAAACAAAAGGGGGCCAGCGAGCAACACAGACCAGATAGACGAGACAACCAGTCGAGTTTACGGTGCTGCATCGCCGGTGGGACGAAAGTCCGCCGGTCTTCTTTTGCCGAAAGGCACATTAACAACTGAAGAGTGGTGAGAAAGACAGAAAACCAAGTCAGTTCTTCCAAAGGTACTAAATTGAAATCTGTGTGACAGATTTCCGTAAAGTTCTTGTTTGGAGAGTTTGATCCTGGCTCAGGACAAACGCTGGCGGCGTGCTTAACAC
>JBDTQH010000002.1:0-221454 GCA_039932335.1 Chloroflexota bacterium
AGGAAGGGGTTCTCCTCGAAACGCTCAAGGAGCAGAGGCATGTCCATGCGAGCGCTGACCAGCCGCGCCAGCGTAGTTTTGCCAACACCTATTACACCTTCAACTACGATGTAGCTCATGGTCTATATTATATAGGACTGACCAATGACCCTCTACTCTAACCAGTATGGCTGATTTTGGCGTGGGCAAATATCCAGTTAGTGAGAGCTGCACTTAAACTTACTCGTCCGATGCTGTGGCATATTGTTCGGATTTGAACGAGGCGGAACACAGGATCGGATGGGCTGGGAAACATGCGACCTGCATGAAAAGTGCACACGGGATTCAATAGATCGAAGCCGGTGTGCACCAATAGAGGAATATTATCAGGGCGTTTGACAGCCTGGATAGAAGGTGTTTGCTACTATTTTGGAGGCCAAGCCTCTTGTGGCGTTGGCTCCTGGACTACTGTCCACAGCTATGGCAAAGCCGAACTCCCAGTAACGACCTCCCAGGTACGTAGAATGTTCGAGTGTGTCGCCCGCTTCGCTGAATCTCGTGATGAAAAGGTCGAACCCGCCCGCATTAGCAACCCGGAAAGCATTCTGAGTGGAAAGTCGGTGGACTGCGTATAGCCCAGGATATAGACACTTCTCTGGGCGTCCAGCGTCATTCCAAACGAGAAATCGGTTTGCTCCCACCCAGGTAAGTGGAATATGCAAGCGCGTTGCCTGTCGGTGTGAACTTTCTCTTCGTCATGGGATATGCTGGCGGTTCCTTCTGCGACTATGTCGTAGTCCCCCGTGGATGCTAATGGTGCAACTTGGGTTTTGAGCTAGGTTGGCGCGCTTGAGGGTGCCTTGGCCGCTGCTGAAATAATACGTCTCTTCGACAAAGAAGGCGCCAATAGGAGTGGGTTGGGTACCGGATTCCTGTCTCGGCCAGTCGAACCTGGTATCAGGGCTGCCCGATCGGAAGCAGAGCAGCAAACCCCTGCGGATACCGGGTAATCTCAAGAGCAGACGCGGTAGTATGCTTTCTGCTCATGCACCGGAGTATAACAGGTCGAAAAGTGCCTAATGGTGTACAGCGATACATGAAACGTGACGGGTTGACCACGAAGGACCAAAGAGTACGAAGGGGTTTGGTAGGTGCCGGGCTTTTTGGTTGGTGAAATAAATCTGCGAAGTTGTGGGAAGCGTAGTATCGTAAGTAGTACAGACGCAGGAAGGTGAGCACACCGACCGTTTCAGGATATATTGGGTCGGATATGCTCCGGGCTGACGATAAAGGATAAGACGTGATTGAATTGAACCCTAAAATGAAGAAGTTTGTGGCCGAAGTCATGCCAGCTGTAGTAGGTACGCGGCGCAAGGACGGTACCGTGCAGATGAACCCTATCTGGTACGAATACCGGGACGGTTATTTCTGGCTGAATAGCTGGCGCACTTCAGATTGGCTGCGCCATGTCGAACGCGATGGAGATGTTACTTTGCACCTGCTTGACCCGCAGGACGTTGGCCGCTGGGCGCAGGTACAGGGGAAGCTGGTGGAAACGTCGGATGAGCATGGCGCTGAGCACATCGACGCTCTGTCGATGCGGTATACCGGCAACCCCTACGACTACAGCTATAACCCACGACCTCGCGTGAGGATTCAGATCGAGCCGGTGCGAATCAGCGGCCCGTTATCCCGTTAGGCTGGGCGGCTACTGCTATGGCAAAACGCCTTTGCAGACGTTCGGAGAAAGCAAGTACCTGGCGTGCGAGAAGATGCTCAACCGGCACTGACACTATAGGTGCAAACGTCTGACGAACAATAGCCCGGCATTGTACTGTCGGGTTAGTGGCCAGTGTCAGCTCAACTCATGGCTACTACACCTTCAACCACAATGCAAGCCATAGCCCATTATCCTATCGTCTGCCACGGTTGCGGCAAAATATAAGGAGCGGCTGCGTTCACGACTCTCGCCCTGCACCAGGGGCTTCTGATTCTGCGTAGAACCTGTCTTGCAAAGCCTTCGTCACGTTGTCTTCTTTGATTGCACGAACAGCACGCACAACAGCCTGCGCCAATGCATCGAAGAAGCGCTCGCCGGTCTCGGCTGTCGCGCTGCCTGCATCACCCTGATAGTGGGTAGGGTAGTCAGCATACCACCAGATGCCTGTCTGCACTCCGGCTTCGCGCAACGCCTGAAGACGGTTGAGTGCTACGCCCTCTCCATCTGACGGCACTTTTTGCATATCAACCAGTTCAGGGTGGGTCGCCAGGATCAGGCTCGTTTCGCCCGGCCCGGCATGTCCCTCCGTTGAGGGGTCCCACGGGGCCTCAAGCCCTCCCCCGAACAGGAGTGTATGCGGCTGTACGAGATATACAACGTAGTCTCTGGGGCCGTATAGCTGGAGCATATTAAATATTGATATGAGGCCATGATTGCCTCCATGAGCGTTCACTAGAACGATCTTGTGCAAACCGTTCCTGGCGATCTCGCGGCAGACATTATCGAGCAGACGCAGCATCAGGTCGCCGTCTATACTGATCGTGCCCGCAAGGTGGCGCGCTTCGGGGATCTGGGTGAAAATATAGTCGGGGAATATGACTGCCGGCTCAAGCTTTGCGGCCCGCTTACAGATTTCTGCGCCAATATACATATCGGTACCGAGTGGAAGGTGGTGTCCATGTCTCTCGATGACGGACAGGGGCAACAGGCACACTCCCTCGGATTCTTCTACTGCTGACACGAACCTGTCGCCGGATAGTTCTTCCCACTTCATGGTTCTGTTCCTCTCTAAGCATTCATAGCAGGCTGTCGTGCACGGTACGGTCACAATAGCCGATCTTATCCAATAGGAGGCCCCTCCTGCACGCGGGAGCGCATCTCTTCCAGTGTGTCCTGTTGGTCTCCTATGCGCTCCAGCCACCAGGTGACACCGGCATCTGCATATGGGCTAACGATATCCACGGCGGCCTCGGGGTTGTTGCCGGGTGTTCTGCCGATATGCGTCATCTCGAACGGTCGGGCTCCGCTTCGATTCTCTTTGACGTATACCGCGATGTCCCGAAAGTGCTGCGGGGCTAATGTACCAAGATCGCTACGTGCCTCCGCCGCGACACCGTCCCACATGGCGGCACGTCGGAAGGGCTTCTTGTTCGGCCAGTTTCCCGCTACCCATATGGGGATGCGCGGCTGCTGTAGGGGCTTCGGGATAAAGAGTGCATCTTTTACCTGGTAGTGCTTGCCCTCAAAGCTGAACTCCTTGCCGCTCCAGAGGCCGGAGATGATCGCCAGCGCCTCATCGAGCATCTCGCCATGCTCTTTGTCGCCCATAGTCTCGCCAAAAGCGCTATAGTCGCCAAACCAGTCACCGCCGATGCCCACACCCAGTACCAGGCGGCCGCCGGAGAAATGGTCAAGCGTCGCGGCCTGTCGCGCAACTGTCCACGGCCGGCGGCGCGGTAGAGGAGTAATCAGCGGGCCGATCGTGATCTTCTCAGTTCTGGCGGCGATAGCTGTCAGTAGAGTCCATGTATCGGCTACAGGTTGAGGCTCCGGCCTTTTCCAGAAATAGTGGTCCCAGAGAAAGAAGCCGTCCCAACCTGCGTCCTCAGCCTCGCGTGCCAGGTCGGATAGGGCGCGTGGGTCGCTGTACGTGGAGAAATTAGGGGCGTGGATAGCATACTTCATAGCTTGTGACATCCTTTCGTATACAGAACCCGGTTGGAGTAAGATTCGAGCTCGCGCCTGCGGCCTCTATGCCATGCGGGAGACCGTGACATTCATTATATATGGCAGCGACTTCTTCCAACAGGTATAAGCGACCTATTTCACCAGGCTCCGTAGACACAAAACAGGAGGCATCGGGCTTATCCCGATGCCTCCTGCTTGCTTGCCCATTACTTACCTGGGCAATTGTACTTCGTGCAAACGTCGGAAGCTGTCTTGCTGTCTACCTGCTCGGTTTCCAGCACTACTTTCTTGGGAGGCGTTGCACCATTCTCAAGGATCTTTACTGCCCAGTCTATCGCTTGCATACCGCCCGTCGGGTAGACGAACGTCGCGCCAATCCGGCCTTGCAAAACGGACACGATGCCGCCATCGGGCGTAGGCAAGCCGTCGATACCAACGAACAGCATCTTGCTCACGTCCTTGTTGGCGTTCTTGGCGGCGATATAAGCGCCTTCCGCCATCGGGTCGTTGTGCCCGTACACCACGTCGATTTGTTCGTTCGCCTGGAACGCTGCCGCTGCTGCCGGTACTGCCTTCTCGCGCAGCCAGTCGGCTGTCGGGTCAGCGACGATCTTGACATCGGCATTAGTGGCTATGCCTGTTTTGAAGCCGCTATCGCGGTCGGCTGCGGGCGGTGAGCCGGACAGGCCTTTGATCTCCAGCGTATTACAGGGAGAATGATTATTCGCCTTACACCAGTCGGCCACGAACTTACCTGCCATCTCACCGATCTTCACGTTGTCCGCACCGATGAACATGGTGTAGGCATCACCGTTTACAGCCCGGTCGAGCACGATGACCGGAATGCCGGAATCGTATGCCTTCTTTACAACAGCGGTAAGGGGTGCTGCTTCGTTGGGAGAGATGATGAGCAGGTCGACTTTCTGCTGGATGAAGTTCTCTACATCCGTAACCTGCTTGGCGTTGTCCTGTGCTGCGTCAGCGAACACAACCTGTAGCTCAGGGTGCGCCTTGGCAGCGTCGGCTATCTGCGTGTTCATTGCCTCGCGCCACGGCTCTGCCTTGTTCGCCTGTGACATGGCGATCACGTAGTTGCTCTTGGCACCTGTTCCGCCCGATGCGGCAGGTGTGGCGGTTGCTGCGCCTGTGCCGCCTGTGCCGCCTGTGCCCGCGCCAGGGCAATTGTACTTCGTGCAAACGTCGGGAGCCGTCTTGCTGTCTACCTGCTCGGTTTCCAGCACTACTTTCTTGGGAGGCGTTGCACCATTCTCAAGGATCTTTACTGCCCAATCTATCGCTTGCATACCACCTGTCGGGTAGACGAACGTCGCGCCAATCCGGCCCTGGAGTACCGAGACTATTCCACCATCAGGTGTGGGTAGGCCGTCGATACCAACGAACAGCATTTTACTGACATCCTTGTTGGCGTTCTTCGCCGCGATATAAGCGCCTTCTGCCATGGGGTCGTTATGGCCGTAAACCACATCAATCTGCTCGTTCGCCTGGAACGCTGCCGCTGCTGCGGGTACTGCCTTCTCACGCAGCCAGTCGGCTGTTGGGTCGGCTACGATCTTGACATCGGCGTTATTGGCTATGCCTGTTTTGAAGCCGCTATCGCGATCAGCAGCAGGCGGTGAGCCGGAGAGGCCCTTGATTTCAAGTGTGTTGCATGGAGAGTGGTTATTAGTTTTGCACCAATCGGCCACGAACTTACCAGCCATCTCACCGATCTTCACGTTGTCCGCACCGATGAACATGGTGTAGGCATCACCGTTTACAGCCCGGTCGAGCACGATGACCGGAATGCCGGAATCGTATGCCTTCTTTACAACAGCGGTAAGGGGTGCTGCTTCGTTGGGAGAGATGATGAGCAGGTCGACTTTCTGCTGGATGAAGTTCTCTACATCCGTAACCTGCTTGGCGTTGTCCTGTGCTGCGTCAGCGAACACAACCTGTAGCTCAGGGTGTGCTTTAGCGGCATCCGCTATCTGGGTGTTCATCGCCTCGCGCCACGGCTCTGCCTTGTTCGCCTGTGACATGGCGATTACATAGTTGCTCTTGGTACCCGACCCACCCGGTGCTGTTGTATTGGTGGCCTCTGCCGGCGCGGTGGTTGTGTCGGTGGGGTTGCTCGCTGCCGGTGGCGATGTGTTGGTCGGTACAGGCACGCTCGTCGCTACCTCACCACCGCAGGCAGACAGCATTGTAACTATAATTCCTACACTGATAACCTTCCCTAAACGAGAAAAGTTACGCATTGACTTGCCTCCTTGGTTTTATTGACCCAGGCCGTGTGGCCCTGTGGTCTTGTCTGGTAGCCTGGTTGTCGATCGGACTACCGCCCAATATGAATTGTGTAATACGCCTCACAGTTGCACAAAGCGCAACAATGCGTAAGCTTCGGCACCACCCCCTTTCTTACCTTTTGCCGTAGATAGTCCTAATCGCGTGGCCGCAACTGTTGTAATATCACGGCTCCTACAATCAAAGCGCCTTTGATGAGTAGCTGAATATCGCTGTTGACGTTGTTAAGCCCGAGAATGTTATCGAGCATGCCGAGCATCAACGCGCCGATGACAGTGCCCGTTATAGTGCCAACTCCGCCCATCAGGCTGGTCCCTCCGATGACCACGGCGGCGATAGCATTTAGCTCATAGCCGACTGCTTCGTTAGGGCTGCCCTGATTCAGTTGGGCCGCATGGATCAAACCTGCCAGGGCCGCGAACATGCTGCCCAAAACAAATACCGCGATCTTAATGCGGTCAACGCGCACACCCGAGAGCCTGGCCGCCACATCGTTGCCGCCGATGGCGTAAATATGACGTCCAAAGGAGGTGTAGTTCAGCATCAAGCCGGTAAGCAGCGCCAGCACCAGCATTATGAGAGCGGGCACGGGTATGCCCGGACCGATGCGAATGCCCAGCCAGGAGAAGCTCTCCGGGGCCGCTCCCACGCCGTAAGCGATTGGGATGGCAAGGCCGGTAGATATGATGCGCGCCAGGCCCCGCGCCACGCTCATCATTGCCAGTGTGACGATAAATGACTGTATGCGAAAGCGCGTGGACACCAGGCCGTTGGTAAACCCGATTAGAGCTCCAAGCGCCAGCATTGTGAGTATGGTCAGCTCTGTGCCGAGGCCCACCCTCATCAGCATTGCAGCACCTGTGGTTGCTACAAGGGCGACCACAGCGCCTACCGAAAGGTCAATACCGCCAATCAGGATGACCAATGTCATGCCGATGGCGATAATGCCGTTCTCCGCAATATCCCTGACGATATTGGCCTGGTTGACCGGGTCGATAAAGAGGTTAATGCCGCGGCGGGTTGGCGAGAAGATCACCCCCAGCAAGAACACAGTCAGCAAGCCAAAATAGGCCTGGAACCTCAACACTGTGGACAATATCTGCCTGCGCCTATCAGCGACCGGCGCAACTGTCCCTGCAACTTCTGCCATATTTCCCATCCCCTCCGAACGTCCAGATATTCTCGCAATGACCTATGCTGCTGTAACGGGCGTAGCCACCTCTGCTATATGAAAACGGGTGGCAAGCTCGAGAATCTTCTCCTGGGTAGCCTCGCCGCGTGTTAGCTCGCCTGCCACACGACCTTCACAAAGCACCAGTATGCGGTCGCACAGGGCAAGCAGCTCAGGCATCTCGGAAGACGCCAGTACCACCCCCGCGCCCGCTCTGGCAAGGCTATTTATCAGCGTATATATCTCCGCTTTCGCGCCTATATCTATGCCCTGTGTCGGCTCGTCCAGCAGGATGATGCTGGGTTCCACGAGCAGGAACTTGGCGAGCACCACTTTTTGCTGATTGCCGCCGCTCAATTGAGCCACAAGAGCTTCTATGCCGGGCGTCTTGATGCGGAGGTTTCGCACCAACTCTTCTACGCTATTCTGTTCTTGCCTCAGGTTCAGGAAAAGCCCACGCAAGAACCGCTTCAGGCCCACCAGGCTGGTGTTTTCTCGCACCGACCGCACCAGCACCAGGCTCTGCCCCTTGCGGTCCTCAGTCACAAAGCTAATACCCGCTCCGATGGCATGGCGGGGAGAAGCAAAGCGTACAAGCCTGCCCCGCACGCTTATGCGGCCCTGGACAGACTTTGGATTCGGCACACCGTACAGGGTTTCCAGCAGTTCGGTGCGGCCCGCGCCAAGCAGGCCGGCAAGCCCGACGATCTCCCCGGCACGCACGGTAAAGCCAATATCTTTGAGCGGCCGGCGACCTCTTGTGACGCTAATATTCTCGACTCGCAGCAGTTCTACCCCTGCCTGGCGCTCCTCTGTGGGGAACAGTTCTGTTAGCTCTCGCCCAACCATGAGGCTAATCAGCTTCGGGCGGTCCATTTCGTTCGCAGGCAGGGAAGCCACAAGGCGGCCATCACGCAACACGGTAATTCGGTCGGCAATCGTGAAGATCTCGTCGAGGCGGTGGCTGATATAGATGATTGCCACACCCTCAGAGCGAAGCTTGCGAATTACGGTGAATAGCTGGCTGACCTCCTCAGAGCTGAGTGCCGAGGTAGGCTCGTCCATAATAAGCACATGGGCTTGCAGGCTAAGTGCCTTGGCAATCTCCAGCAGTTGGCGTTCGGCTACGCGCAGGCTCTTGACCGGCCTGTCGCAGTCGATGTCAAGACCCAGATTGCCGAGCCACTTGCGGGCATCCGCTCGCATACCCTGCCTGTCCAGTCCACCCAGGAAGCCGTGGTATTCCCGGCCCAGAAAGAGGTTTTCGTACACGCTCAATTCCGGTACTTGCTGTAGATCCTGGTGGATCATGGCGATGCCATGCTTCTGGGCGTCGCGCGGGCTGCGTAAGCGAACCAGGTTGCCGTCTAGTTCAAGCCGGCCTTCATACTCGGCGTAGACCCCACTGAGGATCTTCATCAGCGTCGACTTGCCCGCGCCGTTCTCCCCTACCAGCACATGGACCTCACCGGGATAGACAGTGAAATTGACATCAGACAGCGCGAGCACGCCGGGGAATCGCTTTGTGATAGCGCGCATCATTAGCACAGGCGTCTTGTCCGGGGTTTCTCCGGTGGCGATGGGTGATGTACTGGTTAGCGGCGCTGCTTCTACATCAGGCATAGTCGTTTCCGTTCCTGGCAAAATAGCTTACGGATAGTTGCTTAGGAGGCGGTGGCTGCAAAATCACCGCCGGCCCTGGATGTCGTGGTTGATATTGTAGGTGCACTCGTAGCGGGGTTTATGGGCCAAATCACGCATATCAGAGAACGTCGGGATACCTTACGCTTGTCCACATCGACCTCCTGCCGGGGCATCATCGCCTGCACGACTAGATGTTGCTGTAGTATGTCTGTAAGAGAAGGGTTAGGCCCCGGGCCGCACGGATCGCCGGGTAACCTCCGCGACCCCGATCTCAAATGCAGAGTTGCAACCGCACGAGCTGCGTATGACTAGCTCGGTTGGTAATACTATGTCCTGCACGTCTCGTTTCGGATCGGCCAGTCTGTCTAATAAGAGGTTTATGGCAACGCGGCCTATCTCGCGAGCGGGCTGCATGGCCGTGGTGAGGAACTTGCCGGCGGAGAACTGTGTTGTATCGTCAAAGCAGACCACAGCGACATCTTGCGGCACCCTTAGCCCCATGACACGAAGCGCCTCAAGCACGCCGAGAGCGATAGTGTTATTGGCAGCGAAAAGCGCATCGGGCCTGCGTTCGCGAGACATAAGCTCCAGCGTTGCCTGGTAACCCCAACCCTCTGTAAAGTGGCCGTATAAGACGAGATGCGAATCTGCTGGAATTCCTGCATCTGCCAGAGCTTCCGTGTATCCGGCTACGCGCTCCTCCGTGGTCGAGATTGTGAGCGGGCCACCGAGCATTCCGATCCGCCTGTAGCCTGTAGAGAGCAGATGCGTGGTCATGTCGTAAGCGCCGCTCTTGCTATCGCCCCGCACGCTGTCGGCTACAACACTGTTCACAAGCCTATCAATAAGCACGAAAGGCACGTCCCTGCGCTCCAGGTTTTGCAAGATGTGGGTGCTCTCGACGGTCGGTGCGATCACCATACCATCGATGCGCTTACGCAGCAACAGGTCCAGGTATCGGGCTTCCTTAGCGAGGTCTTCGTCTGTATTGCAGAGTATTACCGCGTACCCTGCCTCCATGGCGGCGTCTTCTACGCCCCTGGCTATGGTAGTCCAGAAGGGATTGGTGATGTCGGTCAGGAGCAGGGCGAAGAGTTGTGTCTTCTTGGAGCGGAGGGAACTGGCGACGGCATTCGGCACGTAACCTAGCTCGGCGACGGCGGCATCAATGCGCAGCTGCGTCTGGCGGTTCACATAGCCGGTTTTGTTCAAGGCCCTCGAAACGGTGTTTGCTGAGACACCGGCACGCGCCGCAACATCGCGGAGTGTTATGGCCATTTGACCCTCGCGTCAGGATATGAGAACGATAACATGTTATCGTTCTCATATCCTAGCACTAAGATCTTGCTTTGTCAATACTACGGCTTCAGATTGAACTACGAATTTGTAGCGCAAATGGAGGGATAACAAAAAGACCCATGAGTGTTGTCTCACAGGTCTATAGTCTAGCTGGCGCGGAACGCCTATTTTGTGGGTGGGCCCGGTAGGATTCGAACCTACGACCAAGCGATTATGAGTGACCAAGCTGCTAATTTCATTAGCAGCCCGCCTGCGCTCAGCCTGCGCAAGCCCTGCGCGCTCACTTTTAGAACGGAAGTTCCGGCTACTGCTCGTCCTCCGGCGATAAATCGGTGCGACTCAAAACCAAGTCGCCTGGCTCTTTGACCTGCCTTTGAATGGCCTTTGAGGGTGTATTAGCACGCCGACCTCGGTGAATAGAGCGAAATTGGCAGGCACCGCACCATGAAATCCTCCGAACTCATGATGCCCAAAACCAATATAATAGACATGGATGCAGCTGTCAACCGCTAACAGGATGCTTCCACTCGCATGGAGTCTCACGCTAAAATCTGTGAAGACGAGGGCTGGCGCTGCTAGGCCCATCACGCTGGCATACCAGCATGCGGGCAGAGTTCCTGGGGATGAACGAATTAAGTTCAAGGACGGCTGCTAAGATGGGCAGGCAAACTGATGGAGAGACCGGAGGAGACAAGACGATGAACACGCAACCAGAGAACCGAACGGCTGAGCGAATTCTATCCACGCAGTTGGAAGCGGAGCAAGAACGATGGGTTCACGACTTCCGCAAAGACGGTACTAGGGACCAGACGAAGTACCACCGGGTCAGGTCATACCTGGCTGAAAGTATTGAGGGTAAGGGAACGTCCGTGTACGCGATTGGCATGTGCGCTAACTCCAAGGTCAGTCTGGCAAACGCCACCATGACTACTCAGCCTCCCGACGACGGGGAAACAACCTGTCTCGATTGCCTTCTGGCGGTAGCGAAGCGTGAGACGACGGAATAAGTAGAGCCCACATCAGGGCCGGCAGGAATGTATGGACGGCAGCCTACACCGCGCCGTGGAATCCCAGGCTCGAAAGAAGCGGGCCGGCTGATGGCTGAGATGCTGGACCCGACGCCTCAGGCCCGGGTGTCCGAAACCCATGCCTATATTGAATAGTAAGATGATGCGAGTGAATGCCCCGTTATTAGGTACTCTGAGCCCGCTACGTTTGGGCAGTACAGGTCTTCCACCCGCTACTTGGAGTGCCGCTGCCAGATGCGCTCTCGGGACGGTCGTTTCATACCAAACAGATTACTAACATTGGTAATAATCTGTACTTTGGGCCTTGCTAATGCAAAGGAAGTCGGATATTGTTGTATCACTAAGACAACTTCCTCTTTACTTCACTGTTGTTGCCTGATGGCTGCTACCTGGTTATGCATGTCCGGTGTGGTCCGCGTCACTATATTGTCTCCTTTACGGCAGGCAATAGAAACGCAATCGAAGCCACTCTATTGACGTGCTTCCAATCGTGCGGTTGATTTGCTCACTGCCGATAAATGTCAGTATGCCTTCAGGAGAACAATATGCCCCCTGCAGAATCGTCACGCACTGCGCGACTTGTTTCCATTGCCTCCTTCCTGCTCCTCGCTCTCGTTTTAGTCAGCATCCTTACGAAGGGTACCGTTTCAGCTGCTCCAACCGTGTCAGCACTGACGTCAGCGCTCGTGTCTGCCGCCCCACTGTCCCCTTCTAGGCCCCATGTGCCCAATCTGCCCCATGTGCCTGATTGCGGACCTGACTGGGAAGTGGTCCCCAGCCCCAATGTGGGTACCGACGCTAACCACATTTATGCGATAGCTGTTATCTCTGTCAATGATGTGTGGGGGGTGGGTGATTACCGTAACGCCTCCAACATAGTCCAGACGCTGACAATACACTGGGACGGTGTTGCGTGGAGCGTGGTTCCGAGTCCTAACGCCGGGACACACGACAACGCCCTGTACGGGGTAGCTGCTGTATCCAGTACAGATATATGGGCTGTAGGTCGCTATTCAAGCGATAGCACCGGCAATTATCAAACGCTTGTCGAGCACTGGAACGGTAATGCGTGGAATGTAGTATCAAGCCCCAATATGGGTCCAACCAACAACTTCCTCTACGGAGTAGCTGCAGTATCGGCAAGCGATGTGTGGGCTGTGGGCATTTACAGCAACGAGACCAATGCAACTCAGACTTTGACAGAGCACTGGAACGGCAGCGCGTGGAGCATAGTACCAAGCCCAAGTCCTGGTGCCACTAACTTCCTCAATGGAGTAACGGCAGTATCAGCAAGTGACGTGTGGGCTGTGGGTTTTACGGGCACCGATGCGAACCAGACGCTCGTACTGCACTGGAACGGCAATGCCTGGAGCGTGGCAACAAGCCCGAGCCCGGGCACATACCGAAACTTTCTCTACGGAGTAGCTGCAGTATCGGCAAACGATGTGTGGGCTGTAGGTTACGCAAGTAGCGATGTGTCGAGCCAGACACTGATAGAACACTGGAACGGCACTGCCTGGAGCGTGGTAACGAGCCCGGCCCCTGGTCGTGACAACCAGCTCAACGCAGTAGCTGCCTTTGCGGCAAGCGATGTGTGGGCTGTAGGGGGTTACATTGACACCTCAGGAAATCACACGCTGGTGGAGCACTGGAACGGCACTGCCTGGTCGGTCGTGTCAAATCCCAGCCCCTCAAGCCTGAGCACATTGTATGGTGTGGCTGCTGTGTCGGCCAACGATGTGTGGGCCGTGGGTGATTACGACAACGGCTTTGTGGCGCAGACGCTGGTAGAACGGTACAACCCCTGCCTGACTACCTCCACGCCACAATCTACCCAGACACCGGGAGGACCTACTGCTACCCCTGTACTTCCATCAAATACACCGACCACTACACCCACATTCAGTAGCACGCCCACTGCAACTAACTCGCCTACAGCCGGCACACCAACGTCCACATCGACTTCAACACTCACTCCCATTGCGACCGCTACCCAATGTTCGGTGCAGTTCGAGTACGTACCCAGCCCGAACTCCGGGTCAGGCGTGAACCATCTGAGCGGGGTAGCGATAATATCGGCCAATGACGTGTGGGCTGTGGGGTATTACTTCAACGGTAGCGCAGAGCAAACGCTTACGGAGCATTGGGACGGCACCGCATGGAATATAGTGCCTGGCGCGAATAACGGGTCACAAGCCAACTTGTTGAACTCGGTAGCTGCAGTATCGGCCACCGATGTGTGGGCGGTCGGGTATTACGTCAGTGGCAGTGTGAAGCGAACGCTGATTGAGCATTGGGACGGCACCGCATGGAATATAGTATTCAGCCCGAACTCCGGTCTCCATGAAAACATCTTGAACTCGGTAGCTGTGGTATCAGCCAACGATGTGTGGGCTGTTGGGTCTTACTTCGATGGCCAAACCACGGATTACGCGTTGACGGAACACTGGAATGGCAGCGCCTGGAGTGTAGTGCAGGGCATCAGCGGGGGTGATACACAACTCTATGGGGTCACAGCAATATCAGCCAACAATGTGTGGGCAGTAGGTAACTATGGTGCGCATACGCTGACCGCACGTTGGAACGGCAACGGGTGGCTCGTGGTAGACAGCCCCAGCGTCGGGGCGAACGCTAACCAACTCAGAGGAGTATCGGCTATATCGGCCCATGATGTGTGGGCTGTTGGCTATTACTATAACGGCTCGGTGAGGCAGACGCTTACCGAGCATTGGAACGGTACCGGCTGGAGAATTGTGGCCAGCCCCAATACCGGGTATGACAACCAACTCAATGGGGTAGCTGTGGTATCAGCCAACGATGTGTGGGCTGTTGGCTATTATGACAGCGCAGGTTTTATCGACCATGCACTTACAGAACACTGGAATGGCAGCAGCTGGAGCACCGTAACGACATCGAGCCCGGACTCAAACGGCGACATCCTGTACGGGGTAGAGGCAAGATATGCAGGTGATGCGTGGGCGGTGGGAGGATACGTCAACAGTAGCATGGAGCAAACGCTGGTTGAGCGATATCACCTCTGCTCCACTCCCTCGCCAACCACGGTCGCTGGCACACCATCACCCACCCCAGGCACGTGTCTCCTTCAGTTCATCGACGTGCCCGAAGGCTCTACTTTCTACCCGTTTGTCCGCTGTCTGGCCTGCCGTGGTATCGTCTCGGGTTACCCGGACAACACATTCCGCCCCAACAACAATGTGACCAGGGGACAGCTTTCTAAGATAGTGTCAAACGCCGCCGGCTACTCAGAACCGGCAGGGGCACGGCTTTTTGAGGACGTGGTTCCAGGCTCAACATTCTACGAATTCGTAGAGCGGTTGGCCTCACGGGGCTACATCAACGGCTATCTATGTGGCAGTGTGGGAGAACCGTGCGGGGGAGGGAACCTGCCATACTTCCGTCCCAACAACAACGCCACTCGTGGTCAGATATCGAAGATAGTGTCTAATGCTGCCGGCTTCTCAGACCCGGTAGGAGCGCAACTCTTCGAGGACGTAGAACTCGGGTCGACATTCTCCGACTTCATATATCGCCTTGCCGCGCGCTCTATCATCAACGGCTACCCATGCGGCGGCGCCGGTGAGCCATGCGACGCTGGTAATCGGCCCTACTTCCGGCCCAACTCAAACGCTACCAGGGGGCAGACATCTAAGATTGTAGCCAATACCTTCTTCCCCAACTGTGTCACGCCTTGATGCACGTGGGTTGAGATTGTCGAGGTCTCTTTACAGGGTAGCACCAGCCGGTTTAGGTGTGGTGCTACCCTTCCAAGAATGCGCAAGTAGCGAGCTTAGCAAGTAAGTAGTTCAGCATGCGAACTCGGATGGCAGCAAGCGAAGGAGCTAGTCATGATGGCCAATCTAAACACACTAAGGAAGCGCAACAACACTTTATCCATACTCGGCGTAGCAGCACTGCTGTCGGTTGCGGTGCTGCCGCTGGGAACAGGACTTGTCACACCTGGGGTACCCACTGCTGCCGTCGATACAGTCGCTCCCTCTGCGGCTGCGGCTATGGACTTCAGCAAGTTGCCCCTGTCGTTCGAGGCTAACCATGGGCAGACCGACCCTTCGGTGAGGTACATGGCCCATGCTTCGGGTGGGACAATGTACTTCACACGCTCCGAGGTCGTACTGGCTCTCCATTCAGCGCAACCGACCTCCGGGCGCCAAGCCTCTGGGGCGAAGGGCTTCGCCGGACTGACTTCCGTAGCCTCTATAGCCTTCTCAGACAAAGAAGCCGACGCAAAGCAAATGACCAGCGTAGTTCGGCTGCAATTCATTGGAGCAAACCCGAACACGGTGATGAGTAGCGGGGAAGCGATGCCCGGCAAGGTGAATTACTTCATCGGCAACGACCCCTCCAGGTGGCACAGCGACGTGCCTACATATGCTTCCGCGCACTATGAGCAGCTATACGCAGGCATTGGTCTGACGTACGACGGTACAGGTGGGCAGCTAAAAGGCACCTATACTGTTTCTCCCGGCTCTGACCCCTCACAGATACGATGGCGCTATAGCGGGGCTGAGAGCGTAAGCGTAGACGGGGCAGGCAATCTTCAGATTGCTGTACCAGCTGCCGACAAAGACGCTTCCCCCGTAATGCTGACCGAGCAGGTGCCCGTAGCTTGGCAGGAGATAGGCGGCACACGCACAGCGGTGACCGCACGCTACCTGGTAGCCTCGGACCAGAGCACTGGCTTTGCGCTCGGCAGCTATGACCACAACTTGCCTATCACAATCGACCCTACCCTTGCATACTCCACTTACCTGGGTGGGAGCAATTTCGACTACGGTAGTGGCATAGCAGTAGACACTGCGGGCAACGCGTATGTGACGGGCGCTACTTTTTCCTCCAACTTCCCGCTGCAGGGCCCCTACCAGCCTTCCTATCGCGGACCCCGCGATGCATTTGTAACGAAGTTCAACCCCGGCGGCACAACCCTGCTCTACTCCACCTACCTGGGTGGGACCGGGCAGGGCGACGGCGATGGCAGCTACGGCATAGCAGTAGACACGGTGGGCAATGCTTATGTAACTGGCTATACGACATCCAACGACTTCCCATTGCAGAACCCATTCCAGCCTGCCTACGGCGGCGGCAACTCTGACGTTTTTGTCACCAAACTCAACGCCACAGGCTCAGCCCTCATCTATTCCACCTACCTCGGTGGTAATGTTGCTCAGGAATGGGGCATGGGTATAGCAGTGGACACCTCAGGCAATGCTTATGTTGCGGGGTTTACCGGGTCTACCAACTTCCCACTACAGAACCCATTCCAGCCTGCTTTCGGTGGCGTGACTGATGCATTTGTCACGAAGTTCAGTCCTGCAGGCTCAAGCCTCATCTACTCCACCTACCTCGGTGGGAGTGGGAACGATGCTGGCTGGGGCGGGATAGCCGTAGACATATCGGGCAATGCCTATGTAACGGGCTACACGGAATCCACCGACTTCCCGCTACAGAACCCATTCCAGCCGCTTTTCCGCGGCGTGGGTGACGCATTTGTAACGAAGTTCAGCCCCGGCGGCACAACCCTGCTCTACTCCACCTACCTCGGTGGGAGCGATTTGGGCATCACCGATGTCCCCTACGACATAGCCGTAGACATCTCAGGTAGTGCCTATGTTACAGGCTATACCGGTTCCACCGACTTCCCGCTACAGAACCCTTTCCAGCCTACCTATGGCGGGGGTGACTATGATGCATTTGTAACGAAGTTTAGCCCCGGTGGTTCAACCCTGCTCTACTCCACCTACCTCGGTGGGAGTGGTAGTTTTGACAGGGGTGAAGCCATAACAGTGGACGAAGCGGGCAGTGCTTACTTGACGGGCGAGACTAACTCGACCAACTTCCCGCTACAAATCCCTTTCCAGCAGTCTCTAGGCGGCCAATCTGACGCCTTTGTCACGAAGTTTAGCCCCACAGGTTCAACCCTGCTCTACTCCACCTACCTGGGTGGTATTTATTTCGACTACGGCGACGCCATAGCCGTGGACACTTCCGGTAGTGCTTACTTGACGGGCTATACCAACTCCACCAACTTCCCGCTACAGAACCCTTTCCAGCCTGCTATTGGCGGCGGTGGCTGGAGTGATGCGTTTGTGACGAAGGTATCTGACGGGGTTGTTAGCACACCAACAGCCACGCCTGTGCAACCCACCAACACTAGTACGCCTATGCCTACACCATCTATGCCTACTACGACTACGCCGGTGCCTCCCAGCGGCACACCCGTTCCACCTACATCTACTTCAGTGCCACCTACAGGCACCGTCGCATCTACAGCTACAGCTACAGCCATCCCACCGACGCCCTGCACTCTCGAGTTTATCGATGTACCGCCGGGCTCTACTTTCTATCCGTTCGTCAGGTGTCTGGCCTGCCGTGGTATCGTGAATGGCTATGCAGATAACACTTTCCGCCCCAACAACAATGTCACAAGAGGGCAGCTCTCAAAGATAGTGTCAAATGCCGCATCTTACTCAGAACCTGCCGGAGCACAGCTCTTTGAGGATGTAGCACCGGGCTCTACCTTTTACGATTTCGTAGAGCGGTTGGCGTCACGGGGCTACATCAACGGCTATCCTTGTGGCAGTGTGGGAGAACCTTGTGGGGGAGGGAACCTACCGTACTTCCGTCCCAACAACAACGCCACTCGTGGTCAGATATCGAAGATAGTGTCTAATGCTGCCGGCTTCTCAGACCCGGTAGGAGCGCAACTCTTCGAGGACGTAGCGCTAGGTTCGACATTCTCCGACTTCATATACCGGCTCGCCTCGCGCTCTATCATAAACGGCTACCCATGTGGAGGGCCAGGTGAGCCATGCGGTGGTGGCAATCTGCCCTACTTCCGTCCCAACGCCAACGCTACGAGAGGGCAAACCTCAAAGATTGTGGCCAACACCTTCTTCCCCAACTGCCAGACACGGGCACAACGATAAGCCTTGCCTTACCTACGATTGCTTGACTGACAAGGCATGCTACGCTAAAAATAGGAAGCCTGCTATCACCCTAACTGCATGAATATAGAGCAGAAGTGTTCAGAGGTTAGGTGACAATGGCATCAAAGGGGTACACGTTGCGGGCTTTGGTTGTCCACTTTGCATGAATGAAGAAGAGGTCGTTCAGGAGTACGCTGACGCCGAAAGGCGCGACTAGGTAGAGCGCAAAAGCAACAAGTGTGGACGAGGCTCGGAGGATTACGCCGCAGGTAGGAGCCAGAACGTCATGTTGACATGACAGCGGCTCATATAGAAGGGGCGCAGTCAGATTGAGCATTGAGCTAATTATGAGTGCTTGCCGTAGTGAAGCCAACATCGGCGCTATAGGTAGTTGTACCTAGTGGTGTTTGTCATGCCCAGGGATAAAGACAGGTATACTTACCGATACTACAGCCTTCTCCCCGTGCTACAATTGCGCTGTAAGAGGCTTTATGACGCTCGTCTATTCAACCAGGAGGTCGAGACATGGCGATACCTACAGGTACCGGGGCGGCTGTGGTTCAGCGGCCCTCTTGGGTCATTCTTGTTGGCTGGATAGCATTCACCCTGGCAAGCGTGCTGCTGGTGGTCGGCCTGATGGACGCTTACCTCGCCTCCCTCCCGGATTATGCCTTTTCCGGTGATAACTCGGTCTTTCCTTTAGCTATCTTCTTTTGCGGCTTGATATTCGTAGTTCCGCCGCTCGTGGGAGTAGTGCAGGGGGTGCTCATTCGGGTGCTGATGGGGTACACGCACTGGATGCTCTGGGCTGCCGCCACGACAGCCGGGATTGTGGTTGCTCTGATACCTGCCCTGGCGCAGCGCTGGAGCGCAGCATCGCTCTTGTTCGCGGTACCGGGAATTCTGCTCGGCAGCGTGGCACAGGGCAGGACGCTGGCACGATATACGAGGAAGTCACGCGAGTGGGTTATTGCGAGCATCATCGGCTGCGTAGCCGGGCTGCTAACTATCCAGGCAGTGGATGGCATCTTCGCAGGGGCAACTTCCGGGTCTCTCGACCGTTCGCTCCACGTTGCGCTGTAGGGGCTCCTGTCCCTTGCTGCCGGGGTGGTTGTCTATGCTGCGATTACCGGTCGCGTACTGGTCCGCCTAACAGACCTACGCGGTGATGCCTTTAGCGGTAACATCTGATTGCCATGATGGCCCTCGAATGTCGTCGGTACTGTTGCCTATTCTGTTTGTTGATAGGACGAGACGCAATAGCCATGCTCAATACACATAACGTGTAAACGAATAGCGCAAGTTACCCGTAGTAAACAATTATGTTAGCATGGCAAGTGAATCGTCTATTTATTGATATGGGGTGTGTGGTCTGTTAGACTTGCTCACTGTCGGTAGAAGGTGGTTCCTACCAGGAGAATAATATGCTCAATCAAGAACCTTTATCTAAAACGCAATTTGTACTCGTTGCATCCTTCTCACTCTTTACACTCTTGTTGTCGAGCCTCGACGTAATAGGCCAGGTTTCTGCCAGTCAAACAGGTTCAGCTCCTATTCCAACTTCTGCACCTGCGTTGCCCAAGTTGTCACTCTCACCGGCACCTGATTTGATGCCTGCACTTCCTTCTGAGCCTTACATGCCTGATTGCAGTCCCAACTGGGAAGTAGTTCCCAGCACTAATGTGGAAGGAGACTCTAATGAGCTCTTTGCAATCGACGCTATATCCGCGAGTGATGTCTGGGCTGTAGGCCTGCACAATAGTCATCAGGCTAATTCTGTGCACACGCTGATTGAGCACTGGGACGGTAGTTTGTGGAGTATAGTACCGCACCCCAATGTCGGTTTACGTCAAAGCTTTTTCTATGGAGTAACCGCGATTTCATCAAGCGACGTCTGGGCCGTTGGCTATTACCTGAGGGACAACATCTCCAGATATCGAACGCTGATAGAACACTGGGACGGGACTACATGGAGCGTAGTGCCAAGTCCCAATTCTAGTCCCACTTCCGGTCAGGACAACAACCTTCTCCTCGCAGTCGACGCGGTATCTTCGAGCGATGTGTGGGCAGTTGGGGTCATCAATACCACTGGTTACTTCGGTCCATACGAGACCTTGACCCTTCACTGGAACGGTAATGTATGGAGTGTAGTGCCAAGTCCCAATCTTGGTACAACCACCTACCTCAGTGCAGTAACGGCGATATCCGCGAGCGATGCATGGGCTGTGGGTTATTCAATTACCAACATTTACCAAACGCTTACTCTGCACTGGGACGGTAGTGTGTGGGGTATAGTGCCAAGTCCCAATCCGCAGGCTGGCAACGAACTGATGAGTGTCGATGCTATCTCTTCGAACGACGTTTGGGCAGTGGGTACTACGATAATGCACTGGGACGGTGGTATATGGAGCGTAGTCCCAAGTCCCAGTGTGGGCGGCCTAAGGGGAGTAGCTGCGGTATCCACAGCCGATGTTTGGGCTGTGGGTAGCAGGGTGGACAACGGTTACGAAAAACTCGCCCTTCATTGGAACGGCAGTACATGGAGTGAAGCTCCAAATCCTGGTGTGGGCGGCCTAAATGGAGTAGCTGCGCTATCGAGCAGCGATGTGTGGGGTGCGGGAGCATACGGGGATACCATCACGTACCTATCCAGTACGCTAGTCGAGAGGTACAATCCATGTCCCATGACACCCACGCCCACTGTCACTCCAACACCAGAACCTCCACGTTGTCCCGGCGAGCGTTTCACTGATGTATGCCCAACTGACTATTTCTATGCACCTGTGCTGGCACTGAATGATGATGCTATCCTCTCGGGGTACACCACCTCTCCTCCTTGCACCAATAACCTCTGGATACCTTGCTTCAATCCCTATAGCAGCAGCACACGTGGGCAAATCAGTAAGATTGTATCTCTCGCCGCGGGCTTCAACGACCCGGTAAGCGGCCAGACCTTCGAAGATGCGCCGCCAAACTCCACCTTCTACACATATATTCAGAGAATGGCGGCCAGGAATATCATAAACGGCTATGCGTGCGGCGGCCCTGGCGAACCATGTAACGCCCCGAACAACCTGCCATATTTCCGGCCCGGCAACACCGTCACACGAGGCCAACTGTCTAAAATGGTATCACTTGCGTTCAATTGGAACGAGCCTGTGACGGGTCAGCAGTTCCAGGACGTGCCTGCAGGCTCGACCTTTTACGACTATGTAAGTCGCCTCTACAGTAGAACTATCATCTCAGGTTATCCCTGCGGCAGCACCGGGGAGCCGTGCATTGGGCCCGGCAACCTGCCCTACTTCCGGCCCAGTAGCAACGTAACCCGAGGCCAGACGGCAAAGATAGTGCAATTGGCGCGTACCCAGCCTACACCTACGCTTACCCCTGGCGTTACCCCCAGCCCAACAACTACGACAATACCAACAACTACACCTGCCATTACACCAAGTATCACACCCGCAGCAACCAGCACTCCATCAGGCACTGCAACTTCAATCATTCGCTGAGACGGCTAATCCAGAATACTCATAACAGGAGTATGGCTATCAGAGTACGTACCTTACACAATTCCCGCACTGTTGTGCCGAGCCAGTGGTGTGCAACTACATCGTTAGGGTGTATAAGGCCGGCAAGTAGCACCTGGCGTTCTCAGTAGCCCGCTCAGAGGTCCACAAGTCATAAACACGCTCGATATTGCACTTGCGAATTGCATGCGGAGCTCGTGAATGCGTCCACTTTTGAACCGGCTATCCATAGGAGTAATTCCGTGAAACAACCACACTCTGCGCAGCTTGCTCTATCGTACCGTTTGGGCATTGTTGCCACTTTTGTAGTGTTAGGCATAGCATTTCTGTTGGGCTCACAGGGCTTCGCAGCGCCCACCAACAACTCGCGTGCGGGGCTGAAGCAAGTGGAGCCACCACCTACTCCTCTAGGAAGGCTGCTCAACGACAATGGGACGCTGAACGTCGGGAGCGGCTTCAGCGGCAGCCTCAACCCTGCAGGCTGGCAAATGACCTCTGAGCTCGGCGCTCAACGTGCTCAACCTCGATTTGTACGAACAGGCAAAGTAGGACAACCATCGAGCCTTCCCTCTGGCACTCTCTACTCCCCTCATGACCCGGGTGATGAGAACTGGGACGATAGGTTCGCGGTCGGAATGAACCACTTGGTCAATTCTATAGCGGTGAGCGGCACGGACGTGTATGCGGGTGGGTACTTTACCGAGACAGGCGGTATACCTGCTAACCGTATCGCAAAATGGGACGGAACAACATGGTCTGCTCTCGGTAGCGGGGTCAATTATTGGGTCTATGCGATAGCGGTGAGCGGCACGGACGTGTACGTGGGTGGCTTCTTCACCCAGGCGGGTGGTATACCTGCCAGCCTTGTCGCGAAATGGGACGGGGCGTCATGGTCTGCCCTCGGTGATGGAATAGGTAATGTGGGGGGTGGTTCTTTTGTCAATGCCATAGGGGTAAGCGGCAGCGATGTCTACGTGGGTGGCAAGTTCACTGAGGCGGGTGGCATACCGGCAAGTAATATAGCCAAATGGAACGGCACATCATGGTCTGCCCTTGGCGATGGGGTTGGGGGTGCAGAGAATGATGGGGTCTATGCGATAGCGATGAGGGGTACGGACGTGTATGTGGGAGGTCACTTTACCCAGGCGGGTGGCATACCGGCAAGTAATATAGCCAAATGGAACGGAACATCATGGTCTGCCCTTGGTGCCGGGGTGGATGATGTTCTCTGGGGGATAGCGGCGACTGGCACTGACTTGTACGCGAGTGGCCGTTTCTTTACAGCAGGCGGTGAAACTGTCCATAACATAGCCAAATGGAACGGAACATCATGGTCTGCCCTTGGTGCCGGGGTGAATGATTTTGCCTATTCAGTAGCAGCAAGCGGCACGAATGTATATGTAGGTGGCTCCTTCACCCAGGCGGGCGGCGCACCGGCGAGTCATGTAGCAAAATGGGACGGAACATCATGGTCTGCCCTTGGTGCCGGGGTGAGCAGTCTCGCCTACGTAGTAGCGGCAAATGGCGCTGATGTGTACGTTGGGGGCGACTTCACCGTAGCAGGTGCAAGGCTTTCCAACCACTTTGGAATATGGCACGAACAGGGGTGGATTTCCCTTACACCTACAGCGATACCCACAGCGACACCTCTGCCCTGCGCACCGGGTCAATTCAGCGATGTGCCACCAGGCTCGACGTTCCACCCATACATCACATGTCTCGTAAACCGAGGCATCGTATCGGGCTACGTAGACTGCACGTTCCGTCCGAACAGCAACGTCACAAGAGCGCAACTGTCTAAGATTGTATCAAACGCTGCGGGTTATTCAGAACCGGCAGGTACACAAATGTTTGCAGACCTACTACCAGGCTCAACTTTCTATGAGTTCGTACAACGCTTAGCATTTCGAAACTACATCAATGGTTACCCATGTGGCGGCGTGGGTGAGCCATGTAATGCAGTGAACCTGCCATACTTCAGACCTAATGCCAACGCAACGAGAGGACAGATATCGAAGATAGTGTCGAACGCCGCGGGGTTCAACGAGCCTGCAGGTGCACAGCTGTTCGAGGATGTAGCGCCAGGCTCAACGTTCTACGATTTCGTACAGAGGTTGGCGTCTCGCACCATTATCAACGGCTATCCTTGTGGCAGCGTTGGCGAGCCGTGCGGCAATGGCAACCTGCCATACTTCCGGCCCAACGCCAACGCCACTCGGGGACAAACCTCAAAGATAGTGGCCAACACTTTCTATCCCAACTGCCAGACACCCAGCAGGTAGTTCGGGCTATTTCGCGAGACGGGTGCGCCTTACTTACCATGTGGACCCGTCCCGATATGCCGCGGAAATAGCCCAGCGAGCCTATAACAAAGAAATGAGGAAAATCGACCACCCTTATCACAGCAGGACCATCTACTGTAAGCACGAGAACAGCGAGGAGTAATCAGGAACCCCTCCCTAGATACCCATCACTGCAGATACATTATAGGTACTACCTACACAAGCAGAGTGTCTATGAGCTGGCAGGATAAGGCTAGTACCGATTAGACGGCAAGCTGATGTTGTCCAGGCTGCAGCAGTATTTGACCAACTCACGCAGCACGTCTGGACCGAGTGACTTCCTTATGCGGAGCACCCTGGTATACTTAGAGTCACTAGATTGGCGTAGGGCCTGGACGCGGTTATCATGCGACCTTCTCCACGTCTACTGCCCACCGCCTACCAGCCACCGCCCATCGCTCACTTCTCTCTAAGCGCCGACGCCACAACACTAAGTAGTTTCTGCATGTCGAACGGTTTACCGAGAAATGCAGCATACCGGCAACCATCAAGATGAGCAGCAGAATGTGTGCCGCTCATCAGTACAACAGGGATAGCGCTGTGTGTGGCGTCTGCCCCTATCCGCTTACACAGCTCTCTGCCGTCCATAACAGGCATCATCATATCGGACAGTACCAAATCTACTTTGTTCTTCTCAAGGCACGCGAGGGCTTCCTTACCGCCGGCGGCGGTAAGTACCTTGTAACCTTCCTGTTCCAGCAGGGTTGCGACTACCTCAACGATAGATAGTTCATCATCGACTACCAGTATCATCTTCATAATGTTCGCCGGCACCAGAATTGTTCGCTCTAGCAATTTGCTAAGCTGGGGGATTGATTGCATGCACGGTTCCTTACCGCGTTCCTTGAATTGGCTCTTCGTTCAAAGGCAATGGGCGTGCCAGACCTGTGAGTATAGCTTCGGCACTCGCTAAGGCGTCTGATACTTCGATACCCGCCTCACCTATAGTGAATTCGCGTATGGCCAGGTCATGCTTGCTCCGACGCGCTTTCAGGACAGAAATAAAGCGGTAGAGCTGTGCCCGCAGTTCCACATACCTCAGAAAGATGATGTTCTCTACTATGGCGAACACTCCCTTTATCGGTATCTCCACCGTTGGCCCGAAAAGGTGTTCTAGCTCTACAGATGTCAGGGTCGTGACACCGAGAGCACGTAACTGGTAAGTCAGTGCTGTCAGAAATAGAGCGAGGCGCTCACTGTATGCACTCACGTCGCTGAACGCATCAAGCCCGTCTATAAATAGCCGCTTTACTCCCCGCTCTCGCACAGTGGCTAACACGTCCTGAGCGAGCAGGTCCAAAGAAGCTTCAAGGGCGGGCTGCCAGAATATCTCTATTCGCCCCTCACTGACAAACCCAGTGAAATCCAGACCAATCTCGTCTGCCGCGTCAATAACGAGGGGTGGCGGCTCGTTTAGACCAAAGTACAGGCCAGGCTCGTCGCGGCGTGCGCCTTCCGCCAGGAAGTGCAACCCCAGCAGGGTTTTACCGCTGCCGGGTGGGCCAAGAAGCACGGTGGTAGAGCCATGTAATAATCCACCAAGCAACATCTCGTCAAGCCGCTCAATGCCAAAAGGTAAGCGCTCACGACTTGCTGGACCGGTTCTAATAGCCTGCACCGAAGATGCTGATGATGCAGACGATGATAGAAGTAGCTCGGTCCGCGGGTATACTTCTATACCGTTACCGGTGATTTCCATTGTGTGCGCGCCACGCCTGTGGGCACTACCGCGGAACTTTTGCACTTCCAGTTCCAGAACTGACTGCATACCTACACGCTCACGGCAGAGCTCAATCACGCCATCAACTGTGGTCTCAAGGCTAACACGGTCGCTCTCAACGGCCTTATTACCATTGCCGGTGCCACTGCCGGTGCCACTGCCGCGAGAACTGAGCAGAAGTATGGTGCAACCGCTAGCCTCAGCATACTGGTGTAAAGAATGGACAAACTCCTTGATAGTCGGTCCGGATGAGGCGAAGGGCTCGGCATGCATTATCCCGTCTATGACCAGCAAGGTAGCCTGGTGGTCCTGGATGGCGCTTTGCAAGAGAGAGAGAAGTCCCTTTAGACCGTCCTTCTGCAGCACGCCATAGCCGCTAATATAGTAGAGGGCACCACCTATGGGTCCCTCATCAAAGAACGACAATGAGCTAAGTTGCGCGAACATGCGAGCATGTGTCTCGGAGAGAAGGCTGGTAAATACTACACGTCCGCCCGAAGCAACATGATTGAACGCTATCTGGTTGCTCAAGATGGTCTTGCCGCTTCCTGGCTCTCCAGCGATGAGATAAATACCGCTACTAAAGAAGCCGCCATGCAGAATAGTATCCAGGCCCCTAATCCCGGTCGGCACGCGGCGGAGCAACTTAGCCCTTGGACCCTCTTTGGTTCCTGTAGCCTCCCGAGGTTCTACAGGTCCTACAGGTCCTAGAGGTCGCTGAGGCTGGTCATGTTCAGATTGAATAGAGTCCGGGGAACCTTGAGAGCCTGGAAGATTGTCCAATACTGTGCCTCCTTTTTCTTTTCCGCAAAGCAGACGAACGACAAGCGGGGAGGAATGCAGCCAGTGCCTAACGTTCCCCTGGATTGTTTATGCTATGTCTTGGAGTAACACAGGATAAGAGTGCTACAAGCACAATTCAGCCGGCGACTTCAGTAAGGATTATACAATGTCGCATCTTCACAGTAGAAGGCCGTTGAGCTGGAGCACGCCCCTTCGCTTGCCTTATCGTGCCCGACTACCCCTCTACTTCTACTTCTCCCGCTCTCGAGCTGTCCTTTCGCTTTCCTTTATTGAACGATGCTTTGTCTGTAAGCGCTTGTATCGTTTCGTTCGTCTGCATCAATCGTCCGGCAATTCCTTCGGCTCTTGCCAGTTGCTCATCGCTCTCGACGCTCTGCTCGTGTAGCACTCTTGCTATTCGGACACCATCTTCCGCAAGTTGCGCAGCCCCTTCGGCCTATCGCCCTGTAGCGTCCGTGAGCCCTATGCTCCGTTCTATCGGCGAGTGTGCCATGTTAGAATGATTCATAGAGTGTGAACTCAGCATGAAAAACGTGCTAAGGCACAACTGCTGTTACTGTGGTGAGCAGCATATCGATATCAAATGGCTTACGGACGTAAGCACTCGCCCCTACCTTCGCCGCTTCCTTATCCACATTAGGGTGGGACGATACTACAACCACAGGTAGGTCTGCTGCCTCTTTTCTGACGCGCAGAACAAACTCCTGCCCGGTCACGGTCGGCATCTGCAAATCCACTACGATGGCGTCAGGTCGCGCCCACTGAAGTACCTGGTAGGCTACACCACCGTCCGTTGCAATTACTGTCTCGTATCCTGCGTCGGCTAATATATCAGCGATAAGTGCTAATATGGTGGGGTCGTCGTCAATTACCAGTATGGTCTTTTTCCCCATTTACCTTCTCCCTAACTACCCTCATCAAAACAGCACGAGCACACGTGCATTACCGGATTGTCCTATCTTTGGGGCATATAGTTGCGTAAAATATGCGTGTCACCCCGAACGTGCACTGCTTAGCATGTTCTATACCAATGAGCACAAGTCCGCAGTCCAGCGGGTGTCGCAAGTCCGGCAAATGGACAAAGCAATAGCAAAAAGCCCTGCGTGGCGTGGGCGAGCCTTCGCGTGCGACACAGGGGTAACACCGACACACATCACATGGCATGCTTGTTGCCACCTTCGGGGGTCCTAGCTATCCAAAATAGGGTCGCAAACGTTATAATACGGTAGCGAGTAGTATGACTTGTGGGTTTTTGTGCCCTTCGTGTAGACTGTCGTGCGGCAATGTCCTGGGCTTTCGGTCGTAGCAAGTCAAGGTGTAACGTTTAGTGTGGCGTTTACACTGCAGCTTGTAGATAAGTACCATGATGTACATCATGGGCAGAATGGGGCATGGTCTTGGATATTTCTTCCTTGGATAGTGGTAGCGATAATAGAAATGGTAATCATGGTGTTCGGCAGCCGGGCAGCGCGACTATGCTGCCGGCCGACGAGCACATTCTACGTGCCACCTGGGACTTTGCTGCTGATGCAATGGTCGTGTCCGACCGTGATGGCGTGGTAATAGCGGCAAACCCTGCGTACTGCGAGCTGTACGGGTACTCCCATGAAGAGGTTGTAGGCAAAAGTTTCGCCATTATCTTCCCCGAAGATGACCGTGCTCAGGCAGTTGAACTATATAAGGAGACGTTTGCCAGCCCCGAGATTGCCCCAACCGTGGAAAGCTCAATACTCCGCAAAGATGGTAGCACCGGTGTAGTCGAGGTTAGCTACTCGTTTATTGTTGAGAATGGGCAGCGCACGGCAATGTTCTCGCAAATCAGAGACGTATCTCAGCGAAAGCAAACACAAAGAGCACTGGAAGCTGAGCGTTTGCGCAGTGCCACCATAATCGAGGCCGCAGCAGAGGGTGTATATGGCATAGATAGTGATGGTAACTGCACCTTTATCAACCCTGCAGCATTAGAGTTCCTTGGCTACACGGCTTCAGAGTGCCTGGGTCGGAATAAGCACAACCTTATCCACTACAAGTACCCTGACGGCAGCCCGTACCCTGCTGAACAGTGCCCGATATGTAATGTACTCCGTGACGGTGTGACCAGGCGGCTGGTAGAAGTAACGCTCTGGCATAAAGACGGCTCGCCTCTACCTGCACTTTGCTCATGCGCACCGAAGATTGTCGATGGTCGGGTGGTGGGCGCTATCATAACCATGGTAGATATCTCGGAGCGAAAGAAAGCCGAGGAAGAGCGAGTACGGCTACTTGCCATCGCGGAGGAGGCGAGAGCAGTAGCGGAGCAGGCACTACGTGCCCAGGAAGAGATGCTTCTGGTTGTGTCTCACGACCTGAGGAGCCCAACGACCGTTATAAAAGGTATGAGCCAGTTACTCCAGATGCGTATAGCGCGAGGCATTATGCTCGACCCTGTGCAGCTGACGAGCGACCTGACAAAGCTCATTGATGCTGCAAACAGAATAGACAACTTTCTTCAGGACCTAACAAACGGACCGCATATTCAAAGGGGGCAATCGTTCAGCATCACGCCACAGCATGTAGACCTGGTGGCTCTGGCGCGCAACGTGGTAGCGTCACACCAACCACGTACTGACAGACACAAACTGATGATTGAGGCACAGAGCCCAGAGCTATTCGGCTACTGGGACCCGGCACGTTTGGAGCAGGTGCTTGATAACCTGATTTCCAACGCGGTCAAGTACAGCCCTCAAGGTGGAGTGGTCAAGATTAGTATAGGGTACGAAAAAGGCTCATTCACTCAGGAGACTGACGAAGCGTCTGATGGGCAAACTGAGGGTGGGGTGGCCGTACTAACCGTCGAGGACGAGGGCATGGGCATACCAGCTGATGACCTGCCACATGTATTCGAGTTGTACCGACGGGGTGCAAACGTTAGGGGAGTTATCGGCGGCACGGGTGTCGGACTTGCGGGTGCGCAGCAGCTAGTTGAGCAGCACGGTGGCCGCATAACCGTGGCGAGCCAGGAAGGTGTGGGGAGTACATTCACCGTGCTCTTGCCACGGGGCTCATCAAATGCCGACGCTCAACAGGAGCCCTAAGCTAAGCCAACGTTACTTGTCATACGTTGGCGCAGCGTAGACAGAGCAGCGCATCAGGTCGTGCAAACGGTGCTTATGTGGGTTCATTATCTAGGTCAGAATGTATAGTTCGAAGCCACGTGCTGTAATAGCGACTGCGGCGCGAATCCTTTACTGTTAGAAGACGGCTGGAGATGCTGACAGTTACCGCTGCTCCCCGCTCTTGCCGGCCCTTCATCGAGTTACATAAGGTCAGTAGCCAGCGGCGAGGGTATATGTGGGTTACCTGCCGCACATCGCCGGATTGGAGCCCCGCTACGCGGCGATAGCATGCTGCAGAGTCGCCTCTAAGCTACGCAGAGCGCTGGAAATGCCTCCCTAAGCGCACGCTGAATGTCGGGTCCAGCACCCACGATACAGACGCCTGGCGAGCGACTATATCTATGTACCCCTGAGTGAAATGTAGCCAGCCCACCACCGATGTTCAGGCCGACACTTCTCACAGTAGGGTTCAGGGCTAGTGCGCCTACCGCTGTCACAGCCGCGGCTACTATGCCTGTTATCAATTGCTCACGGTTAGTCATATGCCTCCAATTCTGGTATGGCTAGCGATAGTCACGGCAACCTCTTCATTCCAGGTACATTGGACAACGCTTCAGGTGTTCGTTTGTCTAACGGGGCACCTCTACAGTGTGCTCGCCAGCCAAGCTGCTGCTGAGTTCTTCCATAGATAGTACAGACACCGCCGGCTGTACCAGATAGGCAGTAATCAGTTCCATGTTTACAATGATAAATGGTTCGACACTCCATTCCCCGGCCGCGTCAAGACCGAGCCATGAGAGGACCCCCAACAGGTTCTGGCGGACCCATTGAGCACGAACTACCTGCTTCTCCACTGCAGATAGCTTTGTAGCCCTACCCTCGAACAGCGCCTTCCGTTCAAGTGCCATCTCGTGGGCAGTGCGGGCAATAGCGAGGTCTTTGCACTCGACCAACTTTATTGTGCGCCTCCTGGGGTCGGCTACAAGTATGTCGATATCTCCAAGGCGCTCTTCCGGGTACCCTATTCCTGCGCTCTTACCCACGCGAGTCCTCACCACGAGATTTGGCACCTTGCGGAAAAGGTTGGCTACTTCGTCGTTGAAAGCACTACCTGCCTCTTTATTTACTCTACCCAGGAGTCGACGCATCTCCTCACTGCTGGGTTGCAATCTTCCCGACTGGCAAAGCTGCAGCACATACTCCCAGGCGTTATGTAAATGACGCGGTCCCCATACCAACTCCACGAAGCCGTCCCGCTTGCGGTAGAGGAACGGTTTACGCAGATACGACAACCTGCGATTGAACCGCCATGGGTAAACATCGCTGCGCTTAAACGGCGGCTCAGGCGAGAGGAAATCGACGCGTGGTGCCAAGGTAAGAGCAATGACCATGCTGCTGACCTGCTGCGGCCCCCAACCCAAGCGTGCACTCATTACCTGCACGAACTCGTCCACCGGCATAGATACACAGGCTGATTTGTTGGCGGTTCTCTCTTGCGATAGCAATATTGCCTCAATTGTAAACGCCAGCAGTTCGGTGAAGGTGTAACCGAACTCAGCACGCAGCGCTTCCTCAATCTGGCGGTCAGGTTCTACGGAAGAACGCGCCGCATCGTGCACCTCATCGTTCGAGGCTTCCCAATAACGGCCGAACGCTCGTGTGGCGCGCTGCAGCTCGCCGCTCGTAAACAACGGGATATACACGGCGCATGCACGCTCATACTCGGACCTATCCAAGCCAAGTCTACCCGACGGCAATATTTCAAGTTGTATGTTGGCCAGCGTGTTGTGAATAAGGTCCCTGGTGAAGCCCTGGTTGACAATTTGAGAGCCGAGCGCGAGCATGCGGTTATACACGCTGTAGCTGAGAGGCCTTCGGCCCCGTGGAGGACATGTGGCAACATACTCTATAATGAAGCGGCTGGCCGTCCCCGCTTCTGCGAACTGCAGCATCTCCTCGCTGAAACGCACTACCATGCTCGTGTCCTGGGCAAAGCATGCCACGCGGGTCGGCATTGTGAGACGATGCTCGGCCACCTCACGCACTATGGCTTCGTGGTGCGCCACGAGGAACTCCAGGAGATTATCGGGACGAAGGGAAGATACCAACGTACTGAGCTCGCTATAGTAGAAACGCACGGCGTTATCGAGCAGAGATTCTCGGTGGTCAGGCCGAACGGGCCCCACAGGCATCTGCTCGATTACCACGAGATACTCACCCAGCTCATCAAGGAGACGGTCTTCGTCGGACCTGGGCACGGGGTGAAACCTCGGGAGGCCGCGAGGGTCCATCTCCGGCGCAACATTCGTAGTTAGAGCCAGGAGCATCCTCTTTGGCCCTAGTGGTGCATACATATCGAGAGCATTCGATATCGCTTGCTCGGAAAGCACAGCTTTTACCTCAAAGGGCAATAAAGCCCTTGTAGAATCCAGAAGCGCCGCCATAAGGGCACGTTCACCTCTATTATCCGGGGCATTAATAAGAGCCACAAAGCTCGGGGACAGAGTCAGGCGCATCAGGCCTTGCTCGGGGTCACAGCTAATCCGTAACGGAGGTGCTTCCTCACCGGGAACGGGTCCCACGTCTGAAATCGTCTCGAGTGCCTGTGGCCGGTGCCACGCCTCATGAGCCTCCAGAAAGAGTTCTACCCGGATGCAGGTGTACTCAGCAGTCACTGCCTCCAGGGGGCTGCTCAGGACAGGCGAGAATTGCCACAGCCAGTAAGCGATAGCGTTGACGATTTGCAGGTAGCGAGCATGCAAGGCAGCCTGCTCCTCACTTTCATATCGTGGTCCCAGCACCCATACAGGCAGCGGTAGTCCCTCCACCAGAGAAGATGCTCGGAACACTCGAGGCCGCACAGCAGCTAGAGCATCTATCGGAAGGTATATTGGTGCCTCGCGGTTGCCATAGGCCAGAGCAACCTCGATGTACTGACCTGGAAGAAAGGAGGGTGCTGCATGGATATCCATGGTGCGCACCAGTTCACGCCTTAGCTCGCCAATTCTCCCGGGGAGGATATTGACCCATGCAGGCCGTTCATCATCGTCATGATAGAAACTGTAGTGGTTCTCCCGATAGAGCTGAAACTTTTCGATTTCTCCACCAGGCGCAAACACAGCAGTCTTGCGACGAAGCAGGCGGTCAGCCTGGGCGTACTGCCAAAGCACCAGAGGCTTGCCCCGTTCCAGGTGGCCAATATTATGCAAATCAGCTGCGCTCATGTTCAGCATCAGCGGCGCATCCGCAGGGTCTGCACCCGGTGCGCTGCTAACCGTCATGCGATATAGACCCTGTGCCAGCACAAGAGACAGAACTTCGTTGGGTGGGATGTCCATCGTAAGGAGATAACGCTCAACGTCAGCCACTCTGCTTTCGACTCGCTCAAACCATTCGTCGGACCAATGGGCATGTGGGTGCTGTGCATCATAGCCGAGCATCGGGTCCGTGATGAGAAGTACGTAAAGGGCTTTATCAGTGTCCAGCGTATACACGGCATCACGAGCATTTGGCAGGTCCGGGCGAATCGGTAAACCACCCTGCACCGGAATATTTCCCATCAGGTGGAGTGATTCTTTGACTGCCGACAATACCGCCGCATTGAAGCGCCGAGCCAGCTCAGGAACGACATCATGCTCATGCGCCAGTTGCACCAGAGCATCCCTGGCAGCCTCCAACAGCGCGCCGGGAAGCGCCACTATGTACTCAGTTCCAGTGTCGACTACCGGCTGAGACAGCAAAGGCCCATACTCACGACTATAGGTATTCAGAGATATGCTGCCGATGTTCGTGACCAGACGCTGTAGTGCTGACGGTTCCAGACCAGGCTGACCCAGTAGTTGCTGAACATCGCTATATTTGAAAGTCACTACCCGCTTCATAGCATCGAGTTCCGCATCCGGGGGTACTACGATGGGCTGACCAACGTCGGAAGAAGGCTCGACACCCCTGGGCAACTCGGCGCGCCGGGCAATGGTATCGCTAAGGAGCAGTACAGAGTGGAGCAGAGAGCGAGCTTCATCAGCAAAAGCCTGGTTTGGGAACGGTGAAGCTCCCTGGAAGAGTGCACACACAAGCTGGCGAAGGACGAAGGTCGTCTCGTCAAACGAGCCGGGGAATACGGTGTATGAGCCACCATAGAAGGCGAAAGCATCGGTGAACGGATTATCGAACGGGTCTTCCATCTCCAAGAAAAGACCCTGCCCGAGTGCAGTTTCATTGCACAGAGCCGCTAATTCGGAGCTTGAAATAGCGGGTTTCCCTTCAGATGGTCCAACCCCCAGCGCCAAGTGGGCGAGCACTTCAAGTCTGAGAGATGCGCCTGCATTCTCGCTCACCAGGTGGAGGGCGCCTACCGAGGCGAGCAGGTCACCAGCGTCGTACCCTGCGAGGCTGACCTGAAGGCCCTCGAGCAGATGTAGTGGTAGTTCCGGTAGATAATCGCTGATATCGAGCAAGGCGGGCCCGTACCTTCCTTCGTGAGATTAGTAATCGGCAGGTTCTTGGTCGCTCATCGCGTCGTACTCCCGATGGCTCTCGGCCTACCGGTCAATGCTCTCATAACAACCTCGAAGAGTGACCCAACTTTCGAAAGCAGTAGCAGTAGGCCAATAACTATCAGCCTATTCTTGCCGCCCGGTATTCGCTTTTGCACTATTTCCATCACTGCACTAACTCTCCAGGCATAAATGAGCAGGGGGATATGCTACCTATTCTTGCGCCCAACAGCTGTCATCAATTATTACAGTCGCTGCGCACGGGAAAAGGCTTATAAAGAGCCATCTGTATGTTCGTGGTATCGTCGTCCACGTAGAAATAGTCAACAACTCCTATCGAGTCATTCTTCTGTCTAACATGCGCTGGCTTGCCTACGGTGGTCACGCTGAAGCCGAAATCTCCACCATCGTATCTACAACCAAGCGTCAATACCTGACTGCCCCAGCCAGCATACGTCAGCATTCCCTCATACTGCCCACGAGTGGCAGCCAAGTCGCCCTCTACCTCCATCACCCTGCGCGTAATCAGGTGCTCATCCGAAAAAGCATTCAGATACGCATGGCTCTCTATGAGGCGCGCACCCGGAAACATCGGTATTTCAGGTGGAGTGTCAGACACAACGTATACTGACACGGCGTATAGTGACCCAACTACCGAAAGCAACAACAGTACGCCGAGAGTTATCAGCTTGTTCCTGCCGCCCGGTATTCGCTCTTTTAGTATTGCCAGCACCACACTAATCCTCCATGCGGGAGAGCCTCGCGCCGTCCTATGCTATCTGGCATGCATACGGGGCAAGGGGCTATCAGTGGCAGTCGAGCGATGCAACTGCGCGGTACGTTACCGACTGCAGGCCGTGTATCGAAGGGTCCCAGTAGCTGCCGCCCATCCAGACGTTGCTGCCTGATGTTGCCAGGGTCGTTATGCCCGTGCCGTTGTGCGGGTCGGGAGTTACCGGCATAACTATGTAAGTGCCGCTTTGTGGCGCGTATCGCATCCCCGAAGGCTTCCCAGAACTGACTTGCAGCCCCATCCAGACATTGCCATCCGCGGAGGCGGCAACCGGCGCCGCGAACAGACCCGCTGCCTGGGGAGGGAGCGCTATATTCTCCCAGCTGCCTGAGCTGCTGCGGTACCTGAAAAAGAGCGGCTGCAAGGTATAGTTCCCGGCTGGGGTGTAGCCGCTAATCCACATATCGGCGCCGCTGCCCGACCCCGACATAGATGAAATATAGCTGCCACCTACTGCAAGCTCAGGCGGCAACGACAAGTAGTTCCAGCTCGCCCCCTGCTTTTGCAGCACGAACGGGTGAGACCCTGCATCGCCCGTCATATTCCCGTTACCTACTACCCACATATCGTTCCCCATGAATTCCAGGCGCTCAGGCCTATTGTCATCGTAGAGAGGGGCCGGCAACGCAACCGCGCTCCAGGCACCCGCTGCCGGGTCGTAGCGCACCATGAACGGAAGACGCGGGTAATTCTGGTTGAAGTTAGCCACATAAAATCCCGAGGCCCACACATCGCCCCCGGGGCCGAACTTGACCGCGTTGAGCTTCGCAAAGCCCGAGGAGGGCGCCGGGTTAGGCACCGCTACCTCCTGCCACTGTGCGCCGTTCCAGTGAGATGCAAAGGGTTGGCCGGAGTAGAGAGCGTCCTGGGAGTAGCCAACCGCCCAGGCATCGGAGTTCGTTCTGGCAGCAACGCTCTTCAGGGAGGTCGAGTAGGGATGGCTGAAGGGGAACGACACGGGCTGCCAGCTGTATGCCCCGACCGTGTCGACATGCAGGCCTCTGATGAGGGGCCGCTCAGGCCCCGGCCCGCGGTGCCCGCCCACCCCCCAGCCGACCAGACCGTTCAGAATGCCAGGTGTGCTTTGCGGCTGTGGTACCAGCGCGATAGACTCGAGCGCATCACCGTAAAGCTGGGTGCTGTAAAGAAAAGGCACTTCCTGCATAACGGTGCGGCATTTGCCAAGGTTGGGCGTGGGCAGCACCTGTGCAGCACCGGGCGTGCCTGGTATATCGACAGCGCCAACTTCAGCGCCAACGTCAGTGCCACCACCAGTGTGGACCTGAACCAAGTGGGTGGTGGCGAGAAGGAAAGTCAGAATAGCCGCAGAAAGCGCAGTGCGCATAATACTCCTTGCATGCCGGTACTGGCCCCGCTGTAAGGCGCGGCCAAACTATTGCGCGTCCATTCTATTCTACCAATTTAGCAAGCGACTTTACAGTGCCTATCCCACTCTCCGCGCTCTCTCCACCGCTTACCCGGCGCTACCATGCATCTTGCGGGCCTAATGTATCCGGCCGCTCTCTTCCCCTGCTGACCGTGAGGCGATTCCGCGCCTTACACGCCCTCTCTGCCCCTGACCAAGGTGAGTACCCGCCGGGGCTAATCCCCTGTATCAGCTGCCCCTGCCCAGGTCTTCACCAGGTGTGAAGCATCGTCTCGCCAGCTCATGGCTCCAGTGCCGCACCCAGGGAGGCAAGGTTACTCAAAGCCTCAACGTATTGCCGCCGGTCGAACACAAGGGGCCCAAGAGCATCATACCTCCACTCCCCGGCAGGAGAGCCCTGCCGCCTGTGTGGTTGCTCAAAATCACTCCAGATTACCCTCTCCTCATCCACTGTGATGCGCACCATGAACGGCCAGCACCCCGGCACCCCGCAGGTGCATTCGAGCACGGACACTCTATCTATGTCCCTGTAGACTGCCCAAGAGGGTTCACCCAGGAAGTGCCCGGAGGGTGGAAGCACGCCCGCGGGCGGGAGGCCCGCGTAGCCTCCCGCGATGAGCGTGTTCCCATCCCGTTTGGTAAACGGCATCTCATACTCGCGCACTATATCGACCAGGTTGCGGCCATTAATATAGATGGCTACTTCCTGGGTCTCTCCCTGGAAGCCGGGCTCTGCTAACGTCCGTACTTCAAAGCGAATAGTGTCCATATAAGTAGCTCTCTTGGCCGGCGAGCCGCAGCCTCATAGCCGCGGGTCCACCAGCCCACTCTTCGGTGCCAGCACACCGAAGACACACTCTTGCACCTTTTGCAGCGGCTCGCCTCGCAAAAAGCGCTCCTGGGAATCAACACCCGGCGCGAACTCCCGCAAGGCAAGGCCGCGCCGGCGGGCAAATTAGGCTTGCGAACGAGTCAGTTACACCTCACCCAGTTTGTTCTTCCGTTGAGTACATAATTGAATTCTATAAGAACAGGTTCGTCCAGGCAAAGGCACTTGTCCACCTTGGAGGGTAATCGGACTTGAACACGTACATCAGATGCGTCAAAGACGAGTGATTTTGAACCCGAGGCCAGGTGCTTGTGCGTTGAAGAGTGTACCTTCCGGGACATGGCCATTGCCCCTTCCGCTTCGTGACCTTTGATAACCTGGCAGCTTAGCGGCAGCACTGTCGCTAGCTGGCCAGAATCACAGCATGGCATCCCTGGGTGGGGTATTTCGATTGGGGCCAAGGAGGCCATACTCGAGAAGATGCTGGGCCACTGGGCAGCGATTGCGGTACCACCCGCCGCTTGTATCTGGTATCAGACTCTACACACCGCACAGACCTTCGCACTCCGCGTCGAAGGAGCTTTCAACTCCCATACTGCTATCGCGGCTAAGCTTGCTCCGAGACCCTGTGAGGTCCACCTGGTCCAGGGGCACTCGCGCTGAGTGGAGAAAGAGCTGGCCTCTAATACCAGGGAGCTGCCGGATGGAGCGGTCGAACTCTACGGCATCCTGCCATGCTTCCGGGTCATCGTCGCGAATTGTTCGCCACATCGCGTCGTTATGATACGGACATCCCGTACAGGCAGACTTTGGGGGTTGCGGGTACCCGTGTGCTTCGAGCCAGCGCAAGCAGTCCCAGCGAGTCATGCGTCTCTCGATGAGGGGGTACGTGTTAGTGGCCCAGGGCACACGGGATGGCTTCATGCGGGTGGCCTCATCCAATGAGATTCCCATCCAAAGTTCCACGTGCGCCCTCCCTTCCCTCTTCATAAGCTCACGCATCCGTCGCTGGATAGGCACAATTTTGTAGTCGCTGGTGCACTGCCTGCGCAGTATGCCACGTGAGCCCTCCTGCCCCTTGACGAACAAAGGTGCGTTGGGCCAGCGTCGCGATTCGCCCGAGGCAAAAGCCAGGGCGTCGGCTCTGATATTGGAGCGGCTGACCCTGTGCAGTGTCATGCGTCCGTCAAACTGCTCCACTATCAGCCGCTCAAGCCACTCGACATGCGTATACACCGCTTTCGGCTCCCAACCGGTGTCCGCGAATATGGCATGCTGCGGTGTTTCTCCGAATTCCCCATGCAGAGCCATCAGCATGAGGGTGGTTGACTGTACACCTGCGCCGAGGCTTATGGCAGGCATGGTGCCTGAAGGCTCCTGCCGGAGCGTGCGCTTGCCTCTTGTGCCTTGCACGCCTCCTTGGGCCAGCCTGGCGGGGGGCCGCTCTATGGAGAATCGTTGCAAGTAGCCGCCGAGACGTTTGAATTCCTGCCTTACTATGCTGTAGTAGATGTGCCTTCCTCTGCGTTCGCGCACCAGCAATCCCGCCTCGCAGAGCTGTTGCAGAGACTTGGTAACAGCAGGTTGTTCTACATTCACCCGCGCCACCAGGTCGCTGACAGTCATTGGTTCGGCGGCAACCAGTAACAGTTCAAGCAAGGCGAGCCGGGTTTCATTGGCCACGGCATCAAGTTGCCGCAGCAGCCTCTTGTTGGCGTCAGCACTAGCAGTCATAACGTATATTATATTCCACTTCCGGAATATATGCCAACGTTACTGCTAGAGCTCACGACCACCTCACGCTGGCACGGCACGTTCCGCCGGTTGTCCCCGCGGCGGCCCGACCGACAGCTGTAACGTCCAAGTTGCCGTCGGCCGAGGTGCTTGGCGTGGGCACCAATGTGGTGCTTCCGAGAGAGCAGTAAGTCAGGCTCCATGGAAGACAGGCCCACTGAAGGTAGTGAAGTGAGGTTACAATAGGGCATAGGTGTTGCTTTGCACCTATGCCCGCGTTTCAGTGCTCTTTGTCATCCATGAAAGTTATTTGCTGAACCACCCGGCGTGTCAGACGTCAATGTCTCCCGTGGCCATGTACTCAACACCGATTAGCTTGATGTGTGAGCACTACTTGGTATTATGGCGGAAAGTGAAGGGAGTTCCGTTCACAGTGAGATACAGCTCGAAGTGAGTCGCCGCAGCTGGAACATTTGGGGCAGGTTTAAAGTTACCAAGGTAAAGTGTAGCATTAGTTAACCTTTTCCAGGTGCTCTGACTTTGGTTCTCCATGTTCTCTATCAACACAACGCTCAATCTGTGCTCTCGCCACTTACTGGTCTCGCCATGGAGTATCAGGCACAATCACCAGCGATAAGTACCGTATGAAGGTCTGTGGAGCAACGGCCTTCCGTGGGGCGAGTGGCGCGGTGTGATACTCCTTCCAGGTATTGACGGTAAGCCTGACGATAATCGTACCAGGCAAGGTGCGTCTCATTGGCTTTCTTGCCTGGGGTCCACTGCAGTATCATATAGTCGAGGGCATTGGTTTTACCATCGCCGCTGAAGCTCGGCCTCCTGGACATCACATGTGCCTTGTTCGGCCTGTGCGTCGCAAAGAGCCCAACCTTTCTGCGGGAGGACGCCAGAAACTCCAGCCGGAGCAGAAAGACCAGGCTACTGCTGGAATCGGACCTGAGCAACCGCAATCCATCTGCCACGAAGCTTTCGGCCAACTTGAAGGGTGGGTTGCCGATAACTATGTCGTACGGTTGATAGGCTGGCGTAGCGGTATAGTTCTGGGCAAATACCAGGAAATCCTGATTGTGCCATTCGTCATAGGCGGGGTGAGCCTTCCTTTGTGGGTCGAGTTCGACGCCCGTTATATGAGCGTCGGGCCACAGCGTTCTTGCGGCATTTCCCCACACCCCGTCCCCCGCGCCCGGGTCGAGTACCCGAAACTGTCGGTTACCGTGCCTTATCACCCCCCGGCCAATTCGATGGCGGGTTTGTAGATAGTAGAGGGTGCCCAACGCGGTCTCAAGAGTGGTGGGATAGTAATCAGTGGCCGGCCGCGCACGCAACGGCTTATTGGTTAATTGGATTATAGGCATCGGAAAACTCCTTTTCAGATTTTGTTCTGTTAGCTGTTGCTAATGGCTTGGTCTAAGTGTCATAAAGTGGTGACATGCTATCAGGTGATAAGTCAGGGCTGCGATGCGGACTGAACAAGTACCGTCTCTACACTAAGCAGCACCTCGACCTGAACCCGCCGCGCCACCATCCTACCGCCATCTCGTGGTCCCACCATGCCGCTGCACGGGGCCCTGTATGCGCCAGGTTTCGGTCGGGCGCATACAGGGCCCCGTGCAGCCATGACCGGTTAGGAAGCCTCGGGCACCGCTTGTACTTCCAACACCTTTCTCACCAGTAACACGGATTGCGGTTCCTGGACATCATGGGGGACGTGATTGGTGGGCTCAACTGACAATCTGACAGACGCGGGCACATCTCTCAATGACCAGGTACCACTCTCTACACAGCTGAACAACGTACTGAACAATCGCAGAATCGCCAGACCCATGCTGTTACTATCTAGCAGGGTAGATTTGCCGTACATACCGAGCAATCGCATGTTCTCCAACAGAGAACGGTTGAGGGCCCACTGAACAAAGGAGGCAGGTTCTCCCGCTGCGCGATTAGGCGTCTTTACGAAAGCGCTCAGCAGCACGATACCCCCAGGCGTGTGGGCACTACCAGGCCCACCGGCTACCAGGTGGCCGTACGTCCATGTTAGTGCGGCTATCTCTTCAATGTCACGCCCGTTGTTTCTAACGAGGGTAATGGGGGTCTCAAACCAGCAAAAACCCTGTGCGGTAGGCAAAGCTGAGGAGGTGAGACGCCAGTTGACAGTTGCCCTATCTGGGCAGCGCACACTCTGCTCCAGTGCTGTGCAGATTTGAGCTGGTATATGGAGCGCTGCCCCGATTACGGCTACTTCCATATGTAGGCTGCGCAACTCGTGCGCAGACATCGGCATCTGGGCGGAAACGACCGCAGCTACCATATCGAAGTGGTTGCTACCGAGGGGTGAGTACAGGTAATTGGCCAGTGCGATTTGTTCTGATAAGGCACTGAGCGGGTTACAGTTGGCATTCATAGTTCGTTTTTCCTTTATATTGGTATATGAGTTTTGGAACGTCACGCGGGTATTTAAGCTGGTATGATAATCTTGGACGAAGGGCTCTCGACTGAGGCATCAAGGACCGTAACCGAGTGCACGTTGGCGCGCACTGTGGCTTCGAGTTCTAGTGTGCTGCGGCCCCCCTTGAGGAGGCGCTCTGCTGCGTTCAAGCGGGCGCGCACCTTCATCCAATCTCTAGGCTCTATTGTGCTCTGTTGCACGGCAACTGTGCGGGCGTCGACGCTCGAGAAGAGCTCTGCGAAAACTCTCAATATTGCACCTGCTCCATAAAAAGCAGAGCTCCTGAACGGTGCATATAACGCGGCGTGCATGAGCGCGCTTGGGTAGGTCAGCTCCTCGTTCCACAGGAAAGCTAATAAAGGCCTTACGATTGGCTGCCCAGAAATGGTACCAAGCGCGGCGACAACAGCAAATTCTTGAGCTTTTGTAAGCCCCTGCCCTGTGTCAGGACCGTCATCGCCCGCACCACCGGCGCTAGGGTCACCATCTTCATAGTAGTGTGTGTAGTAGGTCCACAATAGGGTGGTGACCTGGGCCGGGTCACTGGCCCAGGTCACGGTCACGCTAATCGGCGATTCTAGGAGTACATAGCCTGAGGGCGAAGGCAGCGCCTGCGCAGAAAGGTGCCAGTCCCTAGCGGTCATGCGAGTGCAAGCCGTGCTCTCCTGGAGCTGAGCACATACCGCTTTGCGAGCAAGGTACGGCTGAGCACGAGACAGTGAACTGAGGAGCATATTGTAGAAGTGCACTATCCCGAAAGGTGCGCTCGGCGGCCCAGCGCACTGACAGTCGGCGAGGGTCTTTATAAAGGCAGGCGAAAGGAAATGGTTGAGCAAATCGCTCTGGCTCACCAGCGCCTCGTATGGTTGAATTGTCTTCACGATGTCTCCTTAAATTGTGTTTGCTAAAGGCTAGATATATCAGTAAGTTGGTTGGACCGGGCGCATAGCGGGCAGTTCAGCTCCGCGCCGGGTTCCAGAGAAGGTGGGTTACTCGAGGGAGTTATCCACCTTCTCAGCTGTATAGAGGTCAGTCGAGGATGGATGCGAAATCCTCGAATGGGAAAACGGGCTCGCAATTTACCAAGAATATCTCGATGGCGTCCACGAGTACATGGAGCGAGAGGTTGTCAAGAGCCTTGACTTTCTCCACGAGGGGCGTACCCAGGTCGGCATCGAGCAGACCGTAGAGGACGCCATCCTCGACATCAGCCCAGAGCATGAGAATGCCTGTGGGTGTCTTGAGGCTACCATGCAACACGATGCACAGGGCCATAAGCTCCTCAGCGGAGAACTGCTCCCGTAGGCGGGCTCTTTCGGCTTGGAGCAGGGCGTAATAGCGCTCCAGGTCTCTGGGCCCCACCTCGGGGGGCTCGCCCCATTCGGGAGTGCGGCGGGCTATCTCGGCATAAAGAGGGTCAGTAATGTACATGGGTTTACCATCCAGGTCGATGTTACTTATGTTAGGCACGGAAATACTCCTTGTTCTGATTTGTTATCTGATTACTTGACCAAGAAAACCGGTCTTGGTGGCTATGGCCAACAGGTTCGACGCTTATAGCCCAGCGGCAACGGGGCGCGAGATACGCTCATTACGATGTGTCGTTCATTTGTGTTCCCCTTCTTCTCTCTGCCGTAGATGTGGTTTGCGCACTACCAAAGCAGTGGTTATCATCGATACTTGATTGTCACAATCTTGTTACATAGACAGTCCTATTTATATTTCGCCGCCCGATGGACTTCCGCACTGCCGGCAGCATCTCGCTCGACGTTCTTGAGACCAGCGTCGATGTAACCGATTATCTCAGCAATGAGCATGCAGATTCGCTTGGTCTTGCCCCATGCCGCATAAGATTTATGATTTCTCGCGTCTGGCGTGGCGCAGCGTAGACAAACCACTGTTGTACCTTCATCGAGCACTGCGCTCATAACGCGCAGCACCGGAAGAAGTCATACCTAAACTCAACTAAGTTCGACAGTGGAGTATCCCCCCATCCAAAGTTTTCGTATGACCAACAGTGCCGCGATACCTGGGCACTAAACCGGTGCCACGAGCGCGGTACTTAGCGAAACCGAGCCTTGAACTCACCCCGTTTCCCAGGCATGCTCGAATATATGCTGGCTGAACACTTGACTGCATCTCGAACTTCCTTTATAATGCTTATATGATACATTCATCTTAAATATATCATCTATTCATTACATATTGTTTATATCATACAATCATTAGCTTGTCAAGGGGTTAGCTAAATATTCGTCAATATTGGTCTTGGAGAACTGCATCGATGACTATAGGTGGAGACACAACACAAACAAACGAACCGGGTGAGGATAACCGGAAGAAAGCAAAGCGACAGCGGCGCTCTGCGAACTGGGGCGGGCAACGGGAAGGTGCTGGCAGGAAGCCCAACGAAGACCCTACCTTATGGATGCAGGTGGGCGTGGTACTTTCACCAGAGGAGTATGCCTGCGTGAAGGACCCGAAGCTTACGCCAGGGCAGCGCATGCACAGGTTGCTATCTGAAGAAGGTTACTTGCCTGAGGGCTATAACGACGGTTCCGCAGAGCAGAAGCGTAAGCAGTACAACGTGCGCGTGGTGCTAAATGACTGGAGCGAGAGGACATTGATACTATCGCTGAGCACAGCAGTGCGCCGGCGGCGGCTGCTTTCAGTGCCTGTGGGCGGAGACATACAGGATACACGGCCGGGAAGGTGGCAGCGCGAGCAGGAAAGCACACCGGACGAGTAGGAGGAACTTCGAGACGGCAAGAAATCCATAGTACCACAGATTAATTACCCGAAAGTAGCGATGTACGTACTATTGTGCTCGCCTACCCACCCGCTGTTGTCAATGACCCTTATTACTTGCTAAGAGCCCTGGAGGACGAGAAACGTACACCGCCTGCCGGCGGCAGAGGGCATTCCACCCATATCACTCGCTCATCTTTAATTAGCGGCTTCGTTGCTGTGGGCTTCGACCAGCAGTGTGGACCGACGTCCAGGATACCGATGCTCTTCTCTTGTATATGGTAGTTTCTACTTCTAGCTACGCATCCCTAGTTCTTCTGTTGCTCAAGGGTAATAGTAAGATTGCTCTGGGAGATTCATAGGCTAAGTTTCCCCCTAAGAGGGAAACAAGAACACAAAGGGACCTTTAGTTTCCCCTTTGGAGAGAAACTAAAGGTCCCTGCGCGGCATCTGAGGAATTAGCTTTCCGGCTTCGTGTTTTCCAGCAGGTCATCTATCGCAACGTAGATACGTGCCCCATACACAGTCTGCAGCATTCCGGAGAGACCGTTCTTTTCAAACTCACTTCGAGGCAGCGCTGCAACCAGCTCCTCCCTGGACGAGCGCTCATCCAGTTTTAGCTTGGCAAGGAGCCACCGCATGGCGTCACGAGCGTGCTCATGTCCCTCATTACCTTGCCAGTAGCGGTGTGGGACTTTGCTCATCTGCCACGGGTGTAGCTCGGGAAATATATCGCGTATGGCCTCGTACGGGCTCGATGCGTACACGCTGCCGAGCATTCCAAGCAGTCGGTGCTTGACGAACGTATCCTGGGTGACCCGGCGGGCTATATCCTCAACAGGCATATGCTTGAGCCCTTCCTTTTCAAGCATGGAGAGAGTAGCCTCCCGGGCACGCTTGTGTCCCTCTTCTCCGAGCCAGTAGTCTCGCGGCACGTCGTTGCGCTCCCAGGCCATCAGCCCGGGAAGCACGTCTCGCAGGGCTTCGTACGGGGAGCCACGATACACCCGCTGCAACATGCCACGAAGCGCGTAGCGGTCAAAGACATACGTGTCCACCTGCTGTGCAATGTCCTGCGGGGAAGCATCGCCAAGGTCCAATTGCCCTATGAGCCAGCGCGTGGCCTCGCGGGCATGCTCCCGCCCCTCATCATCCATCCAGTAGCTCATAGGCACATGCGCCATTTGCCAGGGCCGCAGGTCGGGGTATATATCTTTGAGAGCGGCGTACGGGGAGCCATTGTAGATATGCTGCAATGTGGAGTATACATCGTGCTCACGGAACGTACGCTTGCGCACCTTGCTCGCCACTTCGCCTGGCGATGCGTGCGCGAGCCCCATCTCCGCTATCATCCTCCAAACATCAGCGCGTGCCGCGCTACGACGCGCAGGCGACAGCTCCCGCACCGGCGCAGGCTTATATGAGGTGTGCGGCTCTTGATTGCTCATACGGTTCCACATGCGGCTTTTATCGAGAAATTTGGAGTGCGCCATTTGAAGTGCTTAGTGACAAGTTCGTGCTGTTATTCTTTCTCTAAGTATAACGCAAGCGCCATGGGCACGCAACAGTATATCCCTGCAGGGTACCGCGATATACAGCGCTCATAGCCCGTTTCCCTAACGGTGAAACTTGGGAGTCGACAGGGACAGCCAGATGCAACCTCCGCTCAGTTGAGGTAGCCGCAACGACAAAGCAAGCAGCAGATATCGCCTCAGGCTGTTTGTCAATGCCAGCATACTTGCACATATTTTCCACAATAATGGTTCAAAAAGAGCTCACAAAGCGTGGTCTCTTGGTATTTGGTAATATTAACTAGTCTGATTTATTACCTGACATAAAGGTAACGAGCTATAGAAGTGACAGGTAGATAAGATGGTAACAAGTTTGTGATGGGGTGGAAAACATTAAGTACGGCAGGCTGAGTGGACGAGTCAGAAAGCAGTTGCAAGCACCGGGCCGAGAAAAAGAAGTGGGTACGCAGATTTCCAATGAGATGTACCTGCACCGCAGGGCGCAATTTGTATAGCGTGTACAGCAAACAGGCAGTTCGACCTAGCCTGGCAGGCAAGCAACGCCAGTCAGGCACTAGTAATCAGGAAGGAATAACGAAGCAAAATGATAAACGAACTTAGCAACAACGTAAACGAGCCCATTCAGAGCATCAACGGCACTGGGCAGGCGGTCAATTCACCCAGTGGCTCGGCGAGCCCGGTGCCCTTCGTGTCTACTTTGTCCCTGGCGTCCAAACGGCGCGCCAGGCTCATCGAAGGCATGTCGGCGATGAGTGACGAGGAGTTCGCAAAGATAGAGCCTGAACTGGCTCCCACAATAAGTATGGCCTTTCGCGGTGCATCCCCCGATGCCAAGCTTCCCACCGTGAATGTGTACGAGCGGCAGTTACGTGATATAAGCGATGATATGCTTGCTGCTCTGGTTGCGGCAAACAACCCGCCACAGGTTTATGTGCGCGGGGGCAGGCTCGTAAGGGTGCGCATGGACGAGATGGGCAGACCTGTCATCGATGCCATGACTGACGCATCGTTTCGCCACCGGCTCTCTCAGGTAGCCACATATGTACGTGTCGTGCCCGACAGAGGCGGCGCGCCGATATCGATAGACACCGCTCCACCCCGCGGGGTGGTCAGCGATATCATGGCCCGACCGGCATGGCCATTGCCTGCCCTTGAGGGCGTGACAGAGGTGCCCACCCTCAGGTCCGACGGCTCTATCCACAACGAACCTGGATATGACCGCGGGACCAGGCTCCTGTATGTACCTGCACCGGACCTGACTATACCCTCGATATCCGAGAACCCGAGTGGAGAAGAGGTGCAAGCGGCCCTCAACCTCATGATAGAGGCCGTAGGCGATTTCCCCTATGTCGACGATGCTTCACGAGCAAACACCCTGGCGCTTATGCTGACCGCAATAGCACGGCCCGCGATACGGGGCAATGTGCCCCTCGCCCTGGTCGATGCCCCCACGCAAGGCACGGGTAAGACGCTGCTGGTAAAGGTGATTGCGCTTATCAACACTGGAAGGCCTGCCGCCGTTATGACAGCCCCAAACACCGAAGATGAATGGCGCAAGCGAATCACCGGCCTGCTGGGCGAAGGAGCCACCTATATCCTCATAGACAACGTAGAGGGAGTGCTCAACTCGGTTAGTCTTGCCGCCGTATTGACCGCTGACAGCTGGAAGGACCGCTTGCTAGGAACGAACGCTCACATTGAGGTGCCACAGCGGGCGACCTGGATGGCGACGGGCAACAACATAGCTGTTGGAGGAGACCTTCCCCGCCGGTGCTATTGGATACGGCTCAACGCCCATGTGGCCACCCCATGGACACGTGGCGCCGATACCTTCCGGCACCCGGAGCTTCTGGACTGGGTCGCGAAGAACCGAGGGGCACTGGTGGGCGCAATGCTGACGCTAGTGCGTGCCTGGCACGTCGCAGGACAGCCTGCCGCTGTCACGCCGAGCATCGGCGGGTACGAGAATTGGGCTCGCGTCATCGGCGGGGTGCTCGAGTTCGCCGGGGTAAAAGGTTTCCTGTCGAATCTCGATGTGCTTTACAAATCTCAGAACGAGGAGCCGGCGGAGTGGGGCGCTTTCTTGAAGGCCTGGGCACAAGAGTACGGGGAGCGCACGGTTACAGTGGCTCAGGTTTGCGCTGACCTTGGACAGAAGATAGGACTGCGAGTAGCGTTACCCGCTGATTTGGCCGAGGCTCTGGAGCAGCAGAGACCGGAAAGCACAGCAGGCTTTGGACGGCGGCTCGGACGGGCACTGGCAAAGCATGCAGACGTGGTGTACCACATGCACCGCCTCGAGCGCGGGGTGGCTGACGGGCACGCAAACGCAGCTCAGTGGCGGGTGAGACCGGTAATGCCGGTGAGCGAGACGGCACCGCGGAACGGACCCGGTAGGGTGGGGAGCTCAGCTGCCTTTCACGGCGATGAACTCAAGGACCCCGCCGATACCTTGTCTACCGAAGAGGAAGAAAATCTTACCCGGGCCATCGAGGTCGATAAACCGTAAACGGGCAGCGAATGTGCCGGGCCGTAGTACAGGCACTCGAATTGGCAAGCGAGCAAGATGCGGATAACGCGGAAGTTGCGGGTTTTGCCGGGGCGTATTCTATGTTAATGCACCATTCTCTTCATGGGCCAAAATAACCCGCAACTTCCGCATTATCCGCAAACAGGGGAGTGATACTCGATGACCGGAGCGCACAATATGCCAGATAGGTCGCATTTTCGCATGCTAAATGATGAGGAAATTTCCGCGCTCAAACGGAGAAACCCGACTGTGGACGTTGTGGCCATTGAGCTGGGGCAGGCACCGACGCGGCGTGGAAGCCGTCTCTGCTTCTTCGGATGCCCGTTCCATGACGATAGCGACCCGAGCTTCGTCGTGTACCCCGATGGGCACTATCACTGTTTTGGCTGCGGTGCGCACGGCAATGACGTGTTCGACTTCTTACGTGCAGTAAAAGGCATGAATTTCCATGCCGCATGCAGGCACCTGGGTGCAGATACCTTACCATTGGCCCCGCATGTCGGGACATTGCATCTGCCGAAAGGTGTGGGTGCTCCTAAGAACACCACTCCCGTTCTGCAAGATACACTGTGGCGTGGGCGAGCGGAAGCGCTGGTGCGTGCATGCGAGACGGAGCTGATGCTAAACAGCTATGCTGCCGTGGGGATGCGCAGCTACCTCGCCGGGCGTGGGCTCGGTATGCCTTTACTGCAGGCGCACCACATCGGCTGCAACCCGGTAGCCACAAAGGTGCCGGGCCTGGGTAGGGTGCCGCGGGGAATCATAATACCCGCTCGAAGCCTCCATACCGACCAGCTCAGTAGCGTGACCCTAAGGCTGCTCCCTACCGGCCAGGGGGGCCAACGATACCAGCATATTAGCGGGTCACTCAGTGCGCCCCTCGGCTTCGACACAATTGTGGGTCGCAGCCACATATTTGTGCTCGAAGGTCAGTTCGACTATCTGCTGGTGCGCCAGACGCTTGAGCAAATGGGACTTTGCGACGCGGGCGCTATAACGTACGGCTCAGCCACCAGCCACCCTGACCCCGATGACACGCTCTACCTCCTGGGACCGCAGCGCTATCTGATTGCCACCGATGCAGACACGGCCGGTGAACGCTCCGCTGCCTGGTGGCTGCAACAGACCACACGAGCCGTTCGCTACGCACCGAATATACTGACGCCCGGGGACAAGGACGTGACCGACATGTGGGTGAGCGGGGGAAGCGCGGCGGTAGAGAGGTGGATTGCGAAAGGCCTTGAGTTACCTCTGTGATTTGTGCAAGAGCACAAAGTAGTAGCTCGAAGGTGCTACAATCGCACCATATTTCCAGCCCAGCACCGAAACCAATGCCGGTGGGCGTTATACTAAGGAGTGCATTCATGGATGAAGTTTGGCGAGAGTTGTGGAATTATCGATTCCAACCCTGGACGGCCAGATTGTTAGACTCTACTAAGGGAGGCGTCTTCCTGAGCTTCCTGCTTAGCGTGGAGAACTTGTTTGACAACGAGCCGCCCACGAGCCCAGACGGCGAGGGGCAGAGCGAGGAAACAGACGAGCAACTCGGGCCATACGACGAATCTGAGCAAGAGATATGGATGTCGGTACCGGCTCGCGAAATCGAATACCAAACAGGCCTATCGGACAAAGAGCAAGCCACAATACGCAAGCAGTTGAGGAGCAGAGGCCTTCTGGAAGAGAGGCTACGTGGCAGGCCCGCTACATTAGAGTTCCGGTTGCGCAGGGAGGAACTCAGCCGCCAGGCTGCTGCTGCTCGGAAGGCTGTCCAGAAGAGCACAACGGGGAACAAGCAGTCCATTCCACCGTACAGTAGATTCCCTTTGCTGTAGATTCTCCTTACAGAAGCTTCTGCCTGAAGTAGATTCTCCTATTAGGGGGCCGTCGGACCTCTGACCCTATGCACATAGTAAAACCTGGTAGGAAATTGCTCCCAACTCTTTACAAAAAGGGTGCATTTTCCCGTAAAGTTTGGTATGCTTCTATTAGAAGATATGTTGTAGCCAATCTGTCACGGCAGCGCATGGGAACTTTCTGACATAGTGATAGTGAAAGCGCGCCGGGTGCTGTGTCCGCAAAAGGAGCCGGCAGGTAATCAGCTGATGGAACCTTTGTGACAAGTTTGTGATGACATATGATAATGATTAGCAACTGGTGTAGTGAGGTAGACGATGAGCAGAGTAGACAAAGATAGGCGAAAGAGAGCAGAAGCAAAGCGCAGGCGGAATAGCAAGCGCCAGCAATCGAGAGCAGGTACGACTGCTCGTACAGTAGAGAGGTCCACTCCGGTAAGCGCTAAGGAGTTCTGGGGAGGGTCGAGAGAGTTGTGGGTAGCGACACTTCTCGCCACCGGCCTCGACCCGACTAGGCTGCGGAATTGGGTTCTACAGGGCTGCGATTTTATGGATAATTCCAAGATACGGTTCCGCTTCATGGGTGCACGAAAACTGTTCGCTAATTGGAGCAATTTAGCGCGAATCCTCAAAAACACGGAATCGGGATACCAAATCTTCCACTCAAAAACTGCGGGTGGTTGGTATTCATTCGACATCCCTCAAGCACTCAGTCTGGCAAAAGATTCCCCGATGACCGGTAGCCTGGACGTGAGTTTCTGGTATGACCAGTGGATTGCGCCCAAGAAGGTGAGCATAGACCGCCAGCATGCCATGAGCTCTGCGATTGACCTGTCGAAGCCCGTCCTGGTGGCAAGAATCAACTCGGAGCAAAAGTTTGTCATAGACGGGTGGCATCGTATATTCCGAGCATCCCAATCCGGTGTCACCTCTTTGCCCTGCAAGGAGCTGACGCTGGAGCAGTGTACAGAGGTTCTCGTACTTTACAGTGGTCCAATCGAGCACTGGCAGCCGTGCGGGTGATGGTGTTTTGGGCCTGGCCACAATCGGTGCCAAAGTTATCGTATAGAGGAAACTGTGACTACTAAGTTTCCCCTGTGCGGACGAGCGAACGCAGGTCTGGGTGGCATCGGGTGTTGAGCCTGGCACACCGTGATTAGGATGGTTTAACTACTGTCAGTTGCTGGGTGAAAGAGAACACATGGCCTAACATCTGCAAAATCAGTAGATTACTGGCTCCGAAAAGTTGCATCATCACCTGTAAATGTGTATAATAGAAAGAAGCTTGTCACATACTTGTGACAAAGGAGATAGTATGAAACAACCACGTTCAATCGGATGCACGCAGACCGTGCACTTCGGAATCGAGCCAGAAGCGCACCAGCAATTGGTGTACCTGGCACAACGGCGACATATGACGGTAAGCCAGTTGCTACGCGAACAGGTTAGAAGCCTGCTCGCTGAGTACCGGGTGGGTAAGGGAAGCGAAGCCCTTGACACCGGTGATGAACGGAACTTATTGTGACAGGTTATATACAGGCTCTTATGGACAAGACAGGGAGGGGTTTGACGCAGCGCCCATGGGGCGGGAGTGGAGCTACTCCACCAAAGGAGTGGAATAATGAGCAAAGCAATCTTGAATATTGAGGCTTATAAGAGCGCTGAGACGGCACCCGACATTTCAGTCACAGGAAGCGCGGCCGGCAGCGGTGACATGGAACCCGCAGCCTGGGCTCACGTGGTGCCAAATGCAGATAATGCCTTGGTCCTCAAGAGTGAGAGCACCGGGCTCGGACCGGACGCTGAGTATGTGCAGGTGGCGATAATGACGGTGCGAGGGACTACCATAATGAGCACCTTCCTCCGCCCTTCGCGCCCTATTCCACCAGCCGCAACCGCCGTAAACGGCATCGATGATGCGGCTGTGGTCAATGCGCCTACCTTCGTACAAGCTTACAAAGACCTGGTCAAGGCCATCCAGGGTCGGGTAGTCGTTGCTTACAACGCGGAGTTTGAGCAGCGCATGCTCGTGCAAACATGCTTGCACTACCGCTTGCCGGTACCTCAAGCAACCTGGCACTGCGCTATGCGGGCCTACGCGGAGATGGTCGGCGAGGAGAGCCCGTCGGGCTCGTACCTCTGGCAGCCGTTACCCCGATTACAGGCCCGTCAAGGCGAGGGGCGCGCTCTTACAGGATGCCGGTCGATACTGGAGCTGCTCAAGAGCATGTCTCTTTGCAGGGGGGCGCGCCAGTGAGCGAACTGGTCGACCAACTACTTTACCAGATGCGCTCGGCGGGGCTGCCAGAGCCCCAGACCGAAGTACGCTTTCACCAACGGCGTCGCTGGCGCTTTGACATCTGCTGGCCCGCTATGATGCTGGCCGTCGAGGTGGACGGCGGTAACTGGGTCTGGGGCAGGCACGTGCGGGCCAGGGCTTACGAGGGCGACTGCGAGAAACAGGCTGAGGCGGTGATAGAGGGTTGGCGCTATGTGCGAGTCACAGGCGACATGGTGTGCGATGGGAGAGCGCTCCGTATCATCGAGCGCTTGCTGCAGGCAGAGTGCAGAACAGGAAGCAAAAAGGGGTGGTCGAAAGATGAATTCTGATACCGGGCACAAGCGCCGGCGCATACGCCGAGCAACAAGCCTTGCGCACTACAGTAACTTACAAGAAAGAATAGCGCTGGAGCGGGCCGAGATGGGAAAGCAAATCGAAGAGTGGGCGGCGCGCAACTGCTCCAACATCAAAATGGAGCCAATAATTCCTGTCACCAATCTGGAGCTTGTACAAGATGGCATCAAGCTCCAGATTGGCGAGCAACTCTATATCAACACCAACCTGGCGAACGAGATAGTCGGTGATAAAGGGCTGCGCTACCTCGGTTACAGCGACAGGTATGGAAACCTCTACCATTTCACGCCAAAGGCAGAGAAGCATTTCCGGGCGGTGGTAGAGAACGACATACTGGCCCACTACAATAGCGGAGTTTTCGCCAACCCACCAGACGCCGACACACACAATGAGGCATGTGCACACCGGGCGGTGTATGACGTACCCGGCCACCCAGGAACCATCAGGGTATGGGTCGTGCGCGATTTCCTGGGGCTGCATATTATGCTGCCAGACGATTACTAACAGAACGCGGGAACATTACAGGGAGATTACTATGGCCGATACAATTAACACAAGAGAATTACCGCTCGGCGAGCACCCCCAGGACCAGCCCTGGTGCCCACTCTGTTTAGAGACGCACGCTATGTCCTCGTTCGAGCCGTTCGATGGCTGCCCTTATTCCTCTACCCAACTCCTCGCACCGGCGAGCGCGGGCGAGCGCATGGGGCAGATGCTGGCTGAAGTATACCCTGAGTGCATGACGGGCTGGGCACAAGAGGTGTTGCTCGCTGGCCCCGAACACGAGGATTACATCTACGCCTTTGACAACACGCTCAGGGACTACGACTGGAACGACCGCAGCGAAATGACCGACTGTTACACAGCCAAACGTCTAATCAGCACCGATGAAGGAATAGTTCTAGTCACAACATTATGCCGGCAGCACGTTGCACGCTTTAGACACTAGCAGTCAGTGCCGCAGATAGAAGGCATATGAGATGACGCTGCTCGACAAAAACGCCCCTTCCAGAGGCTGTGCATGGTCCAGCTCACGATGCCGACGCCGGCAGGTGCTCTTTGCCCAGTGAAAGGACACCGTTGCAAGAGTATCCGTGCTTTTATCTAACCTACAAAGGGAGTGTAAAGGAGTGAACAAGAATGGAAAGCAAACACTAACCACGCAAACCACAGCCGTGTGGCGGGGCAAGCGTGATGCGTGGTCTCGCGCACGGGGCGGGTTCCGGGTCTATCTCATGTCAGATGGCAACTATGCCTACTGGCATTATGGCACGCCACCTAACGTGCGCGGTGACTTGGATAGCGGCGCGGAATTCATTGAGAGCTGGTCCTACACGGCAGCTTATGGATGGAAATGCCACCGCCGGCGCGATAACCTGCAGTACGAGGATTAATTGAGCGCAAAAGGGGACCAGGAAGCAGACAGCACCCTTGCCGCCAACCCGCCAAAGAGGACCGGGGCGAAAGGCAGATGCTGAGCAGCACAGCTGCTGCGTTGCATCACAGTCACAATCTACTCACTACACGATTGCAGTCGGGGCCAGATGTGTATCATCGCTGATTGGGATTGTAAGGCTTAAAGCTCCCATATGCTTGGCATAAAATACAAGAAGTCATACTCGCACTATGACGCATCTGTCCATCGGCATAAGGACATGGTCTTCTTTCAACACTGTATACGAATGCAGCGGACAACGAAGCTCGAAAAGCCATGTGACAAGTTCGTGACTGGGCCTATGGTCTAATAGGACTAATCAGTGGCGAACGGACCGCTGAGCAACCACAACAATGGAGAGGTAAAACGCCATGAATAGGAATTATTCGATGAGTCGGTCAAGTAATAACAGCGGACGCAGGCGACGTATACAGTCTGTTGAGGTAACGTTCTACGAGAGTGAGCTTTCCGATGCTGGCAGGACGCTCGTCTCTGCTTGTCGTCAGAGATGGCTCGCGGGGTATATGGTGAACGATATAGAAGAGGAAATTAATGTCATGCTAAGTCCCACCGGCGACAGGTATCTCGATGACGAGTTGGACAGTGATGACCAGATTAGTGTGCAACTCGATGACACCCTTACGTTCGAGGAGCGCGCCCGGCTATTCGGAATAGAGGGACTGGACCGGAGCAAGTGGAGTGGGAAGATGGGTCTGTCAGGTCCTATACCTTCCGAAGAGTATTTGCAGCGCGTTATCACGGCCTATGGACCGGGATTGCGCAGGAGCTTTGACTGGTACGTCCCTTTCGAAGTCGTCAAACAGGTACAGAGTGGCAAGCTGCAGGGTGCCGCCGCCATTAATGCCGCTGGAGAGGCCCTACTCAAATTCTGCGAAGAGGGACACTTCCACATCAGTGGCACTCCCTCAGTGCAGGATACCCTGTAGAGACACTGAGATAACGGGTATCCAAGGGAATGAAGGCTGCACGTGGTTCCAAGTCACGTGCAGCCACATGACCGCTGTAGGTGTAGACAGTCAAATGCTACGGGCTGGGCGCGCAGCCGTTGAGACGACCTATGGTTGCAGACGGTGGACCCGATACGAGAGCACGTAGATGACCTCCCTGGCCCTGGAAGCGAGCCCCTGCAGCTAGTGCTTGTCCAGGGCCTTGGCAGCTCAGTTCAGGCGGTCGAACGGAACGGCTCACAAATATGCGCCTGCGTTGGGGGCAGAGCTTGCCTAGGATGATGAGTATAACGAAGACAACGACGAGGACAATGGCTGTGGTTATGGCCATACCTATGGTGAAGAAGACCGGAGGGCCGCGCTGCCGTACCTGCTCGCTGGGCCAACCGATGGGTGGTGCTACTACGAGCGGAACGAATATTACTTGATTGTGCCGCGCTGAAGCATGAGGCATATGGGAAAGCGAAGTCGCTCTGGTAGAAGTACGTCCTAGCGTTTGATTATTTGCTGAATATTGTTTCTGGAAATTCGTTCTGCTTATGTTCCAGAAATTGCCTCATAATATCGCACCAAAACTAGCTGCCCCGATGTGCGGTTTCGGCTGTGGCCACTGGTCTGACGGAGTGCTCAGATTACGGCTGGCACACTCTGCACCTCTAACTCCCGAACTCCTTTATCCACTATGCTGCCCGCGTCAGCAGGTGAGTGCTATGGGTAGCACAGATTTGTGCTTAGTAAGCACTCACCCGGTGATGCGGGGGAACTCGGCATCTCCCTATCAACTATTCACATTACGAAGCGCTATCAGCTCACCTATGTGACAGGTTCGTAACGAGGTATACAGTAAGCTACATATAGAACGTGGAGAGGGCAAGTGGGAGGTGGAGAATATCGGGAGGTCGAAGACATGATAGCAGTAACCGACAGCAATAGGGGCAAAGTGCCGGTAGGTCGTGCGGCAGCCCGTCGCTACAGCGAGAGCTTCGGGGACCTTGAAGAGAACATGCTTTGCATGGTGGACCGCCTGGGTGCCGTCACTCTGGCCGCCCTTGCGCGCATGTATCACAACAGCCCATACACAGCACGCGACCACATGAGAAAGCTATGCAGAACCCGCTACCTTGAGCGTGTTCCAGTGAATAGCGTGACTGTACAGCGTGCTATGGCCTACCGCCCGCCTGCAAAGAACCCCACCCTGTGCCTGGGCGGTAACGGCTACTATTACCTGAGAGACATACTCGCCTACCTACCTGAGCGCAGGCAGGCCATGCAGTCAGATTCGTCACTCTCATTAGCTAAGCTCCCGCACAGACTCAGCGTCAGTGAGGCAATCGCTTATCTGGTGGCAGTGTGCAGGGCAACCCACGAAATGCCCCTAAAAGATGCTCCATCAAGCGCACTTGATGCCCCGCTGCCGTCAGTGCCATACCGGTGTGCGGTCGCCGTACTCAATGAGAGGCAGTCTGCCATATATGCGGATACACGCCTTACACTAGATAGACGCATCAACGAGCGTGTTGTCAGCGCCGGCACTGCTAAACCCCTCCTTATTCCCGATGCCACGCTATTCCTCTCGCTCGATACCAGTCGAGGTTCGAGCCCGTACGCAGAGCTGCCAGTGCCCGTTAACGCCAGGTGGAACCCGACACTCCAAAGCTGGCGAGCGGTCCTACTTACGGAACTGCTAACGCCCTCAGAGATGCGGACGAGCGAGCGAATAGGCGCTACTGCATACCGTGGGTTACTGGTCGAGATGGAAACCGGCATGAACAACGCCCGCACTCTGCAGGATAAGGTTCGCCGCTACAATCGCCTGTATGCCAACACAGCGCTGCACACGGCCCTCTTCGGCAACGGCGGCCCACGTGTGCTCCTGGTGGTGAGAACCAGTGACCAGGTGAGAAACCAGGCGATGCTGTGGCGGCAGGCATACCTTAACCGCACTCCTGCATCTGTCGTCGTCACGAGCCTACAGGCCCTGTCACAAGCTCACAATCAGTCACGGAGGGCGCTATTAGAGGAGCGGCTCTGGGTGGATGTGATGGCTCCCCAGAGACCCCAGACGAGAACTTTCTTGGAACTGCTGCCCATGTTGGCAGCCTCATCGTAAGCGACAAACAGGGGCGGAGCGAACCTCGAGAATTTAGTATGTCGAGAAGAAACACAACGGGGGTATGAACATGGCGGCACGAAGAAAACGAAAAGAAAGGACATTTGCCGCAGCTCTGGCTGCAACACAGGAGAGAGTCGATTCCGCGTCCGTAGGCAGGATGATGTACGAGCTGCGGGAGGCTATAACCTCGGTGCCGCTCCGAACTCTTACGGGCAACAGACCCCGTCCTACAGTGGAATATGCAGCCTGGCTTGCACTCGGCACACGGCGTGGTAAAGCGGGTCTAGCACGCCTGCGATGCACGTACGAATGCCTCGTTATCATGCAGGAGGTAATGGTCGGCTCTTGCGTCGCCGCAGCCGTTGTGTCAACGTGGCTTGTGAGGCCGCTAAAGCGCCTCGACAACCGGTCGCCGGCGGAGGCGATACGAGCAGGAAACCTTGAAGCCGTGCGTAAGGTGATTCACGCCTACGCGCACCGAATGTACTCGGGGGGCAAGCGCATTACAGAAATACCACACAGGCCCCGTAAGCACCCCGCAACTGGCAGCAATATCGCGGACGAGGACATTCGGACAACCAGCGCGAATCCCGTATGACAGGGGCAAATGTGACCCTATGGGCGGGAGCACGGCAATTGGAACAGGCAGGCCCGACTGGAAGATTGCTAGTACCGCACGTGTCATTCTACGGCCCAGGGGTAGATATACATGCGCAGGTCAACAGCGCCGGCGAAGCAGAGGGAGGCTAGCGTGGGTAAGAGAGACGCGCCGATTTCGGCAGCATGGTGGTATGCAGGTGCCGCCGGTGGAAAGCGGCTCCGGTGGCGCGTGCTGCACGTGTGTCGGAACGGTGGGCTGCCATTGCACGTACCATTTGACGAGCGGAAATGTTGGCAGTGTGGCGATGGGATTGTTATATCCTTGGATATATCACACCTTCCCACCAGAGTGCAGCAAATGCTCACTGAGAGGGCGGCCGGCGTTGAGCGCGAGGTTCTCCAGGTGTGGCAACTGGTATTTGACGCCCGCAAATGCCTTATCGAGGCAGGAGTAGATGCCAAGTAGCTGGAGCGAGGACCAAGAGATGCGCGAGCGCATCGGTGCCGTATGGTACGACAGTATGGACTACCGCACACATATCATACTCGAGCCGAGCGGGGAGCATTATCTGCTACCACCTCGGTACACGCCTACGAGAAAGGGCGACGATATGCTCGACTGGCTGCACTGGCGAGTCACTTGGGGTGGCGGAGCGATAGAATGGCCACTGTTAGGTGAGCGCGTAACCGCCGCCCAGATTCGTAAGCACTGTACCCGTCTGCCACCTCCAGTCATGTGATACCAGACCCCTGGGTCAGCCCTATACGGTGGGCGGAAACTCGGAGCCGATTTACCCCTGCAGTGCATCCAAGTAGATAGGCTCCCGCGCTTCCGGCCTGTGGCACAGCTCCTATGTTTGCGTATCCATAAAGCGTTCTATGGCATGTTCAAACTCGTACGGCTCAAGGAGAGACATGCTCTTAACTGAGAGATTGAGCCCCCATTCAGGAGCACTCCTCCTACCCTCGTAATCACGTCCAACGAAAAGAGCGTTGGGTACAAGCCATGCCAATGCAGGTATCAGAAAGTGGCGAGGGGGCAGCCCCTCCTGGAAGAGCACCAGTGCCAGGAACATGTTATCACGCAGCTGAAACCGGTCCTTTGGCATGAATACATAGTTCAAGCTACGCACCGATTTCACCTGCACATCGTAGTAGCGATGTCGGTCACGGCGCACCACGAAGTCAATGCCTTTGTCATCTACCTCTGAAGTGTAAACGTCGAAGCCATACATCGTGAATTCCATCTTCACGAAATACTCGGCATACCGCCCTAACTGCATATGGTTCAAGCGGCTCCATGTATATCTTTGCATCGCGTTCTACACCCCACGTACTTACTAAGCTCTATCTAACGCTATGTAACGGCACCTGTATCCCGTACGCTACCTTGTATGCTCATGTAGCATGCCCCCCACCAGGTGAAAGTAGTTGTTCGTCAAGCCCATGCTGGCAGGATGCTTGATAATAGCGAATCGGGTCCTGCTGTTACCCGCCAGGTACATGCTGCCCTCCTCCGTTTCAATCTCGGCAAAAGGCACGCCGGCGATAAGCTGCCACCATTGCCGGTACCATCTGTCAAAGCTGTAAAACACCACAGCTTTCGGCTGATATTGCGCTACTTTCGCTGCTATGTGCTGGGCCCGCATGGGTGCAAGGTACTCCCGGTACTTGTCCCTCGTTACCAGGTGTGGTAGAGTGGTCAACCCTTCATAGGTCCAGTGAGCGGTGGATGGAGAGGGTAGTGGCAGCAGCTCAAGCAAGCAGCTATCACTATCGGACCTGCCCAATATGTCACGCTGGTAGGCTTTCACCGCATCAGGAGTAATCGGCTTCTTTCCCTCTGCCGCGAAAAGGATGCGGATGAGCTTGCCCCACGTGGTCTGGATGCGAGGGCGTTCTCCAAACCAGCGGTCAGGTCCGATACCACGTGGAGACGTCGCCGGGTCCTCGAGTTCGTGTTTGCCCCGATTAGCCCACCCAACTATGCGCCTGATATTCTCATCGATGCTCTTACCACCTCCCTCCTCCATACCAACAAACCACAGTGAAGCCGCGTATGTGCCGTAGCCGTAGAATTGCTTCGTGTATTCCAAGAGGAGCGTTTCGTCTATGTATGCCCTGGTAATCATAATCCCAGTACCTCATCGATTCGCAACTTGAGCTGTGAATATTTCACGTGAGCGCAGAGTGGCTGGAGTCGCGATAGTGTGATGCTACGCTGAGCTCCAAAGTGCCGGTCAATATCCTTCGTAGACATCACATAGAAGTGCCAGGCGTCGGTATTGGGGATATTTGCTGCGCTTCGGTCCTGCTCGGAGTAGAGGCAGAAGACGTAGCAGTCAGCTGAGCGCACGGCATCAACTGAGGTAACGTTCGTCCCAGAATCCCAGCCATGCTTCTTAGCAATATCGAACTTGATAAGCGATGGCCGCACTTGAGGCCAACTCTGAATATAAGCGGAACACTTCACCTCAATCTTACGCTCCCCGTAGCGAAGGTCTACGCTATCCCACTCAATACGAGGGAGGTGCATTACCCCTAAGGCGGTAGCGACCAGGAACTCTGCGAAGACTGAGCGATTGGCGTTGCTCAGCAGGTTGGAGTATGCCCAGGACCAGAAGTCACCCACCGTAACCCCACTTAGGCCGAGAAGTGGCTCAGCGCATTCTAATCGCACACGGTCCACCAGTTGATACCTCCTATCTCTACGCCACTGACCTCAGAGAAACTGGGTTCTACCCTATTTCACAGGCTTATCTCAAAGTCTCCCAACGGTCTCTTATAGCAACCATTCAGCGATGCGCAGGTTTCTCAGCCAGCTCTTCGGGCGGCAAGGAGGTGAAGCCGTAGCTCTGCCGCAAGGGTATCCGCCTCCCGCATCAAGTCCCATATCTCCTTACGCAGGTGCAGGTACTTCTCCCACTGTTCGGGCAGCGCAACCTTTGCGCCGGCAAGGTCAAGGGGGTGAGCAAAACGCTCTACATAGCCACTTAGGGTTGAGCGCAGCTGAGCTCTCGTGCTTTCATCGGGTACCTGTAGCTCGATGAATTGCTCCCAGTCTTGAGCACCTTTACGGGAGTTGCACTCAGCGCAGCATGGCACCATATTGCCCACCTGGTGCCCGAAACCACGAAGTTCACCGGCTTTTACCAGGCTAATGAGGTGGTCCCACGTGCGTGCTATGCCTCCGCAATAGACGCAGCATAGGTCGCTGTCAGGGTCCTGCCCAAGAAAGGTGATTGCCTCGTCAAGTAGTGTTTCGTCGTACGTATCGGCGGGCGCAAGCGCGGAGGCGAAGGCGTGGCTGATTGTGGTCTTCCGTTTCTGGTATATGGAATACGGCGAGAGGTGCTGTTTGATGCTCGTCTTCTTCATTGGGTGGTACCCCTCTTCTATTTGTTGGTAGACATGGATGCCAGCGCCGGGTGGACATTGGTTGTTGCCGGGTTAGCCACATCGGCTATCGGCAAGGTTGAAGTATTTCCCCATACCTCCACCCTCTTGCCGCCCCTCTCCCCCTCCCACAGAAGGGTGGTGCACGTACGGCGTAACAGATTTTTCCACATCTGGGCATTGGAGAATGCCTCCTCGTCGGGGCTGAACATTGTGACAACGGACCGCGACACGACAAGCACCATCTTCTGCTTGGCCCGGCTGATAGCTACCGTGAGCCGGCGTGGGTCGTACAGGAACTCGCTCGCGGCACGGAGATACTCGCGGTCGCTCTCTGTGGCGCTCACCACGATGGCCGTGCGCTCACCCCCCTGGAACCGCTCAACTGTGTCAACGGCGGAGCTCACAACGGCACCAGTAAGGGGGTCGAGCACCGTCAGCAGGGGCAGTACGCTCTGCAGCTCGGCGCGCTGCGCACGGTGAGGGACCACGACACCGAACCCTTCCGCCGCATCAAGGCCATACAGCCCCTCGTCTGCCAGCGCTTCGAGAACCGGAACGACCAGGTCACGCTCGTAAATGTTTCGCTTTTGGCTTTGTGCTTCGTCATGTACCACCACAACCAACGGGTGCTGTGGGGAAAGCACAGCGGCCACGAATGGGTCAGCAAGGCTTACGCGCCTCAACACCCCGCGCTTGCGTGAGTGGTAAGGTATTCCATCCTTGGAATATATCTCCTGCCGAAGGAATTCCGCCATGTCAGCGTGTAGGCGAAACGACTCCGAGAAGCGCACGATAGGGAGTGGCGGCTGCAGTTCCAGGAGCGTATCGAACAGCGACTCGTACGACCGGTATTCTTGAAAAGTACGGCGCCTCTCCTCGCCCCAACTGTGCTTAACGATGGGCGGCATCTGCCGCGGGTCACCCACCACTATCACCTGTCCGGAAGGGTGAAGTGGGAGAGTTGCCATAGCCGCTTCGGGCAGATTCATTTGTGATGCCTCGTCGAGCACTGTGCAGTGGATGAAGTGATGGCCGAAGAGGCTCTTGTTTGACCACCGCTCCTTTATCATCCCGTAAACACCTCCGGGCGTTGCGGCCACCACGCACCACCGCTTCCCAGCTATGATGTCCACGTTACGAACGTCACCCTTCTCCTTCTCACTATCTTTTCGAAGGCTCTCTATCCCGTCTAGCTCCTGCCTCCCCGCAACGCGGACGATGGGCACTTCGAGCAAGCGAGCATCGAAATAGCGGGTGAATATCTGAGGGTGGCTCTCGCTGAGGCGGCGCAGCCTGCGCTGTACGGCGGCGATGTTCACTGCCAATACATCGGTCGCCGCGTGGGTTTTGCAGGAAACAAGCACCCTGAAGTCTCGGTCAACAGACATAGCAGCTTGCATACGTGAAAGCACGGCGTAGGCTGTGCTGTAGCTCTTTCCGGTACCTGGCGGACCCTGCACAAGGAGTATAGGTTCGGTGATGAGCCCACCAATGTAGCTACACTTACTCTCCTCAAAGTCGTGGAGAGCACCTGCTGCGTGCAGCGCCTGTAGTCCCTCCAGGAACCGCTGCTGCGCGAGCAGCGCCTCATCTTCTACGGGCGCCTTGCTCGCGGGACCGCGGGCTATCCTCTCGTAGAGAGTGTGAAGGTCACTCGCCCCTTGCCCCTCCAGCTCGCACAGCCCCTTTGCTACTACGTTGCCCCAGTAGGCATATATATCGCTTGGGTCGTCATCAAGTGTGTAAAGCGCGCTGTCGCGTAGTGGCTGCTTATGGAACGAGGAGAATAGAAAACCAGTGACACTCGCACCGGAATCCCGCTGCATCACTACATCTACAAAGGCACGCTCTGCATTCCCTACATCATCCCGCTCCACCCTTATCCGCACTATGTTGGCGCGTGGCCCGTACAGGAGCTGCTTGGGGGTGGGGGTATTATCCAACTGCTCGGCAACAGGCAGGCGGCTGTCAACGGTCCACCTGGGGAACAACACCAGCCTGTCACCTTCCTTGAGGGTGGTGAGCGCCAGTATCTCATCAATGCTGATACCCGTGTCCCCGGTTTCTAAGCGCAAGGCAAACTGCACTCCCTCCAGGGACCACCCCACATCTTTCTTCTGCTCCTTGGTAAGCTCCACCCTATCTGCTTCAGAGTTAGCACTCAGGTATGCTTCCTCGTACTGCCTGCGCAGGTCACTGCGCCGCTGTGCGTCGCGGTTGCGCTCGACAGCATCAGATTCCTGGTCCTCTTCCAGGTATCGCACGATGAGCGTCTCCCCAGTGAGCACTCGCCTCTCAGGAGCCGCGTTACGAGCCGACTTCCATGCGGCAAGGTCAACGTGGCGCTCAATGGTGACAAACTCCTGGAGAGCTCGCGCCAGGGAAGTTGCCTTGTCTGAGAACGTAGCGAGGTCGGGCAATCGAAACGGCGTCTTCTGGGTCAGGTGATTGCCCCTGAAGTCCCGAGTTATATGCTGCATCGCCGCGAGACGGCGCACCTCAAACGCGGTGAGCAACTCGGTGTTGGCGGGGCGATAGGGCGCCAGTTCATCTACGAGGCCCTCACGCGGCACGGGCGGCAATTCACCCCAGGCAGCGTAGGCGTACTCCAGTGGAATATCGCTCTTGAAACGTGCCCGGCTCGTATACCACGGCGGCTCACCCTCCGGTGTAGCATCGGCTTCCAGGCGACCTGCGTAATCGAAAAGCCGCTCTTTGAATAGTGCACGGTAATTGTGTGGTGTCTGCCAATCAAAGCGGAGAAACGTCGCTACCGATTGCAGCGATTGGCACATCATGGGGTAGTTCTTGAGGTCGCGTATCTCGTGGTCCAAAAAGGTGATAAGCGGGGAGTCGAAAGCTCCAAGCTGAGTCAGGAAATCGTACATCACCGTCGCACCCAGTATCGCCTGCAGGTGCCGGCCGAGGGCATCCAGGAGCACCCTCTGTTCATAGCTGTTGAAGAAAATCAGGTGGACAGGAGCGCTCGGCTCGCCCTTTGCATCGGGTGCCGCGAGTTCCACCACAGCCTGTATGGTATCTTCCACCCACCGTACCAGCAGCGCCTCCTCCTTCTCAGCACTATCAGGCACCCCATCGCACATGTGCACTATTGCCCTCTGGCGTTCCGGCCGCTCCTGGCCACCCTCGCACGCAGCCACCAGCGAGCCCACCATATAGAGGCGGTCCTGCAGATAATCGTGCTGCGCATCGATGTACACTCGCACCAGGTTCGGGTTATGAGAGGCATCACAGAATGGGAGGGAACCGTGACCCTTGCTCGGGATGGTGAATAGCGCCTTTATATCATCCTTGCGCCACCGGCGGTAGTACCTGGCACGGTGGATGAGCTCGTCCAACCGGGGACCGACGGGCCAGGTAGAAGAGAGCTTGCGTGCCAATGCCTCCTTGCCGGGTGCTGGCACAAGCTCGGAGCGGTTGCGACCCGAAGTGCCATCGCCTGATGGGCGCAGGTCCTTCAGATTGGCGAGCTCCTTTACCGTGGTGACGCCACCACGCTTCAGGGCCTCTTTGTCCATGGCCGTCAGGTGCGGGATGAGCGAGAGGTCATCGTGCTCGGCGGTCGATTTCATGCAGAACTCGTTGTACAGGCACCCGTCGCACTTGAACGTAAGGTGGTATGGCACCTCCTCAAACGGGGCCACCACCACACTTTCGGCAAGCGACTGCTGCCCTGTTACCAGGTCTTCTACCGCTTCCAGGTACGCATGGGGGTCCGGCACGAACTCCAGGAGCGCATTGTCTACACCGAAAAGCTCTTTTGCGGCCTCGCGCTGGCAGGCGAGTTCGTTCAACTGCGCACTCGACAGGTCTTTACTCTCGAGCACGGCCCCTCTATAGAGGATAGCGGGGCGAATGGGTGCATGGGGAAGCTCGGCTTGCACGAACAATTGGGTGAGCATCGACTGGTAGAAAGCCACCTGGAGCCAGAACTCTACTTTGGCACTCGCCGAGCTCTTCATATCGGCAACTAGTAAGTGCAACGTGCCGTCACTAATGCGCGCCATGCGTAGCACATCGACGTCCCCGCGCACTGCCCACCGACCGAGTGCCACCGAAAGGCGCACCTGGAAGAGCACGAGCGTTTCTCCTACAGGGAGCTGCCGGGCCAACTCCACCACCTTCTCGTTGTCAGGCGGGCGGGTGGGTGCGTACTTCGCGCTCTTTGCGAAATCATGTGCGGGGAAATGCGCGCTCACTGCCGCCTCAATACGCTCTTCGAACTCGCTGCCGGACTGAGTGAGCAAAGGCGGAATTGATTGGGGCCACACCCCGTAATCAGTCAGGAAAGCGCGGCCATGCGCACGCTCATGCAGGCGCAAGCGCAGGTACCGCTGGCACTGCTCCAGGCGGATAAACTGTGAAATATCCGTCGGCGTTACCTTCAGGTGGCCCTGGCTGTTGGGCGATACGGGGATGGAGTTGTCGTATGCCATGAGTATTCCCTGCTTCCTGCGTCGCGTACTACACCTTCTCTAGCTGGGCCAACCTGGCCAGGAACTTCCGCTTGCCATATTGCTCAAACAGCACAGTGACCTGTTGGTCATCACCCATGCCTGCAACTGCTTCGACCCAACCCGCACCGAACGAGGGGTGTTCTACCTTGTCACCCATTCTGAAGAGTGGGAGGGTAGTATCCTTCGGAGGGGAGACTGTATCATTAGGTGAAAATGCTCCAGCAATTCTCGTTGTATCCCCAAGTTCCCCCTCCGCAGGTGGTTCCTGCCTGGAATGGATTTGAACCCATGCTCCCAGAAGCACCCGGTCAATTAACCTGCAGTCATGTGCTGCGGCATACTTCCGCACTGCCTCGGTAAAGCACCCCGTGGTAACGACCATGGCTCTTGTGCAACCATAGTGGTCCTTGGCTCTTATTACTTCATCTATAGCAGTGCGAGGTATTTCCGCCAGCGCACCTCGCTGCTTTACCTGAACAGCATACCTGTGCCCATTGCGTTCAGCCACAATGTCCGCGCCATAGTCCCAGGAACTTTGCGTAACACGCACGTTATGGTGCCCCATGCGCTCCAGCAGCATACCGGTAAAGTATTCGAAGTCGCGCCAGCTGAGCTTGTCAACTTCCTGAATGCTCTTTGGGAACTGAACACTGGACAGCACAGACGGTATAGTCGTGGCATTGCCCGCCGTCAGTGATTGCGGTAGTATACTCATTCCGCTAAGCTTTTTCCTGCTTCTTCGCATATGCTTTGTGCGCCTTTTCTGTAACTGCTCGCTCCCACAGGGCTCTCACAGCTGCAGCCGAGACACGTGTTCCGTTCAGCTCATCCCGAGGGCTTTAAGAGTCGCAGTCATTGCATCACCATAGAACACCGGGTCAACACGTTCTACCACGTCCGCCGGCACATCGAAGAAGCTACGCTTGTTCTCTATAGGGAGGAGAGCTCGCCGAGCGCCGTTATCCATGGCCACACGCAACGGCTCCGCAAGGCTCCTCACTTCCTTCAGGTTCCCGGTGATAGTCAGGTCACCCAGCACGAGCATAGCGGGAAGCACAGGCTGCTTCCGCAGTGCAGATTGAATTGCCACAAGCAGCGCGATTCCCGCTTCACACCCCACCCTGTTTGCGAGCAGGTCGATTGCCTGCACGTGGAAGTCAGCCGTGTCTACGAGCTGGCTGATGCCCATAGTGGCCTTGCTTGCTTGCAGGTAGGCGAATGCTCGCTGAAGCGACTCCTTCATCGCCCCGTCCACGCCGCCCGCGATGCGTAGCTTTCCTGTACCGGGCGCGCAGCCTACCTCAATGCGGTACAGTCCCACCTTGCTCTGGTCATCAACGGAGGCCGTGTAGACCGAGCCCGGGGCCAGTGGCTCGGTCGAAATAAGGTTGTGGCCGCCCTCTTCCGGCACGCCTACATAGCGCTCCTCCATCGTTTCTCGGTCCTTGTAGGAGAAGGAGGTCTGGTGATACTCGAAAGAGCCCATTTTCTTCAACTGCTCCTTCACGCGGCGTCGACCTTCAAGGGCAAGCTCGAGCAGCTCCGCCATCTCTTCGCGGGCTACCACGCCATGCGGGTATATCAACTTGATAAGCCCTGAAACGGTCCGGCGTACGGCCTTCACGTCCCGAGCGTTGAGGTGGCTGCCCATAGTGAAGTAGCGGTCCACCATCTCTGTGAAGTTGTGCTTGCGCAGCTCTTTGAGTGCCTCGGCCAGATAATCTACTACGAAGCCGTACCCGTCGGTGAAGAACTCCATGCGCATCTTCGGCACTTCCCACCCCGGTAAGTAAAAGTGCAGCCGGTCGAGGAATGCCATGTCCTCCCGAATAACGTCGGGAAGCGGTGCGAACAGGTGCGATGAGCGCACCATAAGGTCAACGGGCTGATTAGTGTTGCCGAACATGGCGATAGAGGCATGGCCGGTGAGCGCCTCCTTGCCACGTGCAAAAGTGCCCGACTCGCAGTATGTTTTGAGGGTGGTTACCACCTCCTTCGGCATCTTCTGAAGGTCCGCCACCTCGTCAAAAGCTACAGCATCCCACAGCCCCACGAGGCCCATTTTATTCGAGGCGATATTGTAGAAGAGGTTGGCAACGGTGGTGGGCCCCGTGAGCAGAATAGTGTAAGGGGAAAGCTCCTGAAAGCCGTAGCTCTTACCTGTGCCGCGAGGACCCAGCTCGACGAAGTTGAAGTTCTGCTCGCATAAGGGGATGAGGCGCGTAAGGAAAAGCAACTTCAATCGACGCTCGAAGTAGCTCGGCTCAAGGCCCACTGAGCGTATAAGCAAGTCTATCCACTCGTCAGTCGATACCTGCTTTCTGCCCTCCTGGTACTCCTCGAGGTCAAACGTGGCCAGCTGTATCGGCTTGAGCGTGTCTATCCAAAAGGGGCTCTTCTTACCCTTGGCATCCTCATCAACCACGTGCTTTATGTCAAGTTGAGCCCACACACCACCAACGAGGAGCCGGTCGTACTGGCGTATGAAATTCTCTGGAATATGCACGTTTCGGTGCCCGAACTGCACGAGCTCCGCCCAATACTTGTCCTCCTCAGAGGAGTAGCGCACCTTCACTTTGTCGATGAGGGTATGCTTACCTTTCTCTCGCACCATCGACTGTACCTTGTTAGCTTCGTCGGGGCGCACGAAGTTCTCGGCGAGCATATAGTTCACCAGGCGCATACCTGCCTCTATGGCGGCCGGGTCATCGGTCGCACAGTATTTCCCGAGCAGGTACTCCAGCACGTACACGGGCACGTTGGCACCCGCCTTTATCTTGCGCACCAGGTCCTTACGGACCACCTTGCCCGCGAAAAGCTCTGTTACCCGGGAGAGTCCCGGTTCTCCGGGTTCTCCCCCCTCATTAGGTTCTCTCTGTTCGCCCGCTTCTAACATCTGGCGTACATCCTCTCATATCCCATGCAACGAAGGTGAGCCCACTCTAAACAGCGATATTGACTTCCACACCACTCATAGAATGGTACTCGCGCCCCGTAACCGCGTCCGTAAGGTGTATCGATGCCTGCCCACGACCCTCTTCTACCGTAAGCATCAACGTAATTGTATCAGGGTCTATGGCGAACGCTTCGTCTTCCTTGAATTGCAACTGAACATCGCCTGTAGCTTCTGTGTAACCATAAGTGGCGGTGACAGGCTGAGACACGACGTTGCCACTCATCTTCACATCCACCCGCACACGGGGAGCCACCTGCTCAAGCATATTAGTCGCGCTGCCGACTACGCTGATGGCGAGGAAGCGGGTGCTAATCTTCTTGGCCCGCATCTCCATGCTCAGAGAAACCTCAGGCGCGGCCGAAGCCCCAGCACCCTCCGGCAGCAACTCAATCACCGGTATCACCATCTCCTGTGGTGACATGCCGCCGTGGAAATAAGAGAGAGCACCACCGGGCACCAGAAAAGCACCAAAGCCCCAGGGCACCGCAATCTCCAGTTCATCACTCAAACCTAGCGCAGAGAGGCCGGTTCGCATATAGGAGGGGCTGTCCGCACCACCCCTACCCACCCACACTCGGCGGTGAGCGCTCGCGGTGGTGCCCCCCGGCAGCTCTATCTTCATATCGGACGTGAGCTGGTCACCGTAGAGGAACCCGTGGTCGGCGGTAATGACAATGCGCTGGCAGCCGAGCTCGCGCAGCTTATTCACCAGCATCACCAGCTTCTCAGATATGCGCTCCATCACCATACGGGCAAGGGAATCGCTCCCGCTCTCACCAACCATATCTATTTCCTGGGAGGTGACGAACACCAACCGCGCCTTGTCTATCTCCCGCTTCAGGTCGCTCTTGGGCTTGGGCAGCACATCATCAAGCGTGGCCTCTACAGCGTAGGCGCCCGCGGTCTCCTTGAGCCATTGCACGCGTGCCTGGCGGTTCCCAAGGAACGTGCCGCTCACACGAAGCCCCAGCTCCTTCTTGCTGCCCTCCATCAGCGTGACCCCTTTCTCCGCGCCGGGCATCAGCGCGGCCATGCCAACCGGAGTGATGGTGGGGGGCGTGCCGAGCACCGCGCTGATGCTGCTCTTGTACCCTTCCTTGAAGCTCTCCTGCAGAAGGTCGCGGGCCATCTCGTAGCGGAGGGCGTCCACAAGCACGTATGCGGTCTTCAGACCATCCTTTAGAGCGGGTGCCACATACCTGGAGTAGACCTCTGACTGCTTACTGTACCCGGGGAACTTGAACTTGGATGACTGTAGTGCCTTCACAAAGCGGTTGGCCAGGACATCTCCCACACTGCTGTATCGCTGCTGTGCCCGCACTACCAGGCGCTCTAACATCTCGTACCTGGCACCTGTTGCTGCATCGAAGTTGTAGTACAGCTGCATCAGCCGCCGGTGGTACGTGTCCAGCAGGCACCACGGTGCAAGGTCCTGTGTGGCGTTAGACGCGCCTTTCCCTGTGTACAGGTCCAGCAGCTTTTCGACTGGACTCCCTACGCCCAGGGCCTTGAGACCGGCTTCAACAGCCTGTGCGGCAAAGAGCACATGGGCCGCGGTCTGGATTATCTGCCAGCGGGCTTTCACACTCGGGTAACGCTCGGGCCAGAAGCCAGAGAGTCTCCGGGTGATGAACTCCATGTGCGCCGTCTGCGTATCATCGGGCCACTTGTCGGTAGCAGTAAGCCGCTCCTCAACCCAGTGTTGTACTGCCCCCTCAAGCACAGGAAAGGTCTCGCTATTACCGAGGGCGTCTCCCTCAAACTCTATAGCGGTAAGGCCAAGCTCTTTCTCAGCGCGCTCCGCTGACATAGCATAGCTGTCAGACACGTCGCGGCGCAAACGCCATATGCGTGCCAGTTCGATGCAGGCACTACGTGCGGGCTCGTCCTCTGCTACCTTTACCAACGAGAGGCCTACAGGAAGCTCACCTTCAAGGCTGTTGGTGAACTCGGTGCTAAGTAAATGACGTGCGAGGGCCTCACGTAACGCCGCGCAGCCGTCGGAGGTAGGCATAGGCAGATTGTACTTCTTGCCCAACAAGTCGGCTATATCACCGAGGGCGTCCTTGCCCGCTATCTTAGCGTCCAACCTTGGCTCAGAGAGGAAGCGCAGCGCCACTTCGGCGGGGTTTCCGGTGCCGAATATTGTGGTAATCACCACGCTTGCCGCGCTGCTGTCACTCTCCTCACGCTCGTCGAGCTCACGCAAAGAGAGTTTCCCAGCATCTACCTGCTTTAGAGTCTCTTCCAACGACTCGTCCGAGAGTTTGCCTGAGAAGGCACGCTGGGCCACGTAGCGGGGCCTGGTGTTGCGCGTCTTCGATGGGTGGCCGGGCTTCATCGTCACTCCGGAAACCATAAGCTCTATGAGTGCGTGGTCAGTATCGGCTTCGTCCATGTCTACATACACCACCAGCCGAGGCTTGTTCTCGCCTGATAGGAGCGGGTCCACTTCACGCCGCACAGCAAAGAACGACCCGTTGTATAGTGCTACTTGGGTGTTCGGGAAATCGAGGGATGCGGCAAGCTCCCGCCAGAACCCACCCGGGTCGTACCAGACGACTATGCCGTTTTCATCTACCTGCCGTGCGACCATCTCGCGCAGGCACTCACTTACTGGGCCCATCTATTACCCTTCTGCTTTGTGCATGGTTTGCACCTGCTCCACTTCTAGCGGCCTGAATGCAAGCCAGAGTGTCAGCCTCCGCACCATGGAATACAATCCAAACAGTACCACTCGAGTGCTAATTATCTCTGATGGCGCCTCAGCAATTCCTCGAATTGCTCCGGGCTTTCAACGTCGTATGTTGCACCACCCGGGAAGACAACTTTCAGGTAGACTCCACCCGGGCCCTGGCTATCTCGGTCGCTCATCCCCAGCACACGGCAATCCGTTTCAACTTCAATACGCCTCCGTAACTCTTCTGCCTCTCTCCTATCCATTTTGACTCTCCTTTCGCACTAATGAACGCACCATTAGAGTTGTCTGAAGCTAACTGAGCGGGACCAATCCCTTCTCCCTCAACTGCTTCCCAATGGACGACCACTCATACTTACCCTTCAGCAACTCCTCCCAGTAAGCCTTGGGCTCCTTCCAGGGCACAAGCTCCCACAGCGGGGCGATGTTGAGAATTACCCCGTCATTGAGGTCGGGCACCAGGTAGAGCTTGGCAGCACGCTCCAGGCGGTCGCGGAACTCACGCACGTCGGCGAGCAGTGCTTCCTGCCTGTCTATTTCCTTCTCCAGCCGCTTGGCGTCCTTGCCGCTCGCACCCGCCGACATGCGCTCTGCCTGCAACTCCGCGAGCCTGCGCTCCTCGTGGTTGAGCTTGGGCTCTACGTAGTTGTTCAGGGCTTTGAAGAGGATATCCGAGTCGAGCCGGTGGTAATAGAGCCAGATGGCGTAGTTGCGCTTTGGTGACTGAAGCAGCCAGTAGATAGGTGCCTTGCGCCGGCTCTTCGAGTAGCGCTTGATGTGGTCGTCCCAGAAGCGTTTAGGGTCGCGGAAGTAGTCGCGCAGCTCCTTAACAGCCAAGATGTCGCAAGCCTCGCGTTCGATGCTATCGGCCCGCTCGCCCCAGAGCAGGTCTAGCACGTCGCGCACCCGGCGCACTATGTCATCGGGGTGCTCGGAGTCGTCCACAAGCAGGCCGTCCCAGTCAACCTGGAGCGGGTAGCCTTTGGGTGCGGTGCGCAGCGGCAGCCCGTCTTCCCCTGTGAGTATGCCGGGCGAGCAGACGGGCAGAGGCGCGAACGGGTCAGGCAGCTCAGGTAGGGGCCGCTCGCCGGTGGCAAGGCGCACATCCCACCTGCCGAGTGCGACCCCCACTGCCCACGAAAGCAGGCTGGCGACGAGGCCGTGGGCGTCAGCAGGGACTTCCGCCTCAGCTTCTTCCTCGGTAGGGGCCTCTTGCTCAGCTTCAACTTCTACACCTGCGCCTTGTGCCCCACCACCCAGCGACTCCTCAATAGCTCGCCTGTCTTCGCCCTCGATGCCATAGAGGCGAAAGGCGATGTCGTCTATCTCTCGCTGGTACTCGGCAAGCCTGCCGTTGGCCTCGTTCACACGGACCTGCCATGCGCCTGCGCGTTGCGCCAGAGTATTGCCTCCCACTTGCAACAGGGCAGGGAGGATGAAGATGTGGGTGGTGTCGTTGACAGTGTCAAGGCTACGCTTCACATATGTACATAACTGCGAGAGTGAAGCTAACGAGTCTGCAACGTTAGATAGGTGCGGTATGGGCAACTGTTGGAGAATGCCTACCACGAATTCAGGAAACTCAAAACGACCCAGCAACATCTTGAACAGGTAATCGAACACTAAAGAGTTACCCAAACCCAGGATAGTCCATAGGTCCGTGTCACTTCCCAGAATAGTATACCCTCGAACACTGAAAATAGAACCTTCCGGCCGCGTCTGTGGACCAAAGCGCTTCGCCCGTAATGGCCAAGTAAGCCCCCGACGAAAGTAGTATTCCTCGTTCCTAATCACAGCGAGCGGGAATTCACGAAGTTCCTTGCCTGAATTGGCCCAATTGATTAAGAGCACCAAGTCGGCATAGTATGGGGAATAGGAACCGCCCTTAGCAAAGGGTACCCAATAACTGCTGTTCCCGGTCCGGTTATCCGGGTTATCGGTAGCTACACTGTCATGGGTGCGGATAAGCAGCACAGGAGTAGGCTCCCACCACGCTCTTAGGAACCGAAAATCATCGCTGGTTTGGAGGCCAACTCTGACCGTTCTACCGCTGCTCTCAAATTGCTCAAACGAGGAGAACAGATGGCGTAAACTTTCACTAACCCAATAGGAGAGCGGCGACCCTGGTACCTGCTTGAATGATTCAAGTTCAATCTCGAAGACACAGTGCTCAGTGTCATATCCTCTCGGCAAGTCACTGGTTGCACCGGCTAGAGCAGTGGCCTTATCGTCGAACTTGAGGAGGCGTAGGAAGGTAGTCATTCCTCTAGGCCTCGTTGCACACGCCAGAGCATATACTGCATCAACTCATTCGGGAACTTGTCCCAATCGTAAGGCTTGCGTTCCTTGTAGGTCTTGAACCTCTCATAGATGAACTTCTCGGCGCTGGCTAACGATAGATGCACCCAAGGCCCGTTGTGCGAAGTTGGTACTTTGCTAATTACCAACTTGCCTATCGCGTAGCGCTGCGTTATGGGTTCAGCAGCGTTGGCGGCAGGCAAGAGCTGGTAAACACGGAAGGTGACTGCTCGGTGGACAAGTTCCTGTTGAATAGTAGCCCACTCAACCTCAGCAAACAGGCCCACCCGCTTGATTGCATATAGTAGACGCTCAACAGAGAACTCAGTGATGTCTGCCCGGGTGTCGCCACCCTTCACTTGGACGATAGGGGCTGTGACCCCTTTATCTAGCGCCAAGTCCCACTCATTGAAGCTGTCCGTGTCACAGTCATCTAGGAACGTCCAATCTGGTGGGTGAACGTATCCGATTTTCTCGCTAACATCAGGAAATCTGACAGCCAGGATATCTGTGTCAGACGAATTCTGCAGACCACTCTCAGGGGGATGGAGCACGAAATCTTGAACCGTGAAGAAGCCGTTCAACCTAAGATACCAGTCCGCAATTGTCTCTGCATAGTTCCTGCTCATCTCACTACCTCCAAGCAGTACGCTGCTGTCTCCACCATTGCCGTGTCGAGCACGCCCATGCCGAGGTCGGCCACCACTGTGGGGCGCGCTTCCTTCAAGATTATTTCCTCTCGCCACTTCTGGAACGAAGATAGGAAGAAGCCCGTGCGGGAGGTAATCGCCCCTAGCATACCACGCCGGTGCAGCATATTAAGGCCCCGCTCTACGAAGGCGGCGTATACGTCGTTCTTGGTACGCGGAAAGCACTTTTCGATGTACGCCTTGGAGCGTAAGCTGGCCGAACCGAAAGGCGGGTTCATCAGCGCCACGTCGAACCGCTTCTGGCACAGGTCCACGAAGGCGAAGCCCTGCGCGGCGTCCTCGGCGAACAGAGTGCGGCGGTATGTCTCGCCGTTGCCCGCTGTGTTCGCATAATCGGCCAAGGCCGCCAGCACCCGCTCCTCAGCGTCGTCCCAGAACTGCGCGTCGCTTATGCCCGATACATCGAACAAGCCAGGCTGCCGCGGCTGCGTGCTGATGCTGGCAAGCTCTTCGTTGGTGAACATCATCGCGTTGCCGCGCCTGTCGGTGGCCGGACCCTGAAGCCGCACCCACTCCTTCTTGGCCGTGGCGATGGCCTCCTTCAGCTCCTCCTCAATCTTGAGCAGCGTGCCCGCCTCGCCTGCCAACCGCATCTTGTCGAACACCACCCGCACAAACTGGCCCAGAAGGGGCGGGTCAAGCTGCCGTGTGAACTCGTCGAGCATGTCGCGCTCGCCCGGCATTGGCTCAGCGCACACGATGTTAGAACGGCTGATTTTCGGGCGACGAGCAGCCTCAACACCGTACTCGCTGAAGGCCCTCTGTGCACGGAGGTAGAGAGCAAGCTGGGCAATCTGCACGGCACGCAGGTCTATGTCCACCCCGTGCAGGTTATGCTCGACAATCAGGCGTGGGATGTCGCGGCGCAGTTCCTCGCGGGTAGGGTAAGCACGGCGCAGCTCCTCCACAGCGAACTGCCCCTCCTCGTAGGCTTCCTCGTAGATGGTGGTGAGCAGGTCGAAGCAGTAAAGGAGGAAATGGCCCGAGCCGCACGCCGGGTCCAGAATCTTGATGTCGCGTGGGTCCTTCATCTCGCGGCCCATCACGAACGAGGGCTGACGCAGCATTTCCTCCTGCGAGCGGTCCTCCTTGCGGGTCTCGGCCACCCGCCGCTCCACCTCGCGCATGATTACCGGAATGGCGGCGTCATGGCCGTAGCCGCTTGCATCCCCGAAGCGCTCGGCCCGGCAGATAAGGAAAAGCAGGTCCAGCAGACTCTGGGTTTTCACGCCCGAAGCGTCTCCCTCGCGCAGCCTCGCTATCTCCTCCCACTGCTCTCGGAAATCTGTGTCATCGTGGGTGCCTAGACGGTGGTAGCCATTCACCGTGTGACCCAGTTCAGCGTAGGAAGGCACGCGGTCTGACTTGCCCTGCAGCCAGGCGATTGCCTCTTTCAGGTTGTCGGGTTCCACAGAGTCGAGTATCACCTCGTCGTAGCGGCGCACCATATAGCGGCAGCGCTCGGCCAGCCGGGTCACGCCGCCCCGCATCTCGTACCAGGTTCGCCCGAGGGTGTTATCTACCAGGAATTCGACTACGTACCGAGGCGTGAAGAACTGGTTGCGGAAAGCCAGCTCATACGAGTTGCGGGGGGCCGCGCTCTCCTTACGCACCTGGTCGCGTAGCTCTTTGGGCGTGAAATACTGGTACACCCAGCCTATCGTCTCATCCTCACCCCACACACCCGCAAGCTCGGGGCTGTTGAGAAGGTCAAGCACCTGATTGAGCTCAAGCTGGGTGGGGAAGAGGCGGTTGGCGGGGTCGTGCGGCGAGAATAGCACGCCTATCTGTGCAGACAGCTGAGAGCCTTGCCATTCAAGGAAATGGCGATATGCGGTGTACTGCTCCCCACCGTTGTACAGCGCTTCGTCTTCCGGGTGGTCGGCCAGGTAGAAGATGAAGCCCTTGGAGTTGAGCCCGCGGCTGACAACGTCATACCGCAGGAGCTTGCGCTGCTCGAGCATCTTGTAGGCGCACAGGCGGTTGAGGTGTGTGAATGCTATCTCACGCACAAGTTGTGACATGGCGTCCTGCGGCTTGTACCCGCCAACCTCTATGTGGCGCAGGTGGGCGATAAGCTGCTCTCGGAAGCTCTGGTCCTCGGCGGAGAGGTGACCCATGCGAGCGGCATCTTCCACCGTACCGTCACGGTGCATACCAAACCTACCTTCGAGCACGTTGCCAACAGCGTCCTCCAGCAGACGCCTGCAGTGCGTGACTGTATTGCGCAGTATGTTCCTGACCCCTTTGTCCATCAGCTGTCCTCTCTCATTACTTCCACTTTCACCGCCTGCCTACTCTACGACTACTCGTACGCCCTCGGCCACTAGCTTGTGCAGGTGCTCACGCAGACGAGTAACCGCGCTGTCCACAGCACCGGCGGAGTCGAGTGCCCCGTCGAAGAAGGTCGATAGGCGCACACGCATTACTGTCACCGGCTCCGGACCTTCAGGTTCCGGGGCTGTAAGCTCCTCTATTCGTGCAAGCACTTTCGACCTGACACTCCACAGGGCATCGAGGTCAGACTCGAGCTGGCCGAGGGTAGCTCTACAAGTGGCGCACGCTGTTGCTCCGGTGGCAAGGTCAGCAGCATGGTCCGCTCTCGCCTGCAACGGGGCAAGGACCGATGCACGCAGTTCCTCGCTAAGTGTCGACCATTCTGCACGGCCTCTAACTTCGTCCATTGCCTCGGTATATTGCTCCGTTCGCTGGCTATGAAGCGCCAGGTATCTCTCTCGGAACGATTTTTGCACGGCCTTAACCATCTGGCCGATACTGGGCATCTGTTCGTAGAAGTTACGAGAGGTGAGCATGGTATTCAACTCAGCCACGGTGTCCTGGCAAGAGATGTCCCCTGCTGATGCAAGGCTGGGAGCTAGCTGCTCAACAGCCACTCGAGCCTGCTGTATCACCTCGAGGTTCTCAGGGGTTACCACATCGCGAATTTTCCGCACCTCATCTCTGGTTTCACGAAGGTTCGTGCCCTCCCCGGCCAGCTTATGCACAGCATCATCGTTATCGGACGAGAGCACCTGCTTTAAGGTGTCGCTGTACTCATCGATAGAAGCAGTAAGAGGCAGTTTGTTCGCCCGAATTTCAGCACCGAGGGGCACCAGCTGATTTAGCTCATCCTGTGCAAACTTGCGGAATGCTGTGCCAATTGAGCTAGCATCTACATCAACTTCCTCACCGGTGAGTTCCTCGTACTGTTGTACTGCTTTAGTGAGCACAGGAAGAGTGATGCCTGTGCGCGGGGCAAACGACGCCGACCTGAACGCCACGTTATTCGTGAGCGGCATGCGGCATTGAGGGTCTGAGTGGTCGCGGAAACGCTGACCCTGGTGAGTCACCTCTATTGAGCCTGCGCGCAGTAGCACGGCGAGCACTAGCTGAAGCATCTCCCGCTCCCAGCCATAGCCAATCCCACCGAAATGGTCCTCGAGGCTCTTGCCCGTCACCTTCGTGCCATAGGAGTGCTCTCGGTTCAGATAGCCGAGCACTTCCTTGGCGATGGCAGCGTTCGCGTTCGCCACATATCGCGCACCCTCCTTGACTACAAGCGCAAGCCCGCCTTCAATGTCGTACATGACTTGCGGCAGGGCGTTCAGGTTAGCTGCCTTGAGCACATCTTCGGCGGCATTACGGTCGAGGGGCCTGTAGCCCATCTCCAGCTTCTGATAGAGGTCAGGTATTGCGTTGTCGAACTGGCGCTTCACGATTTCCGGTAGAGTCTTGCCCAGGTCAGAGGCATCGCGTATGACGCCGCGGAAGATGCCCTGGCCATGGGATAGAGCTTCGGCCACTTTCTCGCGGAGCCTGCGCGTTGTGCGGTCTTCCTCGGCCTTCTCTGAAGCAAGTGCCGAGGCCTCCTCGTTTGTAATCTTATTCTGAGCCCTCATCTGGTTGTACTTGCTGACCATCGAGCGAGAAGCGAAGAGGCTCGCGACCAGGTCATCTATCTCCTGGTTCAGCGAGAATGCCCAGTATATATCGTTCTGGTGTGCAGGAAAGCGGCTGTCCTGCTGGGCGGAGTCTCGCTTTGACACAAAGTCGGCTTCGTCCTCAGCGGCAAGGAGCAATAACGTTAGCTGACCTTCCTCGCCCACTCGCGCCCCGTTGACTGTGATGCCGACCCGGAAGTTCTTCATGTCCTTGTAGCGATAGGTCTTCAGGCGGGGCTCCTCAAATATCTCGGTGAGCACGTCGCGTACTATTTCGACACGGTCCTTGGGCTTGGGCACGTAGCCGCGCTTTTCGTCCTCCCAATTGCGGTCGTTTACGGTGAGGAGCTTATAGCCTTCGTCGCTGTTCTTTATAAACCCGGCGTGCTCAAGTCTGGCAAGTGCAGCTTTCACCTCAGGCAGTGGGGCAGGCTTACCTACTTCGTCGACCAACATTGCCGCCAGGTTGCTCTCTGTGCGGGCCAGGTTGCGCACGAACTCAAGGAGCATGATAGCCTTTGCCACGCGTGCCGCCCAGCCACCATCCTCTGCATCGCCCTTGAACCGCTCGATGATACTGTTCATGTCGCTCTGGCGCTGGCTGGAAAGGTTGGGCTCCACAAGCTCGTAGATTAGGTCGAGGGTGACAAGCCTGCCTATTTGCTTGTCTTTCATGTTGGTGCGCGGCGATACCAGCATCTCGTACGCCTGCTTGATAATCGTGCGGTTACTCCCACCCACGGAGCGCGGTGCTCCAGGCTGCAGGCGTATGCCCGATGCGATATAGATGGACAGCTCTATGAAGTGAGGCGGGTAAGGATAGAACTGCACGAAGTTTGCTTCACGCAAGTCTACCTTGTACATGTTGCTATCGAGCTTGAGGGCCGAGGTGAGCTGGCCCTGCTTGTCTTCGTAGAGCTTGCGCAGCTCCCGCACACCATCGTCCGTTTTATCGAGCACGCGCCTGGTGGCCACTTCCTTGATATCGGCCGGCGAGAGGTCTATCTCAAAGCCGAAGCGGTCGCGTACCTTGCTGAAGAGCACCTTCTTGTCATCGCCCATCGCGCTGGTCACTTCATCAAGGCGCTCCTGCGCGGTGACCACGAACCAGACAGGGCCGACAATCGAATGCGACTTAAGCCGGTTCTTGCTCTCGCGGCCGAATAGCTCCACTATCGCACGCAGGTCCTCCAGGCGCGACTGGTCATAGGCGACGTACTGTCCCACTTCGTCTATGATGTAGGCAATGGTCTTCCCCGGCACCCGGCGGGCGGCGAGTTCAAATGTGCGCTCAACGAGGAGGCGTGGGGTGACTTCGACGTGATTTTGCGCGAGGCCCCGGGCGAAAGACTCAACCGTTGGGTAGGTCTGCGGGTCCATCTCGTGGAGGATTGCGCCGGTGCGGTTCCAGCGCTCTACCGATATCCGGCCCTGGCGCACCCATTCCCGCCTCGGCTCGCCTGCTGCATAGCGGTCGTTGAAGCGCTGAACAAACTCGGCCAGGCGGCCCTCACGTTCGAGGCTAATCTCGAGTTCCGCGAGGTCAAAGTCTTCAGCATAGCCCAGATGACGGAGGAGCACCTTGTAGATGTAGGGTGAGAGGCTGCTGTTGCCCGACCCTGTTTGAGCGCGGTCTTTCTGCACGTCAAACATGACCACTTCTGTCGGGATGCGGGTGTTGATATAGTCAATATAGTCGGTGATTTGCTTATCACCTACCCGCTCTTTGAACAGGTCGGACGCGCTCTCACCGAGCAACTGGCCGTTGGCAAGTACATAGCCGAGGTTCTTAGCGAACGAGGACTTACCGGACCCGAAGAAGCCCGACACCCACACGCCTACGCTGTCACGTTGCTCGGCGGGTGCCTCGGACATGGCGCGGAATAGTTCGCGGTAGTGCTCGCGGATACGGTCGGTAACCACGTACTCGATGATTTCGCTCCGGACCGCGCTTTCTTCTTCCTGGTCTACCTGGATGACTTCGGAGATGGGTGTGTTGAGATTGCGCTTGAGTAGGTCTTTTATCGGCATCGATATCTCCAAATCATTAATGACTGCTGGTTATTACGCGCTTGCCTATGCACCAAGGAGGCCATGAGCGATAGCGTAGGACTTGTTCGTTTTGCACTTTTCTCGGACCCGGTCGGGCCAGTAGCGCATCGCGGTGTGTGACCAGTCGTAGTCGCCGCGCTGCAGCGCCTCCCAGGCTTTCTTTGGCTCGGCTGACCACGAGGGCATTAGCGAGTACATCGGCGCGAGGTTCAGCAGCACGCCATCGTCAATCTCCGGCTGCCAGCCTACGGGCTGACCTTGAGAGTTAGTTGCCCCTGTGACGGCATCGAGGTTACGAGCGAAGGCTTCGAGGTCGAGCAGCAGGTTCTCCTTCGCATCAAGCTCGCGCTCCAGCCGCTTGCGTTGCGAGCCGTTCGGCTCCCTGGTTATGGCGGCGCGTAGCTCCTGCACCTCAGTGCGCACGGCGTTTATCTTGCCGCCCAGGTAGCGGTCGCTGCTGATGAGGAAGAGCCTGTCGCGGGTGAGCTTTTCGTGGAAGACGTATAGGCTGTAGCCCTTCTTCGGTGATTGGAGCAGCCAGTAGATGGGGCGCTTGCGGTACTGCTGGACGTGGCGCTTGAAGAAATCGCCTTTGAAATAGTCGGCCAGGAGCTTGCCGCCTGTGGCCGCACGCACAATTTCCTCGGCATCCTGCTCGCCGTATATAGCCTCCAGCACCTGCACAACCCTGGTGGTCAGGTCATCGGGGTGCGCCGGGTCGAGCACCATAATGCCATCGTCGTCAACCAGGGCACACAGCCTTTCAGCTACCTCCGGCGAGAACCGGCCACAGCCAAGTGCGCCTTCTTTGCCCGGCTCGAACCTGCCCATGACCACGCCAACGGCGTAGCTTACCCACCGTTGGGCCAGTTCCTGCTTGGTCAGGGCGTTTGCTGAATCTCCCTCTATGTCAACTTCAGTATCACTTTCTGCAACGGCTTCAGGAGGGTCGACACCTTCAGCAATAGGCGTTGGTGCTCGTAACTCCTCCTCTATGGCTGCCCGGTCTTGGGCAGTGATGCCGTAGAGGCGGTACACTTCCTCGTCTAGTTGTGCCTCTATCTCAGCTACACGCTGCTTCCGGGCGGCCACATCTTCGAGACCAGTACGCCAGTTAGGTGGGGAAACGTAATCGTATGTGGTTTCCGCCTCTTCGCTGTCAGAACGGGCGAGGGTGATAGCTTCTGCAACAAGACCCTCTAGGATAGCACTTGATGTCCGGGGGGTTGGTAAGCGCGAAATATCACCAACCTGGAAGCTCACCGTTGGGTTGAGAAGACTCAGGGAAAATTGGGCGAAGCTAGAATTCAAAAGAGCCAAGACTAGAGGAATACTGTCTGGGAAAGCTGAACTACCTTTTACGTCGAAAATGAAGCCACCAGGTGAGAGCCTAGCCCCAAATCTTCCAGAAGTAAGGTCTGTCCAGGTAACACCACGCCGAAAAATGTGTTGAGGGGCCCTAATGTAGTCTTTATTGGTGGCGAGCCACTCGATTAATACCTTCCCTCCTTGCAGTAATTGAAGAGTATACTCCTGATTACCGTACCAACGTCTAAATGGCCCTCCTTTCATGTAGGGTACATAGCTCCTGCGGGATAGTTCAAATGACTTCCAGCTATCTGCATTTCTACAAACATTATCTAGACCCGCTTCCCACCAGAAACGTAGAAAGCGAACGTTGTTGTATGTTTTGGAGCCCATTACAATGAAAGTAGTATCCTCTAACCTAGGTAGTGCCCTAAACAACTCCCTCAGCCCCGGCGTAATCCAATACACCCACGGCGCACCCGGAATAGCAGCGAAGTCGCCCTGCCGGTAGCGGTACACCCTCTTGTCAGTCTCACCCCTGCGTATGCTGGCGAGGGCACGCTCGAAGCCCCGCCGCTTGGCCTCGGTGTCCGTCTCTTTCACAAGGCGGAAGTAGGTACCAACTGAGGCGTCACGGCGGGCGGGGAGTGGCTCACGGCGCAGCACATAGGCAGCAGTGTCAACGCGGGCCTCGGCAAAAAGACCATAATCGTATTGAGCCAGGTACTCAATAGCGCAGTTCTGCAATAGTTGCTGCCGAAACTTCTCGAAGGAAGATATGAACATGAAGCTTTGGCCAGTAATTATCGCTAAGCGCCCCCCTGGAGCTAAGAGCTCGACACAACGCTCCGCAAAGGCTGCGGAGAAGTTCCTTTTACTGACCGGAAACTGGCGTTCAATAGCTGACTTCATTACGGGGTTATAGTCACGGCTATCTATGTATGGAGGGTTCGTAGCCACGACATCGTACTTGCGCAGCATTATCCGGAGCACTCGCAGCCCCTTTGCGGCCTCACCTGAGAAATAGCTCTCGTCGTTACCTTCCTGAGCACGCCGCCGTGCAAACTCGTCGAAAGCCTGTGCCACCTGCTCCTGGATAATGTCCCAGAACTCCTGCTCCCCGGCCTCAGTCTCGAACTGCTCAGCGGCAAAGCCGGGCAGGTGCGGCGTTTGCCTCTCAGCCTCGAACTTGCTGCGCTCTCCCTGCACCAGGCTGGAAAGGGCAGTTTCGAGGCGAAGCAAGCTGCCAAGCTGACTAGCGTTCTTCAGGTGCTCCCATAGGCCGCGCACCAGGCGCTCATAAATGGGTCGCGTGAAGCTGGCCTCGGCAATGAACGAGTTCAGGCGTGTACCGTTCAACAGGAGGACGTCAGCGGAGGCAAGGTTGCTATCAGTCAGTTCACACGAGGGGTTGAGGCTCTTGGCCTTGAGCAGCAACGTCAGTGCTGAAAGCTGTACGGCTCGCAGGTCGATGTCTATGCCGAACAGGTTATTGGCGACAATAGCAGCAGGTATGGCGTCTGCACTGCGCACCGAGGCCACAGCAGGCCAGCCGGGCTCTCCCGCATGCTCCATCTCCTCACGATACATCTCGGCAAACAGGTCAAAGGCCACCAGGCCAAAGTGCATCGTCCCGCACGCCGGGTCCAGCATGGTAATCGCGCTCACCGAGCGCACCGGCTCACGAGGCGCATCCTCGATGGGCACCAGGTAGTCCAACTTCTCGGCAAGGCGGCTGTCGGGGTGCATCTGCATCCACAGGCGTCCGAGCGAGTTATGGACGAGTGCTCGCACAATCCACCGGGGTGTAAAGAGTTGGGTCGCAGCAGGAATGTCAGCGGCACTCACCTTAGCGCCCTTGTTCAACCGGGCGAATACCTCAGCCTTTTCAAGCTCGTTGAAATACTGGTACACCCAGCCTATCGTTTCCTCGTTACCGGGCTGCCATGCCTCCGCAAGCGTCGGGTCGTTGAGCAGATTAATGAGCGCACGCAGCGCCCTGGGACGTGGGAAAAGCAGGCTGGGCAGGTTCGTGGGGTCGAACAGCACCTTGATTTGGCCCGCCATCTGAGCACACTGCCAGAGAAGGAAATGGCGGTATGCCACGTCTCGCGGCCCTTCACCGAGGGCATCCTGCGGCGCATCTCCGGACTCGTATAGCTGCATCTCGTCGGGGTGGTCTGCCAGGTAGAACTTGAAGGCGTTGGAGTCGTGGAGCCTGTCCACCGTCCCGCGCACAAGCTTGCGCCCCTCCAGCATCTTGAAAGCGACCAGCCTGTTCAGCCAGGTGAAGGCCACTTCCTTCAGGAGCTTGTTACGAGCCTCCTCGGGCTTCAGCCCAGCCGCATATTCGTCGGAAAGATACTTCCGCAAGCGCTCAAACGTATGCCGTGCTTCCGGCAGGTTCTGTATCGCCGGTAGGTTCTCTCCCATACCGAGGGCTCCTGTGCGGCTCATGCCGTAGACACCCTCCAGAAGTTCGCTTGCTTCAGTGGTCAGCAGAGTGCGGGCTTGAAGTGTGAGGTCGTGCAGCTTTGCACGTGTAGAGCTATCCATAAATCTTCACCCTGTAGTTGCCGAGTGCCTGCCGGTCCTCAAGGCCCATAAAGCGCATCTCGGTGGTCGTAACGTTCATGCTGGCAGCCGCCTCGCTCACGGTGCCTGGGTAAAACAGGATTATAGGTACGCGGGTTCGCCCCTGAAGCTCGTCGAGCAGCTTCGACATGTGGTAGATGTCGGGTGCCATAGCGGCGGCACGCACCAGGAACACCACATCCCTGCCAGGGTCGAGGGTTGAAAGCTTTTGAAGAAGGGCATCTGGCAGTGGGTACCAGTTGGGGTTGGTCAGGTACCCTGTAAGCTGCGCTTCGGCAGCTTGGAAACCATTCTCGCGCTCCCAACCCACAAGTGCGTCCATTCCTTCGGTCTCGTCTACTGCTTCCCAGAGCAGGTCGGCCATGGAAATAGTGCGCACGTTCTTGCCTGCATCGGCTAAGCGCGTTGCCAGCAGGCGTACCTCCCGGCGAACTGTCCACTCGTCCTGGGGGTCGTACCGCAGAATGGCAAAAGGCAAATCAGCATAGCTACTGATTTGCGGTGGGTTGGCCTTGAGGTGTATTTCAAGAAGGTCAATGCGTTCTTTGAGCGAGAGCAAGGGCGTACTCCTCTGGTGTTTGGGCGGGGAACTCCACGCGTACGACGCGGCCCGCAGACCGGTATTCGAGCAGGTGTTCCTGGTGTGCTTCTAAGAAGAACCTTTCTACTGCAGAGGACGACAGGAAGAATACCTGCCACTCAGGGTCGTTGATAAGGCGCTCGCCGGTCGCACCATCGCGACCGAGCAGAAACGCTATGAAGGCAAAAGACTCAATAGGAAGATAGAATGGTGATATATGCTTGTTGACTTTGCCCTCTAAGATACCAAAATCTCGGAGGGTGGCCATCAGTTCTCTCGAGGCACGCGCCACCGTCGCTGCACTCCAGCTACTTTCTGTGCGACCTGCGGCTACCTGCTCTATCAGCCAAGCGGAGATATCGGTAACAGTGACATCTTGCCTGCCGCGATTTAGCCTGGGCACCAGCACCTCAGTAACTACATCATGCAAGAGCGTATCGGAGCGCAGCGATAAATAGTAGAGCACCGGGTCGAGATTGCGCGACGGCCAGCCAGCCCTCACAAGGGTAACCAGTGCACGCAGCAGACCTGGGTCCGTCAGGTAGCGCTGGCGGAAGATAGCAAGGATATCCTCGATGCGAGACCGCGAAGCTTTACCGAACAGGTTCTCCGTGAGCATGCGCTGAAGATTGGTCGCGACATCGGCGTCCAAGTCCCAGTGCTCGAGCAGCATCTTGGTGTCCGGCAGTAAAGCACCGGCCTTGATTATCTTGCTAGTGTACTTCGTCATTTGCGGCTGCGCTCACAATGCTGTGTGGAATGAACAAATCGGCGCTGAGCATAGAATATCCAAAGGTTATTCCGGAGCAGACACGACACTTCGACCGGAATACGTATTCCTGAGCTATAGAGGAGGTTATACATGGCTGCGTGCAGGAACTCTTGGCAGTGCAGCACGTATATGACGCTGACAGAAAGATGTATTGACAGCGTACAAAAGCCCGCGTCTAGAATAGGCGCAGGCTAAGTTCTTGCATAGGAGAACCCGGCCAATATTTTGGTCCCGCCCCAGTCAGGGCTTCCGCCAACTGAGGATACTCTTCAACATCACCACCTCAAGTGAAGCTTATTATACCAGCTTGAAAGTGAATTGTCGATGCGTATTTGATTATTCTGTGTGGAATTGCAGCACTCGAAGCAGAAAAGGCATGGGTGCAACTTTGCACCCATGCCCAAAACGACCCGCCAATTGCTGTACTTAAAGCAGTCCAACTTCCTTCAGACGGTTGCGTATAGTGGTATCGGACACACCATAAGTACGCCCCACTGCCCTAAAGGATGTGGCCCGCACCTCCTCCAGAAGTCGCCGAGCGGGAGGAAGCTCAACGGCAGCGGTGGGGCCGCCGCGCTTGAGGTCTCGGCTCATGCTGTCGAGAGGCGAGTATTTCTCGTGCTCTGCCTTCAGGTCCTCCGGCGAGGTGGCGATATAAAAGCGCTCTAAAGTGGTTATGGACCGGTGGCCGGCGAGCGCTTTGATATGGACAATGGACATCCCCTGCTTGAGCATGCGGCTAAAAGCTGTATGCCTGCAGGCATGGGCATGGCAGTGGGTGATTCCGGTTCCGAGCCGCAGGTCTCGGAAGAACTCGCGCACGGTGGAGTAAGTGGCGGGCTCGCCATTGCTCTTGATGAACAACGCATCGGAGCGAGTCTGCACCCGCTGGCGGGCTCTCGCGTAGTTGTTGAGCTCGCGAATAGCGAAGGTGCCGATGGCCACGGTGCGGGTCTTGTTCCCCTTTCCCGTCACCTGGAAGAGCCCTGAGTTCCAATCAGTTGCCGTGCTCATTGTGAGCAACTCCCCCGCCCTGCACCCACTCTCAAGCAGGGAACTCAAGATGGCACGGTTGCGCAGGCGTGTGAAGGGCGTGCGGCTTATCTTGTCTATGCACGCAAAGAGCCGCAGGATTTCCTCCTCAGAGAATATCTCAACCGTCCACTCCGTGCGCCCGGCGGGCATTGACACGTTGGCCATAGGGCTGCGCTGCAGGTTCGCCTCGGCAACCACGAACTTAATGAGGGCACGCACCGCCCTCGCGAACCCGTGCACCCCGCCTGGGCTGAGCTTGCGGTTGGCACCCACATGGTTGGAATTCCACCGGTGCTCGCTCTCCGAGAGGTACACGAAGAAATGGCGGACATGCCCCGGGCGCAGCTCGTGGATATCGGTCGGGTAACCCTCGCTCTCAAGGAACTGCACGAAGCGCTCAAGATTGGCCCGGTAGTACCGAAGCGTGTTAGGGGAGTTACCCCGCACCTTCTGCTCCAGCAGGAAGTCACGGATATAGTTGCGGACATCGTCCGCGGCGACCGGGTGCGGCGCCACGGTCTGTGCGTTGGGGAACTTCAAGGCATGACCCTGCCCCATGCTTGATGCCTTCCCTGCTTGATTCTCGCGGGGTACGGGCCCGTAGCCTGGCATCAGGCTCTGTAACCCGTATCCCTTGCCGGTGTCCTTGACCTGCTCACGGCTTTGAGCTTTTTGACCGGTCGTCTGGTCTTTGAGCATACTTTGACCTCCTTTGACATAAGCCAGGAGGTCGGAAAGTAGCGGTATTCAGAACTATTGTGCTAAAAGTGAGCGTGAAACGAGTTGTTATAAGGTTTGTGGGTGGGCCCGGTAGGATTCGAACCTACGACCAAGCGATTATGAGTCGCCTGCGCTACCGCTGCGCCACAGGCCCATTTTCTAGCAAGCTAATGACCACATTTTACGCCTAATTTTAGAACAAGGTCGCTGTATGCGTGGGGATAATTTCCGTGGGTGTAAGGAATCTTCTGCGCTTTAACTGTGGAAATGCTACATGACCATAACAGTACGCTTCACTTGCTCTTTTCCTAATTATATAGTACTTATGCCAATTGGTCAAAGTATTCTCTAGGCTTACCGGCGCTTTGAAGGCTCAAGCTCTGCAAGTATGTAGGAGCGTAGTGGGCTTACCCCGATACAAATGACTCGTCGATGTTTCGACAATGAGCCGATTCGAAAGAATCTGGGCTGGCGTAACCAAGTGCTGAGTGTCTACGTTGTCTATTGTACCACACCTCCACGTATTCAAAGATGCTGTGTCGAGCTTGCGCGCGTGAAGCGTACTGGCTTCCTCTGTCAGAGTGGTGCAGAACTCCCTCACCAGGCTGCCTCTGGGCAGCAGCCATATGCAGCGCTGAAGCGACAAGTTCTTGTTCCATATCTTAAGCACATGCTCGGCTGTAAACATGAAGGGGACGTCTGCCTTTACAAAGAACCCTGTACCCAGCAATTGTTTAATTGTGTCGTCAGCCCCTACCCTTACAACTGGAGCGATTGATTTGCTTAGTGTTATCTGCGTTACCAAATTTTGAGCCCTCACGAACGCTGCTAGTTTGTATCGAGCCCGCCAATGCGGGAGAAGGTGGCGTCTGGCTGCAACCTGAAATAGAGCACCATAATTAGCACCAGCAGGATAGCTGCAAGTGCCGCTGCCAGGAGCACAGCCTCACGTCTTGTCATGCCGCTACTCCGCTTAACGCATATAGTAATCAGTGATGCCTATAAAGCTGTACGTTACAGGGAACAGCAAATTAAGCACCAGCAACACCGTAAGCACGAGCAAGATAGCGGCAATTACTACCAGGATCACAGAGGTGCGACGTGCCATTAGGGTACCACCACTCGATGTTTTCGGAGCACATTAGCTTTGATATAATTCCTGCTCAGGATCCGAGGGATGTGGTGCGGAATAATACGGCTGTAATACATGGAGAGGATTAGCTATCTGCACATAGTTGTCTGTGAATATGTCAGATCCTGGTACGTTCCAGCAGCGATCCTCCTGCTCGCGCCGCTTTGTCGCCTGCGCTACCGCTGCGCCACGGGCCCATGTTGGAAGCGTCGCTGATTGTGCAAGATCGGCCGGAGCACCTGCACTCGACAGCCATCATATACGAAGCAAGTATATCAGATCGACGCGTCCTTGTCGCTGAGCGCATACCGCAAATGCAACGCACCTTCCTCATTTAACTTCTCTACGCTTATCAGGCGAGCGCGAAGATCGAAGTCGGTGCCACGGAAAAGGTCGATGCCTGAGCCGAAGATTAGCGGCTCTATGGTCAATCGGATTTCGTCTACCAGGCCTGCTTTGAGGAAGAGGGAGTTTACCAGCGCGCCCCCTACCAGCACTGCTTCCGTGTAGCCGCGCGCTTCCAGTGCGGTCACTATCTCGTAAGGCGATTGGCTTGTGTATTCTACTTCGCCCGGTATATCGACCTTGTCCGCAGTAGTTGAGGTAAGAACGATGTGCAGCCTGCCGGGGAGAGGCGATGGAAAGGTCTTGAAGGTATTGTTGCCCACAATCATAACCCCAACCTGCTTCGTAGCGGCTCGGAAGAGGCTCTTATCTTCCCTGGACGACCAGTCGACAAAGTGCGCTTCGTTGCGTGCTATCTTGCCGTCGATAGTCATGGCGGCCAGTATGGTGATCTTCATAGTGCTCCAGCGTGCCTAAGGCCTGGTGAATTCGATGAGAAGGGTTTCTATGGCGTGAGGCTTAATAGGTAGTGCAGCTATCCAATCCTGCTTACCAGTCCTTCTCGATGCTAGCTCTTCAATTGGCCTTTCCATAAGATCGCAGCGCCAGACGCGCGAGATGCTACTGGCGAATCTAAAAATAACTCGCCGTGGTGTGCCCGCAGCGTCCCAGTAGCGGGCAATCAAACCCTTGCCATTATGCCTCGGACGAATTGAAAGAAGTACGAGGCCTGGGTCGTCCTCCACCCATCGAGGCAGCGAGCCTACGCCCTTTTCGCCTTCTACGCGAAGTTCGTCCAGATCGACCGTAGGAGTATGCAGCCAGAGTTGAGCAGTACGCCAATCCCCCTCATGCGGGGCTATTTGCACCCTGAAGGTGAAATCGCCCTCCAGCCACTGAGGGAAGTTGGTACCCCACTGCGTGTTGGATAGATGTGCATACATGACAGGCTCTGTGGGCACGCGCTCCGGCTCAAATCTGTAAATGCCCGTATTACCGATAGAAACCAGAGGCGTATCCATGGGAAATACTGCCAATCCGCGCCGGTCGTCAGTAGCATCTATCCACCCGTCCACGCACCAGAGATTGCGGTTCGCGCCCTCCACTATGTCCCGAGCAGGATCAATGACCGAACCTGTCTGCCCTAACCGGAAGGCAGCTTTCGGTAAATTAATGGGAAACGGGACAACGCTGCTTTCCGCGAGCGCCGTGGCAACTTTGCCGTGGATTGTGTAGTCCAGGTATACCTTATCCAGAACGCTAAATGTGCGCTTATTTGTGTTGGAGTACCCCCCCGACGACCCGACGCTTATTCGTATTGACACATTTTGCGGGGGGATGTATTCTCTCCCTTCGCCCTGAGCCTGCACAGATCCATTGGTAAGGAGTATGGCCTCTCCGTCCTTGTCATTCACCCGATCTAGCTTGAAATCACGAGCATAACCGGTGACATGGGGAATCTCCTCAGGGTAGCCGGGCCTGCCGAAATCGTGGACAAACCAGTCCTGGAAGTAGAGGCCGTAGGCACGCAGATGTGCAGCTATGTCGCCGGCCGAATAGAGATCGTACCTGTAACCCCCGAACGGCTCAGGATTGCCGGGCGCTACCCATTCGTGCCCGGTACGAGTATCAATCAGGGACTTAATGCCCCCGGACGCGGGATCAACTTCAACCCGAAGCCACGAACTTTCGAGGATATTACTGTTTTCGCCGGAGGGGCCGGGAATCCAGGCGGGTTCTTCAGTTTTGTCTTCTGAAGCCGGTTGCTCAGAGGCGGCGCTTCGCATCGCGGCAAACTCGTCCTGCAACGCCTGCCAGGCTGGTAGTTGCTCGTCTCGACTGCGTAGCAAGTCAAAGTATTCACGCCATGCAACGCGCACCAGCGCAAGTGCATGCTCATATGCCTGCTCTGCTTTCGTTACATAAGCTGCTTTCGCTGCCCATGAAGACTCCAGGCGTCGATATGGTTCCGTGTGCCTGGCCGCCTCGAAGTCCTCACCAAACGCCCTCTTTATTGTGCTCTTAACATCGAGACCCCAGGTATGTTCACCAAACAGCAAAAGCTGCTCGTATGCCTCGTCAATATAGGAGGCTACATCACGCGCCAGGACAAAATCATCCGAATGCGCGTTGTCATCGTCCGGCCAGCCAAGCAGCGCAGTAATGGCCTCAAGCTCAAGCAGTTTTGGGCGCAACCTTCGCACCCGCGCCACCTCGCGGGGCATCGTGCCTATGCCGTGTATCCATGTGTCAGCGAGATCGTAGGGCACGACGGGCAGATGGGCGAGTTGCTCAGGGTGCTCAAACAGTGAGTCCGAAAAGTCGCCAAGCTCGCCAAAGAGCAGTTCGACGCCGGGTGCGCCATCTTCGACCTTGCCGCGGATGCGCTTCAGTTCTTCGGGCGATTGCGGGCCGACATTGTCCACAGTCTGCTGAACCGCCAGCCATGTATCGAGCGGCCAATCGTCGGGCGGCAGGAGAGGTGTGCCGTAACCGCCGGGCGAGTAGTAGGTGAGCAGGCGAGCGCCATCCGGCCCCTCCCACCAGAAGACGCGCGGCACATGCGGTGCGTGGCTGCCGGAGTTACAGCCCAGGTGGAGAAACTTTACCCCGGCCCGCACAAGCATAGATGGCAATATCCAGGTGTGGCCGGGCACATCGGTCTGCTTGGCTCCGGTGGGCCAGCGGCCGAACTCCTCGGAAAGAGAGCGCGAGATGTGAAGGCCGCGCACAAGGTCCTCCAGCCCGCAAAAAGCTGTGTGCGTGGTGAATGGCCAGGCATGCCAGTTCAGGCGGCCCTCCTCCACCAGCTTGCGCGCGGCAGCGCGAGTTTCCTCCGGTACAGAGGGGTCGTGCAGAAAGAAACGCAACGGCCACGCAGGCAGCGTCCAGCTATAGCGCAGCCCTTCCGGCTCGTCCGCTGTGGCGTCCATGACCTCGCGCACTGCACTGAACATCTTGCCCGTGTAAAGCTGCATCACGCGGTCGGGCAGATCGGTGAAGCCAAGATCAAAGTGAGTCTTGAACACGACAACTACTTTGCGGAGCGGAACAGGCATAGGGCTCTCTTTGTACTGCGTACTGCGTGTTGCGTAGGTTGGTTAAGCATTCCGCGAACGGTTGCAGGCACATTCTAAGCTTGGTTTGGAAATGGGTCAAGCAACGGCATAACGAGTTTTGGGCAATATTGATTAAGCCTATTGACACGCTGTCATTTTACGGGTATAAACCATTCAAATATATTTGAATGGTAAACGGAGCTTAGATGTCTAACCAAATACAAACAGCTGGGGAGGAATTCACTCCCGCTAAAGAGATGGTTATAAACTCGCTTGAAATGCTCAAAGTAGCAGCCGACCCAACCCGCCTCCGCATACTCGAAGTGCTCACGGAGCGCCCCCTCACGGTCAAGCAGATAGCAGGCGACCTTGAAACTACTCCCACCAAGCTTTATTACCACATCAACCTCCTGGAGGAAAAGGGCCTGATAGTTGTAACCGGATCACGCATCGTGTCGGGCATCATTGAGAAACAGTACCGCACAGCCGCAACCAGTATGCGCGTTGACCGTGAGCTACTTGCCATATCGGGAACTGGTGACGACGGTGGGGTAGATGCGCTGCTGTCAGTGGTCTTTGACGCCGCCCGCAACGATGTGTTGCAAGGAATAAAGCGCGGCATAATAAAGCTGGCAGAGGACGACCCGGCGGAGCAGAACACCATTCTAATGAGGACCATCACCAGGCTGACGCCGGAACGCTTCCAGGATTTCCGCGAGCGCTTCGGAGCACTGCTCAAGGAGTTCAACGCGATGGACTCCGAAAAAGATGAAGATCCCACCGCACTGACTTACGGCCTCACGGTGGCGCTCTACCCCTTCCCTCATGCAGATGTACAGGAGGACGATACTTCCGGCACCGCCCATTGGAACCTGGATTAGCACCGGGCTGCTACGTATAGCCCACTTCGTAATCGTTCACAGGCAGATCAATAAGCGCTCTTGTCCCGGCAAAAACCATTTCAGCCGGGGTTGGTATTTCGCACCCTAAAACGAGGAGATATTTGAGATGATAAGGATAGAATCGCTACTTTCGGCAAGGTCGTTCGTATCACCCAGGCTGGTGGACGACAAGATCTACTTCATAAGCAACCTGAGCGGGCACTACAGCCTCTACCGCATGAACTATGGAGGTAGCGTGCCGGAGCCTCTCCTGCCGCCGCATATTGCGCTGTTCAATCCCAAGCTGTCGGGCGGCAAGCTGTTCACGGTGCTTCCCAGGCTCGGCAAGATCGTTGTGATGATCGACACCGACGGCGATGAGGCGTTCCAGCCGATGCTGATCCCGATGGAAGGCGGCTTCCCGGAGCCCGCCTTTGACGGGCAACTCGCAGGCAACCAGGTGGTGATGCTGCATTCCACGCCGGAGCACAACCTTGTATACCTGAGTGCGGGCTCGCTGACCGAATCGATGTTCAAGGCGTATCAGGGCAACGTCGAGGCCAATACGCTTGAGCTTATGGGTCAAAGTCCACTCGGCAACTTCATAGACGCTGTAAGTGACGATCACAGTCAGGCTATTCTCACCGACGCCCTGTCGAATGGTGATCATATTCTCTACCTCTGGCGAAAAGGCCAGGAGCGAGAGCTACTCTACGGCAAGCCGCCGGAGCTGCGCCAGCCGGGCGAGCAGGTAGCCATCAACACTATCAACAACTCGCACTTCACGCCCGACAATCGCGGCCTGTTGTTTATTACATCCCTCTTCGAGGACAGCTACGGGCTGGGCTATCTCAGCTTTGAAAAAGGGAGCGAGGTTGCGCAGGTTGACGTTACGGGCGTCCGGCACAGTGGTACAGGCGAACTGGAAGGGTTGGAACACCTCAAGGACGACCGCTATATGGTTAGCTACAACATCGACGGGGCTTCATGGTTGTATGAAGGCACTTTCGACGAAGCCAACCTCAAAATGACCCTCGACAAGGTGATCTGCGGCGAAGGTTCGCTGAGCAACGGGGTGCTGCACTCGCACCACTATGACGAGGCAAGCGACCGCCATGTGCTTTCTTTCTCCACGGCATCGTCTCCCACGCAGCTTTATACAATAGAAGGGCCGAAGAGAGACAAGGTGGTCGCCCACACCAACGAGCGCGTGCTGGGTGTGCCGGACGGCTGGCTGTCGGATGGGGAAGACGCGTCGTACACCAGCTTCGACGGGTTGCGGGTTTCGGCGCGGCTCTACATGCCCGCTAAAGAACTGGACTTTGAAGGCCCACGCCCGGTGATCTATTACATACATGGAGGCCCGCAGGGGCAGGAGCGTCCCGACTTCTCCTGGTTCTCTATGCCGATTATCCAGTTCCTTACGCTGAATGGCTTCGCGGTCTTTGCGCCCAACGTGCGAGGCAGCACAGGCTACGGGATGTCCTACAGCAAGCGCGTGGAGAGGGATTGGGGCGGACAGGATGTGCTCGATCACATGCATTCGCTTGGAGTGCTGGCGCAGGACAGCAGGCTTGACGTGGCGCGGGCGGGCGTGATGGGGCGCTCATATGGCGGCTACATGACCCTCACGCTGGCCTCACGGTACCCCGACAAGTGGGCCGCTGCGGTCGATATGTTCGGACCATACGATCTCATCACCAACATGCAGAGGATGCCTGTCACCTGGAGGCCGTTCTTCGCCGCGCTGCTCGGTGACCCCGATACAGAGGCTGATTTCCTCAAGGAGCGCTCGCCCTCTACCTATATCGACAACCTCATCTGCCCTCTGCTGGTGCTGCAAGGCGCGCACGATCCACGTGTGACCGAAGCCGACTCGCGCGACCTGGTGGACCATCTACGCTCGAACGGCAAGGATGTTGACCTTATCGTCTTTGAGAACGAAGGGCACGACGTTATTCGCCTTGAGAACCGTATCCGGGCCTACAACAGCATTACGGAGTTCTTCAAGGAGCATTTGCGCCCATAAATGCATCGCTAACAAAGAGGTGTCAGGTAAGCGTGCCTGTTTACTTTGTCATTCTGAACAGAGTGAAGAATCAACCTCCATAATAATTTCTACCCAGACGGATTCTTCGCTACGTCAGAATGACACTGCCTGATGGGGTGCTCGTATATGACACTTCTCGGTTAGCACGGAAATAAGCGGGGCGGTGGTCATATTCGCTGGTCTTGCGGCAGCATTCGTCTTCAGGTCAATACCGTCAACAATGTCCGCACCCGCCGGAACACCACACGAAACCGGCATAGTAGGCGCATAAAGGCCCAATGGCCATATACTGACAACAGGCAAGTACGCAATACGCAATACGCAATACGCAATACCCACAAGGAGCAATAGGATGTCGAAGAATGAACAGGCGGCGAGCACCACGCTCGACACGCAAGAGAATGCCCCGGCATGGAATATTCGCTTCTATCAGGGAGGGGATATACCGTCCCTGGTAGCCCTCCAGAACGCAGCAGCCGTAGCCGACGGATCGGAAGCGGTCATGACAGAAGAAGGGCTAGCCGCCAGTTATGCGCAGCCGCTGTCCGAGCCGGAACGGCAAGTGTTCATAGCTGAAGGACCACACGATGACGTGCCAGATGGTGCGGCCCTGGGTGCGGCGCGTGCCATCTGCTTCGACGATCCAAATGGCAACGAGCGCCTCTACCAGATGCGAGTGACGGTACACCCTGCTGTGCGCAACAAGGGGCTTGAGCAGGCGCTGGCAGCCCGCATGATGGACAACATCAGGGCGAACGAGCAGACACCCGGTATGCAGCCCAGGGACAAGATTTCGCTTCTCACCATTACCCGCGAGAAGAGTGCGAGCGAACGGGCACTGCTGGAACAACTGGGCCTGCAAGTCATCCGCTATGCGTGGACCATGCGCCGCCCCCTGGACATGCCTGTTACCGAACCGAAGGAGATCGAGGGCGTTGTGGTTCGCAATTACCGCAAGCCGGACGACAACGCGGCAATGCTTGACGCCTATAACAGCTCTTTTATAGACCATTTTGAGTTTCATGCACTCACGCAGGAGATGGTTGATTATAAGATGGCGCAAGATGAGATGCGCGGCGACCTCTCGTGGGTAGCCGAAATAGAAGAGGAGCCTGCACGCCTTGCCGGGTTCTGCATCACTGAGGTCGACGAGGCCGCGAACACAGCAGCAGGAAAGAAGGAAGGCTGGATCACCCTGCTGGGCACAGTACGCAGGTGGCGAGGTAAAGGATTGGGTAAGACCCTGCTGCTGCGCGGTCTTCACTCGCTCAAAGAGGCAGGCTTGGAGTACGCGCTGCTGGGCGTGGACGCAGACAGCCCCACAGGCGCAAACAGGCTCTACGAATCGGTGGGCTTCACAGTAGACTACCAGGAGCTACTATATAAGTGCGATCTCAAGGACGCTAAGCTATGATCCGATGATTTCGCGAAAGAAGCAAAGAGAAAGGACAGCGGTGCGATTCCCTGCTGTCCTTTTCTTTGCCCTGCACTGACGGCGAAGATTAGGCTAACCACGGGCCACGTATGCAATGCCGAATATGAGCTTACAGACAACCCGTGTTAGACACGACGTACCTGTAGTTACCCGGTAACAGTACTATCAAGCGCATATTCGACAGCCTGGTCGCTCGTCATGGACTGGCCCTGAGCGTAAGCACGTTGGAAGCCCTCCTCTCCTAATTGAGCGCGCACCACATCTATCTCTCGCTTGTAACGAGTATGCTCCTTTGGTGGCAAAGGTGCTCCTATAGCCTCACGCATTGCTTGACTTGCTCCCCATAGACACGCCGACTTCTCCACTCTACCCAGACCCAGGTATGATGTGGCCAGACCTTCCAGGCTCCAGGCAATACCCAGTTTGGCACCCAACTCCTGCCTTATGGCTAGACTTTCCCTTTGTCGAGAGAGAGCTAACTCATAGTCGCCCTGTTCGCAAGCGACAAGCCCCAGGTTTGCCAGTGCGAGGGCGACGCGACGGGTATCTCCGATCCCACGTTCTATAGCCAGTGCTTCTTCAATGAGCGAGGCTGCTGAAGAATAGTCACCTTGCTCATAAAACATAAGTCCCAGGCTGTGCAGTGAGGTCTTCCTCTCACCTACTTCCTGCTCGATACGCAAAGATTCCTCAAAATAATAACGAGCCTGCTCAATATCTCGCTGGGAGTAGAACACATTACCTAACGCATGTAGCGTCTCAACCAGGCTTTTCTTGTCTCCCAGCTCTTGCCATATTTCCATACTCTCAGCAAGCATCAAATGGGCCCTGGCATAGTCTCCACGCACATCTGCAAGTGCCGCTGCCACTTTGAGCGCCCTGGCTCTTATAGCGCCACCGGGCTTGCCGATTGCCAGTATCCCTACGGTTTGCTCCAGCCCCTCGCGCAGGTGGACACGCACCTCCCAGAATCGCTCCAACGCTATTGCTAAGCGCAGCCCGATCTCCGCAGCCTCCATGTCTCCAGCCTCGCCGCGCTCTCCCGCCCAACCAAATGCTGCTCGCATGTTGTCGTTTGCATCTTCCATCCGTTCCAGCCAGCTTGACTGGTCTTGTTGTTTCAGGTGCGGCGCGGCTTCCTCAGCTAACGCCATGAAGTATCGTGCATGCTCTCTCCCAAGCGCCTTGCTCTCCCCGCTTTCCTCCAATTGCTCTCTTGCGTACTCGTGTATCGTCTCCAACATCCAGAACCGTGGCTCTCCCCCACTCTCATCTACCTGCTTTAGCAGGCTCTTGCTGAGCAACGACTCTGTTCCCTCGAACACATCTATCCCTAACTGCTCATCGTAATTACACACTGCTTCCAGCGCCTCAAGACTCCGCCCCCCGTTGAAGGGTGCCATCCTCCTGAATAGCTGCTTCTCCTCTTCACCCAGGAGGTCGTAACTCCACGCTATTGTGTTGTGTAGCGTCTGCTGGCGCGCAGGCAGATCCTTTGCGCCTCCCGTGAGCAGTTTCAGTCTCTTGCTCAATCTGGCCAGGATGGCATCAGGAGAGAGCATCCTCACTCGTGCAGCCGCAAGCTCTATTGCCAACGGCAGCCCGTCCAGTCGCGCACATATCTGGGCTACTGCCGGGGCGTTGGCGTTGTTCACTTCGAAATCGGGCTTGACATCGGTGGCTCTTTCTATGAACAATCGCACCGCTTCATACTGGGCGATCTGCTCCACCGGCGGTAGATGTTGCAGATCGCGCACATCAGGCACGGAGAGAGGAGGCACCGGGTATTCCTTCTCACCTCTAATCCTGAGGGGAACCTGACTGGTGACCAGGACCTTCAAGTTTGGGCAAGAGGCCAGCAATTGGCTTACCTGGGGAGCGGCCACCACCACATGCTCAAAGTTGTCCAGTACGAGCAAGAGGGACTTTTCTTTAAGGTACTCCTTGAGCGTGTCGGCAATAGGCGTGCTACCTCCGACTCCCGTCCCCTCCCGCACACCCAGCACAGATGCTATAGTGAGCACCACCATACTGGCCTCCATGAGAGGGGCAAGCTCTACCAACCACACCCCATCGGGGAAATGCTCAAGCAATTCGGCTGCCACCTGCAGCGAGAGGCGGGTCTTGCCTGTGCCGCCTGGCCCTGTCAAAGTTACAAGCCTGATCTCCTTGCGCTCACTCGCCAGCAACCTCACCACATCGGCTACTTCTTTTTCCCTGCCAATGAGAAGAGTAGGTTGCAAAGGGAGGTTGTTGGGCCGGTTGTCCAGCGTTTTGATAGGCAGAAACTGCGAGCGTAGGCCGCTCACTATAAGCTGGAAGATATGTTCCGGCCTGATGAGATCTTTGAGGCGGTGTTCGCCCATATCAAATAGTTGCACGCCCGCAGGTAGGGCGTCTCGGACAAGCCCGTATGTAACCTCCGAGATGAGGATCTGCTCGCCATGCGCTGCGGAGAGAAGACGAGCTACCCTGTTGAGCGCGGGGCCTACATAGTCACCAGCGCGCTCTTCGGTAGTACCCGTGTGCAGGGCCATGCGCACTCTTACTTCTCCCGTTTCTGTGGGCCACTCCTCAGTGTGAAGAGAGAATTGAGAATCGATAGCGGCCTGTAGAGCCTGGGGCGCTGTGGGAAATGCTGCCTGGAAAGCATCGCCTATCATCTTATAGGCATAGCCACCGTTGATCTCTATGGCGTGGCGGAGTATAGCCTCCTGGCGAGTGAAGGCGGCTTGCATGGCGAGAGGGTGGGCCTCCCAGCGCATGGTTGAGCCCTCTATGTCGGTGAACAGGAACGTGATTGTTCCGCTGGGCACGTTAGGCATGGCAAGCCCCGGCGTGTTAGGGAATGGACCACAAATGAAGAGTATGCTTATTATAGCACTTTGCAGCGCCGAGGCTGGCTAGGGCTGAGATGGCAGTCACATAGCAGATGGGCACCATGCGACAATCAGGATGATATAGTGAGCCGGCGGTTGTCAGTTCAACCGCCGGCTATTGCAGGTCATTCCAAAACGAGCATCTAGTAAGCCTGGCTCCGCTACTTGCCCTTCGGCTTCGTTACTCTCGTCGTAAGCCTCCCCAGAGGTGACGATAGATACTTCTCATCCCTGGCAACCGTTCTCTCCAGGCGCGAAATATGGCGCTCTTTCTGAGCAAGCGTCTGCTCAAGGCTGCTTACATAGTAGCTCTTGGCCAGCACATCCTCTCTCAAAGAGGCGATCTCATCCAGTAAAGCCTGGATAGCCACTTCATTGTAGTGCGGCTTGATTGCGGGGAGATCGTACCCGTTTCCTGCACCATGGCTATCCCGCGCAAACGGCTTGTGGTCAATGACGCCGCGCACATAGTCCGCTTGCTCCACTTTCTTGCCGAGGGCTACCACAAGTTGCGGGTTATCGCCGTCCACGTGCACCTGCTCGAATCCTGCTTCTTGCATGAACTTTTCCATCTCCTGGGGTGTGCTGTACTGCGCTGCATGCCCGGGGCGCTCGGTAGGCCCGTATGTATCAAGCAGCACCAGGAACTGCCTCCACGACTCCGGAGAAAGGATGTTGCATGTATCAAAATAGGCCCGGCCGCCCGGCACCAGTACGCGCAAAGCTGCCCGCATATAGCTAAACATCTCGGCCTTGTCCAGGTGCATGAACACAATGGTGCTGTAGACGCAGTCGAATGAATTGGCGGGGAAGATACTCAGATCGGAGAAAGGCAATTCGTGAAGATAGGCATTCGGTATGCCTTCCAATCGTTTTGCGGCATGTACAAGCATATTGCCCGATATGTCGGTCCCATGCCACTCAGCACATAAAGGCGCGATCTCTCTACCCACACGAGCCACGCCGCACCCGATCTCCAGCACCTTATCCTCTTTTGTAATCTGGAGGACTTGCTGCAGAAAATCTGCTGTGTTTGTTCCGCGTGCGCGGATCTCTTCCTCTTCCCCTATGCAACAAACATGGAATGACGCATCATCGAAGTTGACGCTTAAACCGTTCCAAATTGCCTTGTAATCCTTCACGAAATCTCCTCACGCTCCAGAAATGTAAGCTAAATTATACCGGCGACGCTAGCCACCGGAAATCTTCGGGTACGCAAAAATAAGCCAACAGTATAATAACAAACCTGGGCTACCGTGTGGCCTTACCCTTTACGTTTCAGACCTCAGTCCCTATTCTTCCCACCACAACACCGGTGCAAGCACATCTCTCGCTCCCGAACGTACTGCTTCGAGCGCATCGAGGGCTTCGGCCGCGTTGCCTTTGTAGACATCCAGCACAAGGAAAGCGAAGTTAAGACCGCCCGCTTGCTGGATGGCTCGGCGCAATTCCTCTTCGTCTATTTCGTCTTCGCTACCAGGTGGCTTGCTGAAAGCAATCTGTAGAGCGTTGGGTTCGCTTTCCTCTTCACGCAGCGCATAGACAACCGGCAAAGTACGCTTGCGCTGGCGCAGGTCGGTCTTAGCCGTCGACATGCCTGCGTCGCCCGCCTGAGGCAACACATCCTGCAGGTCATTAGTGATCTGTGCCATGCCGCCCAGTTGCCTGCCAATTTTCGCCAACAGTTCGACAATATGCTCATCGGCTCCCGACATAAGCGCACCCATACGGAACGCGCCGCTCATCAGCGCGCCCGCCTTCTTGTCGGTCATCTCGCCGCTCATCGCGGGGGTAACTTCGCCCACACCCATCTTCTCATACGACATGTCGAGGTGCTGGCCCACCGCGGCCTCAACCAGCATATCCTGCAAAACACCCAGTGCCTTCAAGGCATATGTGTTTCCATCGCGCGCTTCCCAGAGAAGTGCCTGTTGGGCCATGACGAGCATCAGGTTAGCAGTATTGAGCGCCTGCCCTGCGCCATATTCCTCAATTATGGGGCTTGGGTCGTGGTCTGCCGCCTCATCAATCAGGTCAGCAGCGGCTATTGCCAGCTCAACAGCTACGGCAACCGGGAGGGCAGCGCGCCATTCGCCGCGATCCTCAGGAGCCGCTGAAGCCATAAAGCTCAATATTGGGAAAAGAGGCCACTTCGGCAGGGAGGCCTCTTCGCCTCGTTCGGCCAGCACCCGCCACGGCATCACCTTGCCAGGAGCGCCAAGTGCCAGTTTGCCCATGTAAATAAGGCTGTAGGGCATCTTCTCGGCATACTTTAAGAGAAAGGCCTTCAAGGCGTCATCGACTTCGTACAAGGCGACGTGTAAATCAAAGCCCGCTGCATTAGGGGTTTTTGTTTCGCTGGTCATTTTCGATCGTCCATAGGTTCAAAGTAAAAAGAAATCCCGGCTCTTCTGCCATGCAAGTGTGCAGAAACCGGGACACGACAATATATGGAAAGAAATGGTTGGCTAGAGCCAGCCCACAACCGTAGATGTATCTAGAGCGACCGTTCCCGTGCGCTTCTGTTGGGCTGCAACCATCTTCCACTGCGCCAGTGAGCGATACTCCGCCGACGAAATACGTTCCGCCTTGAGCATAAAGATACTTTGCCGGGAAATACTGTCACCCTTGAACATTTGCCTGGCAAGGCTCTCAATTCGGTCCAGGTTCATAACAGTTACCTACCTTTCATCTTAATGGAGTAACTATGGCAGATATACACACGTAATATCAACCAATCGTTCATTTATCATATAGGCGCAAAGGTAAGTAGGCAACCAAGTCAGGGGGTACTTGCTGGACAAACCGGGTTAGTACAATATGGCTACTTCTCTACCGGTACCAGTGCTTACTCCCTGCTCAAGCAGCATTACAGAAACAAAAACAGGGCCAACAAATGATCATTTGTTGGCCCTGTTTTTCAGTGCCTCAGGCAGAAATTAGATCCAACCGCGATTGGAGTCTGTACCGTACCCTACGGCATACATGCCATCGGCTCGAACATTTGCGGCAATCTGCCAGGAAAGAGATGAGAGGCTCTTGTGCTCAACAGGTGTCAGAGCATCCCTGTTCACTATGCCGCTGGTAGCCAATACCATATCTCCACCCTTTGTGATCTGCCGTGCCATCTTCTCAAGCATATTAAGGTTCATGCCGTCTCCCCCTCTGGTACGATAGCCCCGGCGTATGGATCATGTTGCAACTACAGTAGATCCGTACAAGTTCCGAGGCAAATGGTATGTCGCGAGTTGCTACGTCCTCGCTTTTCTCATCGTGTATCTTGGGCCTCTATTAGGAAGTAGTAGGACCATAGTACTACACAATCGCTAACATTATGCCCAAGCAGACCGAGTATATCAGACGATTCTGCAAAATGCAATAGTTTCCACTAAAAGTATTAGGATAATAGTACTATATTACGGTAAAAATCGTAGTACTGAGGGGAGTAGCCCTACCTTAGGAAAAAAATCGCTCGCGCACGGCATGAGAAGTGAAACGCAGCGGGGGCTCACATGCTGCACAGTTGACATGCCGAACAGTCACAAATGCCGTGCCGGCACCACAAGATTATCAGGGATTGCCTAGCCCGGAAATGGGAAATATCTCTAGCTGCTAATCATCCAAGAACACCTTCTTCCCTGATTATGGGAAGAAGGTGTTCTTGACACTCGCTATGAGAAGGTTTCGTCCAGCAGCGTGGAGATAAAGCGCTAGGGACGGCCCTTATTGGTCCTGCTTATGGAGCCAACATCGCAGCTAAGGCGAGGCCGGTCCGGTTGCGCTATGCTAGCTCTTAGTTGCGGATATAGCTGTGGAGCCGTCCGACCGGTAGCTCAGCGAGGTCGGGTCGTTCCTCGAGGAGACGCACAAAGGCATTGACGACCACGGGATCGAACTGCTGTCCTGCAAGGCGAGTCAACTCGGCAATTGCCTTTTCATGGCCTGGTGTGGCGCGATAAACGCGGTCTTCGGTCATTGCGCCGTAGGTATCAACGACACCTATGATACGCGCACCCATCGGTATTGCTTCACCTTTGAGGCCCTCAGGATAGCCACTGCCGTCGTAGCGCTCCTGGTGATAGCGAACAATCGGAACCACGTCCTGCAGCGCGCCTACAGACTGCACTATGCGCGCACCTATAGCAGCATGTTGCTTCATCAGATCGTATTCATCGGCCGTCAGTTTGCCGGGCTTGTTGAGTACGGCATCGGGAATACCTATCTTACCGATATCGTGCAGGGTCGCGCCCATCCTGATATTCTCAACCTCTTTGGCGGGAAGACCCATTACCTGGGCGAGAGTCACCGCTCTGCCGGTCATGTTTTCGCAGTGCTGGATTGTGTAGCCGTCTTTAGCTTCAATTGCATGGGCCAGCGCGCCGATTGTATCGAGCAGAGCCTGCTCACGAGCTTCGTATAGCTGGGCATTGTAGATCGCCAGGGCAGCCTGGCTACCCAATGTGCTAAGGAGCGACAAATCGTCCTTGGTGAAGCGTTCGCCTGTCTTCTTGCCTCCGAGGCAGAGCACCCCAACGAAACGCGAGCGCGTCCAGAGCGGCACGCCCAGGAACGAGCGAATGCTTTCAATATCGAGCTTGCTGGTGGGCGGGTGGCTCTTCCCGTTAGTATGGGTGCGTGCCTGCCCATTACCACCAATAGCATAACTGCTCAGACTGCCGGTCGTAGTAAGGGTACTGCGGAGCACTCCACTGTTGAGCGATTTCCCACTCAACACGACACTATCTTCATGCAGTTGAGCGGTCTTGAGATGAGATGTGTCCTCGTGCTCTCCCTGTCCCACGGCCTGGTTGAAGTAGATAAGCTGCATAGGCGCGTCGGCCTCGTCCAACCGGATGCCCAGCTGCGAAAGCTCATAATGAAGACCATCAATGAGCCAATCGGCGAAGTCTCCGTAGCGCGCGTAGGGCACGACACGCAAGGGAGTAGTGCCGCCCACAGGGTTGCTGCCATTGGCGGCCTCTTTGGACATGAATGTAGCGGACGACGGATTGAAGATATGAGGTGGCTGGTTCCCTGAGCCGGTCGTTGCGAACTCGGAGTTGCGTAAGGCCCCCCATAGAGCATCAACAGTTTCACCTGACGGGTCGATCCCGTTGTGGATCATCTCGGCACGTGGGTTAGACTCATGGCTGGTTGGGGTGGAAAGCAGTAGCACACCGCAGCTAAGATTCATCATGCGGCAGGTACGCTGCACCAGTTCGTCGGCCAATGTATGCAGATTTTGCTCGGCAGCCAGTTGCGCGCTGAACTGCAGAAGAGCTTCCTTGTAGTCGTAAGCATCATGGTAGATATATCTATCAACCTGCCGTTCCACCCAACGCTGCACATAACCGTAGGAGAGCGCAACCATGAAGACGAACAAACTGAAGCCGATCAGACCGACCTCATCGTGCTGCCACCCTTCGGGAACTATCGTGCTCAACGCTCCGACCACCAGCGAGAATGCGAGAAGGACACCGAAACCCATCAACACGTAGACCACGCCGCGCCTGATGAAGTTGCGCACACCGAGCATCTGCCCCTGTGTGATAGCGTAGGCGAACGAGAGAGGCATAATACCGAGCGTAAGGGCGGTCAAATCGACACGCACGCTTGGCAAACCGAACAACGAAGGCAGTACGCCCAGAACTACGCTTGGCCCAATAGCGAGGGCTGTTCCACCCAGCACAATGGTCATTTGCTGGCGGACTTCGGGAGAACGTTCCTTGAACAGGGCTCGCCCCATGCTGGCAAGGCCGAGCGCAGCGCACCCTGTTAAATAGGTATAGCCCAGAAGCTGTGCTATTCCATACAGTGAGGGGTCCAATGCATAAACTGCAAGGTAGAAGCCGATAGTTACTACGCCGCCGACAAGTACACTTGAAACCATAAGGCGGTGTCTACCTTTGGTTCTACCTGCTTTTACCGGGAACTTGAGAAAGAAGAAAGCAAAAGAGCCCGCCCATACAGCCACTGCAACGAACATCAGCACAAGCGTGGGGCCGTATCCCAAATAAGTCGTGGGCGAGACAACTAGACACACTGCACTGGCCACGCAAAAGCCATAAAAGGCAGAGGCCGCCACACGTTGCCGTGCCTTTACATAGACAGAACCACCTACAGCGATAAAGATCAGAGACAGTATTATGAAGCTCCAGCGCTGTAGAGCACTGAGAGGAACTTCGAGTTCGGTGGTAACTGTTATGGGCTCCGTGGGCGTTGCGGTGCTGGGAGGAACAGAAGCATCCAGGCCGTTGGTCACTGAATTGGTGGCCTTCTGTATTGTTGCTACGAAGTTATCACCTACGCGTTCCTCGGAAAGCACAATATCGCCAGGGCGAACACCCTGGTAATAGCTGATACCTAGAGGTACCACCCATGTGACGACCTGTTGGCCTTTTGCATTGGGCTGGGAGATAAGGCCAAGATCCGGCAGACCGTTGCCAATCATGATCATTGTGCTGAGAAGGGCTAAGAATAGGATGGTGACAACGAAGGCAATCAGAAGGCGGAAGCGCTCTCGTGAGGTTAGCTTGATGTTGGCCTCAGCCGGTATACCCGAAAGAGGGCGAGTGATTATCTGCATACGTGTAGCAGGAGCTGCCGCTGTATATAGCAGCGGTCCACTGCCGGTGTTGAGTGGCACCGGGGAATCACTATTATTCTCTGCAGCATGGCCTTCATCCGGCTCCACAGAGGACGGTCTATAAAGTGACCCCATATACTCCATTCCGTTCCCTAACCCCTTGCGCCAGGACAATAGAAAAGCCAGTCTATCCATAGCCTGGTTACGACTTCACACCAGTTACGCCCTCTGACCCATGCGAAGTACGAATCAACCACGCAGGTGTTAAATTGAGACACATCATTACGATGGCACGTACTGGGCACTTACTACTAATTATATCAGTCAGACAGGAAGAAGAGCAATACTCCCGTACCACCTAATGGTGGTACTCCGGCACTGGTAGATTGGTACTAATCTGCCAGCTCTCATGCAAGCTACGTCAGTTAGCGACACCTACCTCGGGGTACTTTGACATAATGTGTCCGACGATATTATAACGCTAAAACTTGCTAAACGATAGTGCAATTTTCCGCCATAGAGCGTGATTACACGCAATAATTGCCACAAAAGTCAATTAAGAGGTACAGCATTTTACGTATTTTCTTGATAGTCGCCTATTATGTCCATACTAACTATGTTAGTAGTACTACCGATCTGTGAGGCAGTTTCTCACGATACCTTGATACAGGTGTATGCCGAGCGAACCCTCGAAGAGTCATGTCCCACAGATTCTATCCGTAAGCCTGCACGCTCAAACATCGGCTCCAGCAGCCAGCTAAAAGTACTGTACTCATCGCGCAGATGGGTCTCAAGCTCTAGACGTGTCCAACCACTTGCCGGGTTGGCAACGGCAGCAGCAAGCCACGACTCGATGACGTTGGCAGCGTCGTTCGGCTCGCAAGAAAATATAAGATCGCGAAGAAACAGCACACCTCCTACCTTTAGCATAACTGCGATACGCTCAATGGCAAGGACTTTCCAGAAGTCCGGTAAATGGTGAAGCGCATGCCTGGAGTAAACGAAATCAGCCGGCTCGCCCTGGTGCTCGTAGCTGAGAAAACCACGCTGGACGCACTCGATGTTGGCGATACCGTGTTGAGCCGCTTTCTCACCGATGAGATTGAGCATCACAGCTGACACGTCCACCGCCACCACGCAGCGGCAAAGCGGCGCAGCAGCCAGGGCAAAAGTGCCTGTGCCCGCACCGAGGTCGACCAACACATGGTCTTTATTCAGACCAAGATCACGCAGCAGGGCGAGGTCATCCATGGGATCGGTGCCCGCTTTGCGGTCGTAAACAGGCACATATGTTGGGTCAAGGTGCTCCGGCCCCGCATGGGCGAGTTCATCGAGGAACCAATTGGGCGTTTCCATCGGGTGTGTTGCGTCTCCTTGCAGAAAGATGTCGTAGCTCAGTTGGAGGATTTTACAGCCCGAATGACCGCGTAGCCCAGCGGACCTTGAGCGGTCAGCAAGTGCCACGCCAGGTATGAGTCGATAACAGGTGAAGGCTCGGCACGTCCTTCGAGAAGTGAAGTTATGTAGCCATTGGCAATCAAGGCGAGCGAGGCTTTTATCTTTGGCGTCAGGTTGAGGAGATGCTCGGTCTCCAGGTCTGTGCCGTTGATGAACTCCACGATATCCGCCACCACAGGCAAATCGGGCATAGCAAGGCCATCGGTGCTGCCCAGTGCATCGCACAGGTGCCGGTGCTCGTCAGATGGTGCGCGATCATACATTGCATCAAAGATAATCAGTTTCCCGCCGGGCTTCAGTACGCGATTGACTTCCAGTATGGTTGCTTTCTTATCTGCCGCGTGGCAAAAGCTTTCAACAAATATGACCCTGTCCAACGAATTATCTCGAAAGGCCATTTTCGTGAAGTCCTGCTCAGAAAAGAAGGTGTTCTTTATTCCTGCGGATTGCTGGTAGCCCTGTGCTGCCTCAAGCTGCCCGTGGCTCAGGCTTATGCCAAACACAAGAGAGCGCGGGTTCTGCTCGGCTATAGGGAAGGTGACCGCGCCCGTGCCGCAGCCTGAGTCGAGCACGAGGTGACCACTCGCAACCTGGGCCTCGGCGACGATAAATTTGGTCATTCTTTCGACTGCTTTTCTGTGCCGCAATATATCGAGGGTGCGCCGAACGACGTCCTTATGGAAACGCTCTACATCATTCAAGCCCATATGAGCAGCACTCACGCCTGGACGTTTGGGGTCCGGTGCCCACAGGCTGAACTTGCGAAGGGTTTGAGGGTGATTGTAGTAGACCCGAACCGCTTCCATGATGGATTGTTCTCTCGTTGGCATTCTATTCGGTCCCTCTTTGCGCACAGTTAGCGCCGGCATCTCATGCTGTTTCGGAGTAGATGTTATGCAATGAGACGCACAATTTCACGTCATCATAGCGGATTGCCTATGGGTGGTCAAGGCAAGCAATGAGGGCTTGCCTGCCGCCGGGCAGCAGCGGTGCCCCACTTTTCAGGCAAGATGCGCCATGGATGATATTAAAACAGGCGTAACAGTGTATAATACATTGGCCGCCAAGGGATATAAATAGAAGGAGACATATATGACTGCGACAGAAAACGAAACTACCCGCCGGTCGGGGTATGCCCAACCCGACGTGCTCGTCTCGACACAATGGGTTGAGGATCACCTGAATGACAAAACCATCAGGATCGTAGAATCGGATGAAGATGTACTTCTCTACGAACAGGGTCATGTACCGGGAGCCGTAAAGCTTGACTGGCATACCGACCTGCAAGACGATGTTGTCCGAGATTATGTCAACCGCGAGCGCTTTCAGCAGCTTCTTTCGGAGAGGGGCATCGGCAACGATACCACGGTGGTCTTCTACGGTGACAAGAACAACTGGTGGGCCACTTACGCCTTCTGGGTTTTCCAGCTCTTCGGCCACACAAACGCGAAGATCATGGACGGCGGCCGCCAGAAATGGATCGCCGAAAACCGCCCGCTCACTAAGGACGTGCCCAACTACCCGCACACCGAATACAAGGCACCCGAGCGAAGCGATGCGGAGATCCGCGCATTCCGCGATCAGGTGATGGCCCTTCTGAACGACGACCGCAGGACTTTGCGAGAAGGCGTAGCACTGGTGGATGTGCGTTCCAATCCCGAGTATACGGGCGAGACAATTCACATGGTGAACTACCCGCAGGAAGGCGCACAGCGGGGCGGGCACATTCCCGGTGCGAAGAGCATCCCCTGGGCCACAGCGGTGCAGGAAGACGGCACTTTCAAGCCGATCGAGGAACTGCAATCCATTTACGGCACGAAGGGCGTAACAGGCGACAAAGATGTGGTGGCCTACTGCCGCATCGGCGAGAGATCGTCGCACACCTGGTTTGTGCTGAAGTATCTGCTTGGCTATCCCAATGTACGCAACTATGACGGCAGCTGGACCGAATGGGGCAACCTTGTAGACGCTCCAATCGAGAAGGGCTCCGGATCGTAACCTTCCCAGGCAGAAGCATAGAACATAGAATAAAGGCCACTCCTTCACGAGGGAGTGGCCTTTATTCTATAGAGCAGTGATCGTTGTGTTATGCACCGGAGCCTTCTGAGCCTGCCTCTTGAACTTCCCGCAATTGCAAGCGCCCGTTGCTCTCGCGCACCTCGTATCCCGGCACAGGGGCTGTGGCGGGACCATGTACCACACTGCCGTCGGTTATGTCGAACTCGGAGCCGTGGCACGGACAGGTAACCACATGGCCGTCCAGCTTGCCCTGCCACAGCCCGCAGCCGAGGTGCGAGCAAGTGCCGCCGAAAGCGTGAATGCCGTCCTCGTGCTTTACGACCACAACATCTCTACCGCCAACCTCAAAGTGCTGCATCTTGCCGTCTTCGATGTCGCCTGCAGCAGCAAAATCGACGAACTTCTTTGGACCTGCTACCCAGGCGTTGCGGTTGATTGCCATGCCGAGGTTGTACACCAGCTCGCCCGCCACGTAAGCCGCCAACCCACTGAGGGCAAAGCCGCCCGCCGAAAGTGCACGAGCAGCACCGCGATTGCGCTTACCGGCCAATCGTAAACCCAACGACCCCAGGTTGAGAGTCAGACCTCCCACGTTAAGAAGCGCATGCGCCAGGCCGATCCGCCTGCGGGAGCCTTTGCGAACGTCGCTCCAATCGACGATACCCGTTACGGCAGCAGCCACGGCGGTCACGATGCCTGCACCAAGGGTGACATCCGAGGCCATATCCAGGGCATCATCGCCTCCGCGCAAAATGCTGAGTGCATCAAATACCTGCGTCATTGTCCACGCGCCAATAGGTACGTCGGTAATTACAGGATGGAGCGGGTGGCCCAACCACACACCGTTGAGGAAATCTTTCGCCACTTTGCCCGGTTCCCCGGCGTTGGCAAAGATTTCCGATATGGCCGGCTGAATAGCGTTGGACACGTCATCAAGCCAGGTCTGCTTGTCAACAATAGACTGTACGACCCCTGTGGACATGGTATGCCTCCTGGTAGCCTCGGCGCACGCAGGGAGGTGCGGCCCGGCCCTCATATTGCTGGTAGAGGCCATCCATGCAAATTGTGTGCCTTCAGCTAGAACTCGCCGGAAGGCGCAGCGGCAGGGGTATCATCCACAAGAGGCACCACCCTCGGGAAGCGCAATACCAGCACCGCCGACAGCACCGCCAGCAGCATCATAGCGAAGAAGACCCACCAGAGGCTCCCCGCCAGCGCACTAGACAGGGCAGATCTTGTGGGTGCGGCAATCGTATCTCTGATGGTAAGGTCAAAGAGGGCATTGACGGGACCAAGCGTCGGATCCGAGTTGGCTTTTTGCGCCGCCGGAGGCATCGCCCGCACAAGCTCCTGTATGTCAGGGCGAGCAAGCACAGGCGCTAACGTAGCGGTAAGCACCGCGCCCAGTATGGCGGCGGCGGTGGCGTTGCCCATGTTGCGGAAGAACTGCACAGACGCAGTTGAAACGCCACGCTCTGACCACGGCACCGACGACTGTACGGCAATAAGCATCGAGGTTGTGTTGAGGCCGAAGCCCGCGCCGCTGATAAAGCTTGCCAGCACGATCACTACGGTTCGCAAGATCACATTATCCGCAATAAAAGGCAAGCCGACCATCAGCAGCAGCAAGCAGCCCACCAGCAGCGTCATCATGCCCGCGATAGCAATTATGCGGAAGCTGAATCGCAGCACAAGCTTGCCTGTGAGCGTGCTGAAGATGGGCCAACCGATAGATAGGGGAGCAATTATAAGCCCGGCCTCTATCGGTGTACCACCCCACGCGCCCTGCACCACCAGCGGCACATAAGCGGCAAAGCCGATAAGCACTCCACCCGCCAGCATACCCACCACACAGGCCACATAGATCACAGGCCGCGACAGCAGCGAGAAGGACAAAACGGGCGCGCTGGCCCGCCTCTCGAAGAAGACAAATAATGCGAGCAGCAGAATCGCCCCACCCCACAGAGCCAGCCCCGTTGGAGAAAAGTAGCCGCCTGCGTGCCCACCTAATTGAAGGGCAACCAGTACCAGACCCACTCCCACGGTCAATGTAACCCCACCTGCAATATCCACACGCTCTCGGTTGTGAATGCGAGGCTCGCGCAGGTAGAAAAAGAAGAGCGCCGATGACAATATACCAACAGGCAAATTGATGAAAAAGACCCAGCGCCAGTCGAAGAACTGCACGATAGCCCCGCCCACCAGCGGTCCAGCCACGCTCGATACGCCCCACACAGCGCCGAAGATACCCGACATGCGTGCTCGCTCCTCTATGTCGAAGAGGTCGCCGATTATAGTGAGGGAGATCGGGAGCACAGCGCCCGCGCCAAGGCCCTGAAGGGCACGGAAAGCGATCAGCGAGGGCATGTCCCACGCCAGCCCACAGAGCGCCGAGCCGATGATAAAGAGCCCCGACCCGAACATAAATATCGGTTTGCGACCATACATGTCCGATAGCTTGCCGTAGAGCGGCACTGTAGTTGTGGCTGTGAGCAGGTAGGCCGAGATTACCAGAGAATAGAGGGGCAAGCCGCCCAGCACGCCCACGATGGTAGGCAGGGCGGTTGCCACCACAGTGCCGTCGAGAGCTGACAGCGCGGTTGCCAGTATCAGGGCTATAATGATAAGAGGCTTATTAAGAGCCACCGAGCGCGTCTGCGGTTGCGGTGTGGGTGGCGATGTGATGTTATTTTCTGCTCTTTTATCGGTTTTATCTGCTGTATCTGTACTGCTCAATTGTCTCCCCGATGATAGATATGATGGCGTCTCTTATGCAAGGTTATATGAAAAGGTGTTCTAAGATTATCATATAAAAGCCCTCGTTACCGCAACTTTGAATGGATCACTACACGTCGCCTAATCGTGTAAAATGGGCATGTCGGAAATCGGAGGCGGGCATGAGCAATAACCGGCCGGATGTCTCTATACCCACGGATCTGCGTCTCGCGGAAGTGATCGGCGCTATCTCTCTAGCCACCGACCTTGGCATGGGCAACCCACTCGAGTACGCGCTTTGCTCGTGCGTGCTGGCCGTGCGCCTTGGTGATGCGCTTGGTCTGGGCGACGAAGATCTGCGCGAAGTTTACTACCAGGCACTCCTCCGCTACATCGGCTGCAACGCCGAAACACACATGCTGTCATCATTGGCGGGAGACGAGGCAGCAGTACGCGCTGATTTCGGGCAGATCGACACCGGCAACATCGGCGAGGTAGTTGGTGTTATGACGCGCGCCATACGCCAGGCCAACGCAGGAGCATCACCAACCCATGTTGCGCGCATGGTGGCTCGCGGCCTCCTCACTCTACCGAAGATCAAGGCTAGCTTCGCAGAGCACTGTGAGGTAGCCCAACGCCTGGGCGAGCGGCTTGGCTTCGAGGGCAATGTAGTGCGCGCCCTCGGCCAGCTTTACGAGCGGTGGGATGGCAAGGGTTCGCCGCGCGGCCTCAAGGGCGAGAACGTGGCGCTCTCTGTGCGGGTTGTCACGATTGCCCAGGACGCTATTACCTTCCAGCGCATAGGCGGTACGGAGGCAGCGGTCGCCATAGCCAGGAAACGCAAGGGCACCATTTATGACCCGAACATAGTCGAGCGTTTCTGTAATCTCGCCCCAACCCTTATGGCGCAGCTTGACGAAGAGCCCTCCTGGGATATGGTGCTTTCTCTCGAACCGGGCAAGCGCGTCTACCTGACCGAGCCGCAGTTCGATGCCGCGTGCCATGCGATGGCCGATTTCACCGACATAAAATCGTACTACACGCTAAACCACTCTACGGGTGTGGCTCGTATAGCAGCCGACGCAGCGCGCCGGTGCCGCCTGCCCGATTCGGATGTGAAAGATATACAGCGGGCAGGATTACTGCATGACCTGGGCAGGATAAGCGTGTCGACCGCCATCTGGGAGAAGCCGGGCCGCCTCACCGAACGAGAATGGGAGCGTGTGCGTATGCACGCCTACTACACCGAGCGCATACTTGCCCACTCTCAAACACTGGCGCGTCTCGGCACAATGGCAGGTATGCACCATGAACGGTTGGATGGATCGGGTTACCACAGGGGCGCTCACGCATCCAGCCTCTCTCCCGCCCAACGCATTCTTGCCGCCGCAGACGTCTACCAGGCGATGACCGAGCGGCGCGCCCACCGTCCCGCCCTCCAGCCCGAAGCCGCTGCCGCCGAGCTCCGCCGTGAAGTACATGCAGGCCGCCTCGATAGCGATGCCGTCACCGGTGTGCTGGCAGCGGCAGGCCACCGTGTAAGCCAGGCGCGCCTTGATATGGTGGCGGGCCTGAGCAGCCGGCAGGTAGAGATACTCAGGCTGCTGGCGCGCGGCAACTCAATGAAGCAGATAGCAGCCCTCCTCACTATTTCTGAAAAGACCGTGGACAACCACATTCAGCACATCTACAACAAAATCGGGGTCTCCACTCGCGCCGGAGCCACCCTGTTTGCCATGGAGCAAGACCTGCTTAATCCTTCGGCCTGAAACAAAGATAGGGAGAACTCCCTATGCCCTTGTCTCCTACCTTGTATACGATTAGCCCAGACAGAGATGTCGAAGCAATCTAACCAAGAAGGAGACCAAAACAATGTCAACAGAAGCAAACAAGGCAACAGTCCGCAGGTGGGTAGAAGGCGGTTGGAACGGTGGGAACCTCAACCTGATCGACGAGATGTACACCCCCGACTTCATGATCCACGATCCAAGCGCGCCCAACTTCCAGGGGGGGACAGAAGCCTTCAAGGGCTTCATCGGCGGGTTCCGCACCGCACTTCCTGACATCCATTTCACCATCGAAGATATGATAGCCACCGGCGATATCGTTGTCTGGCGCTGGACGGCGCGGGCCACTAGCCTCGGCCCGTTGATGGGTATTCCGCCCACAGGCAAGCGAGCCACAGTTACCGGTATAGTCATCAGCCGATTTGACGAAAACGGCAAGTGGGCCGAAGACTATATCAACTGGGACACACTGGGGCTGCTGCAACAGATTGGCGTTGTGCCCACACCGGGAGACGAGCCGGTACGCGCCGGCCGTTAGCACCTTCAACAAAACAAACAAGAGCCTTACCTGCCATTGGTAAGGCTCTTGTTTGTTTTACCCTGTAACTGACTGTTCAGCAGTGAGTTAGACAAATATATTATACTTAAAGCAGCATATACATCTCAGGGCTGATTTCTACTGCCCTACTTTAATCTATACTCACAGTTCGTATTATTCCGGCAGTATCAAAAGGGGAATATAATTGCACGACCTCAAAACATTAATACCCTACCTTAGCCGCTACTGGCCGACCCTTCTCTTCGGAGGACTAATCACGGTTGTCACCACATTTCTCTCGCTGGCACAGCCATACCTCATCGGCAGCGCGATCGACTCGATCACCCGGCAGAAGCCGCAGCAGGACGTGGTCAATATTGCCTTGCTGATTATCTTGTTTGCCGCGATACAGGGGGTCGGCGAGTTCTTCTCGCGCTACACAATCAACAGTGTGTCGCGCAAGGTGGAATATGAGCTTCGCAACGACTTCTTCGCGCACCTGCAAACGATGCAGCAGAGCTTTTTCCAGGACATACACACGGGCGATGTAATGGCACGCGCCACGAACGATATGTCGGCTGTGCGCAACGCCCTTGGTCCCGGCCTCTCCAACGGTGTGCGCACACTGCTCATGTTTGTGGTGGCCGCTGCCCTCATGATCACCATCAATCTCAAGCTAGCGCTTGTCCTCATCTTTTTCATGCCTCTGGTCAGCGTAGCTTTTGTTATCATCGGCAGGCGAATGCACCAGCGATTTGAGTCGGTGCAGGCGCAGTTCGGACACCTTTCCACCTACGCGCAGGAGAACTTCTCCGGTATCCGCGTTGTGAAAGCATACGCACAGGAGGAGTTCGAGGCTGAGTATTTCGCGAAGGAAAGCCAGGATTACTTCCATCGCAGCCTAAAATATCAGCGTCTCAACCAGTTGCTCTGGCCGATGATGGCCTTTGTGCTGGGGCTGGCGAGTGTGGCAATTCTGTTCGTGGGCAGCATCGAAGTAATAGACAAGAACATCACGCTCGGCCAGTTTGTGCAGTTCAACGGCTACCTGGTCATGCTGGCGTGGCCGATGATCGCGCTCGGCTGGGTGGTGAGCCTGTACCAGCAGGGCGCGGCCTCTATGCACCGCATACGCGAGTTCATGAGCCAACATGCCAGGATAGCCGATAACGAAAACACAAAGGCGGTCGAGAAGATCGACGGCGACATTCGCTTCGACCACGTGACCTTACGCTACGACAAGAAGAAGGTGCTGGACGATGTATCGTTCCACGCCCCGACAGGCTCGACCCTCGCCATTGTCGGCGCGACAGGCGCGGGCAAGACAAGCATTGTCAACCTGATAACAAGGGTCTATGAGGCGCAGGAAGGCCATGTCATGGTAGATGGCATAGATGTACGCCAACTACCGCTGGCTCTGCTCCGGCGCAACATCGGCTATGTGCCGCAGGATACTTTTCTCTTCTCCACATCGCTGGCTGATAACGTGGCGTTCGGCGTAGAAAACCCCGATCCCGTTATGATAGGCAGGGCTGTTGAGACGGCACGCCTCAGCAACGATCTTGACCAGTTCCCGGAGGGCATCAATACGGTGATTGGCGAGCGCGGCGTCACCCTCTCGGGAGGCCAGAAGCAGCGCACCGCCCTTTCACGGGCGATCATGCGCGACCCACGCATATTGATACTGGACGACTCGCTCTCCAGCATCGACACGCAAACACAGGCGGAAATCCTGGCCGGTCTGCGAACCGTGCTCAAGGACCGCACCAGCATTATCATTTCGCAGCGCATCTCGACCGTGAAGGACGCCGACCAGATTATTGTGCTGGACGAAGGAAAGGTAATAGAGAGAGGCACACACAGCGAGCTGGTTGCCCGGCGCGGAACCTATGCAAAGATGTACCGCCGCGAGCTGCTTTCCAGCGAGCTTGGCATCGAATAACAATACAAAATACGCTGTACGCTCTACTGGAAAGATGCCGTATACTTAAAGAGAGCGGCGTCCTCTTTGGTGGTCTGGTCGTGGCACCCATTCACTTTCCTGGCCCCAGAGAGGACACCGTACATAAAGGAGACACATGGCCGGAGCCAATTTGGTTCAAGAAGACGAGATTCTGGGCAAAGCATACGACTCTCGTCTCATGCGAAGGCTGATAACTTACCTCAAGCCATACAAATTACAGGTGTTCGTCGCCTTCATTCTCATATTCGCCACAGCGGTCGCTGAACTGACCGGACCCTATCTCTTCAAGCTGGCTGTCGATAACGCAATTGGGCCGAACAAGCCGGAATTGCTGGTGCCTATCGCTGCGGTCTTCGTCGGCTCGCTTGTGGCAGCATTCATCTTCCGTTACACGCAAAGCTATGTCATGCAGGTGATCGGGCAAGGCGTGATGTACGACATCCGCAACCAGATTTTCGGCCACCTGCAGCGCCAATCACTCTCTTACTACGACCGCAATCCCGTGGGCCGCCTGATTAGCCGCCTGACAAACGACGTGGATGCTCTCAACGAGTTTATCGGTTCGGGCCTGGTCACGGTCGCGGGCGACCTTGTGATACTTATAGGTGTTGTGGCGATAATGTTCGTGCTCAACTGGCAATTGGCGCTGGTAAGCCTGGCGGTGCTGCCGCTGATCGCGCTGGCAAGTTGGGCCTTCCAGAAGTGGATGCGCACAACGTACCGCCAGCAGCGCGTCAGGTTGGCGCGGGTGAATACCTTCTTGCAGGAAAACCTTTCCGGTATGCTCGTGGTGCAGCTTTTCAACCGTGAGAAGCGGCAGTTCAACCAGTTCAACGACCTCAATAAAGACTACCTCAGGGCCAACCTGGACGCTCTAAAGGTGTTCGCCTACTTCTATCCTGTCGTCAGCTTTCTCTCTATGACCGCGTTGGCGCTGCTGCTCTGGTACGGTTCAGGCGGCATACTCGCGGGGGTGGTCAGCCTGGGCACGCTGATAGTGTTCTTCCAGTACACCGACCGCGCCTTCCAGCCCATCCGTGACATCGCCGAGAAGTACAACATTATGCAGGCAGCTATGGCCGCGGCAGAGCGCGTGTTCTTGCTCGTGGACGAAGAGCCGACTGTGCTCGACCCTGCAAACCCCAGGGAACTAAGCAAGGTCGTGGGCGACATCGAGTTCCGCGACGTGCATTTTGCCTACAACCCGGAAGAGCCTGTGTTGAAAGGCGTGAGCTTCAATATACCCGCCGGAACGAGTGTTGCCATCGTGGGCGCGACGGGCGCAGGCAAGACAAGCATCATAAGCCTCCTCAGCCGCTTCTACGATGTCCAGGAGGGTGCTATCCTGGTCGATGGCATTGACGTACGCTATGTGAGGCAAACGCAGCTTAGGCGCCACATAGGAGTGGTGCTGCAAGACCCTGTGCTCTTCTCCGGCACGATCGCGCGCAATATTCGCCTGCTCGATAAGGAGATCAGCGACGAGGAAGTGGTGCGGGCCGCCCGTTATGTAAACGCCAGCCACTTTATTGAGCAGTTCGAAGACGGCTACGAGCACGACGTGAAAGAGCGAGGCACCAACCTGTCGGTGGGCCAGAGGCAACTGCTCACCTTCGCGAGGGCCATCGCCTTCAATCCGTCCGTGCTGCTTGTGATGGACGAGGCTACATCCAGCGTGGACACCGAGACCGAAGCGCTTATTCAGGACGCTCTCTATAAGCTAATGCGAGGCCGCACCAGCATCATCATCGCGCATCGCCTATCCACAATCAAGCATGTGGACCGCATTATCGTGCTGCACAAAGGTAATGTGGTAGAAGAAGGCACACACGAAGAACTGCTCGCCCGCAACGGCTATTACTACCGTCTCTACCAGCTACAATACCAGGAGCAAGAAGGTATCGAAGAGCCGGCGGTCACAGGGGTCGGCGATAAAGGGACCGAAGAAGTGGCCGAGCGAAAGAGCGCCTGATGCCACGCAGCGGTGGGTAATGCGAAAAGAAGGTTCCGCTCGTGATGCCATTCTAAATAGTGCGCTAATCAAGCTGTATCAGATGAGTGCGCTTTCTTTGCCATTGTCATTCTGAGTACCGTACTAACAAAGAAGTGTCATATATGAGCACCCCACCAAGCAGTGTCATTCTGAGCGTAGCGAAGAATCCGTTCGGATAGAAATTAGTATGGAGGTTGATTCTTCACTGCGTTCAGAATGACAAGGGAAAGAAGCATGCTTACCAGCCAGCTCTTTGTTAGCGACGCACTGAGCGAGGCGAAGAATCTCACAAACCAGGATGATGCTTGGCCAGTATCCAATCCCAAGAGAAAAGAGTGGGACGAGATTCTTCACTTCGTTCAGAATGACAAAAGGGAAGAGGGCACGCCAGCACCAACCCGCAGGAACTATCAGGACTAGCCTGGTCGGCTTTTCAAACCTTGAGAACAAACTAACCAAATGCCTACAACGACACAACCTCAGGCACTACCCAAGGCCAATCCCCACCCGCGCACCGCTGCCATACGGCGCAGGATGCAGAGCACCCGCGTGCGCGCTTACGCGGCGTTGGCGCTGGGGGCCATTTGCATCGGCTTCTCTGCCATCTTCACCAAGTGGTCAGGCATACCAGGGCCTGTGTCGGCGTTCTACCGCGTGCTGATCGCTACTGCGGCGCTGGCGATCCCCTACGCCTGGCAGGTGTACAGGCAGCGCAGTCGTGAGCGCATCCTGGGAATTGGCACCAAGCGAAGCAAGCTGACGCCTGCACTGCTCGGCATGACGGCGTTGGCAGGCTTCTTCTTTGCTGCCGACCTTGCTTCCTGGAATACGTCACTCCAGTACACCTCTGCCGCCAACTCCACCCTTATGGGCAACCTCTCCACCATCTGGGTTAGTCTCGGCGCTCTCTTCATCTTTCACGAAAGCCTTAAGCGGCGATTCTGGACTGGTATGGCAATCGCTGTGGCAGGCGTGGTTATCGTGGTGGGTCGCGACGCATTCGAGCACCCGCATCTCGGCTGGGGTGACCTTATCGCGGTCGGCAGCAGTCTATTCTACGCGGGCTATCTCCTCACAACAGGGCGAACGCGCCAGCAGATGGGCACCCTCACTTTTATGTGGCTCAATTCGGTGGCCGCTACCATAATCCTCGCTATCTACGTATTTGTCACCAACCAGACCCTCACAGGATTCTCTGCTGACACATGGTGGTCACTCATCGCGCTTGGTCTGATCTCGCACGCGCTCGGCTGGCTCTCCATCAACTATTCGCTCGGCCATCTACCCGCTCCACTTACGGCCGTGACACTGCTGCTTCAGCCCGTAATTACCGCCCTGCTGGCAGTACCCTTGTTGGGAGAGGGGCTATCTGTCTACCAGATAGCCGGTGGCCTGCTGGTACTGCTGGGCATCTACACGGTCAACCGCCGCTAACAGCCGGACCCAAAAAGATACGGAAGCGACGGCAGCGGCCATTCACACGTAGTGGGCGGCTCTTTTGTAGTGCTCGACTGTGGTTGGAAGACACAAGCAGAAAGAGGGCCTTGCGGCCCCCTCTCTGTCTAAGCTCCCTGCGCTTTGGCTATGTCACAACGAGTGACTTCGCCTTCGCGCTGGCCGACCCTACTTACGGGCAGGTGTCTGGCAGTTAGGGAAGAATGTGTTGGCCACTATCTTCGATGTCTGCCCTCTCGATAACGTTGCCCCTGGTCGGAAGTACGGCCTGCTCTGGCTGTCGCACGGCTCACCTGGGCTGCCGCACGGATAGCCGTTCATAGCACCCGGCCTGTTGATAAGCAGACGCTCCACGTATACGTGGAATGTGCTGCCAGGTGGTACGTCGGTGAATGTGAATGTCGCAGGGTCTGGATCGTTGAAGCCTGCTGCATTCGATACGATCTTGGTTAGCTGACCCCTGGTTGCACTGGCGCTTGGCCTGAAGTATGGCTTGTTGCCAGGCAATACGCACGGCTCATTCGGGTCAATGCCGCACGGATAGCCGCCCATTACTCCTCTGCTGGCCAACCTCTCAGTGTACGTATAGAAGGTAGAGCCAGGCAGCACGTCCTCGAAGGTCTGGCCGCTGACAGGCTCAGAGAAGCCCGCCGATTGGGAGACAATCTTCGTTAGCTGACCTCGCGTTACAAAGTTGGATGGCCTGAAGTAAGGATCGTTATTCGGGTTACAAGGCTCGCCCGTACCACCGCACGGGTAACCGTTGATGATATTGCGGCAAGCGAGGCACTTGATGAAGGGGTAGAAGGTGTTGCCAGGCAGCACGTCCTCGAACTCAATCGTACATGCTGTTGGAGTAGCCGTAGCCGCAGCTGCTGTGGCGGTTGGCGTCACACCGCACCCGATCGGCACATAGTCAACCCTTGTGCCTTCGGGTATATCGGTCTGGCAAGAATACGAGGTGTACTGGCCCAGGTTGAGTTGGATGCCACTTGATGCGGCTCCCCCTGCCCCTGTGCTTCCATAGATTACAGACAGTACAGGCGAGTTCTCAGTCAGAACGACCTCAAAGTTGGCGTCGTCTGTAATTGCAGTGTCGAAGTAGGCTGCCTGCCACCTTATGACGAACTGCCTGTTGGGTGAAGTCCCAATAACATCCGTGTAGATGCCGTGGGTACCCGTCATGACGTCTGTTCGCAGGTCCGTGTAGTAGGCAAAGAGCGTTGACGCGAACTGCGGATTGTTCGACTGCACCGGCAAGCAGTTATCCTGGTAGATATTCTGCTGAGCCGAGTTGAAGTTGAGGTTACCGTTCGAGCCGACGTTCGCTGAGGTATATGGCGTCCCGTAGACCGTGACAGGGAACGGCAGAGTAACGTTGGTCACGCAGTCATCACAATGGTTGCCTATGTCGTTGGTAGCTGTGATGATGCTGCTGCCTGTGCTCGCGAAGGTCTGGTATGTTGTGCCGGTGCAGACAGTCGTAGGTGTAGCTGTGGGCGGTTGTGGTGTGTTTGTCGGGCCGCTAGGCGTAGACGTGACAGTGCTTGTGGGTGGAAGTGCGCATGGACTCATCGAGACAGTGTAGGTGGCGCAACCGAGGTTTGGTGAAAGCTCATGAACCACTACCACCAGAGTCTGGCCGGCAGGTACACTCACAGAGTAGCTATAGCTTGGCCCGCCCGTATCGCCATAGTCGCCAAGATAATTAGCGGCAAGGTTGTTCGGGTCGAACGTGTTGAGGTAAGCCGCGCTGCCTGTGGTGTTGTCGCCACAAGCGTTATCAACACGTATGGTAACGCACTGCGTCGAGCCAGTGGAGTTCGTGTAGCTATGTGTATCATAGTGCCTAACGAAACCGTCGTTCTGGACTACCCCAGTGCTTGGGTTCAGGCAGGTGCTAGGCGGGTGGCCACGGTTGACGCGGCCGTTCTGCGTCGGGTCGGTATTGGTAATAGTGCCGGTGAAGCTAACGGCGCCGGGGCACGGTGTAGCCGTGGCCGGGAGCGAGGTTGGGCTTACATAGGGAGCTGTAGAGGTTGGCACAGGTGTGGAAGTGCCGCCTGTGCAGCCGGGGAACTTGAACGAGCCGATACGCGTTCGCCAGTTGCGTGGGCCTGTCTGGGCGAAGTATTCGTTCGTATACCAGAAGGTGCAATCGTCAACCGGGTCCACGGTCAGGTCGCTATAATCACCCCACCTGGGTGCTGAGGCGTTGGTTTCGGAGCCTGAGCCTGCGAATAGCGTAGCCTCACCCTGGGCCAACTGGCCAAGAGGGTCGCCCGCGAGGCGTCCGGCATAACGGAGAGATGGGTATACAGTGGTGCTGGATGCGCTGTAGCCAACAGCTATATTGCCCTGGCGGTCCATCGCAGCGCTGCCCATCCATCTATCGGTGTTATCGGCGGGAGCAAAGGTTCCTTCCTGGTGCAGCGTGACCGCGCCATTGGGATTTCGCAACTCCAGCCACCTGACGCCGAGGTACGCGCCGGCGTCTACGGTGAAGTTCGCAACGAGCGACTCATATGAGCCCATGTTGCGGTATGCCAGCCTGAACATCAGACGGTCATTGAGCGGGTCCAACCTGACGGAGGTCCCAGGCTGATGAGCGCCGGGATTGTTCTGGGTGAAAGGCGTGATTGCTACGCTGGTCGGGCCTGTGAAAGTTGAATTGCCAGGGGTTGCCCAGTCTACATGGAACTTATATACGTCTGCGGTTGCCAGGGTATCTGTGCCAACGACGAAGTTGGGAGTACCTGCGGGAGGCATGGCGCCATCCATGTCGGAAGGCAGATAGCCGCCACCCAGCCCATGGAAGTATATAAAACGAGCAGAAGGATCACCCTGAAGCATGCGGTCGCGCTCAAAGGCGAAGTGTCCGCCGCCTACGAAGCCGGGATCAAACTCGTTCGTGGTCATGTAGTAGGCATCCGGCCAGACGCCGAAGTGCGGGTAATCTTCAAATACGGTCTGGTTGTAGCCCGTGAAGAAATCGTACCGGTAATAAGAGCCGGTAGCGTCTTCGCTGGTTGAGATAGCGATACACTGGTGGCTATCATCGGTGAACTGGCTTATGAGCCAGCGGCCTGCCATTGGGTCATAAATGGTGATAGGGTCGCCGTCGTTATTGGCTTCACACGACCCGCCCAGGCCTGTCCAGAGGATGTTGATATTCACCGGCCCATACTCCGATACGCCCGATTTGTTCCAGACCTCGAAGTTCGAGTTTACAGTCTGGACATACTGGTTGCGCCCCACGTCACCATTTGTGTCGGGGGGTATGAAGCCGTTCTGGTTATAGATTCCATCGAAATTGACAATTGGTGTAGGCATAGCCAGCGGGCCAAGGATGGTCTGACGAATTGCGGCATCAGAGCCTGGCGGTACGGGCTTGCCGGGGTCCGGCCTGTGGATCTTTGGGTTCTCGTTGTCCTCAGACTTACCTGTTGAACCGGTGTTGATAGCAGGATACTCGCGCAGAGGGAGAGACACTCCACTTCGCTCGGCTGTCCTGACAAGCGGCTTGCCCGCCGCCATTTGCTGTTCAACTGCCTTATCAGTTGCCGACCCTGCTCGCTGTCCCACGGGCAAGGATGCGCTGGCGTTCATTGACGCCATACCGATCAACAATAAGAACAGGGCAGCAACGGCAAAGCCGATCTGCATGACCTTTGACTTCTTCATGTTGTCTAAGCTCCTTCATGGTTGCGTCATGCCCAAGCAGACAGGTGGATTTTACCCGTCCCGCATTATGGGCTATAGATTTATCATTAGAAATGGGCTTCTATTCGGGGGCGCTCACCTCCTATCATTGCAGCCTCTAGTTTGTTGGACACGTACAATACAAAGTATGAGTACTACAGAGTAGATCGCAAATGGAGATATGACAGGAAAAGCAGTGTCACCATCGGGTGTAATTCTGAGGGGAACGGAGAATAAGTTGGCGTTACAGATTGCTAATGAGATTGATGCTTCACTTCATTCAGAACTACACTGTAAAGGCAGGCCGCTTACCTGCAACAACTTTGATTATGATCTACTGAGGGGCGCGTGCTGACGGGCGCGTGGAAGGATTATACAGCAATATTCTTCCTGCTGCTAGACCTGTGAGAATATTCCCACACACATTCTTATGTAGAGCGAACCAGTGGCGATGGCCTCGCTACAGAAGGAAACAGGCGGTATGTCCCGCATAACCCCAGGAGATAGTCGGAAGACACAAACAGAAAGAGGGCCTTGCGGCCCCCTCTCTGTCTAAGCTCCGTTCGCTTTGGCTATGTCACAGCAGGTGACTTCGCCTTCGCGCTGGCCGGCCCTACTTACGGGCAGGTGTCTGGCAGTTAGGGAAGAATGTGTTAGCCACGATCTTCGATGTCTGCCCTCTCGATAACGTTGCCCCTGGTCGGAAGTACGGCCTGCTCTGGCTGTCGCACGGCTCACCTGGGCTGCCGCACGGATAGCCGTTCATTGCTCCCGGCCTGTTGAGTAGCAGCCTCTCCACATATACGTGGAATGTGCTGCCAGGAGGTACGTCGGTGAAGGTGAATGTGGCAGGATCAGGATCGGTGAAGCCTGCTGCATTACTCACGATCTTGGTTAGCTGACCCCTCGTTGCACTGGCACTCGGCCTGAAGTAAGGCTTATTGCCAGGCAATACGCACGGCTCGTTGGGGTCAATGCCGCACGGATAGCCACCCATTACACCACGGCTTGCTAACCTCTCTGTGTATGTGTAGAAAGTAGAGCCGGGCACCACATCCTCGAAGGTCTGGCCGCTGACAGGGTCAGAGAAGCCTGCCGACTGCGAGACGATCTTGGTTAGCTGTCCCCTTGTTACAAAGTTGGAGGGGCGGAAGTAAGGATCGCTATTGGGGTTACAAGGCTCGCCGGTACCACCGCACGGATAACCGTTGATGATGTTGCGGCAAGCCAGGCACTTGATGAAGGGGTAGAACGTGTTGCCGGGCAGCACGTCCTCAAACTCAATTGTGCATGCTGTTGACGTCGCTGTTGGCGAGCCTGCTGTGGCGGTAATTGTTGGTAAGCCTGCTGTTGGAGTTGGCGTTATACCACAACCTGTTGGTATGTAGTCAACTCGTGTGCCGCTGGTTATATCTGTGTTGCAGATATAAGAAGTATAGTCCGTCAGACTATGCTGTATACCTGCGGCAGGATTGGCACCCTCAGCCTCCGTAGAGTTATCGCCGTAGATTACGCTCAACACCGGGGAGTTCTCGGTCAGGACGACCTCGAAATTCGTCGACACAGTGTCGCTAAAGTAGTATGTCGTATGCCACCTGAGCACATATTGCCTGTTAGGGGTAGTGCCAAGTGTTGCACTGTAGATGCCGTGCGTGGAGGTCAGTACGTCGGTACGCAGATCATCGTAGTAAGCAAACAGCGTATCAACGAAAGGCGGCGGATTGGACTGCACAGGCAAGCAATTGTCTGTGTAGATGTTCGCGTTGGTGGACCCGAAATTAAGCATGCCGTTGGAGCCAACACCAGCGGTATTGTAGGTAGTACCGTATACGTTCACAGGGAACGGGAGATCAACTTGCGTCAGGCAGTCATCGCAGTGGTTCCCTATATCGTTTGTGGCTCCAATGAGGCTAGCCCCGGTGCTGGTCATCACCTGATAGGTCTGCACACAGACTGTGGCAGTAGCTGCCGGCGTTTGGGTGGCTGTTGGCCCACCGGGCGTGACGGTGGCTGTAGCTGTGGCACCCTGGCACGGGTTAATGCTCAACGTGTACGTGGAACAACCCAGGTTAGGACTGACCTCCACTGCTACAACCACAGCGGTCTGTCCGGCAGGTAGCGTGAACGAGTAGCTGTAGTTCGGGCCTGCGGCACCTCCATCAGCCAGGTAGTTTGTCAGGATATTCGCAGGGTCAAAGCTGCCCAGATAGGCAATGCTCTGTATTGCATTGTTGCCGCACGCCTGTGAGATGTTTACGGTCACACATTGTGCGGAACCGGACGAGTTAGTGTAGGTGTGGCTCTTGTAATGGCGGGTTAGCTGATCGCTCAGAGTACCAACTTGCTTGGGCGCGGCGCAGCTACTCTTGGGGTCGCCCAGGCCTATGCGGCCGCTTTGCGTCGGGTCGGTATTAGTTATCGATTCGGTATACGATACGTTGCCCGCGCAAGGAGTGGTCGTAGCCTGAACGGTGGGGCTGGAATACGGCGCGGTAGCCGTTGCTACCGGCGTTGGGGTACCACCGCTGGTGCAGCCGGGGAACTTGAACGAGCCAATGCGTGTGCGCCATGCGCGCAATGCCGTTTGCGAGAAGTACTCCTGGGTGTACCAGAAGGTACATTCGTCAGACGGATCGACAGTAAGGGCACTGTAGTCACCCCATCGAGGAGCCGCAGGGAAGTCCTCCGAGCCGGTGCCCGCGAACAGCGTAGCCTCTCCTTGAGATAGCTGGCCCGCCGGGTCACCAACGAGACGCCCAGCATAGCGAAGGGACGGGTATACACTGCTGCTGGAGGCGCTAAAGCCGAGAGCTATATTGCCCTGCTTATCCATGGCAATACTACCCATCCAGCGGTGTGTCCCATCGTTCGGAGCATAGGTGCCTTCCTGGAACAGGGTAGGCGCGGCGTTGGGATTACGAATCTCATGCCAGCGTATACCTGCCTGCCCTGAGCCGTTGGCGTCAACCGTGTGGTTGACCACAAGTGACTCGTAGCTGCCCATATTGCGATATGCCAACCGCCACATCAGGCGGTCAGCGATAGCCTCAAGCCGCGCCGTAGTGCCGGGTTGGTCTATGCACTGCTCGCGGGGAGCCACACAGATATCGGTATCGAAAGGTGCCACTGGAATGTTGGTTGGTCCTGTAAACGTTGAGTTAGCAGGCGTTGTCCAGTCAACATGAAACTTCCAGAGTCCCAGGCTCGATAGCGTATTGAACGCCATAAAGTAGCCGGGCGAGCCCGTGGGTGGAGGGTTGCCATCCAGATCGGCTGGTAAGAAGCCTCCGCCGCCCGTTCCAAAGTAAACCTGGTGAGCTGTGGGATCACCAACGAGCATCTTCTGGCGCTCAAAAGCATAGTTACCGGCGCTATTCGGGCCGCCAAATTCGTTGGTGGTCATATAGTAAGCATCCGGCCACACTCCAAAGTGAGGATAATCCTCAAAGGCGTTGGTGGTGGGGCTGGTGATGAAGTCGTAGCGATAGTACGAGCCTGTCGCATCTTCGCTGGTTGAAATCGCGATACACTGGTGAGTAGGATTGCTCTGGCCTGTGAACTGGCTAATTAGCCATCGCCCCGCCAGTGGATCGTACAATACAATAGGGTCTCCGGAATTGAGCGTTTCGCATAGACCACCAAACCCGATAAACAGGTTGTTGATATTGGTAGGTCCATACTCGGAAGCGCCCGTGGTCTTGTTGAAGACCTGGAACGTCGAGTTGACGCTCTGGACATACTGGTTACGACCCACGTCACCATTGGGATCCGGAGGGATAGGACCGTTCTGGTTGTACTGCCCGTCAAAGTTCATGATAGGTGTTGGCATCGCCAGCGGGCCAAGCGCACTCTGGCGCACCGTATCGACAAATGTCCTTGGGACAACCATGCCAGGGTCCGACCGGTTTACGAGGGGGTTTTCGTTCTCCTCGGGCTGGTTGGACTGCGTAATGGAGACCGGGATTTCACGCATGGGCCGAGAAACATCACTTCTCTCGGCAGTCCTGACTAGAGGTTGGCCCGACTGTAGCTGCTGCACCACAGCCTTGTCCGACACTGATTGCGCCGCCTGCGCAACAGGGTAGGATGCACTGGCATTCATGCCGGCAACCCCCAGGAACAGTAATAGTAGCGCCGCGACAGCAACGCCGATCTGCGTTAGCTTTGACTTCTTCATGTCGTCTAAGCTCCTTCACTGATTGCACTATGCCCAGCCAGAGAGGTGGATTTTAGCTATCCCGCAGGTTGGGCTATTAAATTATCAGTAGAATTAAGCTTCCAATTGGGGGCACTCACCTCCTGTTGCAGCAGCCAATAGCCCTTTTGGGTACGTAGGATTCATGCATGGAGTCGTGCAGAGAAGCGCATGCACGGTTCCATGCTGCGCCATGTGTGCACGGATTATACCGCAATATTCTTGCTTCTGCTAGACCTGTTAGAATATTTCCTGACACTTTCTTTATAGGCGGCTACGCTTGATGATTAACCTCTCGGCAAAGGCAAACAGGCAGCAAAATGCACCCTCGAGAGGTGCATTTTGCTGCCTGTTTGTGAAGGGACCGCGCCCTGCATATTGGGCCGCCGGTGTTAGCGGTTGGCGAATGTCTGGCAGTTGGGGAAGAATGTGTTAGCCACTATCTTCGATGTCTGCCCCCTCGACAGTGTTGCGTTAGGTCGGAAATAAGGACGCTGCTGGGCATCGCACGGCTCGGTTGGATCTACTCCGCATGGATAGCCGCCCATCACACCCGGCCTGTTGAGTAGCAGCCTCTCCACATAGACGTGGAATGTTGAGCCTGCCGGTACGTCGGTGAAGGTGAATGTGGCAGGATCAGGATCGGTGAAGCCTGCTGCATTCGATACGATCTTGGTCAATTGACCACGTGTCGTGCTGGCGCTCGGCCTGAAATAAGGCCTGTTCTCAGGAGCGATGCAACTCTCGCTAGGATCGACACCGCACGGATAACCACCCATCACGCCACGGCTGGCTAGCCTCTCTACATAATCGTAGAAAGTAGAACCAGGGAGTACATCCTCGAAGGTCTGGGTGGTGTGTGGCTCAGAGAAGCCAGCAGACTGGGACACTACCTTGGATAGCTGTCCTCGTGTGACAGAGTTGGACGGTCGGAAGTAGGGATCGTTGTTACCGTTACAAGGTTCGCCTGTACCACCGCACGGATAACCGTTGATGATATTGCGGCAGGCAAGGCACTTGATGTACGGATAGAACGTGTTGCCGGGCAGTACGTCTGCGAACTCAAGCGTGCATACTGTGGGTGTCACGGTAGGTCCGCTCGGTGTAGCCGTTGCTGCTCCGGTTGTCGCAGTTGCGTCCGGCGTGTTGGTCGCAGCGGGTGTGCCCGGTGTGTTTGTAGCACCAACCGTGTTAGTGGCGGCAGGTGTGCCGGTGGTCACAGAAGTGTTGGTGGGAACCGATGTATTGGTAGCAACCGGAGTATTGGTAGAGGTTCCGGTAGCTGTATTTGTGGCCGGTACGGTTGGGGGTGTATTAGTCGGAACTGACGTGTTGGTGGGCGTCCAGGTAGGCGTATTTGTGGCCGGTACTGTCGGCGGAGTATTGGTTGGCGTGTTGGTTGGGCCGCCATTTGGCAGCACATCGAGGAATACGCCCGTTATTGGACCCCAGCTATGGAAGCCTGAATAGTCGTTCACACCTCGGCCGCGCACCAGCAGTATATGTCTTCCCGGAGCCAGAGGCGTGGTGTCAACTGTGGCCTGTACCGCCTCGGTGACAGAGTTGAAGTTGCCGTCCGTGGCTGTCATCGCGATAGCAGTGCCGCCTGCCCAGGGAGGCGTGTCGATGTAGTATTCTGCTGCTGCCACGTTCTGACTGTAGCTATTGCTCGTCCAGTTGTAGTTGATGATCCCCGTGAGTTGTGATGCCGTACCCTGTGTGACGGTCATCGGAGTGGTTGCCACCGTGTTAGCATCCGGCCCGCGCGTGGTGAGATAAGGTGTGCGGGCTATCTTCGCAGATTAGATCAGAGCGCCCTTATTGGAGGGCCAGATGCCGTTCAGGATAGTTGGATCGCCATCCGTGCAGGTAGGCGGGCCACTGTCCAAGCAGTTGTAGGATGGATAAAAAGAAGATCCCGCAACTTCAGTCGTGTACGACGGGATGCCCAACTCGCCATAACCCCAGTCCGACGAGTCGCCGTCCACGGCATACAGACAAACCGGTGGCTGGCATGTCTGGTAGTTATTCCCGGAAGGATAGGCATTGAGTGCTTTCATGTGCATCCCAATGTTTTTCAGATCAGCGTTATTGGGTGAAGCACTTGTGGTCCAACCCCATGGATAGAGATTGAGAGAAGCATTACTATGCATACTCTGATAGATGCCGGTGGCGTCAATAGGAGCAGCATCACCGTTATTGGGTCCGCGCTGGTCGGGAATCAGGGCGCGTATCTTGTTCATGACCGCCTGCGTCTCTTCTTCCGAGCCGGCACCAGGACCCCGATATGTAAGGCTGCAAGGAGAGCCACTAGAGCCACCGCAACAGCCCCACAGGAAGGAGAAGTTACGGTTAAGGTCGGTGCCCATCTGAGATGAGTCGTTGGGCGGATAAGCTGCGCAGCCGTCGTCCTTGTCTGCATTCTTGCGCTGGGTGCGAGGCGTGCTCGCGGCATTCTCTACCATGTGATGCCCGTCCGGGTTCACGTGGGGCATAATCCAGATGTCATGCCAGTCTACCAGCCAGCGCGAATCAGGGTCGGTTGCATAACCATCCAATAGCTGGCTCATGAAGCGGGTAGCCATCTCAGGAGTTGCGATTTCACGCGAGTGAATGCCTGCTTCGAACCAGTAGACAGGCTTTGGCCCGGGAATATTGCGGTTGGTAATATGCAGCACAAGCATATCGTAGCCGTTCCACGCATCAGGCTGGGTGCATTGGCCGGGGTGTGTCTTGCACCACGAGTCGCCAATATCAACCTTTTCAGCCAGCGTTGGGTAAGCAGCCACCAACTGATCCATATAAGCATTGTTCTCTTCAACGGTCCTGTAGCCGCCGAAAAAGGTATCGGGGCTGGTAGGTCGTGTGGTGGGGTTATTACCGAACGTAACCGGCACGTTCGCCTGGATTGTCTGGACCTCGTCTATTTCGGTGCGGATGCCCCGGCCCACCAACCTGCTGTACGTAGCATGGTCGCCCCACACGGTAAGGAACCCGCCAACCGTGCTGACTTCGGCGGCATCAAGCTCGTTTGCCAGTTGGTCTCGCTGAGCATTGTCGCGGAAATAGACGCGCATAACGAGCGTCTGGGCTGTGTCCGACGGTTTCTGTGCACCCTGGCTGACGTTCGGCATCGGAGGCGATGCCAGCGCTGACGTAGAAACGCTCCCACCAAGTGCCAGCAACGGTAGGAGCATTACAAAAGCAGGTGTTAAGAATCGCGAAATAATATAAGATTGCGACTTGGATCTCTTGAGCATAGTGTTACGGTTACCCCCTTTTCTATTGAGAAAACTGTAGGCCACCCTGAATTGATGAACAAGAGCCTCCGTTGAGGGAGGCTCTTGTTCGTTGTGACCTTGCGGCCATCTACACTCTATTTGCTGGAAGCAGGCTGCTGGGGTGTCTGGCAGTTAGGGAAGAATGTGTTGGCCACTATCTTCGATGTCTGCCCCCTCGATAGCGTTGCATTCGGCCTGAAGTACGGCCTGCTCTGGCTGTCGCACGGCTCACCTGGGCTGCCGCACGGATAACCGTTCATGGCACCCGGCCTGTTGATCAGCAGCCTCTCCACATAGACGTGGAATGTTGAGCCTGCCGGTACGTCGGTGAAGGTGAATGTGGCAGGATCTGGATCGTTGAAGCCTGCTGCATTCGATACGATCTTGGTTAGCTGACCGCGTGTAGCGGTGGCACTCGGCCTGAAGTAAGGCAGGTTGCCTGGCAATACGCACGGCTCGCTAGGATCAACACCGCACGGATAACCACCCATCACACCACGGCTAGCCAGCCTCTCTACATAATCGTAGAACGTTGAGCCAGGGAGCACATCCTCGAAGGTCTGGCCGGTATGTGGCTCAGAGAAGCCAGCCGACTGCGAGACGATCTTCGACAACTGCCCACGCGTCACAGAGTTGGACGGCCGGAAGTAGGGATCGCTGTTGCCGTTACAAGGCTCACCTGTACCACCGCACGGGTAACCGTTGATGATGTTGCGGCAGGCAAGGCACTTGATGAAGGGGTAGAACGTGTTGCCCGGCAGCACGTCAGCGAACTCAATCGCGCAATGTGTCGGTGTAGCTGTGGGCGATCCTGGCGTAGATGTAGCGCCTGTTGTAACCGTAGCGCCGACTGTGTTAGTGGCACCAGGTGTACCAGGTGTGTTTGTCGGAGGCACTGTGTTAGTCGGAGGTACAGGCGTGCTGGTCGAGCAGGAAGGCAGCGTGAATGTCAGTTGCTTGCCGCTAATACCTGCTACTGCTGTGTTGCAGGAGTACTGCGCGTATGTGGTTGAGTTCTTCTGCACACCTATGGTCGCGCTGCCACCGGTTTGTCCGGAAGCCATAGTACCATAGATGATGTCGAACTGCCCTGTCGTTTCATACAGGCGCAGTTCGTAGTTGGCGTCAGAGTTAGCAACGCATGCAGTAGGACTAGAGTACGCGCATGTGCGCCACTCGATATTGAAGATACGGTTTGGTGCCGTTCCACTTATCGAGGTAAAGATGCCCTTACCGGCTGGCGACGTAATCTGATCGTCCCAGTAAGGCATGATCACATTGGTGGGGATATTGGTAGAAGGCAAGCAATCATTGGTCCATTCAATGTTAGCGCTGGAGAACTGGGCGTTGCCGTTCGGTCCAAGATCCACACTTGTAAACGACTGGCCGTACAGGTTGAAGGCAAAGGGCAGAGCGATATTAGTTGTAATATCGTCTGTGTGATTGCCGATGTCTGTTGTGCCAGCTACGATTGTGCCCGTGCTCTGTGCGATGTTGTAGTTCGCGCAGGCGGTAGCCGTCGCTGTTGGTGTGTTAGTGGGAGGAGCAGGCGTGTTTGTGGGTGTGTTGGTTGGCGGGGTGCCTGTGACCGTGGGCGTAGGTGTGCTGCCACCGGCTGTGCAGCCAGGGAACTTGAACGAGCCAATTCGCAGACGCCAGCCGCGTTCACTGGTGGTAGGAACATATTCATTGACGTACCAGAAGGTGCAGTCGTCGACATCCACATTCATGGACGTATAGTCGCCCCAACGGTTACCACCACCGGTCTGTGCCCCTGTACCTTCAATAATAGAAGCCTCACCCTGAGGCATCGTGCCCAACGGGTCGCCGCTTAGGCGGCCGGTGTAGCGAATGCTCGGGTACATAGATGCGTTGGAAGCACTGTAACCGAGAGCCATATTGCCGCTGCCGTCCATCGCGATGCTGCCCATCCAGCGGTGTATACCATCAGTCGAACCGGGAACATATGTGCCCTGCTGGAAGATGGTCGGCGTGGTGTTCGGGTTGCGCAACTCGTACCAGCGCATACCGGCAATACCGGCGGATCCCTCAACCGACTGGCTTGTTACCAGCGACTCATGGGTGCCGTAGTTGCGATAGGCAAGACGCCATGTTGGGCGCTGCCTGTAGGAAAGGATGTCAAGCTTATTGGTGGTGCCTAGCTGCGGAATGCAAGAGCGAGTGCCGCCGCAGGGGTCGAAGATTGAATCGAACGGATCAACCGGTATAACGGTAGGGCCGGTGAAGGTGGAGTTCGCAGGTGTTGCAAAGTCAACATGGAATTTCCAGAAGTTGATAGCGTCCTGGGGAGCACCATAACCGCCGCCGTTGTCCATCGTGCCTGCCCAGTAGTTCGGGCTGCCCGCAGGGGGCAGTACGCTACCATCCAGGTCGGACGGGAGCAGACCGTCGCCGGCGTTATATGCGGGCGAGGCCGGTACAAGGAACTGGACTACTGTCGGCGACAGGTTGCCCGCAAGCATCTGTGCCCTATCGAGAGCATAAGCGCCGTCTCCATGGAAGGAAACGTTGTTCGCAAACTCGCGGGTGGAGATGTAGTAAGCATCAGGCCATACGGCATACTTCGGGTAGTCAGGGAAGTTATTGCCGGTGCTGAAAGCGTAGCGGTAGTAAGTACCGGTCGGGTCAGGTGAGGTCGAAAGCGCAACGCAGTTGTACCAGAGTCCGCCTACAGCACCCGAGGTGAACTGAGATAGCAGCCAGCGGTCAGCAAGCTGATCATACAGAACAACAGGGTCACCGGCGTTCTGCGTCTGGCAGGGGCCGCCGAAACCGGCCCAGAGGGTGTTGTTCGCGGCAGGGCCGTAAACAGAGGTACCGCTCTTGTTGAAGATCTGGAAGCTGAGATTACTCATTGCGACATAGTGGTTGGGGCCAACGTCGCCTACGGGGTCGGGAGGCGCAACACCGGATGTGTTGCTAGGCCCATTGAAGCTAAGCAGGGGCGTTGGCATCGCCAGCGGGCCAAGCACTTTTTGCACTGCCGAGGTGCCGCTGAAGCCGTTGGCCGCAGGAACGATATCACCGTGGGGGCCGCCCTCGGTAACTTCCTGTGCCGCGCCCGCGCTGGGAGCAATAGGAATCATCGAGCGCAGCGGTGGCGATACGTCGCCTCGGACAGCCTTGCTCACTGTCGGCTTCAGGCTCACGGTTTCCTGGTCTTTACCCTGAGCCAACAGGGGGGCGGGTGCGGCCTGCGAGGTCTGGCTACCACCCGCTAAAAATCCTGACACCACCAGCGTTACCGCCAACAGCGCCAGGAGCAGAGATGCGTACCTTCTAGTCAATGATGTTGCTCCTTTCTTGCTAAGGACAAAGGCCGGCCCCCAGGTCTCCGGAAAGTCTGCCTTTATGCAACAGCGCAAGGCAAGGAGACGCAAAGAGGGTCACCACAGATTGACCTATCATAAGGCAAAGTAAGCGGCATTGTCAATAAATTTCGGCATATTCTCCCCGATACGTCTGGTTATTCCATGCTCCTGCCAACCGGGAAGGCTGTGCCGCTCTTCGGCAGGGATCGCGATGCGGTTCATCATGTGAAGACATGCTACAATAGCCAGTGAAATGGTGCTTATTGATGACATCAGGCTCTACAGGAACGGCCCGCGCGGCTGGCTCTACTGGTGCCACATGGCGAGCGACGACCCTTCGTTCGAGGGTATGGAGGAGTTACACACGCTGGCCGAGTCTATCGGCCTGCGCCGCGAATGGTTCCAGAACCACCCACGCCACCCTCATTACGACCTCCCACCCGATAAGCGTGAGCTTGCAATCGCAGCCGGTGCCGCCCCCGTCTCAAGCCGGGAACTTGTGCGACAGTGCAGCATAAAGGAAGTGTGAGCTACTCCATTTCTATAGGCGATCTTAAGGCGGCGGTGGGGTTAATGCGTTGTATTGTCGCTTCTTTGGGGATATCATGGGTCGGTTGACCAGCAACAAAAGTGTTGTTGGCGCATACCCAATCACATACACAATGAGGAGAAATGTACATGAGAAAGTTCATGGTTTTTTTCGTAGCCGCGCTTACGCTCTTCGCACTCACAGGGGCAATCGCATTCGCGCATGACGCAGAGGTTAGCCTTACTGCTCAGAATGGCTCGGGCCAGAACGGTAGCGCCGAGCTAACAGATATGGGCGACGGCACAACCAAAGTGGTGGTAGATATAAGCAGCACCACAACCGACCCGCAGCCCGCTCATATCCATACCGGCACCTGCTCTGATCTTAATCCTAAGCCTGCCTATCCCCTTAGCAATGTAGTCAACGGGCATTCCGAGACAATCGTGCCCGTGACCGCCAAAGAATTGCTTGCCAGCGCCTATGCTATTAACGTCCACAAATCGGCTGCTGAGGTATCCGTCTACGTTTCCTGCGGCAGCATCATGGCTGCGATGGACGAGCACGGCACAACCACTGCTCCCGGTATGCCTACCACAGGCAGCGGCGACCAGAACTTCATCTTCACGGCCCTCGCCATCATCGCCCTCAGCATGACCACCCTCGGCCTCAAGCTCTCCCGACGCAAAATCTAACAGCAGCACCGAGTAACAAAGCAAAAAGAACCTCTCCAACATGGGAGGTTCTTTTTGTTCCAGCCAACACATCTATCCGCGGTCGGCGATCATACGCAGTACCCCCTAACGAGCGCCGCCGGGATATTTCTGCTGGTATCTGAACGTGCCTAACTGCGATAGCAGCACATCATATGGCGCGGCGTTCTCAGGATGAAGCTCGAACACGGCCCGCTCGAAATATTGTACTGTGTAGGTCTTGCCGTCGAGAGCACTCTTCTCCTGAAACTCATCGGAGATCGGGTAGCCCTGCTGAGCCAATCCACCATTCTTATTCCAGTAGTCCAAGAACTTGCCGCCAACACGCTTGCCTGTCTCCTTGAACAGCACAGAACCTGCGCTGTTGTTTGGCGTCTGGTTGGGTGCGCCTTCGGGGTACTTCTGCTTGTACAGGAAGTTGCCCAGCAGCGACAGCAATACATCGTTGGGAGCGGCGTTCTCAGGGTGCATTTCAAACACCGCCCGCTCGAAGTATTGGACAGTGTAGGTCTTGCCGTCTGTGTCACTCTTCTCCTGCATCTCACCTGATATGGGGAAACCCTGCTGCGCCAGCGCGCCGTGCCCGTTCCAGTAGGTCAGGAATTTGCCGCAGGCTGTCTGGCCTGTCTCCTTGAAGGTTGTGCAGGATGGTTGTGCCGAGCCGGCCACCGTGAAATTTATCGTGCCGTTTGAGATTCCGTTATCATCTTCGGTCACAGCCTTCCACTTCAACTGATACTGACCTTCGCCAAGAGCCGGGGTAGTAACGGTCATGTTCTTACGCTCGGCTCTATTTACCGCAGCGGTAACGCCCGTTGCGGGCGCCGTGCCCTTCAGCAATTGTGCGGTTGATTGATCCACACTAACTTCTTCCGAAAAGCTGATAGTAATCTGCGTCAGGCCGGGAGCCACGGTAGCTCCATTCGCGGGCGTAGAGTTCAACAGGCGCGCATGAGCGAGCGCTACACCCGGCGCGACCGCCAGCGCCAACAATATCACAGCTGTTACAATCGATACGCCCGACGCCGAGCGCAATTTGCTTCCATTTGACTTCATTACAAAAGCTCCTTTTGCCACGCAGCAAGCCGCATTCGGTATGCCGGTTGCTGCTTCACCATCAACTCATCACGATCTTCGTCATGTATTCCTCAAATACAACGGATATACAGACGCGCAGGTGGCTCATCTGCCTGGCATGAGAAGATAGCGCAGAGATACGCCGTCTATCTACACAGGCAGATGCAGCACGCAGATTATGCGGAAAGAAGTTGAGGAGGCGGCGGCTCAGGGCCGCTGGAAAGGCGCGAGCGCCACGGAACGATGCCGGGTTGCTCAAGGGGATATGACACTATTCCGGCAGCATCAGACGTCCCACCAACCAACCCTAAGGTAGACACACTGAAAGGCATAGGCACATCGGAAGCACTGCCAACCATAGGCAGTTGCACAGAACCATTACTCCCGCTACCACCTGCGACAATCACGGCCAGAGCCGCAGATGCACTTTGGACGCGCTCTAGGATAGAAGCGTTTATGCTCTCTATGTGGCCTGCATGGGCGCTGGCGGGAGCCGTGTTATGGGCGCTGTGATTAGCATGGCCTGTGTGGGCCTGGTGGCTCTGTGGCTGTGGCGCCGACTCCGCGTGCTTCGAGGGCAAGTCAGAGTTCACAGGCGCGAGCAGAGCAAGGTGGGCCCCGGAGTGCATTGCGCCAAGCATATGACCCTGGCAAAAGAGCGTAAGGTTCACGCTCACCAGCAGCACAAACAGTATTCGTAGCGGTGTTGACAGCTTCACTCTAGCCACGCTAGGGCGTCTCCAACGGCGTGGGTGTGGCATTCGGATCGATAACATCCACGCTGGCGTCGATCTTCAAAGGAAGATGGCCTTCGCGCTCTATCGTGAAGATAAGCAGCCAACCACCGCCCATATCAAGCTGCACAGGGATGGAGTAAAGGCCCGCCTGGCCCGGCACAGGTGGAGCGACTGAAGGCGGCTGTACATGAGCGTGCGCGGGCATGTAAGGGTTGACAGTCACTGTAGCGCCGTCAATGGGCTTCCGCGCGCCATCCACCAGGCCAATCGAGAGCGTAACCGTGCCGCTGACAGGCTCGCTCGGCTCTGTCGAGAGCAGCACATCAACCACATCGGCGGGTGTTGCCTTCAGGCCGCTTTCTGAGAGGTCCAGCCTGAAGGCCGCCTTTACATCGGGCGACTCGGTGCGCTGCACAATAGCTGTCACGAGATAGCCGCCGTCGATAGTAAGGAACGACTCGGTGGCGTGCCAGGTCTGTTTGTCAGGGCCGGGCGTGCCCATAGCCTCTGCCACGAAAGAGCTGCTGCCCGCGTCCACGTCCTGCGGTGTGATCCTGAACAATACTTTCGCCACATCAGTGAGCGGCAGGGATGCAGGGTCGGTTCGCTCCAGGTCGAGTGTAAGTTGGTCGCCCTCAAACGAGGGCCGCGTGGTCAGGTTGAAGGTATATCCGGCTGTTGTGTTGCTGGCGGTGGCAGGCTGTGGTGTAGGGAGAGGAGTAGCGACCTCTGCTATTGGTGTAACAGAAGGCAGCGCCGCGCTATTGACGGTGCTGGGCGGAGGTAACAAAGTCAGACCGCCCGCACAGAGCAATGCAACCGCGCCCAGGCCCATCTCGAACTTAATGTTGCGCCCCAGCTTCCGTGCAGGTCCACCGCCGTCCGCTGCATCGGCTTTCGCAGCGGCAGGGATAGACTTCGCGAGCAGCATGGGCGTGAGCCTGCGCAGGTTTATTGCGCCAATGCCAACCAGTACAGCGTAAGCGGCCACCTTTACGGCCAGCACCTGCCCGTATGGGCTGCCCAGGATAGCGCCCAGGTCGGCGGTGTGGATGATCATGTTGTACGTGCCTGTCACCGCCAGCACAACCACGCTGATAACCGCCAGCCTGGAAAATCGCGGGGTAGAACGGCCCAGCCACACACGGCGTTCTTCGCGATCCAATCCTGCTGCTTTGAACGCAGGGAAAAGCGCAAAGCCCATATAGGCAAGCCCGCCAATCCATGTGCCCGCCATCACGAGGTGCAGCCAATCGCTTACGATGGGGATTGGCAGGCTGCCTGCGTTTCCGGCCTCGGATGCCGCGGCACCGTGGCTGCCAAGCGCCTGCGCCAAAAAGAGGAGTGAGGCGGCTGCAAGAGCTATCTCCCATACCCACGATGCATTACGGCGCTGCACCTGCCACGCGTACAACATCAACGCAACCAGCACAACGCCCGCCAGCGCCTTCAACAGCCATGCAAAGCCATAGCGCGTGGTGTTGATAATTCGTAGCGCTGCGTCGAAGTGGCCCAGGGCACCCAGGAGGCCCGTGCCGTTCACCGAGGCCACCTGCATAATGAGGTCGAGAATAAGAAGCAAGAGCAGCACCACTCCAGCGATGGTGCCGATTCCGGCGAACCGCTTGCTCGCGACGTGGGCCACGGTAGAGGCTTTCTGTCCCTCTTTGGTCTCCGAGTCGGTCGGCTCGACCACAAGCACAGTAAAGATAGGCCCGCCAAGCAGCACTATCGCCATAGCAAGCATAAGCGCGCGCACCAGCCACCGCAAAGGGTCGGCATTATCGAAGCCGTTGGATGAAGGGATGGCGGCGCTGCCCGCGATTGGTGATATGGGCACGATAGGCTCGGCTGCCTCGTTGCCTGTGCCTTTGACACGGAAAGCGAACGTGCCTGCCGTTACGTGCCCGTCAACGCCCGAAAGGATGCGCCAAACCACCGTGTACGTGCCGGGGGGCAGCGTCTGAGGGATAGGAGCCAGCACGCTCTTATCATCGCCGTTCACCCGGCCAAGCTCACCTACCTGCTGCTCGTTGCGGGCGCGGTCGTACAGCTTGACCGTACTGAATTCGAGGCTGGACCCTTCGCTGAGGTAGATCTCTATCTGGGGAGGAGAAGTGTCAAGCAGCGCCCCCGACTCGGGAACCGACTTCACGAACTGAGCGTGCGCCGATGCGGGCGTGGGGCTTATAACCCACATCACTGTGGGCAAGAATAATAATAGAATGAGAACCCAGCGAGGGAGGGGAAATGTGCGCTTGATCAAAAGTTGGCTGCCTGCCGTTCCAGTGTCGCGGGCGAATAAACCCGATATTAAAGCGTACGCCGGAGGTTACGCTTTTCTCCACATACTATTCTACTTTAGTTGTAACACAGAAGAGCAGGCGTTGGAAGGGTGATTTGCGTGAAGCGTGAAGCGTGAAACGTGAAACGTGACACGTGAGCGTAAGAAATGAGAAGTGAGAAATGAGAAGGTAAAGGACGCAGGGATAGGTTTCATTGGCGCCCTTTACATTTCACGTTTCACGCTTCACGCCCCATGCACGTGATCATGTATCAAATGACCGTGGTCGTGATGCACGCCTACTTCGTGCAGGTGCTCATGGATGAGGTTGGCTTTGATTAGCAGAGCGTGGTCGTTCAGGATCTGGGCAGGCGTGCCGTCTGCCAGCACCTTCCGCTCCTCACCGATCACCACTACCCGGTTGGCTATGATGGGCACTATCTCCAGCTCGTGAGTGGTGGTAATAATGGTCTTGCCTGCCTCGCCAAGCTTGCGAATCAGGTTCACAAGCACCCATTTGGTTCGCGGATCGAGAGAAGCAGTAGGCTCGTCCAGCAGGATAACATCGGGGCGCAGCGACAACACTGACGCGATAGCCGCGCGCTTCTTCTCGCCGCCTGAAAGCTCGAACGGGGCACGCTGCGCCAGGTGCGTTATCTCCATCTGCTCCAACGCCTCGTCGCACCTCTCCTTTACCTCGGCTGCACTCAGCCCTAGCTGGAGCGGTCCGAACGCCACATCATCGAACACCGTCGCGCTGAAAAGCTGGATGTCGGGATCCTGGAATACCAATCCAACTTCCCTGTGGAACCTGAACGCATCCTGCCCGGCAGCCACCGCCGCCACCTCGCGCCCGAGAGCCTTCATAGTCCCTTCGGAAGGGCCGATTATGCCGTCCAACAGCTTCAGCAGTGTAGATTTGCCGCTGCCGTTTGCCCCCAACAGCACAACCTGCTCTCCCCTGTTTATATCGAGGTCGATGCCGTCGAGCGCCACGTGGCGGCCTGCGTAGAGGTAACGCACCCCGCGAAGGTGGAATACAGTCTCCTGCCCGTTTCGGCTCTCTGCTGCTTGCTCTGTGCCTTTTTCGTTCTCTATTTGCGCGATCACGCGATATACCTCCCCACTAACCATGCAGCCACGGAAAGCGCCAGCGCGCCCGCCAATGCAGCCCAGTCGGACGCTTTCATCCGGTATGCGCTGTAGCTCCGTATCTGGCCGCCAAACCCACGCGCCAGCATAGCAGCGTAAACATCATTGCTCATCTTGAACGATCTGCTCATCAGGCTTGTGAGAGATGCGCTGATCCAGCTACGGTGCTCATTACCGCTTGTCTTGCCCACCATGCGGCTCTTGCGCGCCTCGAACATACCATTGGCCGTCCTGAAAAAGAGGAATATATACCTGTATGTCATCGACAGCAGCAGGATAAACACCTGCGGCACATGGAAAGCCTGCAAGCCCTTCAGCACATCAGCCCAGGGCGTGGTCAGCACCAGCAGCACAGCAAGCGACACGCTTACGCCCACACGCGCGATGAACACCGCGGCGCTCATCAATGCGGGAATCGAAGGCGCGATATGCAGCGGACCGAGTGCAACATCAAACAGGTAGGGCGCATGGCCGAAGAAGATGGACGGCACAATCACGATGCCAGCGAAGAAAGGAATACCGACCCACACCCGCTTCACGAAGAAATCGAACGGAACCTGGCTGGCACGGGACGCAACCAGCAGCACAGCATAAAGCCCCGCGAGTGCAAGAAATGAGTTCGATAAACTGGCCGCGAGCACCATAACGAGGAACATACCCAGCTTGGCGCGCGGGTCAACCCTCTGCAACCAACCCGGCTTGCGGGCGTGTTCTTCGGTGAAGACCGCCCGCTCGATTGAGCCTGCTATATCGGCGACTGTCTTTTCGAGCCAGCCGATACGCCCCTCAACGTTCTGCGAAACTGCACTCATGGAACGCGAACATCGCTGCGAACATCGCTGCGGGCAGCCGATGTGCTGCTCCGACCACCCGTCCTGCGTAGAAGGTTAGCCAGCCCAAACACCAGCGCACCAAGCATAAGCATACCCACTATGCCCGCGATTTCGTATCCTATTGCCGCGTGCCAGAGCGGCGCTTCGGCATCGCTGAAGAAGGGAATCGGGATATTGTAGCTGGCTAGCGGCGCGCTGAAGAAGCTCGACATGTCCTGTATGCCCTTCGGCACATATCCGAAGGCTGCCTGAACATCATCGGCGCTGCCCTCACCGAACGCGAACCCCGGAGCGATCAACCCGAGAGGCGCGATTATAGCGAGCGCGACAAAGGCTGTGCCTATACCCTTCATCCGTTTCGGCAGCAGGAAATAGGCGAGCGGAATAAGTAGCGCCGCGATGATCGCCACCACAAGCAGCATACTTGCTACAGAGGCCCAATCTACCTGCGACCAATCAGCTCCGAACATGCGCGAGATGTCGCCGCCGCCCGTTATCAGGCCCGCGACAAGCATTATCACCAACCCACCGCCCGCGATGAGGGCCACCACCTGCCCGAGCGGATGCCGCTCGGCTTTGCCCTCCATTACACCCGGTCCGGCAAAAACTGATTTGAGAGACGTGAGGTATTCCGGGTGCCGCTTCTGTAAGTAGGCCACGCCAAGCGCGCTGATAATAGCTTCGACAATGGATGCCCCAAACAGATGCGATATGAGCATTGAGGGCAGCGTCACTTCAAGGCCATAAGGACTATAGAGCGCCTGCCCGTTTGAGCTAAAGAACAGAGGCTGTAGGCCAAGTTCAACGGCCACTGCTATTGCTGAGATCGTTAATCCAACATACGCGCCGATACCCGCCGCCCACACCCGGCGTGTGCCAAGCAAGGGCGAATTGCCCGCGATGATCCTGTATGTGTAGTAGCCTGCCAGCGGCAAAATCACGCCCATGTTGAGGCAGTTGATGAAGATAGCGAGTACGCCGCCATCACCGAAGAATAGCGCCTGCAAGATAAGCGCCATGCTCACACCGATAACCGCAGCCGCCGGGCCAAGCACGATAGCGATGAGCGTGCCGCCCACACCGTGAGCGGTTGTGCCGCCCGGTACGGGTATGTTGAACATCATTATGGTGAAAGTGAACGCCGCGAAGATAGCCAGCAGCGGCACTGTCCTGTTGTTCAGGACAGCCTGCACGCGCCGCACAGCGATTGCCCAAGCAGGGACCGTGAACGCGGCAGCCCCAAGCGACATTAGAGGACTGAGATAACCGTCGGGAATATGCATTTCTTACCTTACCTCCGGTGTGCCGTTTGTTTCCGGCAGGCGGCCACACCATATACACTACGCAGCTACATTACAGTTGAGATGCATGTATATGCAGCAATGTAGGATTCAGTATACTGCGATTCGCAACTTGTTGCAAAATGGCTCTATTGTTCCCTTCAGCGCCCCAGCCACTTTGCGAGCCGCTCTTTCCAGCCATCAAAACGCTGCTCAAGGCTGAGGAGCCGCTTCACATCGTCAGGCACATGGTCGGTCCAGTAGTGCGTTGTTTTAGCCACGGCTGTCACCACGTTCTTTATCTCGCCCTTGAGGCTGAAAGTTTCACCGACAGGCACAAAGAGCAACGCGCCCTCTGATGCGGCATTGACGTTCTCCTCCAGGATAGCTTCCTGTAGCCAACGAGCCATGCCGGGCGATGCACATCGCACCGCCAACCAACCGGGCTTCGCAGGATAGGCTTCCAGACCGCTCACTTCACCGATTCCACGCGCAATCTCCGCGACGGCGAAACGGTATCCCGCGCTTTCCGGGTCAGCGTCGTCCTGGCCGTGGAGCATTGTGCCGCGGTGGGGAGGCCCGCCCTCCTTTGCCAGCACACAGAAGCTATCCCACATATTGCCCCAGTCCACCGACCCATCCGGCAGGTATTTCATCGGGGCAGCCGCCATAGGTGCGCGCTTGTCTCCTGTGTCCTGTGCCGGTTGCACTGTTGATGTTGCTTGCATTCGTTGTCTCCAGTCAAGGCTCATAGAATAATCACAACAGATAAACGCAACCGGTTGCAAAATAGATTTCCAACAACCGACCAAATCTGCTGGACCATAAAATGCAGTAGCGAGTATGGGGGACATCATGTACAATTCGCACACGACCACACCATCAGGCACAATTGAGCAGAACAGAGCGACCACACAGATGCCCACAGACCCCGCATACGACGCCACCATAATCGGATCAGGGCCGAACGGCCTTGCCGCTGCTATTACGCTTGCCCGCGCAGGTCTCTCTGTGCTGGTAGTGGAGGCAAAGGAAACGGTCGGCGGCGGCAGCCGTTCCGCGCAACTGACGCTGCCGGGCTTCACCCACGATATCTGCTCGGCCATACACCCGCTTGGCATCGGCTCGCCTTTCTTCCGCAACCTGCCGTTGCACGAGCACGGCCTTGAATGGATCGAACCGCCCACGCCGTTAGCCCATCCCTTCGATGACGGCACGGCTGTTGTGTGTGAGCGCTCTATCACGGCCACGGCCACCGAGCGTAACCTGGGCGTAGATGCCCACGCCTACCGGCGCATAATGCAGCCACTTGTGCGCGACTGGCCGCTTGTCGAAGATTTCTTCCTGGGTCCGCTCCGCATTCCGCAGCCCTTCCAACCGATCGCGCTGGCACGTTTCGGCATCCCGGCGCTCTTGCCTGTCCGCACGTTAGCGCAGATTGCGTTCAAGGAAGAACGGGCACGCGCCCTCCTTGCGGGCATGGCCGCCCATTCGATGCTGCCGCTGGAAAAAGTAGCAACGTCGGCGATAGCCCTGGTGCTCAGCATTCTTGCCCACAGCGTAGGCTGGCCGATGGCGAAAGGCGGCTCGCAGGCTATCGCCGACGCGATGGCTTCCTACTTGCGCTCGCTTGGCGGAGAGATAATCACCGGGATGAAGGTTGATACACTGGACCAGCTGCCGCGATCTCGCGCTGTGCTGTTCGACGTAACGCCCAGGCAGATGGTAAAGATAGCTGGCAAGCGCCTGCCTGCGTCATACACACGCAGGTTGAGCCGCTTCCGCTACGGTCCCGGCGTCTTCAAGCTGGATTATGCCCTGGACGGACCTGTGCCGTGGCGGGCCGAGGAGTGCAGCCGCGCCGCCACAGTCCATGTGGGCGGAACGCTCGCCGAGATCGCCCTATCAGAGCGCGACCAATCACATGGCAGGCACTCAGAGCGCCCGTATGTGATCGTAGCACAGCAGAGCTTGTTCGACAGCACGCGCGCACCCGTGGGCAAGCATACGCTGTGGGCTTACTGCCATGTGCCGAACGGCTCTACCTTCGATATGACCGAGCGGATTGAAGCGCAGATCGAGCGTTTCGCACCCGGCTTCCGTGATCTCATACTGGCGCGCCACACTATGTCACCCGCCGACTTCCAGGCGTACAACCCCAACTATATTGGCGGCGATATCAACGGAGGTGCGCAGGACATCCTGCAGATATACACGCGCCCGCTGCCCCAATTGGTCCCTTACAAAACAGCCAACCCGCGCCTGTTTATCTGTTCCGCATCAACACCACCAGGAGGTGGAGTACACGGCATGGGCGGCTATTTCGCGGCCAGAGCAGCGCTGCGGGAGCTTTGGTAAATCGATCCGCCCTTTATTCCGGCTCGATCCAGCCACTTGAGCGACCGACAGCTTTGCGCCAGCCTGTGTAGAGGCGCGCCCTTTGCTCCTCCGGTAGATCGGGCGTGAAAGTGCGGTCTGCGGTCCAGTTGCGGCTGATTTCCTCCTGGCTGCTCCAGTACCCCACAGCCAATCCCGCCAGATAAGCAGCGCCAAGTGCGGTCGTTTCGGCCACTACCGGGCGAACCACAGGCACGTCCAGTATATCTGCCTGGAATTGCATGAGGAAATTGTTGGCAACCATGCCCCCGTCCACCCTTAGCTGAGCGAGAGGCACACCGCTATCCGCCACCATCGCTTCCAGCACATCGCGGCTAGCAAACGCCACTGATTCCAGCGCGGCGCGCACTATCTCGGCACGCCCGGTTCCCTGCGTCAGGCCCAGGATGGCCCCGCGAGCATAGGGATCCCAGTAAGGCGCGCCAAGCCCTGCGAACGCAGGCACAAAATAGACGCCACCTGTGCTATCCACTGAGATAGCATAGTCTTCGCTCTCAGCCGCGTTGTCGATGATGCGCAGGCCATCGCGAAGGTACTGCACAGCCGCCCCTGCTATAAATACCGACCCCTCAAGACAATATACAACCTTCCCACCCAGTCCCCAACCTATGGTAGTCAGCAGATTATGCTTGCTGGCGACGGGCATCTCGCCCGTATTCATCAGCATGAAGCAGCCTGTGCCATAGGTGTTCTTGACCATGCCCTCGTCGTAGCAAGCCTGACCGAACGTGGCCGCCTGCTGGTCGCCCGCCGCTCCCGCCAGGGGCACTTCGCCTCCCAGTAACCCGGCCTCTATATGCCCGTAGATATAACTACTGGGCCGTACTTGCGGCAAGATCGAAGCAGGGATGTTCAATTCACCAAGTATATCGCTGTCCCACTCCAGCGTATTGATATTGAAGAGCATTGTTCTGCTGGCGTTAGAGTAGTCGGTCACATGCACTTTACCGCCGCTGAGACGCCATATCAGGAAGCTATCCACCGTGCCGAAAAGGAGATCGCCCTGTGCTGTAAGCTCGCGGGCTTCCTGCACGTTATCCAGCAGCCACGCCACCTTTGTGCCGCTGAAATACGGGTCAATTACCAGGCCCGTCTTCTCCCGTATCGAGGCTTCCCACCCTGCTGCTTTCAGTTCTGCACAGCGTGCCGCCGTGCGCCTGTCCTGCCACACAATCGCGTTATAGACCGGCCGGCCTGTGCTCTTCTGCCAGAGAATGGCAGTCTCGCGCTGGTTGGTGATGCCCACTCCGGCGATATTCCCCGCGCTCAAGCCAAGCTCACGCAACAATTCCTGCGTTACAGATAGCTGGCTGCTCCAGATATCCTCAGGGTCGTGTTCGACCCAGCCGGGCTGCGGGTAGATCTGCCGGTATTCGCGGTTCTTACGGCCAACAATGCGGCCCGCGTGATCGAAAACGATCGCCCGAGAGCTTGTTGTCCCCTGATCAAGCGCAAGTATATAGCTCTCGTTTGGCATGAGATGAATTATCTCCTTGCACTCTGTACTGCGAAGTAGACGGTTGTCAGTAGACGGTGGCCGGTGGTTCGTCGCCGGCTCTGTTATGAATGCCCGGCAAACACAGATACGTGCGGTGCGACCAGGGCACTAAAGAATCTGCACCCGCTCAGGCTCTTTCCCACCCGATAGTGCGGTAGACCACCTTGCATCACTGGCGGTGCGGCGCCGATATCGCTCAACCTGCCTTACTACCTCAGCAGCGTCCCAACCGAGTTCAACAGCCATCACTTCTGCCACAGCAGGCGCGACTGTTGTGCCCCTGTCGCGGTCCTCGAAGCTGATATGCACACGGCGCTCCAGCACATCATCGAGGTTAGCCACCATTTCCCTGCGGCACGCATAGACCACTTCGGCCATCACATAGGGTAGATCGGGCACAATCCTACGGCGCATTGCGGCATCCGTAGCCATAATGTCGAGGATGGCGAAAAGCTCTGTTCCATACAGAGACAGCCGCCGAATTACATCGGCCTCCAGCCCATACTCCACCGAGCGCGATTCCAGGTCGGCCGTGGCGAGTTCTCTATCTGCAGTGCCTTCCAGCGCAAGATTTGCCGTTATGCTGTGCTTGGGCGGCTTCTTGCCCCACCCCCGCACAAGGTGGTCAACCGTATCCTGCGCCATCCGCCTGTACGTGGTCAGCTTCCCACCCACAATGCTCACCATGCCGCCCGGCCCATCAAGCACCGCATGTGTGCGCGATAGCTTGGACGACTGTGCACTGCTCTTGCGCGAGCTAATCAACGGCCTGTATCCCGCCCACGCGCTAATTATGTCGCTCTCTTCAAGGCGGCAGCGCATGTAGCGGTTGACGTGTCTCAGCAGATACTCTATATCCGCCGGTCCTGCCGTCGCGTCGTTGATGTCGCCGCCCTCAGTATCCGTCGTGCCGATAGTAACGCGCGGCCCCCATGGCACGAGGAAAAGCAGCCTGCCATCGTCCGTTTCGGGCAGCACCATCGCATATTTGCCCATCTTCAGCGACTCCCGCGCCACCGTCAGATGCACCCCTTTGGCGGGCTTGATGCGTATGGAAGACACTCCTGCCATCTCTTCGATAGTTCCGGCGCTCGCTCCTGCTGCGTTGACTACCTTCCGCGCACGAATCGAATAGCCCTCGCCGCCAAGACGGTCAGCAATATGGACTGCATCTATCTGGCCGCCCGCCATCTCGAAGCCGGTGACCTCGGCGTAATTGGCGATGGACGCCCCCTGGTCAACGGCAGTTCGCAGCACCGTCATAACCAGGCGAGTATCATCGGTCTGCCCATCGAAATAGATAAATGCATCTTCCAGTTTGTCGGTCTTGAGGCATGGTGCCATTCTCGATAGCTTGGTTTTGCTTAGCCTACGATGCGGCTGTAGACCGAGCCGTCCTGCAAGCATATCGTACAGAATCAGCCCGGCCCGCAGAATGTAACCCATACCGAACCCAAACGGCAGGCGAATGGGAGTACCCATCGGCTTCTTCGCGCCAGCATAAAGAGGCAACAGGAAGCCAATCGGCTGCACAAGAAAAGGCGCATTCCGCAGCAGCAGCCCGCGCTCCACAAGCGACTCGCGAGTCAGGGCAAAATCGAATTGCGATAAATAGCGAATGCCACCGTGTACCAGCTTGGTTGATTTGCTGCTCGTGCCGCTCGCGAAATCGGCCTTCTCAACAAGCCCCACCCGGTAGCCGCGAGCGGCCGCATCGAGTGCCACCCCGGCCCCCGTAATGCCACCACCAATAACCAGTACGTCCACGCCATCACGCGCCATACGAGCCAGCCCGTCCCGACGCTCTTCAATTGAGAGAGGTTTTTCATTCATAAGAGAGTTCATTTCTTTCGCAATTATTTGCTGCGATATATCTCCCATTATGATACAGAGGTCTGGTCCAATGCGCAAATGCATGGTGCGTGAGTAAATGTTCAGATTTAGGGTGGAACAACCCGGCATCCAGGTAAAGGAAGACCCTCCCCCTGCCCCTCCCACGCGTGGGAGGGGAGTCTAAAGGAAAGGGGAGAATGGGGGACACCCCCACACCCCCGTCATGGGCTTCGCCCCTGCACCCCGTTTGCATCTCAAGTCTGAACACTTACGGAGGGGAAGAGTAAAACGTAAAGCGTAAGAAATGAGAAGTGAGAAGTGAGAAACGCATAAAGCGTAAAACTCAGTTGTGGAAATGCCACGGATACTATAGGCGTTCATCTTTACCCAAGCGGTCTGCGGTCCATCGTCGGTGTTCATACGCAGTACGCAGTACGCAGTACGCAGTACGCAGTACGCTCACGTTTTACGTTTTACGTTTTACGTTTTACGCCTCACGCCCCACCTCCAGCAGGGACGGCCCCGCTGCCCGTGCGGTCTTTATTCCGGCTCCTTCGTATGCTTTGGCGAGCGCGGTCTCGAACGTGGGGCCGACGCCCATGGTCTCGCCCGTGCTTTGCATCTCGGGGCCGAGCACGGGCAGAAGGCCGGGGAACTTGTCGAAGGGCAGCACCACGGCCTTGACCGACACGTTCCCGTCCTGGCGGGGCTTTATCTCTATATCGCGCAAGGGCACACCTGTAATCAGCCTTGTGGCGATTGTGGCGAGCGGCACTCCTGTTGCCTTGCTCGCGAACGGCACGGTACGCGAAGCACGTGCGTTTACCTCCAACAGGTAAACAACACCATCTTTCACCGCGTACTGCACATTGATCAGCCCAACCACGCTCAGGTGGCGCGCCAGGCTGCGGGTATATTCCACCACCTGCGCTACAACATCACTGGAAAGGGTTTGCGGTGGGTAGACACAGGCGCTGTCGCCGGAGTGGATGCCTGCCTTCTCTAATTGCTGCATCACCACCGTGAAGATGTCGTGCCCATCCGATACGCCGTCCACGTCTACCTCGATGGCATCTTCGAGGAACCTGTCTATCAGTACGGGGTGCTCGCGCAGGCCGGAGCCCAGGTTTTGCAGATAGTTTCGCAGTTCATCCTGCCCGTATACGATGCGCATTCCGCGACCGCCAAGCACATACGACGGCCGCACCAGCACGGGGAAGCCGATTTGCGGAGCGAACGCCTCCAATTCGTCCTGGCTGCGCGCAATCGACCACGCAGGCACGGGAATATTCAGTTCTTCACACAATCTCGCCATTGTATCGCGGTCCTCGGTGGCGGCGATAGACTCGGGGGACGTGCCAAGTATAGTCACGCCTGCCTGCGAGAGGGGCTGTATCAGGTTGAGCGCCGTCTGCCCTCCAAACTGCGCGATTACGCCCAGTAAGCCTTCTTTTTCGTGCTCGACCACGTTGAGCACTTCTTCCAGCGTAAGCGGCTCAAAATAGAGCCTGTTGCTCAGGTGATAATCCGTGCTGACCGTCTCAGGATTGTTGTTGATGACGATTGCCTTGATACCGGCGGCTTTCAACGCTTCCACCGCGTGAACAGAGGAGTAGTCGAACTCAATGCCCTGCCCGATGCGGATTGGCCCGCTGCCGAGCACAATCACTTTCTGCCCTTCCAGAGGCCCTGCCTCGTCCTCGTGCTCATAGCAAGAGTAGAAGTAGGGCGTCGAAGCCGCAAACTCGCCCGCGCAGGTGTCCACCATCTTATATGTAGGCCGGACGTTTAGCCGGGAGCGCAATTGCGTTACAGCGTCCGCTGAATATGCGCCAGTCAAGCTATCAATATGAGCGTCAGAGAAGCCCATTTGCTTGGCCGTCAAGAGACGCTCCGTTAGCCCAGCGCCGTCCAACCAACCAGGCTTGCGCATCTCACATTCAGCGTCCCATATACGGGCAAAACGAGTCAGGAACCAGGGGTGAATATGGGTCAATTCCGCGATTTGTTCCACGCTCCAGCCCTGTGCGAGCGCGTTATAGATAGCAGTAGGGCGCTCATGCGTCGGTTGGGCGAGACATTGCGATATGCGCTCTTGCGTCCAGGCATCGCTCACCTGCGGCCAGGCTGATCGCGTGTCCAGGCTGCGAAGCGCCTTCAGGAACGCCTGCTCGAACGTCCTGCCAATCGCCATGACTTCGCCTGTGCTCTTCATTGTCATGCCGATGCGCTGGTCTACATTGCGGAACTTGTCGAACGGCCAACGCGGCAGCTTCACCACCACGTAATCGAGCGCAGGCTCGGCGCACGCGCTTGCCCCTGTGATGTCGTTGCGCAATTCAGCCAGCGTGTATCCCAGAGCGATCTTTGCTGCCACCCGCGCTATCGGGTATCCGGTCGCTTTGGAGGCAAGCGCCGATGAGCGTGACAGCCTGGGGTTGACCTCGATGATAGTGAAATCGCCCGTTTGCTGGTTCAGCGAGAACTGACAGTTGCAGCCGCCCCGCACGTCCAGCGACCGCACTATCTCAAGCGATGCCGTGCGGAGGCGCTGGTAATCCGCGTCGGAAAGGGTCTGGCTGGGCGCGACCACAATCGACTCGCCCGTATGAATCCCCATCGGGTCCATATTCTCCATGTTGCAGACGATGATGGCGTTATCGTCTGCATCGCGCAGCACTTCGTACTCGACCTCGGCCCAACCCTTGACGCTGCGCTCCAGCAACACCGACCCGACCGGGCTTTGCTTCAGGCCGTCGGTCACTAGCAGTTCGAGTTCCTGCATGTTTTCCGCGTGGCCTGACCCGGTACCGCCCAGACAAAAGGCAGCACGGGCCACCAGCGGGAAGCCGTGCCGCTCGGCAAAATCAACCGCCTCCCACAGATCGCTCACCGATCTATGGGCCAGCACAGGCTGCCCGCGCTCCACCATAAGATCCGCGAATAGCTGGCGGTCTTCGGCCAGCCGGATGCTGTACGTAGAAGTGCCCAGTACGCGCACGCCGCACTCCTCCAGCACACCGTCGATTTCGAGGTCCATGGCGAGGTTCAGCGCAGTTTGCCCGCCCATCGAAGCGATCAGGCCGTCGGGCCGCTCTTTCCTGATGATTGCAGCCACACTCTCGACGGTAAGCGGCTCAATATAAACGCGGTCGGCGGTTCCGGGGTCGGTCTGGATGGTAGCGGGGTTAGAGTTGACCAGCACCACCTCCACGCCCTCTTCGCGCACAGCGATGCAGGCTTGCGTGCCCGCGTAGTCGAACTCGGCGGCCTGACCAATCACGATGGGACCGGAGCCGATTATAAGCACTTTGCGGATAGACGGGTCTTTAGGCATGGGCAACCTCCGCGAGGGCAAGCAATTGGTCAATAATAGAGAGGCTATCCCGCGGGCCGGGGTGCGCCTCCGGGTGCCACTGCACTCCCCACACAGGCCGCGACACGTGTGCGATCCCCTCCACTGTGCCGTCGTTCAGGTTTGTGTGTGTGACCCTGTAGTCGGGGGGTATAGAGGCAGGGTCCACCATGTAGCCGTGATTCTGCGTGGTGACCGACATCCGCCCGGTAGCCGTTTCAAGCACAGGCTGGTTGATGCCGCGATGGCCAAACCGCATCTTGACGGTGCGCCCGCCCGCCGCCAGCGCCAGCAGTTGGTGTCCCAGGCAGATACCGAACACGGGGATGTTGCCCTCTTCGAGCAAGCCGCGCACCGTGTTCACCGCGTAATCCAGCCTGGAAGGATCGCCGGGGCCGTTGGAGAGCAACACCGCATCGGGCCGCAGCGCAAGCAAATCGGCTGCGGGCATGCTGGCCGGTACAAGCCATACACCGGCACCACTTTCCAGCATGTAGCTGAGCATTGCCTGTTTCGCGCCGTAGTCTACCAGCGCGATACGGGGAGCGTTCGGCCTTGAGGGAGGGTGCCACACCAGTTGGGGCGTAGTGCACTCGGCAACAAAGTCGATGGCATCGTAATCAAGCGAAGCAGCAAGCGTGCGTAGCTCTTCCTCAGACGGCAGATGTCCTGCCGGGGCCACTGCCATGGCAGCCGGAATTACACCATGAAGGCGCACCTGCCGCGTCAGGAAGCGGGTGTCAACGCCCGTCAGCGCGGGGATGCCTTGCTCGCGGAGCATTGCATCGATGCCGCCCGAAGTGTCACGGTGGCCCGAGCTATCCATCATCTCGCGCACAATCACGCCGCGAGGATGGATGCGCTTGCTCTGGCTCAATACATCGCCCGCTCCGTAGTTACCCACAAGGGGATATGTAAAGATAAGCATTTGCCCCGCATAAGATGGGTCGGTCAGCGCCTCCTGGTAGCCCACCATGCCTGTCTGGAATACCAGTTCACCGGTAGCTACGCCCGCAGCACCGGCCCCAACACCCCGCACAGCAGTCCCATCGGCCAGCACCAGCAAGCCGTCCATTTTCTCACTCATACTTGTCCCCCCGGGTTTCGCGCTACTTTATCACAGTTGAAAAGGTCGCATGCGGAAACCCACTGATAATCCACGACGGTATAGTTGTCAGTGACGACCGCCGACCGCCGACGGCAAAACTGACAACTGACAACTATACCGTCCCAAGTTGCCGAATTCTCAGTGCAGTGTCGGCTTGTGCGGCGTCTATGGCAACTTGACGGGTTTCCAGCCAACCGAGGTGCTTTGCTAGCGTTTCTCGGCGGACTGCAATCATGCTCTCCATCCTGTCGGGGGCTGCGCCGCCAATATGCTTGCGCCGGGATACGGCCTGTGCAGGATCGAGCGCGACTTGAACCTGCTCGTCCGTCAGGCTGATTGCGACGTCCACTTGAGAGGCCGCTTCTACTATGGCGGCTGCCGTCAGGCTGTGCAGCGGACGCTCCGCCTCGATCAGCCTGTCCACCAACCGGCCAATGATGGCGTACACCTGCCTGTAGCCGACACCCGTTAGCTGCGCCACCGTGTCTGCAAGGTCCGTAGTGCTGGAATAGTTGGCGTCAACAGCCTTTAGCATCTTCTCGCGCTCAACCGAGAGAGTAGCGAGTGTAACAGAAAGGGTCGAGAGCGCAGCCAGCGTCTTATCGAAGCAGAGCGCGCTCCATTCTTTTACCTCACGCGTATCGCGGTTGTAGCCCATCGGCAAGCCTGCCAGCAGATGGGCCGCCATGCCAGCCAGCCCCACGACCTCATGCGCGGTGGCGCGCACCAATTCCAGCGCGTCGGGATTCTTCTTCTGCGCCATCACTGAGCTGCCCGTTATGGGGTGCAGGCGTTGTGCTACCGCCTCGCCAAGCTGAACATAGCCATACTCCCACGTGGTAAAGAGCAGCAGATCGGCACCCAGCTTGCTGGCCGTCAGCGCGAGCCGCTTGCACACGTCCATATAGGCAAGCTGCGGCATCCCACGCGAGGCGATAGCGTCCTGCGGAACCTCCCACACACGAGCAAAGCCGAGCAGGTGCGCCGTCAGTTCCCGGTCAATGGGCCACGAAGTACCGTAGCTCTCTACAGCACCAAGCGGGCACATATCGTACTCTTTCCAGGTATGCGCCAGATCAACCATTCCACGCAGCAGAGCATCAGCGTAGGCGAGCGCCCACTGGCCGAAGGTGGTCGGCTTTGCGGGCTGCATGTGCGTATAGCCGGGCATCACGGTATTGACGTGCTCCACCGCAATATCCAGCAACACGCCCACCAGCTTGCATGCCTCCGAAGCCAGCGCCAGCGCACGCCCGCGCAGATGCAGCATTTCGGTGACCATCACCTGGTCGTTGCGGCTGCGCGCTGTGTGCATACGGCTGCCGTCTTCGGTGCCCACCCTATCTATGACTGCCCGCTCAAGGCTCAGTTGCGCGCCGCGCTCACGGTCAATTTTGAACTCACCCGACCGAGCGGCGCTCTTGATCTCGTCCAACGCCCGGCAGATACGCACCGCTACGGGCGCTGAGATAACGCCCGCCGACTGCAGCATCAAGACATGCGCCTGCGTGCCCCAGATGTCGTCTTCGAGCATGGCGGTGTCAAGCACAACCTGGGTCGGACTAACTATGAAGGCTGCCGATTGGAGCTTAGTCTTGCCTGACACTAGAAACCCGCCTGCGAGGCATCGAACGCGCCCCAGCGTCCCAGCAGACTGACCAGCAGCGCGTTCTGGGCGTACATCCTGTTGCCCGCCTGCGGCACCACAATGCTGTTCGGGCTATCGAGCACACCATCGCTCACAACCACGTTACGGCGCACCGGAAGGCAATGCATGAAGCGAGCATCGTTGGTCCGCGCCATAATGCTCTCGTCCACAATCCAGTGCTTCAATTCCTGCCGAATAGCTCGCTCGGTTTCCCAGTCGCCATAATGGCTGATGGCTCCCCAGCTTTTGGCGCAAATCACGTCGGCGCTATCTGCCGCCGCTGCCATATCGTGGCTGATCGCGAGCGAGCCGCCCGCTTCTATAGAGCGCGCCTCTGCCGCAGCCATGACCTCAGGATCGAGGTCCCAGCCCTCAGGGAAAGCCAGCGTCACATCGCAACCCATATCGATAGCCGACATCAGCTGCGAGTGAGGTGTTGCTGTGGGTAACGGCTTGGGGTGGTAGGCCCACGTCAGCACGTACTTCTTGCGCTTCGTCTCGCCGAACTGTTCCTTCAAAGTGAGCGCATCGCCAAGACCCTGGCATGGGTGGTATGTGTTCGACTCAAGGTTGATAACAGGCACGGTGGCGTACTCCGCGAAGCTGCGCACGATAGTGTCTTTGCGCGCCTCCGCCCAGGTTCCCGAAGCGTCAGCAGCCGACGAACCCGACGTAATTAGCTCGCTGGAACGCACGCCAATAATGTCGCAATACTGAGAAATAACGGGCGCGGCCTCTTTGATATGTTCCTGGGTAGCGCCGTCCATGATCGCGCCGTCCTCGAACTCAAACGTATAGCTGCCCGACAGGTCTATCGCCGTGCCGCCTAATCGCGCCACGCCCGACGCGAGCGATGTCTTTGTGCGCAGCGATGGATTGAAGAAGACCATCCCCACAACCATCCCTTCAAGGAGTGGCTGCGCGTAGCCTGCCTGCTTCAGCCTGAGCGCACGCTCCACCAATTCGACAAACGCCTGTTGCGGCACCTCCGCTGTGTTGAGGAAATTGCTCCCCGCGAACTTGTAGCCGCTCTTGCTCTCGAGTTGTGCTCCGGCCCCTGTACTCGGTTTTGTGCTCAGTTTGGTTTTGGTTATTGTAATGCCTGCCATCTTTAGCTCCTGTTCGCCCGTAGGCAGCCCTGTCTTTTCTATGCTACTACCTTCTCTCGCGTATCCGTGTGCTCTAGGACGGGCAGTCGTGCCTCTACAAGAGAAGCCAGGCCTAACGGATCGCGCCGTCCGTTCACCGCGGGCTTATCGAAGTTGCGGGTGATGTAATCTACCCCGGCGCTGTTGTCGCTGGCCGGGCCTGATATGCAGTCCACAGGCACGCCCAACTGCCCAAGGTAGAGTATGCCGCCCCAGGCAGCGACAAGATCGTTAGCGCACAGCACGTGAGCCGCCACATGACTCATTAGCTGTCGATCCTCCAGCAGCTTGTCCACCCCGTAGTGCCCCATAATACCGTCACCGAACTCCACCACGATAGCATCCGGCCGCTTCGCGCTCAGTGCGGCCAGTATCCCCTTCGCGGCGGGCACTATGCACGTGTCCGTGTGGGTGGTTGAAGGCAGCCCGGCGTCGCTGAACGACATCGCTTGCGTGGCACCATGATCCAGCATGTTCAGCAGATCGCGCTGTGTGGCCACACCCGCGAGCTTGGCCGCTGCCAGCCTGTAGCCCCGGCTTCGCAGCACGCGGATTATCTCGCAGGCCGCGGTGGTCTTGCCCGCGTTCATGCACGTACCCGACATAAGAATGATCGGGGCGCACTCGTTCAGATCGTCCTGCCAGGGCACAGCATAATCCGCGATGTTGGCGACCTGCCCGCCGACCACTACCGAGCCGAGTACCCGCACCCGCAAGGGCTGACCGTAGTCGGCGTTGGCCGAATGGCAGCTTCCTATCACACCGCCCATGTTGAGGATGTGCAGCACATCGCCTGCCTCAATATGCGCGGGGATGGAGCCGACGAATCCCTTTAGCGCCTGTCTTTCGCCAAGCACGCCTGCTATCACGTCGCCCTTGATGATGCGCGCCATCCTGCCGCCAAGCAGTTCAAGCTCGCCATATGTGGCTTTCTCTTCCAGCGCCTCTACTATGACAATAGTGCCTCGCTCCGCGCTTATATCCGGCCCAACTTCCACCTGGTAGCCCATCGGAACTCTGCTTGTTGACGATGCGATCTTATCGAGTTTCACTTGCATGATGCACCTCCGGTGCTGGTCCGTACTGCGTACTTCGTATTGCGTATCGCTATTTGGCGGTGATTGCGTGGTGTTCATTGCTTCGAGTGACGGCCATGATGCTTTGCAGGCCGTAGAGCTTGCAGAAGGCCGCTGCTTCCGCACCCGTCCATGCTTTATTGGTCTCGCCATAGGTGCCAATCTTGCGGTCTAGCAGTGAATAAGGGCTGCGGCAGCCTTCGACCTGTATATGCCCCTTAAAGAGCCGCACCCTGACCTCGCCTGTGACCGTTCCCTGGCTGCTGTCGATCATTGCCTCAATGTCCCTCATGACCGGGTCGAAATAGAGGCCCTCGTGCAGCATGTTGCCGTACACATCGGCAAGGTGGTCTTTCCAGAACTGCTGCTGCTTTGTGAGCACCAGCTTTTCAAGCTCCTTGTGTGCCGTAACTGCGATGATGGCAGCGGGCGCTTCAAAGGCGATCCGGCCCTTCAACCCGAGGATGGTGTTGCCCAGGTGTATTCCCCGACCCGCGCCGTGCTCCTCGCCTGCTCGTGCCAGGGCAGCCATGAGGTCAAGCGGCTCCATCGTTGTGCCGTTCAGAGATACAGGCAAGCCGTCCTCGAAGCCGAACGTCAAGGTGGTGGGCGTGTCGGGCGCATTGAAGGGCGAAGTGGTATCGACGAAGGCGTGCTCCGGCGGGTATTCCCACGAGTCAAGCGTTTCGCCTCCACCTATGGTCGTGCCAAGCAGCCCCTTGTTGATCGAATAGACGCCTGTCTTCTCCAGCACAGCGAAACCCCGCGATGTTAGATACTCCACCTCGAACGCCCGCTGCGCGCCCAGGTCGCGTATTGGGGTCACGATATTCGCACCGGGTATCATCACGCGAATAGCCAGGTCGAAGCGCACCTGGTCGTTGCCCGCGCCCGTTGAGCCGTGGGCTATGGTGTCGGTTCCATGCAGGCGCGCTATCTGCGCCACATGCATCGCCTGCACCAACCGCTCCGGTCCCGCGCAAAGTGGATAAACCCCGCCGCGCAGCACGTTCCCCTTGATGATGTAACTCACCACCAGCTTCCAGAGGTCGGCCCTGCCGTCCACCATGTGGTGAGCAGCCGCCCCAAGCTCAGCCGAGCGAGTCTCAATCTGTATGAGGTCGTCGGGGCTGAACCCACCTGTATCGACGGTGGCTGTGATTACGCTGTAGCCCTGTTCGATGAGCCACGGCACGCAAAACGATGTGTCGAGACCTCCGGAGAAGGCCAGTACTGCTGTTTTCTTGCTCATTCTTCTACCTCCCGTGTAGGTGGTTGCCGTTTTTGGGCAACAAAAAACTCCCGCCCCAAGCAAGGGACGAGAGCAAACTCCCGTGGTACCACCCTAATTGTCACATTTGTGGCCTGTGACCGCTCTTGGTTATTTCTTGCGTGGGGACCACCCACTCCTTCCTACTTGTTCGTCTTTGGACTTTCTTCGGCGGATCGCTCCGTGGCGCGTTCACCGTTCCAGGTCTCCCGGGCTTTCACCATTCCCCGGTTCGCTGCAGCCCCTGCAAAAGCTACTATTCCACTTCAACGCGAGCATCTGTATTCAATTGAGGCTTATATTAGCATAGTTATTCGGTGATGTCAATGGGGTCGGGTGTCAGGTGTCAGGGATTTACGGATTCACCGCAGAGGCGCAGAGGTTCACAGAGGTGCTTGAAGTTTGCATGGTGCTGACGCAAGCGAGCAAGTGTCACTCGGCGGTCGGCGGTCTGCCGTCGGCGGTCACTGACCCCTGACCCCTGACCCCTGACCCCTGACCCCTGACCCCTGACCCCTGACACCCGGCACCTGACCCCTGACACCCGGCACCTGACCCCTGACACCCGACGCCCAAATATGTTATAACCTTTGCACGCCAACTATTCCTCAGGCAGCGCAGCCTATGAATAAGCCTAAGCTCACCATCCAGCAAGTCAACGCCCTGGACCACCAGACGTTTGTTGACACTTTCGGCTTTCTTTTCGAAGGCTCGCCCTGGATTGCCCGAGATGCCGAAATCATGCGCCCTTTTGCCTCGGTCGCTGACATGCACGACGCACTCTGCAAGGTGATGTATGAGGCAGCAGAGAGGCAGCAACTTGCCCTTATTCGGGCCCACCCTGACCTGGTAGGCAGGGCAGCACGGGCGGGCACGCTCACCCCTGAATCAACAGGCGAGCAGGCAGCAGCGGGCCTCGACAGCCTATCCCCGGCGGAAATCGCCACCTTCGAGCGTCTCAACGCGGCCTACAAAGAAAAATTCGCTTTCCCGTTCGTGATCTGCGCCCGCGAAAATAAGAAAGAGAGCATCCTCGCCGGGTTCGACAGCCGCCTGAACAACACGCAGCAGCAAGAGATCCAGACAGCCCTCAACGAAATAGCCAAAATCGCCCGTCTTCGCCTTCTCGATGTTACTAGAGGCGATCTTGCACGGTCAACAGATACGCAGTTCGCAGCACGCAGTAATAAAGGAGCCATCGATTTGGACGCAGAGATCAGCTACGGCAAAGGACAAATCAGCCTTTACCGCACCTATGCGAGCGAGATGCGCGGAGTGCCCGCCATCCCGGAGTCGGCATTCACAGGCAAGCCCAACACGCTCTTTGCTCTCGAAGTCGATGTTGAGGTGTTGGGCGACAACTTCATGCCGGCCTACACAGAAGGCGACAACTCGAACGTGGTTGCCACCGACACAATGAAGAACTTCGTGCTGGGCCGCGCCCTCGAATACCAGGGAGCAACCCCCGAAGGCTTCCTCGATTTTCTGGGCCACCGCTTCCTCGACACCTACCCGCAGATGCAGCGCCTGCGCCTCACGGCCCGCGAGCAACCATTCGAGGAAACGGTCGTCCCGTCATCAGATGGCTTCGGGCTGAGCAACCTGCTCTTCAGCCGCTCGCACAACAGCTATGGTATGGGGATGCTGGAGATGGAGCGCGACGCAAATGGCCCCGTGGTCACAGGGCACAAATGCGGCTGCGTTGGCCTGCAGCTTATCAAGGTAACGGGAAGCTCCTTCGCCAGCTTCGTCCGCGACCAGTACACCACCCTGCCCGAGCGGCCCGACCGCCCGCTATTTATCCACCTTGACGTCTTCTGGAAATATAGCGACCCCAATCAAGCTATTTCGCTCGACCTTTCGCACTACATCCCAACCGAGCAAGTGCGCGATTTCGTTGGCGTGGTCTTCCACGACTTTGTTAGCATGTCCATCCAGCACCTACTCCACGAAATGGGCATTCGTCTGCTCGAACGCTTCCCACAAATGGTCGAGATATCGTTCCAGGCCCAGAACCGTCTCTGGGACACCGCAGTAGAATCGCAGGAGAACCCCAAGCTGAAAGTCTACACCGACCCCCGCCCACCCTACGGCATGATAAGGCTGACACTCTCGCGAGAATGAGGGGATTACGGTTGCCAGTTGTCAGTTGTCAGTTGTCAGTTACGACCGCCGACGGCGACGTGTAAGGATTTACGGATTCACCGCAGAGGGCCCTGAGGTTTGGACGGTGCTGAGTGAAGCAAGTACGCAGCACAGGCGGTCAACTGACAACTGACAACTACGCAGTACACACCAAGGACCCAACCATGCCCGGTCGCCTGACAACACATGTACTGGATACCGCACAGGGCATTCCCGCCCGCAATGTGGCTATTGAGCTTCGGCGCATAGACCCTGAGGACGTAGGAACTTTGCTCAAGACGGTACGGACGAATGCGGACGGTCGCACAGACGAGCCTCTGCTGGCCGATGGCGCTCTGGAAGCAGGCACGTATGAGCTGACGTTCAAGGTAGGCGACTATTTCAGCACGCAAGACCTGAGCGTGCCCGAACTGCCTTTCCTGGACATTGTGCCTGTACGCTTCGGTATAGCAGACCCGGATGCGCACTACCACGTGCCGCTGCTTGTATCCCCATGGGCATACAGCACCTATCGCGGCAGCTAATGGCTTGAAAGTAAGCAACAAACAGTGACTACAACAACCGCAACAACCGAATACGCACAGACCATTATGCAGCGCGCGGAAATCCTTGGCGGCATCAGCGAAGATGCTGCTTGCCTCACCCGCCGCTTTGGTACGCCATCAATGGCCGAGGCCAACCGCGCTGTGGCCGGCTGGATGCTGCAAGCGGGTATGTCCGTACGGCAGGACAATATCGGCAACATCATAGGCCGCTACGAAGCCGCCCAACGGACAGATGGCAGCACCCCAAGCACAATGATAATCGGCTCGCATCTCGATACAGTGCGCGACGCAGGCAAGTATGACGGCCCTCTTGGCGTGCTTGTGGGCATAGCGTGTGTCCAGGCATTACACGACTCGGGCAGGCGGCTCCCCTTCGCTATAGAGGTCGTTGGCTTCGCTGATGAAGAGGGCTTGCGCTACGGCACATCGTATCTTGGCAGCAAGGTTTTCGCCGGCTGCTTTCCGTCTGAATACGGTGAGCTAAGAGATGACGATGATGTCGCGCTGGCATCTGCTATTACAGCTTTCGGCGGCGACATCTCTGCATGCAACAACGACAAGCGCTCTCCCGACGACCTGCTGGGCTACTGCGAGGTTCACATAGAGCAGGGGCCTGTGCTCGAACACGAGAATTTGCCCGTCGGTATCGTATCTGCCATATCGGGCCAGACCCGCGCCCGCCTCGCCTTCATGGGCATGAGCGGTCACGCCGGAACCGTGCCTATGTCCATGCGCCACGATGCCCTCTGCGCCGCCGCCGAGTTCGTGCTCGCGGTAGAATCGCTTGCTCAACAAACTTCAGGTTTGGTCGCCACGGTTGGGCAGCTAACCGTTCAGCCGGGAGCGGGGAACGTAATCCCCGGCCACGCGACTCTTAGCCTCGACGTGCGCCATATCGACAACGACATACGCCTGGATATGTACAACAGGCTGCGTAAGCAAGCAGAGGCAATCAGCGAGCGGCGCGCGCTCACCTTCGACTGGCAGCTAATGCAGGACAACATCTCAACCCCATGCTCCCCACAATTCGCCGCTAAACTGGCCCATGCTGTGGAGGCCGCGGGCTATCCTGTTCGCCACCTTGCAAGCGGTGCAGGCCATGACGGAGTGATAATGTCCGGCCTCTGCTCCTTCGGTATGCTCTTTGTCCGCTGCAAAGGAGGCGTAAGCCACAATCCCTCCGAATCGGTGATGGTAGAGGATGTGGCCGTGGCTATAGACGTAATGAACCGCTTTCTGGAGGACTTCGATGCCGCTGTATGACCTCATCATCCGCAACGGCACGGTTGTCACCTCCGAAGCAATATTGGAGGCGGATATTGCCATCGCGGGCGAGAGCATCGCCGCCATCGAGCACGAAATCGAGGGCACAGGCAGCGAAGAGATAGACGCCTCCGGGCTGCATATCTTCCCCGGCGTGATTGACGCCCACTTGCACTTCAACGAGCCGGGACGCGCAGACTGGGAAGGCTTCGCCACAGGCACATCGGCACTCGCGGCGGGCGGCACTACTCTCTACTTCGATATGCCCCTCAACGCCCACCCGCCTACAGTAGACGCCGCTGCCTTCGACCTCAAACTGGCTGCCGCCACCGCATCCTCTATAGTGGACTTTGGTCTGTGGGGCGGTCTTGTGCCCGGCAACATCGACCAGATGGCCGAGCTTGCCGAGCGTGGAGTGGTCGGCTTCAAGGCGTTCATGTCCAACAGCGGCATCGACGATTTCGACGCTGTAGACGATCTGGCCCTGTACGACGGCATGGCCCGCGCCGCCGAGCTTGGCTCTCTGGTGGCCGTCCACGCCGAGAGCGATACGCTTACCTCGCTGCTGGCTCGCCGGGCTATAGCGGAAGGCAAAACAGGCGTGCGCGACTACCTGCAATCGCGCCCCGTTGTCGCCGAGCTAGAGGCCATTGAGCGAGCAATTCTCTTCGCCGCCGAAACAGGCTGTGCGCTCCACATTGTGCATGTAAGCACCGGGCGCGGGGTGGCACTGGTAGCGGAAGCGTATGCTCACGGTATAAACGTTAGCTGCGAGACCTGCGCCCACTATCTCGCCCTGACCGAAGACGACGTCGAGCGGCTAGGCGCAGTCGCCAAGTGCGCGCCGCCGCTCCGCGCCCAGCACGAGCAGGATGCTCTCTGGCTGCAGATCCACGACGGCACCCTCCAGATGGTGACCTCCGACCACTCGCCCGCACCCGCGAGCATGAAGACGGGCGATGATTTCTTCAAGATATGGGGAGGCATCTCAGGATGCCAATCGCTCCTCTCCGTTCTATTGACAGATGGCCACGCACAACGTAAACTGGCGCTTACTACCATTGCCCGTATAATGTCGGACTATGCAGCGCACCGCTTCAAGCTACCTCCAACCAAAGGCCGTATCGCACCTGACGCGGACGCCGATTTGGTCCTTGTAGACCTGAGTGAGAGTTACACACTGCAAGCCAACGACCTACTCTACCGCCACAAACAGAGCCCCTACACAGGCAAAACCTTCCAGGGCAAAATCGTCCAAACGCTGCTAAGAGGACGGACAGTGTACGCGAATGGCAATGTTGTAACAATGTCCAATGGCAAGCTGGTGAGACCGGGGCGTGAGGCGTGAACGGAGTAAAACGTAAAGCGTAAAACGTAAGACCGTAATAACTTGGCGTCTTGGCGTCTTGGCGTTTCAACCCCGTACTTACGTTTCACGCTCATCCAATCTATGTGGCAAAATTACTTCCAACCAACCACCCTTGAAGAAGCACTGAGGCTGCTGCACGAGCACAGCCCGGAGGCGCGTATTGTCGCGGGCGGCACCGATGTGCTGGTTGAGCTTCAGCGCGGCATCAAGCGTACATCTACGCTGATCGACATCTCTAACCTGCACAGCCTGAAGTACGTGCGCGTGGAGAACGGCGTTGTCCATCTTGGCGGCCTCGCCACCCACAACGACGTGCTGGCCTCCCGCGAGTGCATAGATGCTGCCCTGCCGCTGGCACAGGCGTGCATAGAGATTGGCGCTCCGCAGATACGCAACCGGGGCACAATTGCAGGCAACCTTGTCACCGCATCGCCCGCCAACGACACTATCGCTCCCCTCATGGCGTTGGGAGCAGAGCTTGTGCTGACAAGCGCAACGGGTGAGCGTGTCGTCCCTATCAACGATTTCTACCTGGGAGTGCGCCGCACCCGTCTCGCTCCCGACGAGATTGTGCGCGAGATACGTCTACCTGCTCTCGAACCCAACAGGCGCGGTATGTGGCGAAGAGTTGGCTTGCGGCGCGCCCAGGCTATCTCAGTGGTCCACGCCGCCTTTGTCCTCACGTTCGATGGCGACACGGTTTCAGCAGCAAGCATCACGATGGGCTGCCTCGCGCCCACGATCGTCCACTCGGCCAGCGCAGAAGCATACCTGACGGGCAAGCAGCTCACTCCGGCTGTTTGCGAAGAAGCCGGGCGGCTCGCCTGCTCCGACGTAAGGCCCATTAGCGACCTGCGAGGTTCAGCCGAGTACCGCTTGATGCTGCTTGCCGGGCTTGTGGCCGACTGCTTGCAGCGCATCGCCGCGGGAACAGAGGCCGAAGGCTTCCCCGAGCGTCCCGTGCTGCTCGACACCGGAGATCGCGCCAACACAATGGCCGAGTTCACAGGAACAATCGAGACAACCATCAACGGCCTCCCCTACCACCTGGAACACGCAGCCAACAAGTCGCTCCTCAACGCCCTGCGGCAGGACGCTGAGTTGACAGGCACCAAAGAAGGTTGCGCTGAGGGCGAATGTGGGGCCTGCACAGTCTGGATCAACGGGCAGGCCGCCATGTCGTGCCTTGTGCCCGCACCCCAGGCGCACCATGCGGAGATTGTCACTATAGAGGGGTTGGCTGGTGAAAGGACCGCCGACCGCCGACCGCCGACCGCCAGTGAAGATCAGGCAGCACAACAGGCAAGTAAGAGTAATAGCGACCTGCACCCGTTGCAGCAGGCCTATATTGACCACGCGGCGGTGCAGTGCGGGTTCTGCATACCGGGTATGCTGATGGCAGGGGCCAAGCTGCTTGATGAACGCCCCAGCCCCACTATGGAAGAGGCGCAAGTCGCTATCAGCGGCAACATCTGTAGATGCACAGGTTACAGGAAGATACTGGATGCCATGTTCGCGGCAGCATCGGAGGCAAAAGAATGACCGGCCTCATAGGCGCTTCCGTACCCCGGCCCGATGCGCTCGGCAAGGTGACAGGCGCAACCAAATACCCTGCCGACCTTGTGCGCGCCGATATGCTGCACCTTAAGATCGTCTTCGCCAACCGTCCCCACGCCCGCATTGTCAAAATCGACACCGCGCTTGCCCTCGAGCAACCGGGCGTTGTAGACGTCATCATAGCAGCCGATGTGCCCTTCAACGCCTATGGCCTTGTCGAGGCCGACGAGCCTGCCCTCTGTCACGATGTGGTGCGCTATGTTGGCGATCGTGTCGCGCTTGTAGTAGCCAACACACCTGAAGCCGCCGAGGAAGGCGCGAACCTCGTCAAAGTCCAGTACGAAGACCTCCCCATCGTTTCGGACCCACAGGCTGCCATGTCACCCGACTCGGCGCTGGTCCACCAGTCGCACGGCACGAACGTGCTCGGCCACGTACCCATCCGCAAAGGTGACACAGCAAGGGCCATGCTGGAGGCCGATATTGTGCTGGAAGGCGAGTTCAGCACATCATGGCAGGAGCACGCATATCTGCAGCCCGAAGCCGGTATCTCGTATATAGACAAGGGCGGCAAACTGGTGGTCGAAACAGCGGGCCAATGGCTCCACGAGGACCGCCGCCAGATCGCTGCCATGCTTCAACTGCCCGAAGAAGATGTGGTTATCCGTTACGCAGCCATAGGTGGCGCGTTCGGCGGGCGCGAAGACCTCTCTATCCAGCATTTACTCGCTCTAGCCACCTGGAAGCTAAAGCGGCCCACGGCTATGATCTGGAGCCGTGAAGAGTCGATGATCGCCCACCACAAGCGCCACCCCATGCACATGCGCTGCCGCTGGGCCGCCACAAAGGATGGGCGCATCACCGCAGTCGAATCGCGGGTTGTTGCAGACGGCGGAGCCTATGCGTCCACCAGCGTGGAAGTGGTCAAGATCGCTTCATTCCTCGCCGCGGGCTGCTATGAAGTGCCAAACATCACCGTAGACGGCTATGCGGTCTACACCAACAACGTGCCATCAGGGGCCTTCCGCGGCTTCGGCGCACCGCAAGCGCACTTCGCCGCCGAAAGCATGGTCACCCGCCTGGCCCACGCACTCAACATCGACCCCATCGAGATGCGCCGCCGCAACATATACCGCGAAGGGAGCATCGAAGCAGGGCAGCATCGCATCCCACCCGGCGTGAGCGCCCTCCCTGTGCTCGAACGCTGCGTGGAAGAAGCAGGAGCGAGGTTCGGGGGGATGACGGCTGTCGCCCTCCCCTCTACGCGACGTGGCATTGGCATCGCCTGCGGCATCAAGAACATCGGCTACTCTTTCGGCTATCCCGACCAGGCTACGGCCGAGGTCGAGTTGTATGGCAGCGACAAGATAGAGCATGCCACTGTGCGCGTAGGGGCAGCCGACGTGGGGCAGGGTTCGCACACCATCCTGCGCCAGATTGCCGCCGAAACGCTTGGCCTGCCCTTCGAGCATCCCGAAGGCGCGGGCGAAGCTCCCCTCATCGAGATGGTCACCGATAACAGCGCGGAAGCGCCCAACGCGGGCAGCGCATCAGCCTCGCGCATGACCTACATGGGAGGCCGCGCTGTACATGACGCCGCGAAAGCAGCCCTCGCTAAGTGGAACGCAGGCGAGCGTCCGGCCCGCGCTAAAGTGCAGTTCCGACCTGCCCAGACTACACCCCTGGACAAAGAGACCACCATCGGAAGCCCCAACTACGCTTATGGTTACGTGGCCCAGGCGGTGGAAGTGGAGGTAAACACGCTTACAGGCAACGTGCAGGTGCTGAAGATTATCAGTGTGCACGATGTCGGCAAAGCCATCAACCGCCAGCAGGTGGAAGGCCAGATAGAGGGTTGCCTTGCCCAGGCGGTCGGCTATGCACTGCTCGAAGACTTCCAGATGCGCGACGGCCAGGTCATGACGCCCTTCTTCAGCACATATCTACTGCCCACTACGCTCGATATGCCCACCGAAGTCGTGCCTATCATCATGGAACTGGCCGACCCTGTAGGAGCCTATGGCGCTCGCGGTGTGGCCGAAATGCCGCTCGTGCCCCTTGCTCCCGCCATAGTAATTGCCATCCACGACGCCACAGGAGTATGGCTCTCACAGCAGCCCATGACCCCTGAGCGGGTGCTAAGGGCGCTCAAGGAGCAAACAACTGTATGACGGCAGACCGCCGACACACAAATAAGGAGGGCCAGCCCATGAAAATGCTCAAGATCACAGTTGGGCCGTTTGTCTATACTGCGCGAATGGAGGAAGAGGCCGCGCCTCTTACCTGCGAGGCTTTTAGCAAGCTGCTACCCTATAAGCAGAGGATTATCCACTGCAAGTGGAGCGGCGAATCGTGCTGGATACCGCTAGGCGACTTCGAGCTTGGGGTCGGGTTCGAGAACCACACAAGCTACCCATCGCGCGGCGACATTCTCTTCTACCCAGGCGGCTACAGTGAGACCGAGATCCTCTTCCCGTACGGAAGCTGCTGCTTTGCGAGCAAGATGGGGCAACTGGCCGCCAACCACTTCCTAACGCTGGTGCAGGGGCAGGAGCAACTGCCCGAAATGGGGCGCAAAATACTATGGGAAGGAGCGCTGGACATACTCTTCGAAGCAGTGTAACATCCCCTCAGCACAAAGTCGTGCATTGAGGTGTGGAGCGTGAAACGTGAAACGTGATTACGGGTTTGAAACGCCAAGTCGCCAATGTTTGTATGGGTTTCACTTTTTACTCAGACGGTCGGTGGTCACTGACAACTGACAACTGACAACTACGGAGTACGCAGTACGCAATACGGGCAATGTGTTTTCATAGTGGAAAACCGCTACGATTGGCGGGAGTCAATGCATTATAGTCGGACCGGGACCGGGGCATCCCTATTGACCCCGTTATTGGCTTATTTCTCGAGGGAGGAAAGAGAAGATGATTAAGCAGAAACTGGCTGTTTTACTGGCAATCGCGAGTATGCTGCTACTTGCGGCGTGCGACGCGGGCGGGGCGGCCACATCGCCCACAGCCACCGCTGTAACAGGCGGCGGCACTACGGGCGGCGAGAAAATAAAGGTCGCATTCGTCTACGTTGGCCCCATCGGTGACGCGGGCTGGACATGGGCGCACGACCAGGGCAGGCTCGATATCCAGAACAATCTGAACGTCGAGACCTCCTACCAGGAGAGCGTGCCCGAGAACGCAGCCGACGCAGAGCGTGTAATCCGCGACTTCGCTCAGAAGGGCAACAAGATCATCGTTACAACATCTTTCGGCTATATGGATCCCACAGTGAACGTAGCCAAGGATTTCCCCGATGTCACATTCGTCCACATCTCGGGCTATAAGACCGCGACCAATGTGAGCACAGCCTTCGGCAAGATCGAGGAGCCGCGCTACGTATCCGGCATCATCGCGGGCAAGATGACCAAGAGCAACCAGCTTGGCTACGTGGCCGCCTTCCCCATCCCCGAAGTTATTCGCGGCATCAACGCCTTCACGCTAGGCGTGCGCTCGGTCAACCCCAGCGCCACCGTAAAGGTAGTCTGGACCAACACATGGTTTGACCCGCAGAAAGAGCGGCAGGCAGCCGAAGCCCTGCTCGATGGCGGCGCTGACGTTATCGCACAGCACCAGGACACAACAGGTCCCCAGCTTGCAGCCGAGGCCAAGGGCAAGTTCGGCGTTGGCTACGATGCCGACATGAGCAAGTTCGCCCCTAAAGCAGTGCTCACCAGCCCGATCTGGCACTGGGGCGTCTACTACACCAGGCTTGTCAAGGAAGTGCAGGCAGGCACATGGAAGAGCAACCAGTACTGGGGCGGCTGGCAAGATGGCCTCGTTGACCTCGCGCCATATGGCAGCATGGTCCCTGATGACGTGAAGAAACTGGCCGATGATGAAACCGCCAAGTTCAAATCGGGTGCGGAAACCATCTTCACAGTCTTCGCAGGTCCCCTGAAGGATCAGACCGGAGCCGAAAAGGTCGCCAGCGGCAAATCCATGACAGCCGAAGAACTCCTCAGCATGGATTGGTTCGTCCAGGGCGTAGAAGGCACGATACAGAAGTAGGCGGTTCGTAAAACGTAATGCGTAAAACGTAAAACGTAAGGTGGGCGTTCGAGAACTGTATAGAGAGGAATTGCCATCCACCACTTACGTTTTACGTTTTACGCATTACGAGTCACGTTTCGCGTTTCACGTTTCACGCATTACCCACCATGTCTTCAGTCCAAATGACAGGCATCACCAAGCGCTTCGGCGCTGTGGTGGCAAACGAGGATGTCAGCTTCACAGCGAACGCGGGTGAAGTTCATGCCCTGCTGGGAGAGAACGGCGCGGGTAAATCGACGCTGATGAGCATCCTGGCAGGGCTATACCGTCCCGACTCGGGCACGGTCCAGATCGGCGGGCGTCCAATGAACTTCCATTCCCCACGCGATGCTATAGAAGCGGGCGTGGGCATGGTATACCAGCACTTTATGCTGGTCAATTCCCTTTCCGTCACCGAGAACGTCATGCTTGGGCAGCGAGGATTGCGCGGCCTTGGGCGTCTCAAACTCAACGCAGCCCAGGTCGAGCGCGAGCTAAATGAGCTGAGCAAACGCTACAAATTGCAGGTTAGCCCTTCCGCCCGTATCTGGCAACTCTCAATAGGCGAGCAGCAGCGCGTCGAAATCCTCCGCCTCCTCTATAGAGGAGCGAAGATACTTGTGTTTGATGAACCTACTGCCGTACTCACTCCACAAGAGTCGCAGGAGCTGGTTGTTACACTGCGCCACATGGCCTCCGAGGGCTTCTGCATCATTTTCATATCGCACAAACTGGACGAAGTTCGGGCCGTGGCCGATAGAATCACTGTGCTGCGCAAGGGACGGGTAGTAGACACCGTAGACGCCCGGACGACAGACAACCATACGCTTGCCCGACTGATGGTCGGGCGTGAAGTGCTGCTCAAGGTCGAGCGACCGCCTGCCCAACCGGGCAAAGTCGTGCTTGATGTGCGCGCTCTGTACGCCCCCGGCGACCGCGGCCTACCTGCCCTGAGTGACGTAAACCTCGAGGTGAGAGAAGGCGAGATACTCGGCATCGCGGGTGTGGCTGGCAACGGCCAGCGCGAGCTTGCCGAAGTAATCACGGGCCTGCGCCATGCCACGGGCGGGCATATATTTATCAACGGCAAAGACATGGCGAACTGCTCGCCGGAGGACGTAATAGAGGCCAGCGTGGCCCATGTGCCCGAAGACCGCAACGGCACCGGACTCATTCTATCGCTTGATCTTACGGACAACCTTATTTTGAAAGCGTACAGGCAGCCGCCCATAGAGCGCGGCCCTATGCTGGACGGCCAGGCGGCGGGCGTATTTGCCGACCGTCTCCTTATCGAATACAATGTGTCGTCACCGGGCCGCACCGCAAAAGCGGGCCAACTGTCGGGCGGCAACCAGCAGAAATTATTGCTGGCGCGCGAGCTATCCGGCGAGCCCAGGCTGCTGGTGGCGGTCCACCCCACACGAGGCGTGGACATCGGGGCCACCGAGTCTATCTACCAGCTACTGGTGGCGCAGCGAGCGCGAGGAGCGGCAATCCTGCTAATCTCCGAAGACCTGGACGAATTGCTGGCCCTGTCCAACCGGGTAGCAGTCCTCTACGAAGGCAGAATTATGGGCACAGTCAACACAGCGGACGCCAACATAGAACACCTCGGCCTGATGATGGCCGGAACCCCCGGCGGCGAGGTGTCAGGTGTCAGGGGCTAGGGACCAGGGATTTACGGATTCACCGCAGAGGCGCGGAGAGCGCTGAGGTTCTTAAGGTTTTAGAGAGCGCTAATGCAAGCGACTATGCGGCACAGGCGGACAACTGACAACTGACAACTGACAAAGCGGTACTCGGTACTCGGTACTCGGTACTCGCTACTCGACCCTCGCCCCTAACAGGATAGACGAATGGTCCTTCCGAACCTGGCTATAGAGCGGCAGGCATCGCCAACAAGGGCGATGGCTATACTCTTGCCAATAGCCTCCATACTGGGGGCGTTGCTGCTAGGCGCGCTCGTGCTGGTTCTCGCGGGGCACAACCCTATCGAAGTCTACGCCGCTATGTTCGGCGGTGCGTTCGGCTCCAACAATGGGCTGGCCGAAACGCTCGTCAAGACTATTCCGCTGCTTTTTGCCGCGCTAGGTGTGAGCATCGCGTTCAGGATGCTTCTCTGGAACATCGGCGCTGAAGGCCAACTCCACCTCGGCGCTATCTTCGCGACAGGCACAGCCCTCTTTCTAATCCCCGGCGCGCCATCCTACATCATGATCCCGGCCATGATCGTGGCGGGCTTCGTAGGCGGCGGTCTGTGGGGTCTCATACCGGGCGTATTGCGCGCATACTTCAAAGTCAACGAAATCATCACCAGCCTGATGCTTAACTATGTTGCCATCCTGCTGTCCGAATATCTCGTATATGGCCCCTGGAGGAACCCGGAGGGCTTCGGTTTCCCCGGCACAGCCCCCCTGCCCGACGCCGCATGGCTGCCTCGCCTCCTACCGACCCGCGTCCACCTGGGCCTGCTAATCGGCCTCATCGCTGCCGCCCTCCTGTACATTATTTTGCGGCGCACTGTCTGGGGCTACCAGATCCGAGTGATCGGCGAAAACGACCGCGCCGCCCGTTACGCAGGCATGAACATCGCCCGCAACATCCTGCTTGTAATGCTTGTCAGCGGCGGTCTTGCGGGTCTTGCGGGCATGAGCGAAGTAGCAGGCATCGCCCACCAGTTGCAGCGCAACCTCTCACCCGGCTACGGCTACACCGCCATAATTGTCGCCTGGCTCGCACGCCTCAACCCCTGGACAATAGTGGTGGTCTCCTTCCTGTTCGCGGGCCTGTTAGTAGGTGGCGACCAGCTACAAATCAGCATGGGCCTCCCCGCCGCCATAGCCCCCATGCTGCAAGGCACAATACTATTCTTCCTGCTAGGCGGCGGAACCCTGGCCCGGTACAGAATACGAGTGGTGAGACCTGTTGAAGTGAGAAATGAGAAATGAGACGAGAGCGGCGGAAACGTGAAACGTAAGTACGCTATTGAAACGCCAAGGCGCCAAGACGCCAAGGTTTTGGGTTTACTTGATTACCCAGCGGTCGGCGGCCATAACTGACAACTGACAACGCGGTCGGCGGTCCGCCGTCTGCGGTCATACGCAGTACGTAGTACGCAGTACGCAGCATATCACGTTTTACGCTTTAGACGAGAGCCTATGGATACCTTTATCATCTCAGTTTTAGCCGCAGCCATCGCATCGGGCACAGCCATCCTTTATGCTTGCCTGGGGGAGATACTTTGCGAGCGTGCGGGCGTGCTCAACCTGGGTGTCGAGGGGATGATGCTGATGGGCGCGGTAAGCGGCTTCGCTATCACACTATGGACCGCCAATCCGTGGCTCGGCGCACTTGCGGCCATACTGGCGGGCGGCCTGCTGAGCCTTATACACGCCCTGCTCACTGTCACCCTGCGCGCCAACCAGGTCGTTAGCGGCCTTGCCCTCACCCTCTTCGGTGCTGGTCTATCGGCCTTTCTCGGCCAACCGCTTGTAGGCCAACCCGCCCCCGCGTCGTTCGGCAAGATAGCTATACCTGTTCTCTCCGATATACCTTTTCTCGGCCCCATTCTCTTTCGCCAGGACATGCTCACCTACGGCACTTACCTGCTGGTGCCCATCCTCTGGATATGGATATTCCGCACCCGCCAGGGCTTGTACCTGCGTGCCGTAGGCGAAAGCCCATCTACCACCGACGCTATGGGCCTGAGCGTCACGGGCCTGCGCTACACATATGTCGTAATCGGCGGTATGCTCGCGGGGTTGGGAGGCGCGACCATCTCCCTCTCCACTAACCCCGGCTGGACCGAGAACATGACCGCGGGCCGCGGCTGGATCGCCATTGCCCTTGTCATCTTCGCCACCTGGAACCCGGCGCGCGCCACCATAGGCGCATACCTGTTTGGCGGCGTCGAAGCTCTGCAGTTCCGCCTTCAGAGTGAAGGCACCACGGTGTCACCCTTCTTCCTCAATATGCTCCCCTACATCTTCACAATAGTGGTGCTGGTGCTCGCCACGCAGGAAACAGTGCGCCGCCGCGTGGGAGCGCCCGCCGCGCTTGGCCTGCCCTATTATCGAGAAGAACGCTCGTAATATTCTCCGCGTCCACGCCGACCAGCCGCGTTATCGCACATTTTGCCCGCAAATCTACAACCAGAGATGTATTTTCCTCTATTGCACCTCACGTTACGTAAGGATGTATAGTAGTCTGGTGGCCGCCACAACCGAACGCGAAAAGAGGAGCGGAATGCAACAAACAGCACAACGGCCGGCCGGAAGAACAACGCTGAAGGTAGGAGAGCTGGCGAAGCGAACGGGTACAACCGTGCGAACACTGCACTACTACCACGAAATCCGACTTCTTTCGCCATCGCACCACACCGAGGCCGGGCACCGTCTGTACAGCGCAAACGATATCGCTCGCCTGCAGCAGATCAAATCGCTGCAGCAGCTAGGCTTCTCGCTGGACGAGATCAAGGGGCTACTCGAGAACCCCGACTACTCGCCCTACGAGGTGATCGAAATGCAGATTGATCGCCTGAAGAAGCAAATCGAAGTGCAGCGCTGGATGTGCGGACGCCTCGAAGCGTTGGCGCGACAACTACGCTCGGCGGAGCAGCCCTCCACCGAAGACTTACTACAAATGATAGAGGTAACAAACATGGCTTTTAGCAATTTCACACCCGAACAACTCGAAAAGATCAAGAAGCAGGGCGAACTCCTGGGCGAGGACCACATCCGCGAGGTCGAAGCCGAGTGGCCCGTTCTCATCGAGAAGGTGCGCGTCGAAATGGACAAGGGCACAGACCCTTCCGACCCGAACGTACAGGCGATGGCGCACCGCTGGATGGAGCTTGTACGCGAGTTCACCGGCGGCGACCCCGGCATCCAGAAGACCCTTGGGGAAGCCTACAAGCAAGATCCATCGGCCGGAGGTCGCGTAGACCCCAGGATGCTTGAATACATGGCCTACATAGACAAGGCACTCGCAGCCTCCAAATGACCGAATAGACCCCTATCCGGGAAGTCCAAACAGAAGAAAAGGGGTACGCCCCAACCATGGATGGCGTACCCCTTTTCGTTCCTGCTAGACCTTCCGACAACCTTGCCTACTAGACATGCCAACATGCCGGTTCGCACCCACACCGGCGCAAACGGCCTTGACGCCGCGCCCATCCACGTTTACCATAGATGCACCCAACCGCGCCCACACTTAACCAGGAGCACATCGATGTCAACCACACAGGGCATCACAATCACAGGCCCACTCACGCCCGCATTCGAGGGCATCCTGACCGCTGACGCGCTGGATTTCCTTGCCGCACTCTCTCGCCGCTTCTCCTTGACGCGCCAATCCCTGCTGGAAGCGCGTGCCGAGCGGCAGGCCGCCATCGAAGCCGGGGCTTTGCCCGATTTCCTCCATCAAACAGCAGAAGTGCGCGCCTCCGACTGGTCCGTTGCCCCCATACCCGCCGACCTCCAATCGCGGCGCGTAGAGATCACCGGCCCCGCCGAGCGCAAAATGATGATCAACGCGCTCAATTCGGGCGCGAACGTCTTTATGGCCGACCTGGAAGACTCGCTCTCGCCCACATGGGAGAACGTGGTTGGCGGCCAGGTCAACCTCATGGACGCCGTGCGCCGGACCATCGAGTTCACAGGCCCGGAGGGCAAGAGCTATCGCCTCAACAAGGAAATCGCCGTCCTGCTCGTGCGCCCCCGCGGCTGGCACCTCGTGGAGAAGCACGTACTGGTCGATGGCGAGCCAATCTCGGCGAGCCTCTTCGACTTCGGCCTCTACTTCTTCCACAACGCCCATGAGTTGCTCAAGCGAGGCAGCGGACCGTACTTCTACATACCCAAGCTGGAAAGCCATCTCGAAGCCCGCCTCTGGAACGATGTGTTCAACTTCGCACAGGATGCGCTCACAATAGAGCGCGGCACTATCAAAGCAACCATGCTCATCGAAACCATACTGGCTGCATTTGAGATGGACGAAATCCTCTACGAGTTACGCGATCACGCTGCCGGGCTCAATGCGGGCCGCTGGGACTACATCTTCAGCATCATCAAGAAGTTCCGCGACCGGCCTGATTTCGTGTTGCCCGACCGCGTTCAGGTAACGATGGCCGTGCCTTTCATGCGCGCTTACAGCCAGCTCTTGGTGAAAACATGCCACCGTCGAGGAGCGCACGCCATCGGCGGTATGGCAGCATTCATCCCCAGCCGCCGCGACCCTGAAGTAAACCGCGTCGCGCTCGCCAGGGTCAGCGAGGATAAAGAGCGAGAGGCGGCCGACGGCTTTGACGGCACATGGGTCGCCCACCCCGACCTGGTGTCCGTTGCCCTCGAACAATTCGATAAAGTGCTCGGCAGCAAGCCCCACCAGAAAGAGCGGCTGCGCGAGGACGTGCATACCACAGCAGCCGACCTGCTCAACACACACATAGAAGGCGGCAAAATCACCGAAGCCGGTGTGCGTCTTAATATCAGCGTTGCGCTCCAGTACATCAACTCGTGGCTGCTGGGCAACGGTGCGGCAGCCATCAACAACCTCATGGAAGATGCCGCAACTGCCGAAATCTCCCGCGCACAGCTATGGCAGTGGATCCGCCATGCCGCCACCCTCGACGACGGCCGCACCGTTGACGGCTATCTCTATACAGACATCCGCGACGAAGAACTGGCGAAATTGGAAGCATCAGGCGCGTACCGCTACCATGAAGCAGCCCTCATACTGGATGGGCTTGTGCTTGCTCCAACCTTCGCGGACTTCCTCACAATACCCGCCTATGCCGCCCTCGATTAACGTCAAAATATGATGTATCAAACTTACTTGTCTCACCGCAGACACGCTCCAGGTCACAGAGATACTTATGCCCGCCGGTAAAATGCATGACGATGAGGTTTACACCGACGCATCACTGGTGCGCCGGTTGCTGGAGGCTCAGTTCCCGCAATGGGCAGATCTCCCTATCGAGCCTGTCCACTCAACAGGGACCGACAATGCCATCTACCGGCTTGGCGAGGAGATGGCTGTACGGCTGCCCCGCATCCACTGGGCGGTCGAGCAGGTAGACAAAGAGCAGCAATGGCTGCCGAGGCTTGCCCCACTGCTGCCTCTTGCCATCCCGACCCCGCTCGCGATGGGCGCACCCGGTGAGGGCTACCCCTGGAATTGGTCTGTCTACAGGTGGCTCGAAGGTGAGAATGCGACCATTGAGCGCATTGATGACCCGAACGTGGCAGCGACGCATCTAGCGCAATTTATAGCCGCCCTGCAACGGATCGATCCCACGGGCGGGCCACCACCTGGGCAGCACAACTCCTTCCGCGGCGTGCCCCTGGCAAACCGAGACGCCGGCACACGTGCCGCAATACAAAGCCTGCATGGTATCCTCGATAGAGGCGCAGTGACCGCTTCTTGGGAAGCGGCTCTCCAGGCTCCCACCTGGCAGCATCCGCCCGTCTGGATACATGGAGACCTGCAGTCCGGCAACCTGCTGGCGCAGCATGGCAGGCTCAGCGCCGTCATTGATTTCGGGTGCCTGGGCGTGGGCGACCCCGCATGTGACTTGATGATCGCCTGGAATCTCTTCTCGGCTGAAACCCGCAATCTATTCCGCGCAGAACTACAGGTCGATGACGCCACATGGGCGCGAGGTCGGGGCTGGGCATTGTCCACAGGCCTGATTGCCCTCCCCTACTACCAGAGCACCAACCCCGTACTCGCGGGCATAGCTCGACACGCTATCGGTGAAGTCCTCGCCGATCACCGGCACGGGAGGTAATCTCTCAGATCAAGGGCGGGGCGACCCGACACATCGGTAAGGAAAGACCCACCCCCGGCCCCTCCCGCGTACGGCTTTCAAGGGTAGGTTTATGAGAAAGGGGTGCAGGGGCGAAGCCCCTGACGGGGTTGGGGGTGTCCCTGCTGTGTTGCAAAGATGGGATAGATGAGTAGAATGCAAGTATGAGCCAACAGAAACAGACCCAACATAGGGAAAGCCGCTATGTGCGGGTGGCCCGTATCGCCTATCGCTTGTCACTTCAGGCGATGCCCACCTACTCCCACCCCAAGAGCCCACACCACTTTACTCTGCCCCAGCTTGCAGCCTGTGTGCTCATGACATTCTACTTGAACTTGAGCTATCGAGATATGGAAGAGTGGCTCCTGGCGAGCAGTGAAGTGCGGGAGGTACTCAGCCTTGAAAGGGTACCAGACCATTCCACCTTGTCTCGTACCTACAAGAAGATGAAGGTGAAAGACTTCGACAAGATGAAGCATTTGCTCCTCTCAGAGTTGGGCATCGAAGGTAGTGAGAGCATGATCGCTGTGGACACGACAGGCTTTGACCTTACGGGGGCCAGTGCTTACTACCGGAGCAGGCGTGGGAACATCTACCGCCAGTACATAAAGGGTGGCTACTCTGTCGGCACTCAGTCTCAGTTCATCCTGGGGTGGCTTACAGGACGAGGACCTACCAACGACACGGGGTACCTGGCAGGACTTCGCCGCCAAGCCTGCAAGTACGGGCAGTATCGAGGAGAGGGTAAGGGTAGACGGAGGGAATGGTTGTTGTTGGCTGACTCGGGGTTCGACAGCCGACGAGTAGAGCAGATGGACATAGTTCCACCTATGCGTCGTGGAGCTGGCCCAGGAGGTAGGGGACCAACCAGGGTAGTAGCTCCCGCACGCCAGGCACGAGCGGATATGGTATCTCAAGCACGATTGGATGGAGTATATGGGCAGAGGTGGAAGGTAGAAACGGTGAACTCAGTTGTGAAGAGGCGCTTTGGAAGTGCCATTCGGTCTCGGAAGCGCTCACTACAAAGGCGAGAGCCGATCATCAAGGCTATGGTCTACAACATTCATGTTTGACCATGCCCAACTCCTTCACTCTACCACTTGATCTGCTTAGCTTCACCTCATGATCTTTGCAACACAGCAGGGTGTCCCCCATTCTCTCCCCAATATACTCCCCTCTCCCCGCGAAACGGGGAGAGGGGTTGGGGGTGAGGGGTCAGCGGTATCTCATCGGCTTATTGTTTTTGCCGGGGATGTACAAGAACCTACCCTTGAAAGCCCGCGTACGGGAGGGGAGTAATAGAAAGAAGAGATAAGTTAGGGGACACCGCCCCCCGCTTCGCTCATGCCCCGGCAGGCGTTCCCCTACACCCCCTTTATCAGGCGGGCACTACAACCAGCACCTCGCCACCCGTAACCTGAACACTTATTACAGCACTAGCCCTTGAACTGTGGCTCTTCTTGCCCCTTGATATCTGTGTGCAACACAAACAGGTCGCCGGCCATAGGCTCACGGGCGCGCTGCTCATCGCTCATCTCCGACCACGCGCTGGTAATATAAAGGTCGGTCAGGTTCGGGCCGCCGAATACGCAGCTTGTGATCTGAGACACCGGCAACTCAACCACTCGCTCCACCTGCCCATGCGGATCATATCTCGTCACGCGAGACCCGCCCCAGTGCGCGCTCCACACATAGCCTTCCGCGTCAACAGTCAGCCCATCCGGCGCTCCTACCTCACGGGCAACCTGTACAAATATGCGCCTGTTGGAAATAGCACCCGCCAACACGTCAAAATCGTATGCATATATCACGCGGCGTGGCGTATCGGTATAGTACATGGTCTTCCCGTTGGGACTCCAGCCGATGCCGTTCGAGATGCCCACTCCTGTCTCCATCGTATGCACGGAGCCGTCAGGATCGAGCCGGTAGAGGCTGCTGGAAGCTGTATTATCGTGGGTCAAAGTGCCAGCCCAGAACCTGCCGGCCGGGTCAACCCCACCGTCGTTGAAACGACTCGCCACTTTATCAAGCTCAACATCCGCGATGTGTGTCATAGTGCCTGACCGCGTATCCCAGGTCGCGAAGCCGTCGCGAGTAGCCATGATCAAGCCGCCCGCCTCCCTGAAGGCCAGCACGCCCACAGGCATCCCCGTATCAAATCGTTCCTGCTGCCCGGTCGCCGGGTCATAGCGGTAAAATAGATTGCTCTCGATATCCACCCAGTAGAGGCGTCCTTCGGCTGCGTTCCAGCGCGGTCCCTCTCCCAGTCTGTTCTGCACCGACAGGAGATGCTCTGCTCTCTCACGTCTGATCACACCAGCTCCTTTCCACCGGTCCACGCGTTCACAAGCTATGCCGTCCGGCGAACCCACCAGTCACGATTATACATTCTATTGGGATAGCCCACTACGGAAACCAGACAACTCCGTTCTTAGAAATCGAGGTACTACTTCTTATAGTTACCTTTGTCTACTTGAATATTCAACATTTCCATATAGAATATCGGGTACAATATAATGTAATTGAGGCTTCCATGAGTGGATGGTCAGTGTCGTCCGGCCGGGTTCCGGGGTAAGCAGCCAACCAAAACCGGACCAACACCCAACACTCCATGCGCGCGTAAACGCAAACAGACTTCGACAGTAGCTGTTTATATCTTACAGCGCAACTCAGCCTGGCATACAATGCGCCCTAGTATTTTGGGCTACTACTATTCTGTACAGAGCATTCAGGCAATGTACGTCCTGATAATAGCTCGGAGACCGCAGATTGGAACGTGATAACTTGGATGAACCGCTAACAGCCACTCCACCCGAAAGCATAGCTGACAGGCAGGCGGAGGAGTATTCACAGAACGCTGACTTCGCGTGGGTTACAACGGCTCTTACGAACCAGCGTAACGACATACTCGAAAGGTGGCTTGATGCTGCTGCGCGCCAACCCTTCCATTTTGGACGCAAAGAACACGCGGTTGCCGACCACATACCCAGCCTCTTCGATGCCCTCGTTATGCTGCTGCATGAAACCGCGCCGCGCTGGATAGACGCATACGCCCCACTTGAGGATGCAGGGATACGTGCTGCCTCCCACGAGCATGCGTTGGCGCGCGCCCGCCAAGGGCTAGCACCCGCCGATGTGGTGGTGGAGTTTAGGCTGCTGAGACAAGAAATCTGGCGGTCTCTTCGCCATTCGATCCCCGTCGTCGCGCCCACCGACGACATAGTAGCCGCCGAGATCCTTGTAAACGATGCCCTGGACGGGGCGATACATCAGGGGTTAGTTGCGCTTGGTGCTCATACCGAGCAGGTGCGCGAAGAGTTCCTCGCTACCACAATTCATGATGTCCGCCAACCGCTCACTGCGATCTCCGGCGAGGCCCAGATGCTTCTTCGCTACCTGAAACGTGCCGAGGTGGATGTAGAACGTTCCCGGGCTGCGGCGAATCGCATACGCACCGCTGTGAACAGCGCGGTTACTTTGCTCCATACATTGACCGATATGTCGAAGGTTGCACTCGGCAGCCTAGATCTCCATCTCGGCTCCGCAAATATGGAAGCAGTGGTGCGCAAAACCCTCTCCAACTTCGGATCCGGGACATTGTCGCAAATAGCGCTGCACGTGAAAGCAGAGCCTGCCGACCTCACAGGTGAGTGGGACGCGGGCCGCCTGGAGCAGGTGGTGGGCAATCTTATCGCGAACGCCATTAAGTATTCGCCCGTGCACTCAAAGATAAACATCACAATAGGCAGGGATGGGGGTGTTGTAACGCTCAGCGTGCAAGATTACGGCATCGGCATTCCTCCCAGCGACATCGAGCAGATATTCGCGCGATACACCCGCGCCCCCAATGCGATAGAACACGGCGCGGAGGGAGTGGGGCTTGGCCTCTACCTGTGTCGGGGTATCGTGGAGGCGCATGGGGGCCGCATCTGGGCAGAATCAGAAGGCGTAGGCCGCGGCACCACCGTTATAGTGGCCCTCCCCATACATGCGCAAGACCCTGCGGTCGTATAGCGCACCACCCCGGATAACGAGCAATACAGCAAAGAAGGGGCTAGGACCATACGGACATGGTCTTAGCCCCTTCTTAACTTGCTATAGCCCCATCCGGTCATTGCGGTAGCAAGTAAAGAGCCTACTTGCCGCTGTGCGCCTTCACAAAGCCAAGAATCCGCCTCCATGCATCAGCAGACTCATCGGCGAACTCTGCGTACTTGCGGTCAAAAAAGCTGTGGGGCGCGTTCGGATATATGAATATCTCGTGCTCAACCCCTGTCTTGTCGAGATTTTCATCCAGTGTCTGCACATCACTTGCGGGAATACCCTGGTCGGCCCCACCAAAGAGGCCTAGCACCGGCACGCTAATGTCAGCAGCACGCTCCAATGTGGATTTATCCGTGCCTGTAAATCGTCTGCCGAAACCCGCATACAGAGCTATCGCACCCGACAGGTCCAAATCCTCAGCCGCTGTAAGCAGAGATAAAGCGCCTCCCATGCAAAAGCCCAGTGTGAAGGTCGCGCTGCCTTCTCCACCGTCGCTGTGCAGGTAAGCAATCGCCGCCTTTACATCGTCAAGGAACGAAGGGAACTCAATCTGCTGAACGTGGGGCATATACTCAAAGCTCTCATCGCGTGAGCCAATACCCGCAGTGCGCCCGAAATAATCGATCGCCACAGCGTCAATACCCTGCTCGGCTAGCCGCAACGCCAACTCCTTATAGAACTGGTGCAGCCCACGCACATCAGGGTAAATGAGCACGTTTGACCGTGATGGCCCTCCGCTCGCCCGCGCAACAAACGCGGCAAAACGCGTGCCGTCCGCCGATACAAGCTCTATATCTTCGCCTGTTGCTGCCCCTGCCTCGCCGGGCGGTTCAGGGGGCCGTGCGTTGCTGTCGTAGCACATCTATTTGGTGTCCTTTCATTGGTAGTTTCTTTATGACCAGGTTCTTAACTCCGCAGCTTGCGTCCCTCATGCGCTTCTATCATGCTGACAATCTCGTCTGTTAACGGCTTGCTCTTGCCGGTCTGGTGGTCGAAATATACCACCACCGTAGAGGCATTCGCCACCACATCGTTCGAGACTGAATCGCGCATCTGGTGCTCCAACGTCCAAGACTTAGTGCCTATCCGAGAAGCGCGAGTATAAACGTGCAGTGTTTGCCCGTAAAAGACAGGGATCAAATAGTCTAGCTCTGCCCGTGCAACGGTCATATCAAAATCGCGAGGGTCGGAGATGCCTGATAAATGCCCGTAATAGGCTACACGGGCCGACTCCACATATGTAAGATAGGCCGCATTATTCACATGTCCGAACATATCAATATCGCGGAAACGGACTTCGGTTGTATAGCAGAAGTTCCAACCGGGATTATCGGGCACGCAGGCAGGTGCATGTGAAAGGGAGTTTGTGTTGCTACTCATGGTAGGCAATATAGCGAGAGAGCAGAAGGCTGTCAAGGCATGAGCAACGCCGGCAAAGACGAATAAACCGCGTAAACGCATCCAAACATCTCTCTGAACCAGTGGACACCTGCAATCCCACATAATATACATCTTGTCAGGGCCATGTTTCTTTGACATTCAGCCGCTCGGCACCACGTTTCGCGGTATAGTAAAGCGTTTCTTTGGGCCGAAAAGAGTAGTAGGGCAACACTGCCACCAATTGGCTATTTGATTCTCGACCCAGTGGAGGCTATAATGGGCTAACCCAACTGAATAATCACAGGCCGTTCCGGCGTTATCACGGAAACTCGACATACACTCCCACCACTTTATTTGTGGTGCTTCTACCGCACCACAACGACTCGAATTGCCTTGCAGATGGACTACGCAGCACCAACGTGACATACCCATAGTCAAGCAGGGAGATTCAAGTTATGCATAGTGCGCCGGTCAAACCGACAGCCTTATCCACGTTTCCTTCACCTGGCGAACCTTCAGCCGAACCAACCCCAGCAGCAGCCCGAAAGTCCAAGAGCGACTACGCGGCATTGGTCGATCTGGTGCGCGCTGAAGGTCTATTTGCTCCACAACCTGTCTACTATACCTTCAAGGTGACATCAACCATGTTGATGCTGGCTGCCGGTATAGTTTTCCTGATACTGTTCGACAATATCTGGCTGCGCCTCTTCAGTGCGGCTTTCATGGCTGTGGTGTTCTCGCAGCTCGGCTTCCTGGGACACGACACCGGCCATCTGGCCGTATTCACAGGCCGCAAGAAGCGCAATCAGCACTTAGCGCTCGGCGTTATCACGGGCAATCTCTTGCTTGGCATGAGCCTCTCCTGGTGGCGAGAGAAGCACAACGCCCACCACGCCGACCCCAACGTGCTCGATGTCGATCCCGACATCAACATCCCGCTGGTATCCTTCTCCGAAGAGCAGCTCGAAGGCAAGAGTAACGCTGCCCTCTTTATTGCCCAGTACCAGGCATTCTTTTTCTATCCGATGCTGATCCTAGCCGCGCTCGACCTGCAAATCTCCAGCGTGCGCTTCCTGTGGCAGAACAAAATCAAGTATCGCGGTCTCGAAGCCGTGACCCTCATACTCCACCATATCCTCTACTACATCGGCATCCCGATGGCAATTGGCCTGCTGCCCGGTATCGGCTTCATCGTGCTGCACCAGGCGTTATTCGGCGTGATACTCGGCTCAAGTTTCGCGCCCAACCACAAGGGTATGCCAACTCTGCACGCCGACGACAAGATAGATTTTCTCCGCAAGCAGGTAATCACAGCAAGAAACGTGCGCGGCGGCCACATGGTAGACTTCCTCTACGGGGGCCTGAACAATCAGGTTGTCCACCACTGCTTTACCAACATGCCGCGCAACAATCTACGCAAAGCCTGCGCAATCACGCGTAGTTTCTGCGAAGAGCATGGCATCCTCTACTACGAAACAGGCGTGTTCCAATCGTTCCGCGAGATACTGGCCTGCCTTCACGACGTAGGCAAAGCCGCCAGAGAAATGCGTCTCGCTCGCCTCTCCCAGAGCGCGGAGGCGTGAGGCGGGGCGTAAAGCGTGAAACGTGAAACGTAAAACGTAAGCCCAACGTAACCTTGGCGTCCTGGCGTCTTGGCGTTTCTGTACTTACGTTTTACGTTTTACGTTTTACTCTTCGCCCCACGCGCCTCCGCTTGACGCGTTTCACAGGCATATGGTACGCTGGGGCTACTGTGTTCCGTATTCCCCAGTATCGTAAGCACCTGCTCATCATGTTGGCCCCTTATATTCTGGGTCTTTCCGGGTTGGTCCTCTTACCGACTTTAATGACAGCGCCGATCGCCTTTGTCGATTTCGACGCCCTCTCGCCTCCCCGCCCGGTTGGTCTCGACAACTTCCGCGAGATGAGGCGCGACGACCAGTTCTGGAACGGGCTAAAGGCTTCGCTGATCCTGCTGTTGATTGCCGTGCCCTTGCGGGTGTGCGGTGCTTTGCTGCTGGCCCTGCTCTTACGTGCTCGCCAGTGGGGATTTGGCTTCTTTCGCGGCGTGGCCTACCTGCCCACGATTATCCCCGATGTGGCATACGCTCTCGTGTGGCTCTATATATTCAATCCCCTGTACGGACCCTTGAACAGCATCTCTCAGATGTTCGCCTCGGGCGCCGAGAACGAGCTAATGCCCGCAGGTGCGCCGCCCGGAATCTGGCTGACCGACCCCCGCGCCGCACAGGTGGCCATCATGCTTATGCTGATGTTCACGGTGGGAGAGGGGTTCGTTCTGCTGCTGGCTGGATTGCACGAGATACCCGGCGACATCTATGACGCAGCCGCCCTTGATGGCGCTTCCGGCTTCGATCAGGTAACCCGCATCACACTGCCTCTACTTGCTCCTTCTCTCATACTATTAACCGTGCGCGACACTATATTCGTGCTCGAAGCGAGCTTTGTCGCCGCCACCATCGTGACCCTGGGTGGTCCTTATTATGCCACCAGCTATCTCCCCTTCTGGATATACCAGAACGTTACCGACTTCCAGCGCTTCGGCTATGGGGCCGCCATGACATGGGTGCTGTTCGCAATAACGTTGGCAGTGGTGGCCGTACAGTTCTGGGTGGCGCGCCGCTGGCGGGGTATCCAGTATGCCTGAAGATGCAATAGAGAATTTACCAGACGGTCTGAAGCCGGGACCGCCGGAGGGTTGGGAACGCGCCTGGTGGCGGCCCATGAACTATGGGCTTGCCATGCTGGTCGTCGCACTGTTCGGCGTTCCTTTGATCTGGATGATCGCCACATCGCTTCGGCCCCTTGGGATGCCGCCCGCCACTCAGTTCGAATGGCTGCCGCCCATGCTCTCGCTCACCAATTACCCTCAGCTTTTCCGCATACTCGAGATTGGCCTCTTCGCTCGTAACTCGGTGATGGTTGTCCTCATCGCTGTACCGCTCACCCTGCTCACGGCTTCCCTCGCGGGGTTCGCATTAGCCGAGCTTGGTCCCAGACTGCGCGGCATACTGGTCACAGTGTCGGTAATCGCCATGCTTGTGCCTGCTATCACCCTCTGGATCACGCGCTTCCTCGTCTTCAAGTGGGTTGGCATACTCGATACCCCGATGGCCCTTATCGCTCCCGCCATCATGGGTACAAGCCCACTCTTTGTGCTGATGTTCGCATGGGCGTTCCAGAGGCTGCCCAGAGAATTAATCGAGCAAGCCATGATCGATGGCGCCAGCCCGTGGCGGGTCTGGTGGACACTTGCCCTGCCGCTGGTGCGCCCTATCACCCTGGCGGTAGCGATTCTATCGGCCAAATATTACTGGAGCGATTTTATCAGCCCCTTGTTCTATATACAGAGCCAGGAGTTCTATACCCTGCCGATTGGCTTGCAGGCTCTGCAACAAATGGACAGGACCAACTGGCCCCTCTTGATGGCTGGATCGGTGCTGCTGACACTGCCCGTGCTGGTCGTCTTCATACTCGCCCAGCGATACTTCTTCCAGGAAGAGCGGCAGCGCGGCTGGCTGGAACAGCGGTAGCACGAAATAAATCGAATGTGAAGAGTGGGCGCAACGCGGCGCTCACCCACAGGATCGCGGCGGTAACTAAAATAAAGCCCAACGACCCAAAATTCTACACGGAGGCGTTACACAATGAATGGAACTGCGAAGCGGATAAGAAACCTGGGGGCGGCATCGCTCTTTTCTCTATTGAGCCTGACAGGATGCGGCACCGAGGCGGCCACCCCCACGACGGAGCCAGTACCCACAGGGAGCGCGGTTACATCCGGCAGCACACCCGAAGGGAAAAAGAGCGCGTCTGGAGATATCAGCTTCCAGGTGTTCGGCGACCCGGCAGAATTGGCCGTATTCCAGGCCGTAGTCGAGGGTTATAAAGAGGTCAACCCGGCTGTCAACGTGAAAATCAACCATGTGCCTGCACAGGGTGAGCACATGACCAAGATATCGGCCGGGTTTGCGGCAGGCAACCCCCCGGATGTCTTCTTGCTCAACTACAGGCGGTATGGGCAGTTCGCCGCCAAAAATGTGCTGGAGCCGCTCGGTAACTGGCTCGATAAGAGCACTACCCTCAAGGCATCGGACTACTACACCCAATCGCTCAACGCGTTCACCTATGAGGGCACCGTGCAGTGCATCCCACAGAATATTTCGAGCCTGGGGGTCTACTATAACAAAGACCTCTTCGAAAAGAATAATCTACCGCTGCCTACGGCTGATTGGACCTGGGGCGAATTCCTGAACGCTGCCCAGGTGCTGACCCTCGACACCAACGGCGACGGCATCACGGACATTCATGGCGTGGGTGTTGAGCCTGTAATTATTCGCCTTGCCCCCTTTGTGTGGTCACGCGGCGGCGAGATTGTTGACAACACCGAGAACCCCACAAAGCTCACCCTGGACACCCCTGAGGCGCGCGAAGCAATTGACTTCTTCATGAACATGAGCCGCTTGTACAGAGTCGTGCCTACAGAGCCGGAGATCAAGGCCGAGGCGCTCGACACCCGCTTCATGAACGGCAAGATCGGCATGTATCTCGCCAGCAGAGTCGAGACGCCCATCTTCCGCAATATAAAGGGCTTCACCTGGGATGTCGCACCACTGCCCACCGATCAGACCAAGGTTACAATCTTGCACAGTGACGCCTACTGCGTGGCCGCATCATCGAAGAATAAGGAAGCCGCCTGGGACTTCATCGAGTATGCCCAGGGCACAAAAGGGCAGGAAGTTGCATCGAGGCTGGGGCGCATAGTGCCCTCGCTGAAGAGCGTATCGACCTCTCCCGCCTTCCTTGACCCCACACAGCCGCCCGCCAACAGCCAGATGTACCTTGACGCAGTGCCTAACATCCGCCTGGTACCGATCAGTGCAGCCTGGCCCGCCGTCGAAACCGTCGTCAACAAAGAGCTGGAGCGAGCCTTCTTCGGCACCGCCACAGTAGACGAAGCCATACAGCTAGCCATGCAGAAAGCCAACGAAGAGTTCGGCAAAGTCAGGTAGTTGGACGCTCTATCCTATCGTGCCCGTGCACTGGACACGGGCACGATAGCCTATACAGGGCGAGTTTGTCTGCAGCCAAGCCCTGTATAGGCAACAGATACCGCACCAACCCGCATTATCGAGGGCACCATGTGAGTACCATCCAGCAGGAATGCGAAGCAACAGTGGCAGACGTAACCGGCAGACGCGGCGCACTGCTCACCTCACGCGCCACGACCGGCCTTGCGGCCACATTGAGGGCGCTCCACTTGCCGCCCGGCAGCCGGGTAATGCTGCCCGTAATGCTCTGCGCCAATGTGGTCCATGCCATCCGCGCCGCCCATCTCCAACCCCTATTCGTGGACATACTACCGGCCTGCTCCGGCTTCGGCATCGACCTCCACAAAGCCGAAGACCTCGCCCGCAACGATACAAACATAAAAGTGCTGCTAATCGTTCCGCTATTTGGGGGCGAAATCAGCAGCAAAGCACAGATTGATTTCGCCGCACAGCACGGAATGATAGCGATAGAAGACGCCGCGCAGTCCGCCCCACAATCACCCACCTCGATCAACCCGCAGCCGCGCACAATCATATCTATCTACAGCTTTGGCTCAGGAAAGATCGCGGATGCCGGTGGTGGAGGCGCTATAGTAACCGACGACTTGAACCTGCTGGACCAAATCAAATCGGAACTCGCCAGCACCAGGGACCTCAGCATCACAGCCGCAGCAATAACGAAATCACTAGCCAACCTCGACACTAAGCAAGCCGAGCGCAGGAATCTGGCAGCCGAATACAGGCAGCGCCTGAACTTCGCGGGCATAGAACACCCCGCCGGAGAGCTACCGCTCTGGAAATACAGTATCGTGCTGGGTAGCAAGCAGCAGCGCGACACAATCACCCGCAGCCTGCTCGAGCGCGGCGTAGCAGTAACAAATCTCTATACACCACTGTCCCGCTGGTTCGACCACCCCCACGATTGGGGCAAATCGCAATTCCCCAGAGCGTGGGTTGTCTCCCAAAGAATAATCAATCTCCCCCTGTGGCCGCCGCAAGAAGACCGGCTGCAAGCGGTTATGGCAGCCTTCCAGGCGCTGTGAGTGGTGCGTAGTGGGTGGGACCGCCGACGGCAGACCGCTGACCGCGTTGTCGGTTGTCGGTGACCCGCCTGTCCGAAGCGTGAGCGAAGCAGAGGGCGGGTGTCCACGCCTTAGGCGCCCTACATAGGCATGATTGACGCCTGAGCGGGTGCAAGCAAGAGTTGTCAGACAAATAAGGAGGGGGAATGAGAGCGAGCAGGAAGGTGGATGCAAGGGCACAACGCCTGAATTACTCTGACTAGCCCCGGCACATCGGGGCAGAAGTTGGATATAGCGGTTAGCGTTCAGATTGGCGCTATAAGTGGACCTGCTCAAAATCTCTACTTACCGAGCCTCTATTGGAGACACTAGGGGCCAGGGAATAGATATCTATGACGAGGTGAAGCAGTATCTTCTTCGATTACACAACGGGACTGCCGTTGGACAGCAGCCCCTTTCGCTTAGCAAACGGATTCTACATCAAGTTGCTAGCGTTCAACTTGTGGGTACACAGTGGCGATTCCATGAAGGTAGGTAAGCGCAATCCCCTCGGAACCGTGACCTTCACCGGCGTAGATTTCGCTGCTAACCGTCAAACCAGGGTAGTTGCTCCCCTCTAAGAAGGCCACAAATTTCTGAAAGTTGGGAATGTCCTCCTCCTCGAGCTCTCCCACTGAAAGGTAAAGGTGAATCGGATTGCTGCCATCGTGCGCGGCCAACTGCGCGTCGTGATTGATCCAATAATCATACGTGGCGTTCAGGATCGCACTGCCGGATATATAGCGCTGAAAGGCATCCGGCTGTTGGAACAACGCATAGAGCACAAAGAAGCCACTCGACGAATAGCCTTGCAGGCAGCGATCCGAGGGAATGGTGCGATAATTCGCATTAATAAAAGGGATGATCTCCTGCGTAAGGGCATCCAAAAAGAGGTTTGACACACTATCAGGAGACGCGCCAGGCACGCCAGGAATGTCAAAATCGAGGTCGCGCAACTGCGCAAATTCCTCAGAGGTCTCCATGTCATAGCCAATGCCGACAATGATAAGCTCAGGTACTTTCCTGAAGAAATGGCTAAAGCGCGTCAACCCAGCCGCCACACCAAAGTTGAAATCACCGTCTAACACATAAATCACGGGATACGCCTGTGTCGATGTCGTGTAGCTGTCCGGAAGCGCGACGGACAGGTGATAGTCCCGACCACGGATCGTAGAGAAGAGCGTTCGCGCCTCCGTGCCGAACAAGGCTGCCCGTGGGTACTGTTCACTCATATACGCCTCCTTAGATTTGTCATGCCGCCATTGCATATCGCTGGATCAGTTGTCCAAACCAGCCGCTAGATTGCGAGGCATACAGGCGGTTCGGGTCAACGAGTGATCCGGTGATGTAGTAGAGTTCCCATCCCGCAAAGTGAGGGACACTGATTTCCCAATCAGCCCGTTTCCATCCGAGGTAAAGATAAAGGCTCCTTTGCGTGTGCCAACCAATACGCGTACTCAGCTCATACTGAACTCCTTTCACTAGGTTTCGATGATTTGTCGAGCATGTTACAGCGGCAAGAAGACCGCGCTTGATGAACGTGATTTTGAGAGAGCCTCAGAATCACGAAGTTAGAAGATAGGCTTAACCTGGGGATATTTCGTGATGCCGGCGCTTGAAAGCCAAACAGAACAAATATTCCCTGCAGAGATTATACCTATAACTTCAAAATTTCAAGGACGTATTTTTGAATTGGGCCGGAGCAACGCCTATTGACATGCCTCGCGGCGGTATGCTAGAATCTGCCTTGACACGGCAAATCAGGCAGCTTAGAACAAGTAAATAGAGAGCTATTTCGAGAGCGTTAGGGAACTGGCCCGGAGACCGCTCGACAACTTGGCGACGCAGCTAAGGTGCCACCCCCAGCCCTCATGGGGAAGATAGGCCGCAACGCGGAATATGACCGAATGCGTCTGTAGCCTCTTCTATAAGTGAAGGGGCATTTCACTTGATAAAGGGGCTTTTTGCCTCGCAACATGCCCGGCCACGCATTGTGAGAGCGCAGGCATGTAATTAGGAATTGCTGCTCAACCGCTGGTGGACCGTCATCAAGGAAAGCAACTATCGTGCGCGAAAGTGTTATCCAGTTTACAGAACCGTATTTTCCGTAAGCAGACATAGAAACGCGCCCTCTCAACGAAGTCACACTGAGCGCCCGATAGACGCGACACTCCTGGCATATCTGAATGGCCTCCCTCATATCATAGGGGCAAAGGCAGTATCTCCTGCCAACACTGGAGAAGGTTGCATGGCACATCGAGAAGGTACCGAGCATACAAAGGCAGAGAACAGCCCATGGGTGGTTGGGAAGCGCGAAGTTATTTACACTGCTATCGGCGCGGTACTTTACGGATTGTCCGGCTGGGTCACCGCCGGGCTGCAAATACCGGGGCAGTTCAACAGCTCCATCAGGCCCGGTATAGCCATACCGCTCTTCTTCGGTGCCGTGTTCGGACCGGTAGTTGGTTTCTTCACAGGCTTCATCGGCAACATCATAACAGATCTGCTTTCGGGCGACGGCTTCTCATGGAACTGGAGCCTTGGAAACGGTCTGATGAGCCTTATCGCAGGGCTCGCCGTTTTCTACGTCAACCGGCTCAATAACCCCCGCTCTATCGCCCTCGCGGTCGGCTTCGCACTGGTTGGTATTATAATAGGCATGGGCTTTTCAGCCTATACCGATATCTGGGTGAGCTCTATTTCGCTCGAAGAAGCCTGGGTGGAGTTCTATCCTGTTGTTATTTCGAATTCCATCGCCGCCATAATACTGATTCCCTTACTTGGTGTAGCCTACGAGAACGTGCGAACCCAGACAGGTCAGTAAGACCCTACTCTAACCTCGGATCTCCTCTGTAGGGGGCTGGCATAGAGCGAAGCGAGAGCGGAACCGGCGGGCGAGGACTGCTCCCCAGCCGCCCATCCTTTGCAGGATGGTAAGGTGCCTCCTGCGCAACAAATAGCTGTTCCAAAGGCACTCCCTTGACTGGATCGCTCTCACCACGTACTATTGGGACACTCATAGTTGGGAGACCACCCGATGTCCACACTGCTGGTTAAGAATGCCGCGCTCCTCGTATCCATGGACAACAACGACCACCGCTGGGAAGGTGGCAGCATCTACGTTATTGACAACGTAATCCAGGCAATAGGCCCAACCGAACAATTACCTCAGCAAGCCGACCATGTCATAGACGCACACAACATGCTGGTAATGCCCGGCATGGTCAACACCCATCACCACTTCGCCCAAACCCTCACCCGCTGCCTGCCGGGCGCACAAGACGCTGTCCTGTTCGACTGGCTGAAGCTGCTCTACCCCGTATGGGCCAATATCACGCCCGAAGCCGTCTACATCAGCGCGAAAACAGCCATAGCCGAACTGATGCTGTCAGGCTGCACGACCTCCAGCGACCACACATACATTTGGCCCAACGGCTCGCGGCTTGATGACCAGGTGCGGGCAGCAAGCGAAATGGGCTTCCGCTTCCATGCAGCTCGCGGTTCCATGTCTGTAGGAGAGAGTGGAGGGGGTCTACCCCCCGATCGGGTTGTGGAAGACGAAGAGGCCATCCTGCGAGACTCTCGCCGGGTAATTGAGCAATACCACAACAGCGAGCCATACTCTATGCTCAGAGTGGTCCTTGCGCCCTGCTCTCCCTTCACCGTATCCGAGAACCTCATGCGCGAGAGCATTGCATTGGCCCGCTCCTATGGCGTGCATTCTCATACCCACCTGGCCGAAACCCTCGACGAAGCCACTTACTGTGCAGAGCGGTTCGGCCGCACACCGGTAGAGCTAGCCGAGGACCTTGGTTGGATGGGACAGGATGTGTGGCATGCCCACATGGTTCACCCATCACCTGACGAGGTCGCACGTCTCGGCAAGACGCATACAGGCGTGGCCCACTGTCCAAGCTCGAACATGCGGTTAGCGTCAGGCATCGCCCCCGCGCTGGCGCTTATCGAAGCAGGCGCTCGCCTCGGTCTCGGCGTAGACGGCTCTGCTTCCAACGACGGGTCGCACATGCTGGCGGAAGCGCGGCAAGCCCTATTGCTGCATAGAGTGTTGGGCAACCCCGGCGCGACTACCGCTCACAGCGCGTTAACCATGGCAACGCGAGGCGGTGCCCAGGTGCTGGGCCGCGAAGATATAGGCTATCTCGCCCCAGGCATGGCCGCCGACTTCATAGGCTACCGGCTTGACACCGTCGGTTTCGCGGGTGGGGCCGTCCACGACCCGCTCGCCGCCCTCGTCTTCTGTCACCCACCCAATGTCGACTGCAGCGTAATCAACGGCCAAGTGCGAGTAGCTGAAGGCCAGTTGGTAGACGTAGACCTCCCTCAGCTGGTAGAGGCCCACAACAAGATTGCCCGTGCCCTGGTACACCCGTGAGGCGGGAGCTACTGCGTATTGCGTATGACCGCCGTTGTCAGTTGTCAGTTGTCAGTTGTCCGCCAGGGTAACAGACTAAACCCACAATAACCTTGGCGTCTTGGCGTCTTGGCGTTTCAGGCCCGTCCTTACGTTTTACGCTTTACGTTTTACTCCCAATATGTCGTTTCACGCCCCGTCCTCCACCGCCTCCTCCAACACACCGCCCCACTTCAAGTTCGTAGCCCAGCGGTAGCGTGGGCGGTTTCGCCTGGGGATGCGTGGGCGCACAATGCCACGCTGGGAAGAAACGATTAGCTCAACTCCCGCCTTGTTGACCTGTGGCTGGTGAATGAGCCGCCCCCATGCAGGCATTACAGCCGGGAAGCGCGCCATGGCTGCGTAAGAGAACTTCGCCTCCTCCCACCCCGCGCTGGCTTCTTTGGCCCTGCGCTGGAAATCGGGGCGGTTCAGCCTCTGCGGGAAGTGACACCAGTCGTTCTGGAGCGGGCACGGCAAGTCGTGCACACAGGGCGCAAGCGTATGAGCGCCCAAAGCAAGCAGATGCTCGCGAGCCGCCCGCACAATCGGGAACGCAGCCGACGTGCCAGGTTCGACTATCAAGAGCAGCCCTGCACAATGCTCCCAGGCAGACTCCACAACGACTCGTCGTGCCGCATCGTCAAGTTCATTGAGCACATGCCCGATGATCACAACGTCATACTGCCCCGTCTGTCGCGGCAGCGGTCCCGAGAGCGTAATCTGCCGCCACTCCGCCTGCTTTAACGCATCATTATCCCCCGCAGCGGCAAGCTGCCGCCCCAGATTGATAAAGGCAGGCTCGCGCTCCCATGCGTGCAAACTTCGGAGCGTAGACCACTGCTCAACCGCTGCCCACAGCGCCGTACCCGGACCACTCCCCAGGTCGAGCAGCGTGGCGGGCTGGAAATCGGGCGGGGTGCGTGCAACCGTGGCGGCAATAGCTCCTGCCAGTTGCGCATACGCAGCGGGCATAACGAGCGCCGCATAGCCAAGAGCCTCTTTAGGCCCGGTTGCCAGCACAGCGCCTGCATCTGTGCGGTCGGCGCGGTAACGCTCGCTCAATTGCTGTGCAGCGCGTATCCACTGAGAAGACGGCATAGCACGCAGAGCCACTGCAATAGCAGCCTCCAGGTGAGCAGGAAGAGAAATCACAAGACTACACTCATTTATGATAAAGCCGAAGTTACGCCCACAAGCCTCTATTCTGCTCTGTGCACAGGGCGGACAGAGTTAGCCAAGAACCAAAACAGGCCAGTATCCACATCTCGACTCAATTCTTCAGCTAATTGTATAACCTTTACAAGAATGCTGCTCAGGAGTGTATACTAATGACCATGGTTTTCCGATATGCTCAACGCCCCATTGTCTACGCTGCTATGGTTGGCCTCATATTACGCATGCTGCTCGCAGCACAGCCCATGTTTAACTTTGACATTGAAAGCTATACCATTGTGGCGGGAATCATGCGCCATGGTGGAAATGTGTATGTCGAAACGGACCGCTACAATTATAGCCCTATATGGTTCAACGTTCTAAACATACTGTCATACCTCCCGATTGCTTTCCCTTTTGCTGTGCGAGGATTTCTAAGCATAGTAGACATGTTCAATGGCTACTATGCTTAGAAATCCTCGGACCTCGCGCTGCTATCATCTATTGGCTTAGTCCTGTGGCCATTCTCATAGTAGGGTATCATGGCCAGTTCGATACACTGGCAGCAACACCTTTATTGATGGCAATGGCTCTTTATCAATCGCCAATGAGCAGTCGCAGTTGGAAGCCCTGGGCACTTATGGTTTTGTCCATCCTCATCAAGCATCTGCTCATTTTCTCTACATGGATGGTCATGGTATACAGGTATGGTGTGCGCAAAGCTACAGGTCTCTTTGCGTTGGCTGTAGGCATCCTAGCTCTATCGTTCGTGCCATTTCTGCCGGCTGGAGCCGAAGGTATCTTGCACAATGTTATCCTTTATCGCTCAATCCAGACAGGCGTTGGCATGGCCGCCTTTCCTCCGGCATTTGCCCTCTCTATATTTCTGATAGTGATGATGGGCCTACCATTTATCGCACAATGGATGAGGCTAGATGAACGGGAAGCAGTCGGTCTAAGTAGTGTCGCACTTATTGCATTTATTCCGGGCACGAGCGTCCAGTATTGGATAGTAGTCGCGATCTTCGGCTTGACGCTCTTGCACAGGTTAGGCCGGTGGTATGTTATTTTCACGGCCGTGACCACTGTCGCACTCCTCTTGGTCTACATATCGTTAATGGGCTATATTCCCTGGCCCTGGGCATTGTCTTCTATGGATCTTGTCTGGGCAGCATGTTTAGCAGCGATCATAATGATCTATCGCTCTGCTCGTAAACAGCCGGCGCATCTCCCCGCCGCCACAACGCTGGTCGAAGATTGAAAGCTAATTACCCTGTTCAGCATACGGAGGTGATTCCTGGAATCACGTCCGTATGCTCTGCTATGCAAATTTAGCACCCAGGACACCGTGGAGATGAGCAGGTCCAGGTCGAACTGCCCGCGAAGAAACTCCGCATACTCATACATAAGCCGTAAGCAGGCAAAGCCGCCGCAATCATCATGATAACCGAGATAGATTGGTATTCCGCATTAGAGAGCCTAGCATGCCCATCCACAACCCGCATCATTTGCTCTGTCACGGTCGTACAGCTACAATGCAAACACCGCCTCTACTTCTGTCCACTGAGCCTGTTGTTCCCGGCTTGCCTGGCTGCTATACTTGCCCGGTACGCTCTGTGCATATAGATACAGATATAACGAACAGCACAGAGATAATAATGTCTTGCCAGTCCCGGGTGGCGGCTCACCACACTACAGAGCGTGCTGACATCCCCACTCGCCAACAGCCAAACAGGAGGCCATAACGGTGTTTACCCTCATTGAGAACGGCGAAATATACGCACCGGAACCGTTAGGCCGTGGTAGCTTGCTCCTCGCGGGCGGCAAGATTGTGCGCGCAGGCGGCGAAATAGACAGGGCGAAACTGGATGCAACGGGCCTGGGTTGCGACGTGATAGACGCTTCCGGCTGCATCGTGCTGCCCGGCTTCATCGACCCCCACCAGCATATTACCGGCGCGGGAGGCGAGGCAGGCCCGGCCTCCCGTATGCCCGAAATAGCCATTGGCGACATCCTCCGAGCCGGTATGACAACCGTCATTGGTATCCTCGGCACCGACTCGACCACCAGGCATCTGACATCTCTACTGGCAAAGGCGCGCGGCCTCGAAGAGCAGGGTATCACAACCTACATCTACACAGGCAACTTCCAGATCCCGCCACCTACCTTTACCGGCTCCGTCCGCGACGACATCGTCATTATTGACAAAGTGCTCGGCGTGGGCGAGATAGCGATCGCTGATTTCAGGTCGTCCAAGCCTACTGTGCAAGAGATCGCCCGCGTGGTGTCAGACTCTGTAGTGGGCGGCACTATGAGCGGCAAAGCGGGCGTGACTCACTTCCACACAGGGGCAGGCCGCGAGAAGCTAGGTCTCCTGCACGCCCTTCTCGATGAGTACAGCGAGATTCCCGCGAAAAACCTTCACGCCACCCATATCACGCGCAGCCATGAACTGATAGAAGATGCCGTCGCTCTAGCCAGGCGCGGCGCATACGTGGATATGGACACTATCGACCCCGACTTTGGACCCTCCTACAAATATTATGTCGAGCATGGCGGACCACGAGATCGCCTTACCGTATCGTCAGATGCAGGCGCAGGCACCAGCGCAGGCACCAGTACGTTCTATCAGGCTTTCGTTGGCGCGATGCGTACATATTCACTGCCCGTCGAGGAGATACTCCCCTGCTTCACCTTCAACGCTGCCGCTGTCCTTAAGCTCCCCAACAAGGGCCGCCTGAAGGAAGGTGCGGACGCCGATGTGCTTGTCCTCAACAAAGATAGCCTTGAAATAGCTCACCTCTTCGCGATGGGCAATCATCTGCTCGGCGGCTGACAGACGCGGCATACTATCCAACCCAGCAAGGACGGAGGCATAAGCGCCTCCGTCTTTTTCATCCCGGCTGGCACAGGAGTTGCCTCCTTAATCAGCAGGCTGTAAGCACATAACTACACAACAACAGCTGCACTACAGGAGTATTGATGAAAGCGTTACGCATACACAAACCAAAGGATGTACGCATCGACAACGTGGACGACCCCAGGATCGAGCAGCCACGTGATGCCATCATAAGAGTGACCTCTACCGCTATCTGCGGATCAGATCTGCATATCTACAACGGCTTAGCGCCACAGCTAAGGCCGCAAACCCTCGGCCACGAGTTCATGGGAATAGTTGAGGATGTGGGATCAGAGGTGCAAAACCTCAAGAAAGGCGACCGCGTGGTCGTGCCCTTCCCCATCGCGTGCGGGCGCTGTTGGTTCTGCACCCATGCCCTACCCGTTCAGTGCGAAAACTCCAACCCCAACTACGGCCCCGAAGGCGGCTTACTCAAAGAAAAGGGTGCGGCCCTCTTCGGCTACACCGATCTCTACGGCGGCTACGAAGGCGGGCAGGCTGAGGCCGTGCGCGTACCGTACGCCGACTACGGCCCGCGCAAAGTGCCGAGCGACCTGACTGACGAGCAGGTGCTGTTCTTGACCGACATCCTTTCCACGGGCTGGGCCGCCGTAGACTGGGCACAGCTAAAGGGAGGCGAGACAGTCGCCATATTCGGCAGCGGACCCGTTGGGCTAATGGCCGCCAAAGCCGCGTGGCTCAACGGAGCAGGCCGCGTGATCTCGCTCGACAGGCAGGGCTACAGGCTCGACATGGCACGTAAGGCCGCCAATGCCGAAACCATCGACGTGGACGACCAGGACCCCGTTGAGAAGATCCGCGAGATGACGGACGGCCGCGGTGCCGATGTCTGCATAGACGCCGTAGGCATGGAGGCCGAGCACGATACCGGCGTCCTTGAGCGAATAGTCGATATAGCGGTCAAGCACCAGGGCGGCAGTCTTGAGGTCTTGAACAAATGCATAAGCGCCGTGCGGCGTGGCGGCAAAGTGTCGGTAGTCGGCGTCTACACCACCACATACGACAACTTCCCCTGGGGCCAGATGTTCGATAAGGGCGTCACAGTCACAGGCATTGGGCAGGCTCCCGTCCACAACTACATCGACCAGCTACTCCAATTGATACAGTCAGGCAAAGTAGTAGCCGACGACATCATCACCCACCGAATGCCTCTCGACGAAGCACCCCACGGCTACGACATCTTCAACAAGAAAGAAGACAACTGCGTAAAAATAGTGCTCAAACCCTGAACCAACCACGCAGCCCATAAAAGAAGCCGCCCACTACGGGTGGCTTCTTCTTTGTGTCGCCCCATATGATAGAATGGAGCAGGCATAACTAACTCGCCCCGTTCCAAGCAGCCAAACCGACAATTGACAACTGACAACGCGGTCGGCGGTCTGCCGTCGGCGGTCATACGCAGTACGAACAATAGGAGACCCCACAATGATAGGTGAAACAGTTCAGGCTGCCCTGAACGAGCAGATTAAGCACGAATTCTACTCAGCTTATGTCTACCTCTCCGTGTCGGCCTACTGCGAGACAATCAGCCTGCCTGGCTTCGCCCACTGGTTCAGAATGCAGAGCGCCGAAGAACGCGACCACGCCATGAAAATATACGACTTCATCCTTGATCGCGGCGGTAAGGTAAAGTTGCTGGCACTCGACTCGCCAGCCTCGGATTTCGGCACTCCCCTCCAAATTGCCCAGAAAGCCCTCGAGCACGAGCAGCTAGTAACAGGGCTAATCGAAAGACTCTACGAGCTAACCGTAAAAGAAGGCGACTACGCCGCACAAGCCATGCTCCAATGGTTCATCACAGAGCAAGTAGAAGAGGAAAAGAACGCCAACCTCCTCATCGACCAGCTAACCATGGTAGGCGACAACCGCGCCGCTCTCCTCATGCTTGACATGGAGTTAGGCAAGAGAGCCGCAACCCCAGCTTGATAATCGGTCGTGTCTGACCTGGTGTTAGGGGTCAAAAGTCAAGGAAGAGCACCGAACTAGGCGGAGTCATTCTGAACAGGTCGACTCCGCCAACTAACCACATCCAATCTCGGCATAATCTGATATACTTGTCGCGAATCATGGTACTGTTACTCTACAGAGCACCATAGATGATAAGTAAGCTGCATGCATTTCCACGATGGCTCCGCGTACTCATACTCCTGGTCGTTGGTCTGACCATCGCGGCATTTGGTTTTCTGCCTATCGTTGCCATTCTACTGAAGTACAGTTCTTCCATGCCGATCGCAGCCATACCTCCCGATTATTGGCTCCTGATCTCCATCGAGACTATCGGCTGGCTCGTCTTCATCCTTACCTACCAACTCTTCCGTACTGCCGGAGGTATCTACGCAGTTGGCAAGTCCTTTCTTGATGACAATCGTGGGCAGGCAATTTTGATCTTAAATGCTATTATGTTCGCCGCAGGGGCAGTCGATGGCATCGTCAACGATCGCTTTCGTGGTACTTCTCTGGCTATAGTCATAGCCGACCTTGGGTTAATTGGTCTTGGCCTGCTCCGTAGGCATAATCCCCAATCCCGTAACATCCACACCACGTGACACGTTCCTTCAAGAAGTCCCCCATCATCTCTATCTGCACAGCAGATACGGCGAAGCCCGAAAAGTTACAGCCACCTAGTCCACAAGCCCCGTAGGGGCGACAGACGTACAGTTAATATTCCAGGCTATTTTGTGTCGCCCACTTCGTGGGCTTTGGAAGGAGGGGGACGCATATACCCCACGCTTACGCATGGGGCTACTGTCTTACGCCCACTTCGTGGGCTAGAGTGCGCTTCCCGATTAGGTAGGGTATTGAGCTCAACGTAAAACGCGAGCCCATTTTACCTTGAAATCCTGCTGTCCTCACGTTCCCGTACTAACGTTTCACGCACCATCCAACTTGACACCAGACCATGCATAAGCTAGTATACTGCTACCTCAGATATATCTCAGCCCGATCGCTTATGTGATCATGGCGAGCAGTTGAGACAGGTTGCGCCCTATACTCAACGCCGAGTACCCAGGCACTCAAACTTACTAAAGAAGGAACGATAGCAATGGACAGCCAGCCGCTTGCAGTAGTCGTTCTGGCGGCGGGTCTAGGCAAGAGGATGGCTTCACAGCAACCCAAAGTGCTGCACCGCCTTGCCGGACTTCCCCTTGCCGCGCACGTTCTCCGCAGCCTCGCCCCGCTCGCCCCCACCCGCACCGTCCTCGTCGTCGGCCACGGCGCCGAACAGGTGCAGTCCACCCTCGGCACAACCTACGGCCCTAACAATTCAATCGCCATCGAATACGTCTATCAGGCCGAACAACTCGGTACAGGCCACGCCGTCCACATGGCAAAAGCCGCCCTGCAAGATTTCCACGGCCCTGTGCTGGTGGTCTATGGCGACTCTCCTCTCCTCAAAACTGCCACCCTTAGCGCCCTTATCGCCCGCCAACGGCAAGCCCGCGCTCACCTTACCGTGCTGACTTGCATCGCAGCCGACCCATCGGGGTACGGGCGGGTAGTGCGCGATTCCAGCCAGCGCCTGGTCGAAGTGGTAGAGGAGAAGAACGCCACCCTTGTGCAGCGTGCCATCTCCGAAGTGAACAGCGGCGTCTACGTCTTCGATTCCGACTGGCTCTGGCCCCACCTCGAGCGGGTCGAGCTAAACCCGCAGGGTGAATACTACCTCACCGACCTCATCGGAATGGCCATTCAGGAAGAGCGCCTCCTGCCCGCTCAGTCGGGTGCGGGTCGGGCCTCGCAGAGCGGCGTCATAACCTTCACGCAAGAGGGGCTAGATGAAACAATGGGCATCAACAGCCGCGCCCAGCTAGCCCAAGCCGAGCAAATCGTCCAGGAAAGACTGCGCCATAACCTGCTCGAATCGGGTGTCACCATGCTCCTGCCAGAAACCGTCTACCTCGGCATGGACGTAACAATCGGCCCCGACACTACGCTCTATCCCGGCGTAATCCTCCAAGGCAAAACAAGCATAGCCGGGGGCTGCACGCTTGGCCCCAACACCCACATAATAGACTCGACGATCGGCGAAGGCTGCCGCGTCATCTCCTCAATGATAGAGGGCAGCACAATTGACCACAATGTAACAATCGGTCCCTTCAGCCATCTCCGTCCCGGCACCCACCTGGGCAAAAACGTACACATCGGCAACTTCGTAGAAATCAAGGCTTCCACGCTGGAGAGCGGCGTGCATTCCGGCCACTTCAGCTACCTGGGCGACGCTTCCATAGGTGAAGACACAAACATAGGGGCAGGCACTATCACAGCCAATTTTGACAGTGCCACGCACAGCAAGAACCGCACAACCATCGGCAAGAACGCATTTATCGGAGTTGATACCATGCTGGTCGCGCCAAGGGAGGTCGGTGAGGGGGCGATCACAGGAGCAGGCAGCGTGGTAACCAAAGATGTGCCGCCATACACGCTCGCAGTAGGCGTCCCGGCGCGTGTAATCCGGCACCTGACGAAGAAACCGGATAGCACACAAACAGACGAGACAGGATCGGAAGCAGCAACAGCAAGAGAAGAGTCGGAGGAGGAATAAGGCTGTGATGGGACAACTGCAGGTCTTCACAGGCACGGCGCATCCTGCGCTGGCTCAGGCTATAGCAGATCAACTGGGCATGCCGCTCGGCAACGCCCTTGTCAGCGAATATAAGAACGGCGAAACGCGCGTCTGCATCGAAGAAAACGTGCGCGGTTCAGACGTATTTGTGATACAACCTACCTGCCATCCGGTAAACCACAATCTGATGGAGCTACTGATAATGATGGACGCCATCAAGCGAGCGTCCGCCACCCGCATCACCGCAGTGATCCCCTACTACGGCTACGCCAAGCAGGAAAAGAAAAGCCGCTCCCGCGAGCCGATTACCGCAAAGCTGGTTGCCGATCTCTTGCAGAGCGCGGGCGCGCACAGGATACTCACCTGCGATCTACACGCCCCCGCCATCGAAGGCTTCTTCAATATCCCGGTAGACCACCTGCAAGGCCGCAGACTACTGGCCGACAGATGTCGCGAGCTTGATCTGCCCGACCCGGTCGTGGTAGCACCCGATCAGGGGCGCGTCGGCTGGGCGATCGAAATGCGCGAGCGGCTCGGCAGCCACACCGACCTTGCGCTCATCGCGAAGCAGCGCCCCACCGCCGATAAAGCCTACGCTGTCGAGATGGTCGGCAACGTAAAAGGCAAGACAGCCCTCCTCATAGACGATATGATAATGACGGGCGGCACGCTCGCTGCTGCGGCCCAGATGTTGCTTGAAAGAGGTGCAAGGGCGGTGTATGCGTGCGCGACACATGCATCCTTCGCACCCGGAACGCGCGATCTGCTCGAAAGTTCGCCCTTCACCAAAGTACTGGTCAGCGATACCGTACCCCTCCGCCCCAACGGTATCCACGATAACAGCAAGATAGAGGTAATCAGCATTGCCCAACTTTTCGCCGACGCCATCGTTCATATTCACGAAGACCGCTCCGTGAGCGCGCTCTTTCGTTAGGGACCGGGAGGAGGTGTCAGGATTGGTATGCTCGTGAATTATCCTGACACCTCTATCGGATCCCTGACACCTGACCCTTAGTAGGAGTTCCCACATTTCTTGGAGCCTGACAGTTGGATAGCACTTATTGTGGCCGTGCTATGCCTCTTATTGATAGCCCTCGACGCCGCGGTTGAAACCGCACTTACCAATATATCACGTCTGCGATTGCGCCAATTGTTGGACCGCGGCGTACCACGCGCCCAGGCCATAAACGATCTGCTGGACAACCCCCAGCGCTTCCCCACCACCCTACTCTTCGTCAATACCCTGGCCCTCCTCACCATCGGCGCACTCTCGCTCTTTATTTCCAGCCACTTCGTAACCTGGTGGTCGCATGTGCTGGCGGTGGTAATCGCGGCAGTAATCGTGTTAGTGCTCGGCATCGCGGTGCCCAAGGCGCTAGCGATACGCAACCCAGAGCGCACAGCCATAGCCCTCTTCCGGCCTATAAATAGCATACGGCAAGTCGTGTCGCCCCTGGTCGGTCTGGCCGCGCTGCTGGCCAAACCTGTTGTACGCCTGGTCGGAGGCAGAACCGCGCCCGCAGGCCCGTTCGTTACCCAGGAAGAGATGCGCATGCTGGTCAACGTGGGCGAAGAGGAAGGAATTATCCAGCAAGAAGAAGAAGACCTCATACACTCCATCTTCGAGTTCGGTGATACCGTCGTGCGAGAAGTGATGGTGCCGCGACCCTACATCGTAGCCGTCGAAGACGACTCGACCGTCGCCCACGCCGCCGACATTGCCTTGCAGAGCGGCCACACCCGCCTCCCCATCTTCAAAGAGAGTATTGACACAGTGGTAGGTGTCGCCACGGTACAGGACATCCTGCGGGTGATAAGGCAACACGGCGACGATTCTTCCGTCATGCACGTTATGAGACCCGTTTACTACGTGCCCGAAACGAAAAAAGTAGACGAACTGCTGCGTGAATTGCAAAAAGGGCGCATGCACATGACCATCGTCGTAGACGAATACGGCGGTACAGCGGGCCTCGTCACTATAGAGGATTTGCTGGAAGAGATCGTTGGAGAGATACAGGACGAGTATGACGTAGAGCCGCAAATGATCGAGCGTGTGAACGAATACGAGACAAACGTTGACGCCCGTGTGCCCCTCGACGATGTTAACGAGCTACTGGGCACCGACTGGGAGGCCGAGGACTCGGACACCATAGGCGGTCTGGTCTATGAAGAGCTGGGCCGCATACCGGTCCCCGGCGACACCATCACGTTAGGCAACTATACGATCACAGTGCTGAGCACCGAAGGAGCACGCCTCAAACAGCTTTCCATAGTGCGCCAACGACCCCCCGAAGAAGGCGAAGACGAAGACGACGATGAGGGCTAGGCACGTTAGGGGTCAGGGGTCAGGGGTCAGTTGACGGCCTGGGCTGCCTACTCGCTGCGCACAGTACAATGCAAACCTTAATGACCTCTGCGAACCTCGGCGCTCTCTGCGCCTCTGCGGTGAGTTACCGTAATCAATAAAGCAACCAGGAGATACCCCCATTGACCAACGAGACCGATTACGACGCACTTGTCAGCGATGCCATCAAAGTGCGCGAGCGTGCATACACTCCCTATTCGCACTTCAAGGTAGGGGCTGCCTTGCTGGCAAAGAGCGGTAAAATATACACAGGCTGCAACATCGAGAACGCCGCCTATTCTCCCACCATCTGCGCGGAAAGAGTGGCACTGGGCAGCGCAATCGCGGCAGGCGAGCAGCCGGGCAGCTTTGTGGCCATCGCCGTGGTGGGCGACCAGCCTCACCCAACATCGCCCTGCGGAGTATGCAGGCAGGTCCTGTACGAGCTTGCGCCTGGCTGCACAGTATTAATGGAACCACCCCCCGACAAAGGCAAAGGACGGCTCGTGATGACCGTGGAAGAATTGCTGCCCGCGGGCTTCAAGTTCGATGAGAGCGAAGCATAATGCAGAAATATTTCGTCGCCATAGCAGGCAACATCGGCGTAGGCAAATCAAGCCTCACCACACTGCTCTCCGAACGGCTTAGCTGGCAGCCCTTCTTCGAGGCAGTCGTTGATAACCCATACCTGGCCGACTTCTACCGCGATATGAAGGGCTGGAGCTTTCACTCGCAGGTGTTCTTTCTCTCCCGCCGCCTGCACGACCACCGCGCTCTCATGGATCACCCCACATCCGTCTTGCAAGACAGAACAGTGTACGAGGACGCAGAGATATTCGCCCGCAATCTCTACCGCCAGGGCTACATCAGCGACCGCGACTGGGCAACCTACTGGGGCCTGTACAATTCCGTGGCCTCCCTGCTTCCACCGCCCAACCTGGTGGTCTACTTGCAGGCTTCCGTGGATACCCTCCTCAACCGCATCGCCAGGCGCGGCCGTGACTTCGAGCGTGAGATCAGCGCAGAATATCTCGCACGACTGAACACCCTCTACGACGAGTGGGTGACGGGCTTCAACCTCTGCCCCGTCCTCACCATCGCCACCGACGACCTCGATTTCGTGCAGCAACCCGAACACCTCGACAGAATAGCCGGGCGCATCCACGACAGGCTGATGGGCAAAGAAACCCTCAGCTTTGACCGTGAGAATGCACATTTGCAAGTAAGAGAAGAAGAGGATACCTACAACGTGCAAGCAGAGGCGAACGCCCTGTTTGAAGTCGGGAGAGTATATAACAGACGTCGAGATATCCATACTAAATATGGCGGCCAACAACAGGGAGGCATAGCTACACCTGCGGGCCAGCCTTTCATTTTCCTGTTTACCGGCGAGCAAGGTGACGACTACGGATATAAAGATGGTTGGAACGATAGCAACATCTTTCTTTACATAGGAGAAGGCCAGTTAGGAGATATGGAGTTCGCACGTGGCAACCTTGCAATACGTGACCATAACGAAGCAGGTAAATCATTGCACGTCTTCGCGAACGTAGGAAAAGGGAATTGCAAGTATGTAGGGCAATTCACCTGTTCGTCGTACGAGTGGCGCACTGGTCGCGACCATACCGGCAACAATAGAAAGATCATCGTGTTTCATCTTACTGAAGCTCCCAGTAGCTAGGTTGATTTAACCATCCATAATGCCACTTACACAACCCCCATCTGCTTATACCCCTGAATCGATACGCAGCCATCTGCGAACCATGATCCTGGGCGGGCGCATCGAGCTACACAGGCAGGTTGGCTCAACCAACGATCTCGCGAAGGCTGCAGCGCACCGTGGCGAACCTGAGGGCTCAGTCGTACTGGCCGAAGAGCAGGTGCAGGGCCGTGGGAGGCTAGGTAGAACATGGGCCGCCCCGCCCGGCAGCAGTATCCTCTGCTCGGTACTGCTGCGCCCGCGCTTCTCGCCCGAGCAAGCATTCTACCTGACAATCGCTGCGTCCCTGGCAATCTACAGGGCCGTCAGCCGTTATCCCACACCGGGCCGGCCCACCAAAGGAACGGCTGCCATAACGCCGCACCCCATACAGGCCGCCATAAAGTGGCCCAACGATGTGCTGGTCAATGGCCGCAAAGTATCGGGCGTGTTGAGCGAGAGCGAGTTCACAGGTGGCGACTGGGCCTTCGCCGTGCTAGGCTTTGGCATAAACGCCAACCTGAGCCCGCAAGCCCTGCACGAGCTAAGAGAAATCGCGCCCCAGGCCACCTCCCTCAACGCCGAAGTGGGGGTCAAGCTAGACCGCGCTCTGCTGTTGGCGAATATACTGACAGAGCTAGAAGGGCTTTACCTGGCGATACAGAGCGGTCAGTTCGGGGCCGTCTATAGCGAGTGGGCAGCCGCACTGGAGACCATAGGAAGGCGCGTCTCGGTGCGCGAAAGCAATGGGCTTGTCAGCGGGCAGGCCGTGCGTGTAGAAAGCGACGGCGCGCTGGTGCTCAGGCTCAACGGCGGAGTTGAGCGGCGAGTGCTGGCGGGCGACGTGGTGTAGGGGGTAATTTAGACATGATGGATTCACTGGCACCGGAGCAATTCTGCTACCTGACAACAAAGGGCCGCAAAACAGGCAAGGCTTATACCGTAGAAATCTGGTTCGCCACATCGCCCGGCAGCGACACGCTGTATATGCTGTCTGGAGGCGGCTCCAGATCCGACTGGGTAAAGAACATCCAGGCCAACCCCACCGTAAATGTGCGCGTAAAAGACCGCACATTCACCGGAACAGCCCGCATAATCGACAACCCCCAGGAAGACAATCGAGCGCGCAGGCTGGTAGTCGCCAAATACTACAACCGCAACACCCTCAACACAAGCGGCTGGGAAGCCGAGGCCCTGCCCATCGCCATCGATCTGCGACCAACGGAAGCAGCATAAGCAGACGAAGCCATCATTGCGCCCCACGACCCCATAAGGTATAATATCAATCGAACAAGCCGAAGTGGCGGAACGGCAGACGCGCCCGCCTCAAAAGCGGGTGGGGGTAGCCCCATGTGGGTTCGAATCCCACCTTCGGCACTAATAAATTACAATAGTTAGCATAGTTTGGCAGTAGGCGAACTAGCTCACACTAGGCGTAACTTTTGTGTCAAATATTCGGAAACATAAGGCATGTTAATTGCTGCCTTATGTTTGGGTTTTGCTTAGCGAAGAGCTCTGCAGCGTTTTACAACGTCCACAATGATAAGCTCAACAATGTATCCAGCTGCAAGGTAGCGCGCCACCTCGAGGGCGGCTGTGTGGATGGATAAGAGTTGGGACTACTTAGCCTCATGCTGGTTGTTGCGACTCGGCGTAAGGAGCATACAACGGGGCCAGTAGATGCGTAGCCGACAATATCGTAGGCATGAATTACACGTATTACTGTTCCACTGCTACTTCGGCGCCAAACTTCCACGCTTCTTTCGCTCTAGTTCCCCTTTGCACATCTGGCGAACACCTATATTAATGCTTATAAATGCTCCGGACATGTGCAAATGCCTCATATGGGCCCGCCACGCGCCACTAACATACACTACAAGGCACACCCTGACCTGGTATGGAGAACTCCTTAATCTCGTCCGGCGTAAGGTCCACCAGTACGTGAGAGCACACTGGGGTGATAAAATCCCTGTAATTGAGACCCAGGACGCGGGCAACTCCACCATCAGTGCCTAAAACAACTTGTTTACCATCGCCTGTAAAATCGTCGGCCTCTACTTGCGTGCTCTGTCTTAGCAGACGCAGTTACTTGCCTGTGGACACATGTGTGAGCTAACTAGCGCGTCGCCAGACGGTGGCTGGGGCTCCGTAGTCGTTGGCTGGGTTCACCAGCGTGAGCAAGCAGATTCAGCACGCCGCTAAAGAAGGGCTGAACAGAAGCCTGCTTGTTTGCCATTAAGGCTGTTTTGGCTCTTGCGCCGGCGGGGCACCCAGGGATCGCTGCTCTGGTGGTATAGCAGCAGTCGAGACCGTTTCTGCGGAAAGCAACTGAAGGTTGAGGCGCTGGATACGAAGTAATATTCCGAAGAGTACGGCTCCCTAGCCGGGCTCTCAACATGAAACAGAAAGGGAGCCCGGGTGTGTAGCCTCGGCTCCTTTGCCGTGGGAGATATCGAGCCACGATCGTCGAATAACCAATCTTATTGCCTGATAGGGTCCGAATGGGTAGATATCGATTCTGCAACTGCAAGCTAGGGTGCTTACACTTTCCGGCTTTTGGGTCCTGAAACAAGGGTGAACTCGCGTCCTGTTTCCCAGGTACCTGTACCAACTCCTCTGAACGACGCAGGGCGACTCTGGCCTTTTACCGGTTACTGGTCAAAATAGGTTGTTGTAAGATCTGTATTTACACCGATGGCCGCTCTGCTCCCACTCGCAGCGGCCCATATTAGTTGGTTTTGCATAAAGTTCACAGTATCACCGGCAGCGTACACCCCTTCTATATTAGTCCGGCCTAGATCATCAGTTACTATGCCCCCCACTTCATCAGTTTCGCAGCCTAGCTCCTGCCCGAAGGTAGTAGCTTGCTTGCGTTGTATTTCCACAAAGCCCCCGGACACCTCAATATCAGGGTGCTTCTCGAATATAATCCCCTCTAGTTGCCCAGGACGCCCGGCTTGCCCCTGGAGAGCCACTATCTTCTCTTCTATCACCCTGATGTGGTGCTTATCGAAGAGCTGTTTCTGCTCCTCGCTTAGCACCCTGTGCCCATTGGTGCAAATAACGATATCACGGCTCCAGTTGTATATCACTTTGGGCAAATGGGAGGCTGCTCTCTCCCCTTCGGCAATTATGACCAGCGGCTTATCTCGCAGCTCCCAACCATCACAATAGGGGCAGTTGAACAGGCTCTTACCGTAATAGCTGTAGATCCCCTCAACCGCAGGCAGGGTTTCCTGTAAGCCTGTGGCCAGAATGACGTTGTTGGCGCAGAACGTCTCACCGTCTTCAGCAGCTAACTCGAAAACTGCCCCTGGCCCTGTCTTCTGGCTCTTCAGGGCACCAATACGTAGAGAGAGAGCTTGCACGGAAGGGTATCTGGCGATCTCCTCATACCCGATCGCTCGAAACTCAGCCGGCGTCACTCCATCACGGGTAATGAAACCGTGCGAGTGTTGGGTCACGGCGTTACGTGGCTTGTTGTCATCGAACAATAGTACCTTACGTCGGGCTCTGCCCAGAACCAGGGCCGCATTCAACCCGGCCGGGCCTCCCCCGACAATCGCGCAATCAACAGTTATAGCCTAGCTCCTTTCATCTCTTCAATTATAGACTTTCTAGATATCTTCTTTTTTCGGTTAGGTGGGGCCATCCACCTGCCTAATCTCGCTTCTTACATATGTATTCCATGGCGCGCCCGAACTTGGCCCGAACGACAGCTCCCGCCAACTTATTTGAGGCTGAACGGTGGGTATTGGTCTGTAACTAGCAGGAATGCATAGGCTTGTACTCGAAGGCTCCAGCGGCCAACGCTCACCACGAAGTCGAACAGTGCACGTGGATAGCGACCAGTGAAGAGGATCGCGAACCAGGAGACGGCGACCGCAACGTTAGCGGTGTACCATAGCACGACGAGAACGATGTAGTGGGGGATTGCCAGCAGTCGGTGTTGCCATGATTTATCTCCTTATCCTGTGTTTGACTATGGATTATGTTCGTGCCGAAATCTTGTGACGGAAGGGGGTTTTCACGCCTCACACGCTGATGACTACTTTGCCTGAGGCGTGTCCTTTTTCAAGGTACCGGATCGCTTCAGCGGCCTCACTCAAAGGGTAACACCTATCTATGACAGGTACTACTTTGCCGGCTTCGAGTAGCTCCTTCACGAAAGCGAGATCCCTGGTATTTGGTTTCGCTAGCAGGTTGCCCATTTTCTTACCGCCGGTCTTTGAATGTAACGGTCCTAACAGCATGGCCTGAAACATTTGAGCCGTGGAACCACCGGTCATGACGTATGTACCCATGGGAGCTAAGGCACGCTTGTAGTCTGAAATCGAGCGATTGCCGTTAGCTGCAAGAATCAGGTCGTAACGCTGCCCATTCCTGGTGAAATCTTCTCGGGTGTAATCAATGACGTGGTCTGCACCAATCGAGCGCATGAGACCGACCTTGCTCGTGCTGCACACGGCAGTAACTTCAGCCCCATAGGCTTTGGCAATCTGCACTGCAAACGTGCCCACACCACCGGACGCACCATTAATCAAGACGCTTTGCCCGGACTTTATCTGCCCTTTATCACGCAGAGCCTGGAGTGCGGTCACTGCCGCCATAGGTACGGCTGCTGCTTGCTCGAATGTGAGACGGGCCGGTTTCACAACCAGGACATGTTCAGGAACAGCCACATACTCGGCAAAACCGCCCCATCCGCATCCTGACACGTTCCCAAAAATCTCATCCCCTGCCTGAAGTCGCGTTACGTTACTGCCAACCGCTTCAACACGCCCGGCGATATCGGCTCCGATGATCTGCTTTTTTGGCCTGAGAAGCCCAGCGCTTAGACGGAACAAGAAGGGGGTACCCCTCAAGAGATGGAGGTCGGCTGCATTTGCGGATGCCGCATGAACTTTTACCAGGACTTCATTGTTCCTGAGAGTAGGTATTGGTACCTCTTTGAACTGAAGTAAGTCCGGCGATCCGTATTTTGTGTACACAATCGCTTTCATGAGCCCTGCTTCCCGGTGTACGGTGCGGGCCGGGACGTGTATCGTGTTCGTCGTGTTAGTCATACCTGTCATTGCCGGTTCCTCCTGTTGTCGCATCTCGATGCCTATTGCCATGATGGAAACATCCCCTTACTACAATTGCCGATATTTGTTTGCGCGATCCTTAGAAAGCGAGTTGATGGCGAACTTCCTTGTAGGTGGCCATCACCACATGGTTGCTAGAGCCATAATATCGCCCTTCCTCCAGTCCCGAGCTAACTGCGCCCGATATGGGTATCCTTGAAGCCGCTGGAATACTTCAGGCCGTAGCCTAGAACGCGGTCCATACCGATGTGTGCGAGCCAGATGAGCGCCAGCAACAGCAACAATTGGTTACCGCCCAACACGCCAAATGCGGCGAGCCCCGCAGCGGGCAGATAGTTGTGGAACAAGTTATATAAAGCCGCACCAGCTGCCGGCCCTTTCAGGTAGCCCACCATTGAGAGGTCCGGCACAAGAAGCAGGGCGAGGAAGGGGACCCACTCGCCTCCATTCCGTGCGTAGAGCAGCAACGAACCGGCCAGTAAGACCAATCCTTCGATCCTGAGCAATATGCTCGGCTGCCCCAGCACAGGGACCTCGCCTGTCCGGATTTTGCGGGTGGCGGCTTGCTCCGGGTTCGAGGCCGCTAGGGTTGTGTTGATATGTGTATTCACTTTGTAGCTCCCTCCATTCCTAATAAGTAATTCCGACATCTGGGTTTCTGTTGTTTTAGCCACTTGCGCCGAGACTCAAATTATGGGTTTCCTCATTAAGCTAACTTCGATCACTCGGCAGTGTTGAGGTTAGAGGCCTCGATGTGATTTGACGGATGTATAGGCAGCATATCGGTTACGTGGTATTGACGTATAGCTCCTAAAGTATTGCTTGAGAGTATGGTTTTGGTGTTCCTTAGTGGGGTTACCGAGAGGACAGAGGCTCACAGGGCCGAAGCATTATGAGCCTCTTCATGCAGGTCCAGGCACTATCAGGCTTGCGGGCAGCTGACGTTTCAGCTAGTCGCTTCAGGCTTGAACGCCAGGCATCGCAATGGCGGCGGGAAGGCCCTGCCGGGCGGGCTTCACGGTCCTCACACCGATGAAGAGCAGGTACACAACCATCCAGATCTCACCGATTGCCGGCGTGATCGACAGGAAGCTGTGGATTTGTACGCTCACGTCTGGGAGCAAGAACGCCGCAAGCAAGTCCACCAGGTAGGAGACACAGGCCCCAACCAGCACAACACCCAGGGCCTTAGGGAACCACCCTGACTTGTAAGCGAGGTACCCCATCGGGGCCAGCCACAGGGCGGAGAAGATCTGGAAGATGAGGAGGCCATAGTGATGAGCGTCAACCAGGAGCAGCACCAGAGCATTCGAACCTGCAGTGCCGAGGGTGGCCATGTTCACCGCACCGGTTGCCACCCGCAAAGCCTCAAACTCGAAGCCCGCGTTGAGGCATGTAATGCCAGCTCCTATGGCGGCGAAGAGTACCATTGCGCTCGCCACGCCTTTGTTCACATGCTTGAGCAGCCGGTAGAGGGCCATCGCGACGCAGACCCACACAGTCGCCTGGAACAGATCGGAGACGACGCCGTTGCGCACAAGCTCGGAGTTCGCGAGGACGTTCCCAACCGTGGCTGCCGCGTCACCGGCGACGTAAATTTTGGGGTAAACAAAGCCCTGTGCGAAGCCGCCGAAGATGCCGACGAGAAGGTATAGGACACCTGCTGTTCTCGCGAGGCGCTTTGGTGAGTTGGGGGTGGGCTCCCCTTCGGTAGGACTGGAGATTGTGGTTGAATTCATTTCTTCTTTGGTAATCATCGTTTTTCTCCTTTTTACTGGTTCGGGTTTACTGGTTCGGATGTTGAAAAGTTCAACCCAATGAATTTTCGTAAGTGTGGGTTCGCCCATCCTGTTGCTGGGCGCCTATACAGGCTAGAAATGTGTCAAATGCATATCTCCTTTACAAGCATCCTCCACCGCAGCTTGCCTCAATTTAGTGTTTGACATCCGACGCATCTTGCTCACCCTCTTCAACACGAATGACTGAGAGCAATGGCATTCCCAAATCGCGCACCTGTCTTAGCAATCCGTGTAGGGCTGCCTGATCGACCACCGGGCCGGTTAGAAGCGTATCTCCGTTGCCGTCCGGCGTGAGGGTTAAACCCCCAAACCAGTCGGCCCACTGGTCACCAAGGCGTCCCTTGACGCGAATCTCGTAAAGTCCAGGCTCGTGTTGATCGTTGTGAACGTCATTTTCGTCAGATGACGGGTTTGCTTCGTGTGTTTCACTCATTCTGTGCCTCGTGCATTTCCCCTCATATGGGTTGGCCTCCTCGGGTCATATGACCTGCCGTTGCCGGGAACCCTGCTTCGTTCCTTCCATCAAAGCATACAGATGAATGTGGTGAGAACGCGTCACCACATGTGGTGATCGATATGATGATTTATTGACGCGTGCTACTGGAGGGAGTTATGAGGGAAATAACAAAGCCCCGGCAGGGGTTCGATAATCCTGCCGGGGCTGAGGTCGGGGTGGTGTCCCTGTGTTCGTTACAACAAGTGGAGCTCTTCTGCCCGCCGGACAGCCGCCCGGCGGTTGTCCACCCCAAGCTTGTTGTAAATGTTTCTGGTGTGGGTACGCATGGTATTGAGGGACACCATCAGTTCGCCGGCGATTTCAGGACCGTTCAATTCGGTTCCGAGCAGCCGTAGCACCTCCAGTTCACGCTCGCTGAGTGGCTCAATCAAAAGCTGACCGCTGGGTGCTCTACCTTTAGCCTCTTCAAACTTCCCGGCTTCCTCGTCGCTCCCAGTCTCCTCAAAGGCTGCCAGTAATTGGTGAACATACAGGGTTCCCGGCAAAGCCAGGGAGTTGAGGGTGATACCATCCCTGCCGGTTCTTGGCCCTGCGGCCAATTCAGGCTGTGGAAACCCTGGTTTTGCGGCATCTCGCAACAGTGCCTGCATAGGGGGCCCTTCGTCTACAAAGATACGGATGAAACCCTCCGGTTCGGCCAGTGCCAGCGCCTCACCAAGCAGTCGCACGGCCTGGTCTCTTTCATCATGCGCATGGAGCGCGACCGCCTCTAAGACCAGCACCTTGAGCCGCTCATCTGCCCAACCTTTTGCCTCTGCCTGCCGTCGCAATTGCGCCAGCACCGCCAGGGCTGCGGACGGGTTGCCCTGGACCAGGTGGACCCGCGCCTGGCTGAGCGGGAGTTCGTGAGTTTGCGCGAGATGAGCGGCCGCAGCCACATCGCCCTGGCGTAGCAACGCCAGCACTTGCTCGGCCGCCACTTCCGGAATGCGATGCACAAAGTTTTGCTGACGCGCGGACTGACCGGCCCGATCAAGAATATCGACCGCACCGGCCACATCTCCCTGGGCCAGCTTGAGGCGGGCTAGAAACACCTCGCACACAACGAATCTGTCAATGACTTTACCATACTGCCGTGCTAGTTGGAGGCTCTGTTCCCCGTGCTGCTTAGCGGTCTCCAGGTCGTTCCATTGGTAAAAGATACGGGCCAGGCCAAGATACGCTCCGCTGATAACCTGCAGCGGCTGATCACCGGCCAAAAGGATGACGCGTCGGTAGGTCTCGGCCGCCAGAGACAGCTGGTTTTCTGCTTCCTGTACCTGGCCCAGGCCGCTTGTCGCCAGTATAGTGGTGAACACATTCTCGGCTGTCTGGCTGAGCGATATAGCTTCAGTATAGGCCCGGCGGGCCTCAGCCCGGTCGCCCTGGAGCATGTAGGCATACCCCATCGTCCAGTTAGCGTTAGCGCGTAACGACAGGTTGTTGGGGTGCAGGTACTCCAATGCGCGGCGCGACTGGGCAATTATCGTTCCCGGCTGGTACCGTGTGAGAGCCAACACAGCCCTGGCGGTGGCAATTTGCCCGACAAGGTTGCGCGTCTTGTCGTCTGGTTCGCCACCTTCCAGAGCGGCTTCAGCAGCGTTTAGCTTCTCCTCAACGCCGGTCGTCTGGCCAATAGCCAGTAACAACGAGCCATGCCTCCACCACAACCAGGGCCGGGCGTTCAGCACTGTCGTCGGCAGCGACTCCAACCAGTCCACTATAGAAGTCACCACGACACGCAGATGTTGGGGCATCCCCCCTCCCTCGATCAGACGCTCGGCGCGCTCCACATCATTTGCAACAACCGCATGGTGGAAAGCGTCAGGCCCAAGGCCATGGTCCTCATACCACTGGCTGGCACGAATGTGGAGTTCCGCCACGTGGGTTTGCTCATCTCCAGCAGACATGGTGGTGCTCTGGAGAAGCCTCTGTCGTAGCAAATCAGCAAAAAGGTGGTGGTAGCGGTACCAGCGCCTCTCATTGTCCAACGGGATTATAAACAGGTTGGACTTCTCCAGGTGTTCCAGCATTGCCTGTGAGGAGAGTTCTGACGAGATTAACTGCAGTGAGCCGGGCAGAGACCGAGGCAGTGGCGCTACTTTGCTGTTTCGGTTGAGGTTACCTTTGAGCACCGCATCACATAATGGGGCGCACATTCGCTCGAGAATAGAGGTTCGCAACAGGAAAGCCCGGACCTCATCGCTCTGGCGCTCAAGCACTTCTTCAGCAAGGTAATCTATTATGAAGCGGCTGCTGCCGGTGAAAGATTGGATGAAGCTGCTGGTATCTTGATGACCCTGCAAGGACAGAGCCGCCAATTGAAGGCCCGCAATCCAACCTTCGGTGCGGGTTTCCAGTGCATCGATATCTTCCGCTGAGAGGTCCAGGTCCATCACCTGGTTGAGAAATCCCGCAGCCTCGGAGGCGGTAAAACGCAAGTCTGTAACGCGAAGTTCGGTCAGTTGGTCTCGGGCGCGTAAGCGTGCCAGCGGCAGCCGTGGGTCCTCGCGGGTGGCAATCACCAGCTGCATCTGTTGTGGCATGTGCTCGAGCAGAAAAGTCAGGGCATCGTCAACCGGTTTGCTGTCAACAACGTGGTAGTCGTCAAGAACAAGAAGGAACCTGTGCTGGATGTCGGTAGCTATTTCATTGAGCAGATCTGTCAGGATTGCTTCGGCTGGCGGTGGCTGAGGGGACCGGAGCGCAGCCAGCAACCCTTCTCCAATGCCGGCCGCAATTGTCTGCAAAGAAGCGACGAAGTAGGTCAGGAAGCGTGCAGGGTCGTTATCTGATTCGTCGAGCGACAACCAGGCTACCTGGCTATCACAATTGGCGACCCATGCGCTGACCAGGGTCGTCTTGCCGAAGCCCGCCGGGGCAGCGACGAGGGTCAGCTTGCGGTGAAGGCCCGCGTTCAACCGCTCGATCAGGCGGGGGCGATGGACAACGCTAAGCCGAGGGGGCGGGATATAGAGCTTGGTACCCAGGATCTGTGTAGACATAGGCTCATTATAGACTACTCCGGAATGAAAAAGCGTCTCAACCGCTTGAGCCATTAGAGCAACTTCAACATAGTGTGGATATCGTACCGGTTCTCGGCTTCCGGTCAAGGCATTACCGGAGTAGGAGCGATCTGCCTACCGCTATTACTCCGTTTCCGTCTAACGTTACCCTTGCCCGCATGGGGTTGCTTACTACTCGAAACGCAGCGCCTCGGCTACGGGGACCCTACCCGCCTGACGCGCCGGCAGGTACGTCATCAGCACAGCAGCTACGTACGCCGCCAGGACAATCACCCCGAGTCGTAGCCACGGGAGGCTAAATTCGGTGGTGCCTCCGCTGAACGCAGGATCGTGCATCATCAGGTAGGCCAGGATGACTCCCAGGCCCAGTCCTATAGCGATACCCATCATCGCGATAAAGGATGACTCGATCATGAAGCCCAGTTGTACCATCCGCCGCTTGAACCCGATAGCCCTCAGCACCCCGATCTGCTGACGTCGCTCGACCACTGAGCGGATCGCTATCACGCCGAGGGCCGCGATACCCACGAGTAGGCCGAGGCCCATGTACGCCTGGATGAGTGTCATAAAGCCCATGATCGTGGCATTCGACTCATCGTACGCCTCCGTCTGCGACTCCGCTTGCATCGCGTTGCTCGAGAAGGCAATCTCCAGGTCCTCTACGGCTGTGGCCTCGTCAGCCCCGGGCGCCAGCTTGAAGTAGTAGCGGCTCGGGACAATGCTCGCCTCGGCGATTCGCTTCATGCCGGCCATTGAGGTGTACAGGGCAGCGACCTCAAGGACATTGTTATCATCGAGCACACCGATCACCTTGTACTCAGTGCTCTTAGCACTACCCGCGCTGCGTAGCATCACGGTCACCGGCTGCATCGATTTATCATCGAACTTCACGCCCTCGAGGGTGAATGGAGAACTGTCACCGAAGCCCCCACTCGCCTGCACGGTATTGGCCGTCACGACGGCGAGGCCGGGGTCCCTTGCCAGCGCATCCCAGATCGCTCGATCATCTGCGTAGCCTGTGGCGCGCACCTTTATCTTGTATTGCGAGTTGGCCATGAAGTAAGGGTCGCCGCCTTTGAGGACTACCTCGCTGTACTCCTTCGCCCTGGTCGACCCCAGCTGCTTCCCCTGAACCGACGACATGGCGACCACACCAACTCCGGCGACCGTACCGCCTAGCGCGGGGTCGGTAGTTAGCTTCGCCGCGATCTCCTGTGCCTGCGGTGCGTTGTTCCTATTCGTCGTTGCCTGCACCATAAAGCCGCCTGCCCACTGGTTGATCCCTTCGGCGTCCTTCGTGAAGGAGGAAGAAACGACGGCCATTATCACGAGCGAGAAGATCACGAGTGCGAACATGGCCGTGGTGAGACCAGTGCGGAAGGGGTACGCGAGTGGGTAGGCGAACGCGGTCTTGAGCACTGGCGCGAGCGTCTTTGACCGGCGGAACAGCGCCGCGATACCCGTGATCAGGCTGCCCGCGTTGTACATAGCCACCCAGACCGCCCCGGCCACGAGTATAATCCCGAACAGGAAGAACATCTCTACCCCGCCTCCCAGCTCCGCCAGCCGCTTGATGTAGTGGTCGAGGTAGAAGCTCCCCAGGCACGCGGTCATGAGCCCCAGTCCGGCAGCCGAGTAAGCCAACCGCTCGGGCACACCGAAGCGTCGCGCAAGCATGCCCGCAGCTATGATGGCCGCAGACGTGCCGATCCAGAAGCTGAGAGCATTTATATTCACCCAACCCATCACGGCGAGCCCCAGGGAGCCGAGGAACACCAGGCCCCACACGGCAGTCGAGCGAGAGCGCGCGCGACGCACTTTCACGTCAGGCAGGTCACGGATCGCGGCGACTATGTTCAGCCTGGATACGCGCCATGAGCTGAAGATCACCGTCAGGAATGTGATGATCATTCCCAGACAGTACGAAACGACCAGGCTGCGGGGCTTGATGTCGAAGCCGAAGGTCGAACCGCTCATACCGGATATGAGGTGGCCCATCCAGCTTATGAGCACCCAGGAAACGAGCACACCCAGCGCGGAGCCTACAGCACCCGCGAGGATCGAATAAGCGGCCCCCTCTGCCAGGAAGCTCTGGATGAGGTGGCGGCGCTTCGTCCCGATGGCGCGGCTGATGCCCATTTCTGCTCGCCGCTCAGCCGCGAGCATGACGAAGATAAGGAAGATAAGCAGCACGCCCACCATAACGCTGAAGAGGCCGAACACCAGGAAGATCGTAGCGAATATGTTGGCTATGCTCTCGGCCTGGTTAATGCCATCCTGCTTACTGGGCGCCGGTGCGAGGGGAGTGCCGGCGGTGGCTGCGCTGAGGGCGGGCATTGCAGCATCGGTTCCCGCCTCACCTCCCTCTACGCCCCCACGGTTGGAGACGAGGATGGAGGTGATCTGGCCTTCCAGCCCTGATGCGGCCTGTACGACGGGGAGTGGCGCTGTCACCTGCGGCTCTGTACCTGCCAGCCCACCGTTGGGGAGAATGCCTGCTACCCTGAACTCTATAGGACGGGATCCGGCATACACCTGCACAGAGTCGCCTGCCTCTAAGTGGAGGGACATGGCAAGCTTCTCATTGATCAGCACTTCGCCTACCTTGAGACCGGCGAGTGTTGCGCCGTTTTGCGCTCGGAGCTCCTGAAGGGTCTGGTCCGCTGGCACCCCCATGATCTGAGCGCCGGGCTCGCTGCGCACGCTGTGGCTGACGGAGGCCTGACTTGTGAGGCTAGGGGCGTAGCCGTCGATAGAGGAGTTCCCCGCGATCCTGGAGGCCACCTGGTTGTAGGTAGCTTGCGAGAAGGGAGTCTGGGCTAAGGCAGCCGCGGCACCTGCGCCCTTGATTGTCACGGTTTCGTCCACAGGACCAAGTTGATTGTAGACACCTTTCTTGATCGAGTAGTTGAGGGAATCGCCGAACCCGAACGCGCTGCTTATATTCAGTGTCGAGAGCATGAGACCTAGCACTATCAAGAGGGTCTGGGCCCTGCGGCGAGGGATGTTGCGGATTCCTATGCGGAACATCACCCGCTTGAACAACACCGTAAAGATCACCGGCGTCAGGAGTATTGCCAGAAAAGCGGCGAGCACTATGGCCAGGTTCCCCATTGGCATGCCCAATATGTTTTCCATTGTATTCTCCTCTGTTCAATTACACCGTGATACCCAGCCAGATTGCCGGAGCGCGAGGCTAGACTATTAAGCCATCGCGCATGTTGATCACGCGGTCGAGCATCGCCCCGATACGGGGATCGTGGGTGACGAACACGAACGTCTGGCCATTCTCTCTGTTGAGCTTGAGGACGACGCTCATCACCTCATTGGCGGTCTCGGTATCGAGGGCGCCTGTGGGCTCGTCGGCCCAGACGATAGATGGCTTGTTCACGAGGGCGCGGGCAATCGTCACACGCTGGCGTTGGCCGCCCGAAAGTTCGGCCGGCTTGTTGCGTGACCAGGAGCTCATGGCGACCATCTCGAGGGCTTCCAGGGCGAGACGCCGCGCCTCCCTGGCAGAAGTACCCGATACCAAGAGTGGCAACTCAACATTCTCGACGGCCGAGAGCACGGGTAGGAGGTTGTAGCTCTGGAAAACAAAGCCCATCTCCCTGGCGCGATATTCGGTTTTCTTGTCGTCCGACATGCCCTTGAGGGGAGTACCGTCAATGTAGATGTCGCCCCCCTCGAACTCTTCGAGGCCCGCCAGGCAGTTAAGCAGGGTGGTCTTGCCACAGCCCGAAGGTCCCATGATGCCGACCATCTCGCCACGCTTTACGCTCAGATCAACACCTCGGAGGGCGTGCGTCTTTACGGCGCCTGTGTCGTATGTCTTGTGTATGCCTTGTGCGAGCACGATCTCGCCTGCGGCTTCGGCTGTGACCACGGCACTTCGTCCCTGCACCCGACGGCCGAGAAATCCGGGCTTGACTGTTACGTCCGTAGTTGTGCCCAATGTTGTGCTCATTTGAATACATCTCCTTATTGTGATTGATTGTGTCTGTTTGAAACATCAGCTAGCTCGATGCAAGCTTCTTCATCCGGGTTGCTTGCGTCTAGCTACTGTTCTACATCGGGTGCATGGACCTTACTGACCTGATCGGGCTCAACGCGAGTCACTGAGAGCAGCGGCATTCCCAGGTCGCGCACCTGTCTTAGCAATCCGTGTAATGCCGCCTGATCCACTACCGGGCCGGTTAGGAGGGTTTCGCCATCGTCTTCGAGCGTGATGGCCAGACCCCCAAACCAGTCTGTCCATTCTTGACCCAGATGACCCTTGATCCTGATCTGATAGAGAGATGGCTGCCCTGGGTCACTTGCTAGGTTGCGCTTGTTTAGCATGATTTCGTACCTGTCTATATTTGAAGTGCGGAAGCGCGACGCGGTACACCGGTGGGTACCCAGTGCACCGCGTCTCTCCTTCGGCTATAGAGCTGCCAGTGCTGATCGTGAGGCTGGGGTCTGCGTTATCTCTGCCGCCTCGCCAGGGACCGAATCGCTAGCGCCGTAGGCTTCGGGCTGGAAACCCTTGATGATGAGCCAGGCCGGCAACGCCAGCTCGAAGAGCATGCCGGGGATCGTGAGCAGCATGCCGATGTGAACCCCGAAGATTTCAGCGATACACCCTGCTATGAGAAGCGGGTAGCCAATCAAGCCCGAGACCGACAGCCATCGTGGGACCAGCCGGGTCCGGAACAGCAGCGTACAAAGGAACACGCACCCAGCTGCGAGCGCTATCTCGCCGATGTTGTAGGCCATGGCGTTCGACTGGACGGCGAGTGACCCTAGAGCGTTGGCCCAACCCGCCGAACCTGTGCTCGCCTGCCCGGCGTTCGCAGCCTGCTGGGCGATAGGAACGATCATCAGGAGCGCGAGCACCCCGACCGTCAATATGACCACCTCGACAATCATCGCGGCCAAATAGGCCACTGCGGTTCTCTTGCCGTGCTTCTCCAGGATCGGGAAGAACAGAACCCCCTTCGCCACATCTACCACGGTGTTCACCAACATCAGAAGACCTCCTATGATGAAGATGGTCTGGTTTGCGAAAACCGTAGAGAGGAAGTCAGGAGTGCCGGTGAAGGAAGTCACCAACCCGAAACCTCCTCCGTAAGCGAGAAACCCCAGGAGAAAGAGCGCTCCTATCACCCGTGAATACGTCATACGTGAGCGAGAGCCCCTCAACACTTCCCTCTTCTGGATGGCTTCGGCTGCCTCCTGGACCTGACCAATACCCTGTGATCCGTACTGTGAGCCTAATTGTGTCCCTGCAATTGCTTTCATGAGTTTTCTCCTTGAGCTAAGTTCGATTACTCGACTATGTGCCGAGGTCGGCGGCATCGATGCGACTTGATCGATGTAGAGGCAGCATATCGGTCAAGAGGTATTGGAGAATAGCTACTAAAGTATTGCCGGGGTATGGTGGGAGGTATTGCTTTTTGGCTACCACCAGAGCATACAAACCAAAATAATGAGGCGGCATCGTCACATATGATGATTGATGTGATGATCTATTAGCGGTCATGGTTATGGTGTGCGGGCTACGCTCGCACCCGCCTGTTCACCTGGACCAGTGTCGCTGAAGACATTATGGATATGGACAGGGCATGCGGTTTATGGGCCTCAAACAGGGGGCACTAGCATAGTCTGTCTGTCGGTTGGTCTGC
>JBDTQH010000003.1:0-218783 GCA_039932335.1 Chloroflexota bacterium
CTGCTCCCCGGTTCATTGTTATTCCGCATTCCTGGATCCCCACTCCTTATTCCGCACACGGCTTGTACCGCCGCGAGAGTGCAGCCGCCGACAAATACTCCCAGCCGCGCAAACAGAACTTGCTCCTCGCCGGTGAGCAGGTTATAGCTCCAGTCAATGGCGGCACGTAGGGTTCGTTGGCGTGGGGGCAGGTTACGAGGGCCACCCGTTAGCAAAGGCAATCTGGCGTCCATGCGGGCTTCCAGTTCCTGCGGCGAAAGCAGCCTGATGCGGGCAGCGGCAAGTTCTATCGCCAGTGGCAGGCCGTCCAATCGTGCACAAATAGCAGCTGCCGCCCCTGCGTTCTGCTCAGTAAGGACAAAGCCCGGTTTTACAGCGCGTGCACGCTCCATGAAAAGAGCCACCGACTGTATGCTCTCTAGAGCCTGAATAGACGGCAAGTTGGCGGGGTCAGCGGTCGCGAGCGCAGGCACAGGATATTGCTGCTCACCGTAGACGTGAAACGCCTCACGACTGGTCGCCAGCACTTTCAGTTGCGGACACGTACCGAGCAATTCCACTATGAAAGGCGATGCGTCCAGCACCTGCTCGAAGTTATCAAGCAGCAACAGCACCTGCTTGCCGCTGAGCCACTGCTGCAGGCTGCTGAGAAGCGAGTCGGCACTGTTGTCGGCCAGTCCCAGGGCCTCGGCAAGAGTGGCGGCTACCATATCCGGGTCGCTGACGGCGGCCAACCCCACAAAGAACACGCCATCCTTGAAATGCCCCTTCACCTCGTCAGCGACCTGTAAGGCCAGGCGGGTTTTGCCTATTCCCGGCGGCCCCGTCAATGTCAACAGGCGCGTTGCTTTTGCTTGGTTCACACCCACCAGCAGCGTCTTTAATGCCTCGACCTCTCCATCGCGGCCCACCAGAGATGTGAGGGAGGCCGGCAGATTGCTCGCATGTGATGATGCGGATGATACGACAGTAAGGTTGCCTTCAGCAAAAAGGGAGGCGTTGCCGTAACTGACTTCCGGCGTTGGGGAGTCTGTCCTGCTCCTGGCAAATCGCAAGAAAGCGGGACCATCTTCGGAGGGAATGCCGAGCCAGTCGCCAATCAGCACAGCCAACTGTGCGGAGGGATTGCGCTCGCCCGCCTCGATCTTCTGCACGAGCACAGCCGAGCAAGCCAGGCGCTCGGCGAGATCTTCCTGTGTTATACGTCGAGCCTTGCGCTGCTGCTTGAGCCATGTACCAAAATGTGACGGCTGGTCCATAGTGTCTCCGTGATCGGCTCGGCGGGAACGAGGCCCGTGTTTTGTGAGTACAGCGAATCGTGCCGTGTTATCGACATGATGATCAGGACTCGATTATACCCTAACTTTAGTCTGAATTGTTTGTGCCAGCCCTGAATGAGACATCTATCCTGTAGACCGCCGGGACATACCATGCATAAGCAACCGGTCGCTGCATGTATGACTTTCTGTATGGCTGTTTGTATGCGCTATAGGGCTAAATCCATGCGATACTTGTTATGAGCAGAATATCGCTTGAATAACCATTGCTTGAGAACCACGCAAGCAGGAGAAAGCCATGAACCGATTCAGTTTATCCGGCCTTAAGCACAAGATAGCGTTCGTCGCCACATTACTCCTGATGCTTGCGGGATTGTTCTACCTGGGGGTAGCATCCGGTGCTGCTGCCCACGCAACGAACGGATCGCAAGGCAAGCCCGAGGTTCCTCTCCTCACACCGACAGCGACCGGCACACCCTCACAACCCACCTCTACCCCGACCGGCGCCTGCGCTCCAGTTCCCGGCGGCCCCTGGGTGGTGGTTACGCCGGTGCCAAGCCTCGATATTTACGGCAATACAGGCGCAGGTGACGGTACATATTATTACTCCATGGGTGGCATCCATCGGGATGCCCTTCTGGCAGGGCACTACAGGTACGACCCGGCCAATAGCACCTGGACGGCCCTCGCTGACATGCCTGTGCCGACCCTCGATGCCAGGACTGTCTATCAGAGCGGTAAACTCTACGTGTTCGGTGGGGAAGACTACATACCATCTGCCGTTTACTCAGACACGCGCATTTTCGATATAGCAACCAACACATGGTCTGCCGGTGCGCCTATGCCAGCCCCTCGTATGGGCTCCTACGTCGGCCAGTACAACGGCAAAATCTATGTTGCGGGCGGCTTGCGCTATGACTCCAGAGCGTCAGCACAGAACCAGACATGGGAGTACAACGTCGCGTCCAACACGTGGCTGACCAAAACAAATATGCCTGCCATAAACGCCCTTGGTGCCTATGCGGTCTCGGGGCAGTACCTGTACACCTTTGGCGGCTGGCGCGACGTCAACTGCTGTGATGGTGACGCCTACAGATACGATATGGCGAACGATGTATGGACGACCATTGCCTCTCTTCCCACGCCGAGGGAAGGCACGCAGGCATCCGTTATGGGCAACTCCATATGGGTATACGGCGGCAACCCGTCGTTCTTCGTGGCAGGTGCTGCGGGCAGCAAGCAAGCCGGTAATAACCCGAACGTGATTGATGCGGTTTCCACGAACGAGGTATACAGCATTGTAAGCAACTCGTACTCGGTCGGACCTGCCCTCAACCAGCCCAGATCGCGCTTCGCCGGTGGCAACGTCGGCTTGCGCTCCATCGCAGTCGCGGGCTACACGGGGGAGACGTTTACAAATAATGTCGAGGTAACCGGCCTCACGGACCCCTGTGTGACACCCACGCCCACACCTGCTTGCAGCACATACAGCGTAGCGTCAACTGCCGGAGCGACCGTTGTGCCGGGCACTGTCGATACAGGCAACCATTGCTTCGATTGCAGTACGGCTGTTGACTTACCATTCCCGGTCACGCTGTACGGCCAGGTATTTACTCTGGCGCAGGTGGGCGCGGACGGCTACATGTCATTCGGTGCAACCTATAACTACAATCCCACCTGTATGCCTGCAAGCGCCATGACCTACGCGATATTGCCGTTCTGGACAGAGCAAAATACTGCCGCACCCGGCAAGGGTATATACACACTTGTATCAGGCACAGCCCCCAACCGCACCTTCTATATCGAATGGCGCAACTGCTTGTATAACGGGCCAACAGGCTGCCTTCAGAACGGCGACACCAGTTATGAGGTGGTCTTCCAGGAGGGTGCAAGCTCCTTCCAGGTCGTATATGGAGCTATGGGCTCAGCCGTGGGCGGCGTGGATATCATTGCCAGGGGCGTGCAGAGGAACGATGCGCTTTACACTCAGGTATCATGCGGCACCGCAGCAGTAGCGGCAGGCGAGCGTCTGACCTATACGAGCGCCGCCGCTGTCTGCCCGACTAACACTCCCGTGCCGACGTCCACGCAACCCGCCTCCACGAGTACACCCACAATCACTGCCAGTCCTTATCCCACACCTCCATCCTGCGATCCCGGCTGGACGGTCACACCACGCCAGGGCACGGGGACGATAAATAGCGTCTTTGCAACCGCATCAGGTGATGCCTGGGCTGCGGGAGACGATGGCATCCTGCATTGGAACGGCACTCAGTGGACTATTGCCGGGCCAACCGGGGGCTACCACGACATTCAGGTGGTGGGGCCGAACGATGCATGGGGCATCGCGGGGGCTGTTACAGGGATCAGCACTATCGGCCATTGGAATGGCACCGCATGGAGTGAGTCGCCCTATCCGGCTCCTCAACCGTTCGGGTGCTGCACGTTCAACGACCTCTCCGCATGGAGTCCGTCGGACATCTGGGTTGTCGGCTCATGGCAGGGCTTCGACCGCCAGTATATTATCTTCCACTGGAACGGTACCGACTGGCAGCGCGTGCTGCCCACAGACGCCCAGGCGGGTTCGTCCGGCAGACCTGGGGGCGGCGGAAATGACGACTTTATTCTTGAGAGAGTAGCGGCGGTTGGTCCGGCGGAGATGTGGACTTACGGCTACGAAGCCTGTACATATCCGGGGTGCCAGGGCGGGCCAATCACATTGCATCTATGCTCGGCCAACTGCGAGACAGGGTTGATACAGTCGGCAACCGAGTTTAAGGACGGCGCACTCATAACAGCTTCGGACAGATGGGCGGTGGCACGCACCGGGATTTACCACTGGAACGGAACAACCTGGACGACCCAGCCGCACCCCAATGTCGGCAACCTTACGTCCATTGCGGCCGTCGCCTCAAATGATGCGTTCGTGGCAGGCACTGGAGGCATCCTCCATTGGGACGGGGTCATATGGTCGCTCACCTTCAGCCCGGGTGGGGCAACAGACCTGGCATCGGCAAGACCCAACGACGCCTGGGCCGCGCGCGGCGCTGATCTCCTGCACTATCCCAACTTCCAACTATTCAGTGACGTTGAGCCGGGGAACACCTTCTATAACTACATTAACGAACTGGCCTGCCGTGGAGTTATCAACGGCTACACCACGGGGTGCGCTTCGGGCGACCCTTGCTTCAGGCCGGGTAACGACGTCACTCGCGGGCAGATCTCGAAGATAGTGTCGATAGCAGCGGGGTTCACCGATCCTGTGAGCGGCCAGACGTTCGAGGATGTACTGCCTGGTTCTACCTTCTACGATTATGTGGAGCGGCTTGCTTCTCGGCAGGTAATGAGCGGCTATCCCTGCGGCGGGCCAGGCGAGCCGTGCGGCAACGGCAGCCGACCATACTTCCGTCCGAACTCGGCCGTTACGCGCGGTCAACTGACCAAAATAGTCTCCAACACGTCGGGGTTCCAGGATCCCATCCCCGCCGGCCAGTACACGTTCGCCGACATGCCGCCCAACAGCACCTACTGGCTCTTTGTAGAGCGGCTGTTGATCAACAGGCCGGGTGTCATGAGCGGCTATCCGTGCGGCAGCCCGGGCGAACCGTGCGACCCGCAAAGCAGGCCGTACTTCCGGCCGGGCAACAACCTCACGCGAGGCCAGGCCAGTAAAATCATCGCCAACTCCTTCTTCCCGTAGCACCAACTTCCTACATAAGCCCTGGCGGCATGTATAACTTTCTGTATGGCTTTCTGTATGCGCCATAAGTGGTCAGCGCGTGCCATAGTTAGGCATGCAAAGAGGTTGCGGCTTACCCTTCGGGCAGGTTGCGGTAGAGGCTACTCGGCATTCGAGGGGACGGTTTGTGTAGCGAATTAGCAGTTGTGATTGGCACAGCATTGGAGACTGAGATGCAACATCGAGCAATCGCTTTTATTGGTGCTGCCCTATTGACCCTGATAACAGGCAGCATAATGGTCGCCGCCAGCCCCTACCCTGTCAGCACAAACGCAGAGTCACCCGGAGAAAAAGCTACAGCTGCTCAAATGGATGCATCCTGCACGCTCTCGTTCTCCGACGTTCCATGGGGCAGCACGTTCTACCCATACGTGCGCTGTTTAGCCTGCAGCACCGTACTCGGCGGCTATCCCGATGGTACGTTCCGGCCGTCCAACAACATTACGCGGGGCCAGCTATCGAAAATAGTCTCAAACGCTGCCGGTCTGGCTGACACGTCAGGAAGTCAGACCTTTCAAGATGTATCCCCTGACAGTACCTTCTTCACCTATGTGCAGGCTCTGTCCGCCGAAGGGTACATCAACGGTTATCCATGTGGTGGGCCGGGCGAACCGTGTCTTGCTCCCGGCAACAAGCCCTACTTCCGCGTGGGCAGCAATGCCACCAGAGGTCAAATCTCGAAGATTGTCTCGAACGCCAACGGCTTCAACGATCCCCCTGCAGGTCAGACGTTCGAAGACGTGCCGCCCTCTCACACCTTCTACCAATGGGTAGAGCGGCTGGCATCGCGTGGTGTCATGGCCGGCTACCCTTGCGGAACGCCAGGCGAGCCGTGCAGTGCCGGCAACAAGCCCTACTTTCGCCCACAGAACAACGCAACCAGGGGCCAGTTAGCAAAGATTGTTTCCAGTTCCTTTTCCCCCGAGTGCTCTTCCGCGCAGGCCGTGATCGATGATGCCTTGCAGTCGGGCCACATAGATTACCGAACATCACTGCTCTACAGGGCATATGCCCTCTTCGGCGATCTGCGACTGCCCAACCAATATATCGGTACAGGTTCGAGCGGCGAGGATGACAGCATCTTCTACGAGGCCACTGTGTTGAGCAATACCATTCCACCCGCTATTCTGGCCCAGCTTCAGCCATTTATTGTGCGCCCTGATAATGCCGGTAGCATCTTCCATGACCAAACACCTGTGCCGACAGTGCAACCACGATACGCAGCTTCAAACACAGTAAAGTCCTCTCCGAGCATCGACATATTCTGTGACGCTGCGGGCTGGGCCGCTCTGGAAAGTACACCCGGCCACTTCAAAGTGTGGGCAAGGTGCGATCCGGCAGGGCCGTTCGCCGACCCTGAAACAGCGCAGATGATGGCCGATTTGCTTTTGCTGGCTGATACCGTCTATGGACCCATGACCCAGGTTATGGGAACCCCTGTACCCGATATGGGCGGTCCCAACGGCGGTGGCGATAGCGCCATTGACATGTATCTTGTCGATCCCCTCGATGGAAACACGCACAATGGCCGGGAATATGAAATCACCGACGGTGCCTTTGCCTTTACGCAGTCAGATCTCCCCAATATCGGCCCGGCCTCCAGCGCCTACATTGTAGTTCCTCGGAACAAGATAAACACAATACTTTTCCGAAATGCATTCATCCATGAGTTCTTCCATGTGCTGCAAATGGCTCATACCCGCAGTTTCCGCTTCGGTGACGGGGGCGAGTACTGGTTTGTGGAAGCTTCGGCCAACTGGGCCGAAGCATACTTCGACCGCACAATAACCACATGGCCATCACGTTGGACAGGAAGGCAGGCAGATTTCACCCCATTTAACGACTTCGAGACGTTCCAGGGATGGGGCTACTACAGGCAGCCACTCCATCTTCCCGGGCCAGCTTATCATCTGTACACTGCTTTTATTTGGCCCTTCTTTATGGAACAGGAGACCGGTGGGCCGCAGGCCATCGTCAATGCCTGGAACGATCTGGAGGGCGCTACCACCCCTGATCAGGCGATTGACGCAATAGGTGCACAGCTTCCGTTCCCCGATAACTTCCATAAGTTTGCCGTGCGTAACCTCAACAAGACCTTTGACGGGCAGAACCCTCTCGGCACTCGCTATATAGCTCTTGACCCGCTATTTCCGGACGAAAAACCGCCACAGCCCTTGCCTGGCGGCAGCGAGACTCACAAGCCCAACGTTGATGCCCCGTCCGTGCGAGTTGCTGTAGTGCTACCGTCCCTTGCAGCGCATTATGAGACCTTCTTGCCCGTAGGGACTGTTGGCCACTGGGAATTCGATTTTACGGGGGTTCACCCCAACGACGATGTAGACATAGACGCAGTAGTGCTGCATAACGACGGCACCTGGGAGTTGCGCTCCGTTGATCGTACAGGCATGGTCTCGCTTTGCGATGTAATGTGGGTGCACCTGGTGCTCAGCAACCACAACCCCGACCGCAACTCCGTTATCTCAGGCCACTACACATACCGGGCATTATCTACACCCTGTGGCTGCGAGCAATTCGCTGAGATTACTGAGTGGAACGCCACCGCGACTTACAACTATCAGGGGCAGTTTGATAATCCGGGGATTGCCTTCGATGAGCAACTGACGATTGATCGGGGCGGAAGCATCAACGCGCTACTGCAAACTCCCGTCACTGATACATACCGTATTTTTGATGGCGATGTGTTCGGGCAGGCAAGTATCAATGATGAAATCCTGTACATATATACGAACCATACGGACAGGGCCTCGATGACCGGTAACGGGTCGCCAATCAACGACCCCTATCAGGGGTCACATGCTCAGATGCGCCTCGATCTCCAGGCATGTACGTACGATTTCCGCTTCCCGACCTATATCAATGCTGTAGACGAGGTGGGGAATACAAGCCTCCAACCTTCCGCCGGTATATTCCAGGACAGCGACCTACAACTGCCTGGCACTGGCGCCGGGCTGGTGCTTAGTGGTAGTGGCAGCTTCCCTGTAACACCTGGCGGGTACGTTTCAGGTCCCCTCTTCTGGCCTGCGGGGTTCGCTGGCGGCGTGATCAGCTGGCCGACCCTGCCGGACATGGGCACTGCATCAGTGACCTGGAACTTTAGTCCGGTGCCGACCCCCACTCCGTCCCCTTAAGTGGGTGCGCCGGTAGCATGTATGACTTTCTGTATGGCTTTCTGTATGCGCCATTAGCGGTCAGCGCGTGCCATAGTTAGGCATGCAAAGAGGCTGCGGCCAAACCTGAGGAGTGTTCATATGAACCATAACAACGATAGCACAGCAACCGACCTGTACCTGGTGAGGATATGGCGAGCGCGGCCCGGTGAGACCTCGCCTGCTCTCCACGGCAAGCTACAGCACGTTGTTAGCGGCGCATCATGTCACTTCGAGGGGCTATCCGCTTTGCCTGAAGCACTGGCCAAGATGATGGAAGAGTCGGCAAGTTCCTTTGGGCTCGATGGCGCCGAGCCGCCAACGCCTTAACAACCCACGCGCAATCGTTACTCAACAGCATGTCAAACAAGGAGACACAGGCATGAAAAAGACGCTTCTTATCGCAATGTTGGCCCTGCTGGTGGCGGCCGCTGGAGTCGGTGCCGCTGCTGCAAACTTGTTTGGTGTTACACCGGCCAGGGCAGCCTCGCTCAGCGTCGAAACAACTGCCGCCCTTGCTCCTGCCGGGTCAGGCTTCACCTACCAGGGTAGGCTCAAGAACGGCACGGCCCCGGCTAACGGGCAGTACGATTTCACATTCGCGCTGTACGATGCGCCAGGAGGCGGTGCCCTTATTGGTGGGCCATTATCTCAGGCTAACAGGACGGTGAGCGAAGGACTCTTTACGGCGCTCCTTGACTTCGGGGCGGCAGCCTTCAACGGCGATGCACGCTATCTTGAGATTGCAGTTAGGCAGACGGGCGGAGGTGGGTACACCACCCTCTCTCCACGGCAGGCTATAACCCCCGCTCCCTATGCACTGTATGCCCTCAAGGCAAAGGGATACAAGAACGTCGTAACTGTCGCCCAGGATGGTGGTGATTTCACCTCCATACAGGCGGCCCTCAACTCGATCACTACCAACGCTGTCGCGAACAGATATCTCGTCTGGGTTGGCCCCGGCACATATACAGAGCGCGTCACGATGAAGCCGTATGTGGATATCGAGGGATCGGGAGAACTTACCACCAGGATCACCTTCGCAGGCGGTGGTAGCTACGACCTGGCCACACTGCAAGGAGCCTCAAACGCTGAACTGCGATCTCTGACTGTCGAAAATACCGGCGGCACTAACTACGCGGTAGCCATCTACAACAACTTAGTATCACCGAGCCTATTGCATGTCACAGCCTCGGCCTCCGGCGGTACTGTGTCTAACTACACCATGTACAATCTCGGCGGGGCTGCGAGTATGAACAATATGCGGATTATTGCTATCGGTGCAGCCAACAACAACTATGGTGTGTTAAATTCTAACTTCGCCGAAGCAAGTATGACTGACGTAACAGTTACTGCTTCCGGCGGCACGTTGAACTTTGCTGTAGCTAATGTCAACTCATCTGCCTTGATAAACAATGTGACATTGACGGCGTCAGGCGGCACAGATAGCTTTGGTGTGTTCAACAGCAACTCGACACTGAAGATGACAAATGTCACGGGCATAGCCTCCGACGGCACGTTCTCCAATACCGGTGTACACAACGTCAATGGGTCCAGCCTTAGCATGAGCAAAGTAACGCTAACGGCGTCGGGCGTGGCCAGTGGCAATAACATTGGTGTCAACAATGCGACCTCAGATGCAAGCATGGACAGTGTGAATCTCAACTCTTCAGGAGCCACCACCAACTACGGTGCGTATTTCTTCGGTACGGGCATACACACGATCGATAACTCGATTCTCACAGGCACCAGCAACACTGTTGTCGGTAATGTGCTGGTTGGCTCAAGCAGGCTTGCCGGTGGGCCTGCAGTCGGCAGTGTAACGTGCGCCGGTGTGTACGACGAGAACTACACCTTCTTTCCAAACACCTGTCCTTAGTACCCTAACGACTACTTCCTCTCTCACCCACATCGAGGACAGAAACCAATGAAAACACGCAATCCACTAACGAAGTTCAGGGCTGCAACTCTCCGTCTGCCGGCGGCCGTGCTCATCTTCTCTTTCGCGCTGGGTCTTGGCTACGCGCAGGTGGGTGGAGGGTTCGACCTGTCTTGGTCCACTATTGATGGCGGGGGTGGAACTTTCAGCACAGGCGGCACATATGACCTGGGCGGGACGATAGGCCAGCGAGACGCAGGTCAGTATGCAGGCGGGGTATACACCATCGACGGCGGCTTCTGGGGAGCGTCAATCCCTTCGCCTTCGCCTACCCCGACATCGACCTCCACAGCAACCGCTACAGCCCTGCCAACCTGGACGCCGACCGCTACTTCTACGGCCACACGCACGGCTACCGGTACAGCCACAAGGACAGCCACCTTTACAAGTAGCCCCACCCCAACAGCGACTCGCACACCGAGCGCCACACCTACTGCAACCGCGACCCGTAGCGCAACCTCAACGCCCATTCCAACCTGGACAGCGACCGCTACGTCTATGGCTACAGCCACAAGATCTGCAACCGCAACTGCCACCAGTACACTGATCCTTCCGACCACGACTCGTACAGGCACATCCACAGCTAGCTCTACAGCCACACCCACAACTACCTCTCAACCGACGGACACCGCAACTGCGACCCACACACCGGTGACTACATTGACCGCAACAAACACACCCACGCGAACCAGTACAGCCACCCCGTCAGCTACCGTAACTAGTACAGCCACCACCACACCTGTGCTTCCAATGGAAACCGGCACAGCGACCGGCACAGCCACGGCAACGGCAACATCGACGGGTACTGCCACGGCCACGCAAGTTCCCAACTCAACAGGCACGGCGACATCACTGCCCAGCAGCACGACCACCACACTGCCCAACTCTTCACCGACAAGTACAGCAACGGCCTGTCCCAATGAGTTTAGTGATGTACCTGTCGGGAGCACTTTCTATCCTTATATCCGCTGCCTTGCTTGCAAAGGCATTGTGTCGGGCTATCCAGACGGCACGTTCCGTCCTTCAGCGAAGGTGTCGAGGGGGCAAATCTCCAAGATGGTGGCCAATGCCGCCGGCTTTACCGAGGATCCCGGCCCTCAGATATACGAAGATGTTCCCGCCGGCCATACCTTCTACCCCTTTATCAACAGGCTCACTTTGCGCGGCATCATGGGCGGCTATACATGCCCAGCCGGGCCGTGCGCTCCCGGAAGCCTCCGCTATTTCCGGCCGGAGCAGAACGCCACAAGAGGCCAGGTGGCCAAGATTGTATCGAATGCAGCGGGCTTCAACGACAACCCCACCGGGCAGTTCTACGCTGATGTGACCCCTACAAATACCTTCTATCTGTGGGTGATGCGTCTGACCTCGCGCAGCGTTATGGGTGGCTACCAGTGCGGCGGCGCGGGCGAGCCTTGCGACGGATCGGACCGCCCATACTTCCGGCCATTCGGTGATGTGACCAGGGGCCAGACCGCGAAGATTGTATCCAACACCTTCTTCCCCGGCTGTGTTCCCATAACGAGGAGGCGCTAATGCATGTGTTAGACAAACAGGCTTAGCAGGCCAGAGTGCTCAAACATGACGACACTACGCGGGCAACGAAGGCAGCAACAGGCCCGCAAGACAACCACGTTCAGGACACACATATAAGGAGCAAGCACCATGTCAACGAATATCAGTACCTTGCCGGGGTCGGGCGGCAGAGCAGAGCGCGAAAGACAGAAGGTGAGGTTATCCCTTGCAGTGATAGTCGCGGTAGTAGCTACTGCCGCTCTTCCCTTTACCTTGCGGCAAGCACTCACACCGCAGGCATCACTCACCTCATCGCCGGTGATCTCCAATCAGTCCCTCGCTCAACCTGCGGCTATATCGGGTCAGGCGTTAAGCAGGCAGCCTCTTGCCTTTGAGCCGAACGCCGGTCAAACCGATCCCTCTGTTCGCTTCCTGGCGCACGCACCGGGAGGCACAATCTTCTTCACAAGGGCCGGGGTAACGCTTTCACTGAAATCGACCAGTGGTCCTGCTCCCGCCGGGGAGGTCGCGGCGGATGGACCAGTTGTGCGCATAGCATTTGTCGGAGCCAGCGCGGCAAGCCTGGCCACCGATGGTCCCGAGATGCCATTTAAGGTCAACTACTTCACAGGCAACGACTCCGCGAACTGGCACACTAATGTGCCGGTCTATGGCGCGATCAACTACAGCGGCCTCTACAAGGGTGTAACCCTCAAGTATGAAGGCGCTCAGGGCCAGCTTAAAGGCACATACACAGTTGCGGCGGGCGCTGACCCCGGCCAGATCAGATGGCAATACACAGGTACGAGTGCCGCAGCCACGATACCCGGCGTAGACGCCGCAGGCAACCTCCTGATCGGGGGACAGGGCGCGAGCACTTTGCTCACAGAGCAGGCTCCTGTGGCGTGGCAGCAGATCGGCGGCAACAGGCTGCCCGTCGATGCCCGCTACATTGTGACATCTGATGGCTCGGTTAGCTTCGCCCTCGGAGCATACAACCGCGCAGAGCCTTTGATCATCGATCCAACCATGACCTTCTCCACTTTCCTTGGCGGCACGGGCCAGGACCAGTCAAGCGGCATCGCTGTGGACTCGTCGGGTAACATGTACATAACAGGCTTTACAAACTCCACCAACTTCCCCACTGTAGGTCCTTACCAACCAACCAACCACGGCACACCAGACGCCTTTGTCACCAAGTTCAACGCCAACGGAACGGTGGCATACTCCACGTACCTCGGCGGTGCAAGCAGTGACAACGCTTACAGCATTGCAGTCGACAGCGCAGGCAACGCATACGTCGCGGGCTATAGCGTGTCGGCTGACTTCCCGACCCAGAATGCTTTCCAGGCTACAGGCGGCGGCGCGTTCCTCACAAAGTTCAACTCCACAGGTTCTGCTTTGCTCTATTCCACGCTGCTAGGCGGCAACGCAAACGAGTATGCCTGGGGTGTCGCGGTGGACGGAGCAGGTAACGCATACATCACAGGCAATACAGGATCCACTAACTTCCCCATGAAGAATGCTTACCAGGCGACATATGGGGGCGCTATCGACGCCTTCCTCGCCAGGTTCGATACAACCCTATCCGGCAACGCCTCACTCATCTACTCGACATATCTCGGTGGCAGCAGCGCCGACTATGCCGGCGGTAACTCGGCTTCGACGCCCGGCCATGGCGTTGCGGCAGATGCTGCGGGCAACGCCTACATCACAGGTGAGACCGCCTCAGCCAACTTCCCAACGGTAAACGCCTACGACCCTAGCCTGAACGGGGGCACAGACGCATGGGCCGCCAAGCTGAACACCAATCTGGTTGGCGCACCCTCTCTCATCTATTCAACCTACCTGGGCGGGAATGCCTGCTGCGACTACGGGCGCGACGTTGATATCGACTCGGCGGGCAACGCATACCTGACAGGCCAGACCAACTCAGCCGACTTCCCGACCCTCAACTCTTATCATAGCTGCAGCGCCACCGTGTCATCGCCATATGTGACAAAGCTAAGTGCCGCAGGCAACACGCTGGTCTACTCGACCTGCTTTGGCGCAAACGGCTCAGGAAATGATATTGCTGTGGATGGAACGGGAAGAGCACATGTTGTCGGCAGCACCAATTCCAACACATTCCCCCAGGTGAACGGGCTACAGACCTACGGTGGAGGCGGCGATGCTTTCGCGCTTACACTTAACGCCGGGGGCAATACCCTGGCCTTCTCTACCTACCTCGGCGGCGGTGCGAGCGATGTCGCAATAGGAGTGGCAACGGACGGAGTGGACAAGACATACGTGACGGGCGTCACTAACTCAGCCAATTTCCCCGTGCAGAACGCCTACCAACCCGCATGTGCCAACAGTTGCACCTTCTCTGATGCCTTTGTCACTGTGCTGGACGACCAGGCTCCGATTATTACCCCGACAATTTCCCCTACAGCGACCAATGTGCCCATATCCACCAACACACCAACCAACACGCGCACCGCTACACCAACCAATACGCCCACGCTTACACACACCAGCATACCGGGCACAACCAATACCAGCACGCCCACACGCAGACCCACGTTCACCACTCAGCCGACGTTTACTGCGGGCCCCACAAATACTGCATCGTCAACTCCGACGCCCGGCGGCACTACACCAACCCCTTGCGTACCCGGCTTTAGCGACGTCGCACCAACCGATTACTTCTATCCAGGCGTGTCGTATCTCTACTGCCACGGCGCGATCTCGGGCTACCCTGACGGCACATTCCGTCCCTACAACAACATCACTCGCGGCCAGCTCATCAAGATTGTCACGATTGCCGAAAACTGGGTGATCTTGAACCCAGTACAGCCTCACTTCAACGATGTTGCTCCCGGCAGCACTTTCTATACTTACATCGAAACTGCTGTGGCCCGGCAAGCCATCTCGGGCTACCCGGATGGCACGTTCAGGCCCAACAACAATGTCACCAGGGGGCAGATCACAAAGATCGTCTGCATCGCGCAGCGTTGGCCGCTGGTTGACCCCGTTGACCCGCACTTCATTGATGTAGGTGTTGACGATACATTCTATGTATTCATCGAGACCGCCCTGAGCCACAATATCCTGTCTGGCTACCCCGACGGCACGTTCCGGCCAGGGAACAATGCCACACGCGGCCAACTGAGCAAGATTATGTTCAACGCGATCACCCAGCCGTAGTGCAAATTACTGCTCAGGCATATGTAGGGTTACATCCCCTGCATCTGTAGAAAGCGGGATTACTTTCAGGAGCGTGCTCTGGTGTGTCGCCAGGGCACGCTCTTGTTTGCGGACTTTGTTGGCCGGCAACAATGCTGCCAACAATAGGAAATTTGCCCGATGCCGGTTGAACGGTGAACAGCTATAATGCTGCTAACACGTGCGGCTTGAGTCTATAACGAATAGCGTCATGCGCTTCGTATTTCGGACCATGGAGGACTGGTATGGCTTCAGAACCAATCGGGGAACGTATCATGGCTATTGGTAACGCGCTCGAGCATGTGGCTCGGTTCATGGCCGAGTCGCCCTATTCAAAGCTGGCCGGGGATCCGACCATGTCAGACTTCACTCTCGGCAATCCACAAGAGATGCCGTTGCCCGGCTTTGTTGCCGCGCTGGAGAAGTGGAGCGTCCCACAGAACAAGAAGTGGTTCGCATATAAGAACAATGAACCCGCATCGCAGGCGGTGGCGGCGGCGAGCCTGCGTGAGCGGCGCGGCCTGCCGTTCCATGACGAAGACATCCTTCTCACGAATGGGGCCTTCGCGGCAATCGCTGTTAGCCTCTGTGCACTCATTGACCCCGGCGACGAGGTAATCTTCATAAGCCCGCCCTGGTTCTTCTACGAGGCGTTGATTGCGACATATGCAGGCAGGGCTGTTCGGGTGATGGCTGATCGCGAGAGCTTTGATCTGGACATTGATGCTATTGCGGGGGCCATCACCGCGAAAACGCGGGCTATCATAGTCAATTCGCCCAATAACCCTTCAGGTAAGATCTATCCGGCCTCGACACTGACACAGCTTGCCGACTTGCTGACTGCTGCCAGCAAGCGGAACGGGCGCACAATCTACCTCCTGTCTGACGAAGCGTACAGCAGAATCATATTCGACGGGCGCGACTATCCAAGCCCTGTGGCCTTTTATCCGGAGTCTTTGTTGCTCTACACCTATGCCAAGACGCTGCTAACGCCGGGCCAGCGCATAGGCTATATCGCGCTCTCGCCCACGATGACCAACCGTGAAACGCTCCGCCAATCGCTCTTCTTGGCTCAGCTTGTCACGGGATTTGCCTTTCCCAACGCTCTCCTCCAGCACGCTCTTCCCGATATTGAAAATCTCAGCATAGACATTCCCCATCTTCAGCATAAGCGCGACCTCGTGGTAGGTGCGCTGCGCGAAATGGGGTACAGCTTGCATACGCCGGAAGGGACGTTTTACCTGATGGTTCGCTCGCCATGGGAGGACGACGTAGCCTTTGTCAACCTGCTGGCTTCGCACAAGATACTCTGCCTGCCCGGAACAGTGGTAGAGACACCGGGCTACTTCCGCATATCCCTCACAGCAAGCGACGACATGATTGAGCGAGCACTACCCAACTTCGCCGCCGCTCTACAGGAAGCCAGCGCAGCGATCGGGTAGAGGTCGGGTGTCAGGTATTAGGTGTCAGGTGTCAAAGGAAGCTAGTGTTGCATACTTTCTTGCAACACTAGCTTCCTTTGACACCCGATCTCTAAGAGGCGGCCGTCCCGCCTCCCACTAGCTCAGCCTCTGGCTGCATCACAGAGAGGCCCGCGCCCGTGAACTGGCTGTTGTACAGGTCGGCGTAGAAGCCGCCCGCCGCCAGCAGCTCGTTGTGCGTGCCCTTCTCGATCACGCTGCCGTTGTTCATAACCAGGATGAGGCTTGCGTTGCGTATCGTAGAAAGCCTGTGGGCGATCACAAAGCTTGTGCGCCCCTTCATGAGGTCTTCCATCGCGTGCTGGATGAGCACCTCGGTCCTGGTGTCAACGCTGCTGGTCGCCTCATCCAGGATGAGGATGGCAGGGTTGGCAAGCACAGCACGAGCGATAGCCAGCAACTGCTTCTGGCCCTGCGAGATGTTCGATGCCTCTTCGTTCAGCACCGTATCATAGCCGTCGGGCAGCGTCCTGATAAAGTGGTCGGCGTGCGCCATCTTTGCCGCTTCCACAAGCTCATCCGCTGTGGCTTCCGGCCTGCCGTATGCGATGTTGTCGCGGATCGTGCCGTTGAACAACCATGTGTCTTGCAGAACCATACCGAAGATGTTGCGCAGGTCGCTGCGCTTCATGTCGGTGGTATCCACGCCGTCTATCGTTATCCGCCCGGAATTAAGCTCATAGAAGCGCATGAGCAAGTTCACAAGGGTGGTCTTGCCTGCGCCCGTTGGACCCACGATAGCAATCGTCTGACCCGGCTTCACGTCGATGTTCATATCCACGATCAGCGGCTCGTCTGCTTTGTAGCTGAAGTCTACATGCTCGAACCGCACAGCGCCCTTCGGGAACTGGATAATGGTCGGATTGGCGCTTTCGGGCACGACCTCACTCTCGTCCAGTAGCTCGAATACGCGCTCCGCCGAGGCAACGGCAAGCTGCAGCACGTTGGCGATCTGAGCCGTCTGCATGATGGGCCATGAGAACTGCCTCATGTACTGTATGAACGCCTGCACGTCGCCAATAGTGATGCCCCGCTGTGTCACCATGATGCCGCCGATCACCGCCACTCCAACATACGCGATGTTGTTCACGAACGACAGCAGCGGCATGATCAAGCCCGATATGAACTGAGCCTTCCAACCTACTTCATATAGCTGCTGGTTGTACTCGTTGAACTTCTGCTCGGAGTCTTCTTCGCGCCCGAATACCTTGACAATCCTGTGCCCCGTGTACATCTCCTCGACGTGCCCATTTAGCTGGCCCAATGTCTTCTGCTGGCTCACAAAATACTTCTGCGACCGTATGCCTATGAACGTGGCGATAAACAGGGAAAGAGGCACCACAACCAGCGCGATAAGCGTCAGCCAGACGTTGATCGTAAACATCATCACGAGCACGCCCACGATGGTGATTACTGAAGTCAGCAACTGGGTGAGGCTTTGCTGCAATGTGTTGGATATATTGTCGACATCGTTGGTGACTCTGCTGAGGATCTCGCCGTGCGTGCGAGAGTCGAAGAAACTGAGCGGCAGGCGAGCAAGCTTCCTATCAACATCACGCCTCATATCGTAAACGGTATTTTGCGCTAACCCGGCCATGATGTATTGCTGAAGGTAGCTGAACGCCGCACTTATAAGGTACAGCACAATCAGCAGCATCAGGATGTTGCCGATGCTCGCAAAGTCGATAGCTGCACCCGGTATCCCCTGATACTTGGCGATCAACCCCTCGAAGAGCTTGGTGGTGGCCTCACCCATGATCTTGGGGCCGACAATGCTGAACACTGTGCTTAGAATGGCCGTCAGCACAACTATGATCAACTGCAGTCTGTAGGGCCGCAAGTAGGCCAGCAGACGTTTGGTGGTGCCCCGAAAGTCTTTCGCCTTCTGCACCGGCATACCCATCATGCCGCCGCCCGGCCCTCGCATTGGACCGCCTCCCCCCGGCCTCCCTGCCGGTTGTGCAGACGGAGGACCGCCATTTCTGTTTGTAGTAGGTGCTGCGCTCATGCTGCCAGTTCCTCCTCAGAAAGCTGTGAGGCCACGATCTCGCGGTATACCTCACTGGTTTTTAGTAGTTCTTTATGCCTACCGCTGCCTACGATTTTACCTTCGTCCAGCACCAGTATCTTGTCTGCGTCCAGCACGGTGCTCACACGCTGTGCCACGATGAGCACCGTGGAGTCGGTAGTCTCTTTCCTGAGAGCGGCCCGCAGCTTGGCGTCCGTCTTGAAGTCGAGCGCCGAGAAGCTATCATCAAACAGGTATATCTCCGGCTTCCTTACCAGCGCGCGGGCGATAGCAAGCCTTTGCTTCTGCCCGCCCGATACGTTGGTGCCGCCCTGGGAGATCGCCGAGTCGAACCCATCTTTCATCGTGGAGATAAAGTCCATGGCCTGCGCGGTCTCGGCAGCGTGCACGATATCTGCGTTGTCCGTGTCTTCCTTACCGAACTTGATGTTTTCGCTGATAGTGCCGGAGAAGAGGATAGCCTGCTGAGGCACCAATCCAAGCTTGGTCCGCAAGGTTTCTTGCGACATATCCCGCACATCTATGCCATCCACAAGGATAGTACCGCTATCTATGTCGTAGAAGCGCGGTATCAGGTTGACTAGAGTGGTTTTGCCTGATCCAGTACCGCCGATAATCGCGACCACTTCGCCGGGATTGGCTGTGAAGGAGATGTTCGATATTGCAGGTTCTTCCGCACCGGGATAGCTGAAAGTAACATCGCGAAACTCCAGGCTGCCTTTTTTCAAGGTCGCGCTCTTGGGGTCGGCAGGATCGTGGATCTCAGGCCTCATGTCGAGCACTTCGTTGATGCGGATTGCCGAGGCCTGCGCCCTTGGCACCATTATGAGCAGGAAAGAGAGCATCAGCACAGAGAACATAATCTGCATGGCGTATTGCAGGAACGCCATCAGCGACCCAACCTGCATATCGCCATTGTCGATGCGTATGCCGCCGAACCAGATGATCGCGATAGAAGTGAGGTTCATCAGTATCATTACCACCGGCATCAGTAGAGCCATCAGCCGGTTGACCTTGATTGCAGTATTGGTCAGGTCGCGGTTGGCAACGTCGAACCGTGCCCTTTCGTAATCCGCGCGGTTGAAAGCCCGGATTACGCGAATACCGGTGAGGTTTTCGCGCAGCACCAGGTTTACGCGGTCAAGCTTGACCTGCATTGCCCGGAAGAGCGGCACGCCCCTGATTGCGATCAGGGCTATGCACGCCATCAAGAGCGGCACGACCACCACCAGCACCAGCGACAGGGTGCTGTCCACGGCTACCGCCATGAAGATGCCGCCAATGCCGACGAGCGGGGCATAAATCATCATGCGCAGGATCATAATTAGAACTTGCTGCACCTGCGATATATCGTTGGTGGTCCTTGTGATGAGTGTTGCCGTGCCTAGCTTATCGAACTCTGCGAGTGAGAAGCCGGTCACCTGCGAGAAGACCCTGGTGCGCAGATTGCGACCAAACCCGGTGGCCAACTGTGCCGACAGAAAGGCCGCGATGATGGAGCATAGGGCGCTTCCCGCGGCCACCACCAGCATAAACCCTCCGACCCGCCAGATATAGTCGATATTGCTCTGCACGACACCCACGTCAACGATATCCGCCATCAAAGTAGGCAGATAGAGGTCGGCGAGCGCCTGTATGAGAAGTAGCACAACGATAATTCCCACGACCCCGGCGAATGGTTTAAGATGTTTGAACAGTTTTATCATAGCTCTCCTCTATATATACTTGTCAGTTGTCAGGTGACGACCACAGACGGCCATCCCCGTTGGCAACCCTCACCGCTTTATTAGCCTACCAGGCAGGCGTACCAATCACCCGAATGGCCTATCTTTGCCCAAATATCCCTAAATCGTGTCTCATTCTCTCACACCAATGGCATTCTATACATGACAACCATAAGAACAGACCCTGCTGCGCGCGCATCAGCCCGGTCCAACCCCGAAGGAGGCCCTGCCCAGACCAATACCGGTGTTCCCTGCCGGAGGACGTTACCACCGTAACCCACCCTCTGTTACTTACCCACCCTTACCACCAGCACATAGCTGGCACAGCAGCAGGTCAGCATGACCACCATGCAGGCCTTGCCCTACCCCACACCCCTTCCCCTGCCTCCCTACTACACACCAATACGCAATACGGAGTAGCAAGCAGGAGCGGTCACGATGACGCGGGGATAGTGGAGCATCGAAGCGCTCAGGGACACCGGTATTCCCTCACCTCAATACCCTCGCAGCCGCATACCCAAATTACCTAACCTCACCAAAAACCCTAAAACTAGACCGTCCTTGGCGTCTTGGTGTTTCAAATCGCCTCCTGCGGTCTTCCGTCGCGTATCACTTCTCACTTCCCATGTCTTGCCTGCTCTCAGGCAAGCAGACCGTAAAGATCGCGCCTGCACCGGGCGAGCTCTTTACGTCGATGCTGCCATTATGCATTTCCACGATTTTCTTCGCGATGGAGAGACCAAGACCGCTGCCGCCGTTCGAGTAGGTCCGCGATTTGTCCGCTTTATAAAAGCGCTCAAACAGGTGCGGTTGATCTTCCATTGCTATGCCAATGCCTGTGTCCGTTGTCCTGAATATAATACTCTCCCTGTCGCGGCTCAGTTCGACGCGTACCGTGCCGCCGCCGGGCGTGAACTTGATACAGTTGCTGATGAGGTTAATCCAAACCTGGCTCAGCAAATCTTCGTCGGCTGTGATGCTCACACGTTCGAGGCAAACGTCCATATCGAGGCTTTTGTCTGTCCATTGCGGCTCGCAGGCGAGGATGATGTCGCGGATCTGCTTGTCGAGCCGGTAAGGGTGCGGCTCAAATCTTGGGTGCTTCGCCTCCAGCGAGGCCAACCTGAGCAGGTTGTCGCTCAGGCGGCTAAGCCTCATGCTCTCGTTCATTATAATGTCGAGATAATTCGATTTCTGCTCATCACTCAGTTGCTCGTCGTGGAGCGCCTGGGCGAACCCGCGTATCGACGTGAGCGGCGATTGGATCTCGTGCGACACGTTTGATATGAATTCCTGCCGCATCTGCTCCATCTCTCCCAATTGCAGCGCCATCGTATTCATGCCATCTACCAGGTTGCCAAATGGTTCGCTGCCCGCAAAGTTGTTATCCAGCCTTATATTGAAGTTTCCCTGCGCGATTTGCTGCATCGCGCTCATGATCGGACCAAACGCCTGCGCTTCGGGCGTCCAACCCCTTGCACGTAGGAGACTCACGATAAGCCCCATCGTGTTAAAGCCGATAAACAGACCCAGCAGCAAGTTGATGATTTGCAGCAGCCAGGCAGAAGGCTGCAATCCGGTGCGCTCGTATATAGCTGCGGTCAGGAAAAACGCAAGCGTAAACCCGCCCACCATGATCGTCACCACCGTAGTAGCCGCGATTGCTCCGTTCCGAAAGCGCACCAGCCTGGAGACTTTCACGAGTGGGTCTCCAAACGGTAACCGAGGCCGCGTATGGTCTTGATGCGAAAAGAATACTCCTCCTCAGGCAGGCGTTCGCGCAACTTGCTGATGTGCACATCCAGTGTTCGTTCGTTGCCCTCGAAATCGTAGCCCCAGATTTCCTCGATCAGGCGGTCGCGCGAAAGGGTTTGTCCCACATAACTCGCCAGCATGAATAGAAGCTCGAACTCTTTTAGGGGCAGTGTGACACTTTCCCCGCGAATGGTTACCTCATAGGTCTTGCGGTTCATGACCAGTTCCCCGACTTGAACCGTCTGAGATGTGGCGATTCGATACCGCTTCAACAGCGAGCGCACTCGCGCCACCAGCTCCAGCGGCTCGAAGGGCTTCACCAGATAGTCGTCCGTGCCCAGCTCAAAGCCCTTTATTTTCTGGCTTGTTTCATCTTTTGCCGTGAGCATAAGCAAGGGCATTTCGTAGGAAGCGCGTAACTGGCGGCATAATTCCCAACCGTCCATGTTGGGCATCATGACGTCGAGAACCACCAGGTCTGCTTTGATCGCCTCGAGCTTTAGAAGGGCCTCTACGCCGTCGGAAGCTTCAATTATATCAAATCCTGCATTGTGTAAAAACGTTCCCGCCAATTGTCGGATATATGGATCATCATCCACAATCAGTATCTTGCTCATTCCAGCCGTCTATCCCTCGATAAAGCCACACTAAAGCAGCGCAACTCTCTGCCAACCAGAGAAGAATACCATTCTATTGTAAACTGAATATAAAGTGGAAAGAGGCGTGAAGCGTGAAGCGTGAAGCGTGAAGCGTGAAACCCTGATTGCTAGTAGACTTTATTAGCCAAGAAAGACGGTTTGAGTCACAAAAATGTATCAAAACTCGGCATTATGAGGGCCAGAATAGCTTAGTTTGACAGAATTGCTCCTCATTCTTGGCGATTTTGTCCTTCATACAAGCGAAAGTTAGCCAACTACGTCAAACTGCATACTTACTAGCAATCAGGGTGTGAAGCGTGAAGCGTGAAGCGTGAAACGAGAGCGGAGTAAAACGTAAAACGTAAGCACACGTATGGAATGCCAAGACGTCAAAGTATCTTCGTCTTACGTCTTACGTCTTACGTCTTACGTCTTACGTTTCACGCCTCACGCCTCACGCCTCACGCCTTACGCCTCACGCATCCATCCTCAGTTCTTCAAGGTCGAAATCGCGCTCTAGCTCGGTCCAGATTGCGTCTTCGATTTCACCGCGTTCTCGCAGCTCCAGCACGGCAGATCGCTCGGCTTCGATCACTGCCCGACGAATCATGTGATGTTCGAGCAATTCCTGGTCTATCTGTTCAGGATCGCCCGCTCCATTACCATCCTGGGTATTATCGCTCGCGCCATTCGATCCATAGCCAAGGTGGCTGGCACGATGATCATACTGCACTCGCAATGTGTCGATCAATGGGGCGTGGGTCGGCCACTCAGCGCGCAGCCGCTCGATACGCGTTATAGCTGCCTCAGTCGCTGTGCGACGAGCAAATTGCTCCTGCTGTAGCGTGATACTGCTGTCTGCGCCTACACCAAGGGTGCGTATGAGCAACGGCAGCGTAAGTCCCTGCCCGACCAATGTTGCCAGTATTACGAAGAAGGTCAGGAAGATCAGGAGATTCCTCTCCGGCGTGTTCGACGGCAGCGAGAGCACAGCGGCCAGCGACACAACCCCCCGCATACCTGCCCACCCCACAACCACCAGCCCCCGCCAGCTCGGATTGAGGTCGTTTGTGTTCGGTTCGCGGTTCGGGTGGCGAGAGAGCTTGAAGCGGGCGAGCCACAGACGAATGTAGGCGTCCCCGAAGACCCATACCATGCGCACAGCGACAAGAGTAAGGCTTATCAGCAGGCCCAGGCCAATGAGCGAAAGCATCGAGCGTCCCTCAAGCGTGGGCAGGATCGTCGCAAGCTGCAAACCGATTAAGATGAATACCAGCCCGTTCAAGATGAACTCCACCATATCCCACACTGCCCGTCCACGCAGGCGTGCGTCAGAACGTGTGACATAGGGCGCTCGCCAGCCGAGGAAGAGACCGGCTGTAACCGCCGCAAGTACCCCCGAAACGCCAAGCAACTCGGCGGGAAGGTAGGTCGCAAAAGGCGCAAGCAGCGATAAGGTGATCTCAACCGGCGGATCGTCTATGCGGCGCTCCAGTTTGTTGATGAAGATGGCTATCACCAACCCCACCAGCACACCGCCCGCGGCAACCACAACAAATCTTGCAGATGCCTCCTCAGCGGAAAACGCGACCGCGACCGCTCCCAGCGCCGCCCGGTATGTAACCAGAGCCGTGGCGTCATTGATAAGGCTTTCACCCTCAAGCAGCGTGACGATCCTGCGAGGCACGCCCAGCCCGCGGAAGACCGCAGCCGCGGCAACCGCATCCGGCGGAGAGACAATTGCTCCGAAAGCAAACGCCACCGGCCATCCCAGGTCCGGCATTATCGTATGGAGCAGTATCGCCACGACCGCTGTGGTTGCCAGCACCAGGCCCACCGCGAGCGATAAGATTGGCCGGAATAGCAGGCGGAAGTCACGAACAGATGTGGTAAACGCGGCGTGGTACACCAGGGGCGGGAGGAATAGTAGGAAGACAAGCTCAGGCGTTAGCTCTATACCAGGCACAGCCGGTATCAACGCCAGGATGAGCCCGCCCACCACCAGCAGGACCGGGTACGGCACCCTTAACGCCCTCGCGACAGGCGTCAGCGCCGCTACCACGACCATCAACAGTAGCACTAATTCTATTTCATTCATCGTTAGCTCAGGTATCGGGTGCCGGGTATTAGGTGTCAGGAGTCACGATCCCGCCCAGTAGTCAGCGGTCCGAATTGCCATCTGACTCCTGACTCCTGACACCTAATACCTGACACCCACTTACGAACTCGGCGCACTATCCTCGTCGTGCTCAGCTTCTTCGCCATGCTCAACTATGTCGCCTTGCTTGAAGAGAATGTCTTGCATTGCAACTCGCCATTTCGGCTTGCGCCGCAGTAGGAACTCAAGATCCATGCCGAAATGCTTGAATTCCTCTTGCTGGGAATTCGCCATAATGGCCCGGGCCTCCTTATCCTTTTCGACCGACATACGCTGCTCATACCAATCTATTGCTTCGGCCTCTTCGATGAGCGAAGTAATCATGCGGGCAAAGGTGCGTACTTCGTCTGATAGCTCGTTTGCCGGCTCGTGATATTGATCAAATCCCATCGCATTATTCCTCCTGCTTCTTATCCGATGCCTGGGGCTATACGTGCAGCCTACCAGTCCAATGCACCGTGAGCTATTCCGCTCACTTCCAGTTACACAGATGCCTATTGTAGCACGTAGACCCCCAAAAAAAGCAAAGTTGAGGGGAGAAAGCACAACCACTTTGCGGCATATGAACTCATGCGGCTGGCCTGTGACTTATTTTCCATGTACTAATCCGTAGATGTTTAGTCTATTAAAGGGAGGCAGTGTTACGGCGGTTGTGTTGATATTACTTTGAGTATCAAAATGAGATATTATGTGCATCTGCACGAATTATGCGGGCTGTAATCTTTGTCAGGGAGATTGGGAGAAGAGGCCAGCCTCATACCGATTTTGCATCAAGAAGTAGTCGGGGCCAGTAGTATACAAGGAGGAGAAAGATGCCAGATTACGGCAGGTCTCTAAAGTTCGGCTATTTCTTAGTACCGGAAGCGAGTTCCTATCCTCAACTCGTCCAGATAGCGCAACGGGTCGAACTGTTGGGGCTGGAGCTTCTGGGTGTGCAAGATCACCCTTACCAGCCTCGTTTCTTTGACACTTGGACGCTGCTCACGGCGCTAGCAACCCAGACAACCCGGTTGCGACTATTCCCCGACGTGGTTAATCTGCCTCTACGCTCGCCCGCCATGCTTGCTAAAGCTGCAGCATCCCTCGATGTCATGACTGGCGGGCGCGTGGAAATGGGTATTGGAGCGGGTGCGTTCGCGGATGCGGCTGCGGGGCTGGGTGTCGCGAAACGCACACCCGGTGAAGCGGTCACGGCTCTTGAAGAAGCCGTGCATGTGCTACGACTGATGTGGACCGGGGAGAGGTCCGTCTCATTCGATGGGCGCTACTACACGTTGGCAGGGGCCAACCCAGGCCCGGTTCCCGCGCACTCAATTGAGGTTTGGATAGGTGGGTATCGTCCGCGGATGCTGGAATTAACCGGGCGCGTAGGCGATGGTTGGCTTCCCTCGCTCGGATACATAAGCCTCTCTGCTCTCCCCGCTATGCAGCAGCGCATTGATGAGAGTGCCTCTGCCGCAGGCCGCGACCCGGCAACCATAAGACGAATGGTCAATATCTCAGGGAAGATTACCGATGGTCCGGTTGTGGGCTTGCTCAACGGCCCGGTCGATAGCTGGGTCGAGGATTTGACCATGCTGTCGGTAGTACATGGCATTGACACCTACATCTTTGGCGGACAGCCCGATCATCAACTCGATCTCTTCGCGCAAGAGGTTGTTCCACGCGTGCGCGAGCAAGTAGAGCGCCACCGCACAGTTGCCGGTAGGTAGTTCTCTCGACAAGCCAATAATAAGCCTCTCATATGAGCGATGCGGCATGTTTGCCTGGCGTTATTGGCTTATTGGCTCTTACTTAACCATATGGACCGCCCTCACCGTGTTATGCACACTCTTGCGCTCCGTGAGTCAACCTGTTTGCTTCACATTGCCCGTGATTTTCATGATTTCGTTCAAACGGATTACGGGGTTAGATAGAGCAGGAACCAGTCGCGTGCCAAATCTGCTACTTGTTCTAGAGTGCCGGGTTCCTCGAACAAATGGGTGGCGCCGGGCACGATTACGAGGCGTTTCACAGTCTCGGGGCGCATGAGCCTCATCGCTTGCTCGTTTAACTTGATGACCTCTGTGTCGTGACCGCCAACGATCAGCATGGTGGGCGCGTTCACAATACCAAGGGCGTCGCCCGCAAGGTCGGGTCGTCCGCCTCGCGACACGACTGCCCCCACGTCAGCGCCCTGCTCGGCGCGTATCGACGCTGCTACAATGGCAGCGCCGCCTCCCGTGCTGGCTCCGAAGTAGCCAATGCGCAAATGCTGCGTGTCCGGTTGCTCGTTAAGCCAGGTTGTCGCCCCCACCAATCGCTCCGCCAGCAGGTCGATATTGAATCGTAGGTGCCCAGTGCGCATATCCGCGTGCTCTTCATCAGGAGTGAGCAGATCGATCAGCAGGGTCGCCAGGCCTGCCTGCTGGAGCGTCCGCGCCACAGCACGATTGCGCGGACTATGCCGGCTGCTGCCGCTGCCGTGAGCAAACAGCACAATGCCGCGCGCACCTGCTGGGACGCTCAGATTGCCGTCTAGCGTGATGGCACCGGCAGTAACACGTACCGCTCTCTCGGTGGTGCCGGTCGTATTGTCCAAGTCTGCAACCCTCTTTCATTGCGCCATAGAGTAGGTATAGATCCAGTCGCCAACAGCCCATTATAGTCCGGCATTCAGACGCAGCCTGCGAAGCCGGTCGCTGCAAGTGCTATGCCATTTGCGCCGCCTCGTCCCATAAGCACACTCAATATGCTCCTCACCTTTGCCGGAAACCTCACACTTTTGTCACATTTCCATCGATTTCTTCCCCTTATACCTGATATACTCAGGCAGTGGTCGGCAGTCATACGCAATACGCAGTACTTTACGTTTTACGCATGGCACATTCGATGAGGAGCACACTTGATGGGCAACGATGCAGATGTGATTATAGTTGGTGCGGGCTTATCGGGCCTGGTTGCCGCAGCCGAGATAGCAGACGCTGGGAAGCGCGTGATCATCCTGGAGCAGGAGCCGCAACAGAGCCTGGGCGGCCAGGCGTTCTGGTCCTTTGGCGGCCTCTTTCTAGTCGACTCCCCTGAGCAGCGCCGCCTGCGAGTGCGCGATTCGTTGGACCTCGCACTCCAGGACTGGATGGGCACAGCAGGATTTGACCGTGAGGAAGACTACTGGCCGCGCAAATGGGCAGAGGCCTATCTCGCCTTCGCTGCCGGCGAAAAACGCTCCTGGCTCTACAACCAGGGCATGCGCTTCTTTCCCATCGTGGGTTGGGCCGAGCGTGGCGGATACAACGCTACAGGTCACGGCAATTCGGTCCCGCGCTTCCACATAACGTGGGGCACAGGGCCAGGTGTGTTGGAGCCATTCGTGCGCCGGGTGCGAGAGGCAGAAAAGCGCGGCCTTATTAGCATGAAGTTTCGGCATAGGGCCAACGAGCTAACCACGAGCGGCGGGGTTGTAGATGGTGTGCGTGGCGAGATACTTGAAGAGAGCGGCGCAAAGCGCGGTCAGGCCAGCTCTCGCGTTGCCGTGGGCGAGTTCACACTGAGGGCACAGGCGGTGATCGTTACGTCAGGCGGGTTAGGCGGCAACCATGATCTTGTGCGTAAGAACTGGCCTGCTCGTATGGGTGAGCCGCCTGCGCATATGCTTTCGGGCGTGCCAGAGTACGTAGATGGGCATATGATGACAGTCACTGAGGCAGCAGGCGGAAATATCATCAACCGCGACCGGATGTGGCACTACACCGAGGGGATACAGAACTGGAACCCCATCTGGAAGCAGCACGGCATTCGTATCCTGCCGGGGCCATCGTCTTTGTGGCTCGATGCGCGAGGCAATCGCCTGCCTGTTCCTCTATATCCCGGTTTCGACACATTGGGTACGCTCGAACACATAATGAAGACGGGCTACGACTATTCCTGGTTTGTGCTGACCCAGAAGATCATTCGCCGCGAGTTCGCTCTCTCCGGCTCAGAGCAGAACCCTGACCTAACAGGCAAAAGCCTCAGGCAGACACTTCGGCGTGCGGTGGGCAAGTCAGCCACTGCCCCTGTCGAAGCCTTCAAGAAGCACGGCGTGGACTTTGTCGTCAAACGCAACCTCACCGATCTTGTACGCGGCATGAATGCGCTGACCGAAGAACCGCTCCTCGACCTGGCATCGGTGGGCCAATTAATCACGGCACGAGACCGCGAGATTGCTAATTCGTTCACAAAGGACGCGCAGATCACGCACATTCGTGGGGCACGCAACTATATCGGCGACAAGCTAATCCGGGCTGCCAGGCCGCACCGTTTGCTGGATCCGCAAGCCGGCCCTCTGATCGCCGTGCGGCTGCATATCATCACGCGCAAGACGCTTGGCGGGCTTGAAACCGATCTATCCGGCCGGGTTCTACGGGCTGGTGGCGAGCCGATGCCCGGTCTCTACGCGGCGGGTGAGGCAGCGGGATTTGGCGGAGGAGGCATGCACGGCTACAGATCGCTGGAAGGGACGTTTCTCGGTGGCTGCATATTCTCGGGTCGTGCGGCTGGAAGAGCCGCGGCTGCCCAGATAGTCTGATCAGTCGCGGACACAGTTGACCGGAAACAGGCGTGCTACCCGGCAGCAGGCGCACACAACGGCGCGCCGTATGGCGACGGCACATTACCCGCTTTCCGCACTGCCATCGCCTGGTAGGTGCGGTAGATTACATTATTGACGGAAGGCCAACCTTCGTCTGATTCACGGCTGAAGAGTGCGTGGCTCAGCTGCCTGTTCGTATCCTCCAGTCCAGCCTCTAATGCCAAGTCTGTATCGGCGGGCGCTATGAGCACCGGGAACAGGCTGTTTCCACGCTCACGCGCTGCCCACGCCGCCACCTCTACCAGGTCGCGAATCACCTTGGCGCGGTCTGATGTGTTACTTGCGACCACGATTTCCACCCGATTGCATAATAGGCTAAAGCTCATGGGTGTTTTGCCGGCGTAACAGATAGCCATGCCTACCAGCTCGCCGCCTCGCCTTGCCCCAAACACCCTGCGCGACCGGTTGAGGCCGGCCTTCTCATATAGGCTGTTCACGCCTCGCAGATCGAGGGGGTATCGCCCAACTCCCAGCGACCGGACACGCACAGGGTCCATGACAGAGTTGGCAAGATGGATAATTTCATCGGCATGGCGGTCGGTAAGCTCTTCGGTGCCGGAGTTCGGAAGGGCTTTGCCCGATTCCATCGTGTTGCAAACAAGGTAGCTCCAGAGGGTGATTGAGGAGTGGTTGAGCGGCAGAGCTTCGGCAAAGCAGCGGCTCAGGCGTGCCGGCCAACGGTTCTCGGGCCGGGAAAATATGCCGAAAAAGCCTGCGTTGCGGTCCCTGCCGATAGTAAGGGCCTGTGAATACATACAAGCCAGGGTTCCCAGTGGGTCTCCCTCGCGAGTGGCGTGCTGCAACAGGTAGGTTTCGCCCGTATCGAGAAAGTCGCTCAGGCAATTCGTGAGCTGACCATGCTTCATTTTATAGTAAAACCTGAAAAGGTCCTGTTGCGCGGCTGCGAGGATGGGCCAGCCCTGCCGCATCTCGTCTAACAAAAGATCAAGCTGCCCCGACTTTGCCGGGAAGAGAACGCCCGAAGCCATGAAGTGCTTCCAAATCAACTCAAAATCCGGCCCCTGGTTGGTAGGGCTGCTCCTGTAGCTGTCAACTTGTAGCGATATCATTTTATCCCCCCTGGTATGCAAGATATTTGGCGCGGCAAATCGGGCAGTTGGTCGCACGTTGATGCTGCTGCTGACCATCCTGGGTGCTCAGAGCAGTTTCGCTTAGCGAACTCAGTGCATGTCAGGCTTTCGCTGCATACCTGGCCGTCGATGGTTCAAGTTTAGCTCTTTGGCGGGGGCGCGACATCAGACGAATAGATTAACATCTGCCTCTATGTAATTGTGACACCTTTGGGCCAGCTAGTGTGCGTTGGAAGTGACACCCGCTGCATCTGGAGTTGTATTGTAAATTCAGCCCCAGGGCCTATTACACATAATCGTAATCGGATGTATACTGGTTGACACTGTGTGAACCATTGGGCGCGTTGACATGTGCTAATGATACAGCCGGTAAAGATTATGGAGAATAGGTATGGGCGAGTTGATCGGCGAGAAGCCCGATACTCGATCCCTCTTTGCGCTCTGGCTGCACAGACGCAGGCAATCACTCGGGCTTACACCCGGGGCCTTTGCCGAGCGGATGGGTACGGGGTGTGATCCTGAAACGGTGCAGGCATGGGAAGCGGGCACGCTGCGTCCCTCGAACTTAATGGCCGAGCGTGTGGCTCGCCTATTTGGTGTGCCCGGTTCCGAACGGTCTGCCTTTATCCTCTTCGCCATTTCGGACCTGGATAGCGACCCTACTGGTGAATACGTGCGTGGGCCTGCGGAAGCCGGAGTTGATGCCGATCCGCACCTGGATCCCGACGCACCATGGCGGGTCAATACTCAGCCGCCTTCCAATCTGCCTGCCCAGTTAACTACATTCGTGGGGCGTGAGGGGGAGATCGAGGGCGCTGCCGGGTTGGTGCGCTTTCCGGGCGTGCGTTTGCTGACCCTGCTGGGACCTCCCGGCATCGGCAAGACCCGGTTCAGCCTCGAAGTAGCTCGCTACCTGCTCGATGCAGGCTCCTTTGAGGATGGCGTCTTCTTCGTGCCACTCGCTGCCGTCACCGACCCGGCGGGGATCGCGCCAACCATTGGCGCGGCCCTTGGGGTGAAGGAAGTGGCAGGAGATGCCGCCGGGCGTGCCCTCACCGATTTCCTGCATGACAAACACCTCCTGCTGGTGCTCGACAACATGGAGCAGATCGCCGCTGCGGGAGACACGGTTAGCGAGATGTTGACAGCGTCGCCTGGCGTGCAGATCGTGACGACCAGCCGCTCGGCGTTGCACGTCTATGGCGAGCAGGTATGGCGTGTGCCTCCCCTGTCAATACCCGACAGCCCCGATAGCGACGGCAATGCAAGTGCCGAGAGCCTTGTAGAGTCGGCAGCTGCTTCCCTTTTCCTCCAGCGGGCGAAGGCTGTGAATACAGGCTTTGTCGTGGATAGCGAATCGGCGCCCGTCATAGCGAGGATATGCAGGCGATTGGATGGCTTGCCGCTGGCGATTGAGCTTGCCGCAGCCCGCACCAACGTGCTCAGCCCGCAGGCATTGCTCGCCCGCCTCGACAGCCGCCTGGACATTTTGACCAGCGGCCCGCAAAACCTCACCCCGCGCCACCGCACTCTGCGGGGCGCCATTGAGTGGAGCTACAACCTGCTGGAGGATGACGAGAAGATAGTCTACAGCCGCCTCTCTGTTTTCGTGAGCGGGTTTACGCTGGAGGCAGCCGAAGCGATAGCGTGTTGTGGAAGCGCACGCCATTCAATCAGCAACACCCTTGACCTGATCGCATCGCTTGTTGACAAGAGCCTGCTCAAGCAAGAGGAGGGGCCTGATAAAGAAGCACGCTTCACGATGCTGGAGACTATACGGGAGTACGGACAGGAGCGTCTTGGGGAGTGGGGCGAGGAAGACGAGGTACGTGCAACACACTCAAAAGAGATGCTGGCGTTTGCCGAGCAAGCCGAGCCGCACATGACCACTGGCGGGCGGGATCCCTGGCTGCGCAAGCTGGACGCTGAACTCGACAACATCAGGGCAGCACTGAACTGGAGTCTGAGCGATGAGGGAGATGGTGAGATAGGGTTACGGCTGGCAAGCTCACTCCACTGGTACTGGAGCTTCCGCGGCTATGTAACCGAGGGCCGAAGGTGGCTGCGGCAGATCTTGCATAGGTTTGATACGTCTGCTGAAACAGAAGCGCTTGCAAAGGCGCTCTACGCCGAGGGGCAGCTTGCCCAACATTACGGCGACGACGCCTCTGCCTACCCGTCTTTGACCCGCAGCGTGGCAATGTGCAAGGCGCTGGGCAATAGTTCAACGCTAGCATATGCCATGGTGCCGCTCAGTATCATCGGCGTCCATCGATCTGATCCCGACCTGATTTGCATGGCCGAGGAAGCTGTGGCATTGTTCCGACAGAGTGGCGACCTCTGGGGGCTGGCTTATGCGCTAGACGAGCGGGGCGATATCGCAGATATGCTGGGCGATTTTGACGAGGCGCTGGCTCTCAAGATTGAAAGCCATTCGCTTTACAGGGAGATTGGCGACACCTGGCATGTCGCTTACGAGCTTGGTATGCTCGGTTTGATTACTATGCAGCAGGGCAATTATGCCCAGTCAAATAAGTACTTGCGCGAAGCATCGGTAATCACACGAGAGGTGGGTGACAAGTGGACATTGGCCTGGCTGCTGCGTGGGCAAGGCAATAATGCTCACCTGGAAGGCCGGTATGCTGAAGCGGAGGCCCTTTATCTGGAGAGCGCCTCCTTATACCGGGAACTAGGCGACCAGGGGCGCTTCGCGAATGTGTACCGAAATCTCGGTCAGGTCGCTACCCTGCAAGGTCGGTATACAGAGGCAACGTCCCGCCTGAGGGAAGCTATTGCAATCCACAACAGCGCCGGCCTGAGGGCGAGCCTGCATTTGCACGTATCCGCTTTCGCCGCCGTGGCCGTTGAGCAAGGGCAATTCGACATCGCCGCGAAGCTGTTTGCTGCCGCCATTCCCCCAGAGACCGTCAACCTCGTCAGCATGTCGCCCGTCGATCTTACCCACTACACGAAGTATTATGAGAAGGCTCGCCGCAAGCTGGGCAAAGCGGACTTCGAGGCTTTGACCGCGCAGGGACAACAGATGACACTGGCGGAGGCCATTAGTCTTGCTCAAAAGCTCGACGTGTTGTCCACGTATGAACCAAACACGGCTAAAATATCTCAGCCTACCGACAGCAGGTCGTTCCCTGACGCACTCACAAAGCGAGAAGTGGAGTTGCTGAGGCTTGTAGCAGTGGGCCTCAGTAACGCCGAAATAGCCGACCGGCTCTTCCTGAGTTCAAATACGGTGCGCGCTCACCTCTACTCAATATACGCGAAGATCAACGTCGCCTCGCGCACCGCCGCTGCCCACTATGCTACTGAAAACGGTTTGCTGTAGGCTTGCTTGGACGGCCAGCCGCTGAGTGCTTCTCCTGTACGGCGTTCTGCTGTTCGGGGCTCTCATCTATGTGGTGCTCAGGTACGGTTACCTCGTCTGGCCAGCCTGCGGGACGTTCTATATAGGAACTGATATCTACTAGTTGCTGGTGACTCATTATCTGCTTTTCGAGGCTGTCATCATCTAACCGCCGATATATGACCACTTTGCCTCTCTTACCATTATCGTCGCGATAGGATATGATTGACTTGTACACAGGTGCAAAGGGTGAGGGGAAAGCGAGTATATGCGGCCAAACAAGGGTGCTTTTTACCGACGTCACAACGTATGACTCCGCGTGATTCGGGCCGAATCGTATTCTCGAGTCTTGCGGCTTACGACCGGGAGCTATCCGCCGTGGGTTGAGTCTTCGCTCTGCCCGTGCTACGTCACTAGCTCTCAAAGCGTCACCTTCTAGCGCACCGACCCCAGGCTGCTTCACACGAACAGCCGCAGTCTCTAACATCGTATACGGGCTCGTGGTTTCCAATCTGACGGCCACAGGTACATTGTTGATATCATCTGTTGGGCTTATCTCCACGAGCCAGTAGCGGAATTGATCAGGAATGGGTGGATCGAAGCCCACAAATCTCACCGACTTTGCCTTAATGTTCGTTCCTAGACTCTTCCAGGGCTCGGGGCAGTCCTTCCTGCCCACTAACTCTTGAAGCTGATTAACAGCAGCATCTTTGACCAGTTTCAGGGTGTGACTATCCCCTGGCGCTTTTCCGGGCTGCTGTGGGAGAGGTGGCTTGCGCAGTCCTGCTGGAAGGTTGTGTACGGGTGGGCACTTCGCGTTGTCATCAGCAACGGCTACCACAACAAACGATCCGGAATAACTAGGTTGAATATTCCGGGAAACACCCGTTAGCCAAGTCTGCCGCCAGTATGGGTAGCTTATCCGACTGTATGCAATTCCCCACTCGCCCCCGGTACCGCATAGGTCATCGTTTTCATGATCATAATCCTTCCGCTGGTCCCTTGACGTATCTGTAGGACCAGGCGCCGGATCATGAATATAGAAGGCTTCGATATCATATGTACCATTCGCCTTCTGTGTAGCATCGCAACCATACACCACGACCCAATGGTAGAAATCCCAAACAAGAACACACGGAGCTACCTGCTTTTCGAATATAGTTTTGGCTATCAACTGGGATGCCGAGGCTTCGCTGCCGCATTGAAATAATTGAAACGGTCGCGTGTTGTTGTTCGGTTGCCGCTCTGTAAGAAGCCGTCTCAGGCTATTAGGCTCTGCAAACCATTGCCCCAGTTTTAAGTCCTCATCCAAATAGTGTTGCTGGTGCACGTAGGTCGCAGGCATCATATCGTTCAGGACCATCTGAGCAGCGGTCCAGCCACAACCGATAAGTTCGTCCTGACTGTGGTATCCCATTAGCCGGCCGACGTCGTGGTATTTTAATTGCTCAGCCATATTATTCCTCCTATCTTGACGCATCAAAGCCGCTCGACAAGTATAAGTTAAACGACAATTGAACAAGCAAGTCGAAGTGGGGTCATTATATGGCTGTTAGTTGTCTCTGTCAATATGAATTGATAGTATTGACATACGAACCGAAATGGGACATAATCATCGGCAAGAATGCAGCATCCTGACTAAGAACGGTAAACCTGCCGGATGCTTGCCAACTATAAGTTTCCGGGGCATGCACCTACATTATAGAGCGCCCATTATTCGCCTATTATTATGACCGTTGTCTTATTGGTATCAATGACAATACAGGTCAAAGGAGCGTCCCATGGCAAACGCAGGCGGAAAGAAGCTTGATGACAATGTGCAATCGAGTCCCGTTGTACAAGCCAGAGATGACAATCTCCTGGAATGGGAAAACGAAAATGTAGTCGTCTTCAGCGGATACCTTGGTAGGCCGAGCGCCCCTGGGGGTAAATGGCGTCTTTACAGAACGTTGACTCTGGACGAATACATACTCTTCAATAAAGATGATGTTCTTCATATCGCCAATGAACGCTCATCTGGTCAAGAGGCAGAACTCATACAGGAAGTGCAGCCGGTATATATCTGGCTGAAAAGCAGCACGCCGGTTGAACGGATACTGCCACAGTTCCTTGCGGGCGAAATAGCCAGCCTGTACATGCCGCAAGCCGATATAATGAGGAATCTGAATGCCTTGACTGCCAACGGCTTCACTTTGCCGACAGAAGGCGGTGGCGGCACGAATATCGCCATCTGTGTCCACTAGCACTCACCCTGGTAGAGTTGACTACCTCCAGCAACAATGGCCCGGACTGAATTGCCTGACCCCTCGGTAATCGTCGATCGCCTCTTCCGGGCTGGTCTACTTACGTCGCAAAACATTGTCGACGGCCACTTGAGGGTGTCCGACATATCGCGGCGTAACACCAATTTCCAGGTGGAAAGCGAGGTTGGGCCTTCGTACCTCGTAAAGCAGGGGATAGGCGGTGATCGTGTTGCAACCATTGCTGGCGAAGCGGCCGTCTATGCAGCACTGCAAGGGAATTCATCAGCACAGGCCGGCTCGCCTGCACACGATGCATGGCAAGAAGTCGCCTCCTTTCTGCCGCCATACTACTCGTTTGACCATGACGCTAATATGCTGATCCTTGGCCTGGTGCCGGATGCCGAAACCCTGGCCGAACATCACACTCGCACCGGCAAATTCTCGGCGCAACTGGCCCGCAGTGTGGGTCGTGCCCTCGCTTTACTTCACACAACCCGGCCCCATGACAATCCTGCCCTCTATTCAGCCCTGGCGTGCGCACCATACTCCGCCGAACCCCACTGGATACTATCGATGCCACGCCCTTACCTGCGCAGGCTGGCCGATGCATCAGCCGCTAATATTCAGACCGTCAAGATCGTTCAACGCTTCCCGGAGTTCTGTAAGCTGCTTGATACGCTGAAGGAAGAATGGCTCTCTCTTGAGGATTCGCCGCCTACTCAGGGCAGCGAACAACCGTCGAATGCTTACGCGCCGATCCACTGCGACATAAAGTGGAACAATATCCTCGTTCATAAGCGGCCTGCCGCTCGTCGATCTCCTGCCGTCAAGGTGGTGGATTGGGAGCTTGCGCGGCTGGGCGATCCATGCTGGGATACAGGCTCATTCTTTGGCGAGTATCTCACGTATTGGCTCCTCTCGATACCAGTCACAGGGCAAGAGCCACCTGAGCGCTTCGTCAGCCTGGCCCGATACCCCGTTGAAGCGATGCGACCCGCAATGCGTGCCTTCTGGACATCGTATCTGCGCCATGCGGGACTTCTCGCCGACCCTGCTGAAGCGAACGTACGTCTGCTGCGGTCGGTGCGATATGCGGCGGCTCGTCTGCTCCAGACAGCGTATGAGCAAGGGCAAACGTCCAGCACACTTACCGGCAATATTGTGGTCCTTCTGCAGGTGGCATTCAACATACTGCAGCGCCCGGCAGAAGCCGCCTACACCCTGATGGGCATATTGCCGCTGCAATCGCACCGGCATGAGTTGTGGCGCGCAACGTCAGAGGCAGGGTGATGACAAGCTACAGGGCGCAACTGGTAAGGGCGGTGAAGGCACTGCACATCTACTCACCGACCGGCTTTTCGTGGTTTGGCAAACGGTCGCCGCGACTCTTGCCACGCATTGAGCACGAGATTACGCCCGGAACCGCTCGCAATTACCTCCGGTACTCGCTGCAGGCATGCCTCTATAAGAACTTCTACTGCACCGGAGGGGCTACCCCTGCTCGTGACGACCCGCAGCCGGGGGAGAGAAGCCCTAAAGGCTCGCATGCATTTGTAGAACGGCTCTCTGTGGCAAACTCCGGCCAGGGTTACTGGGAGAAAGGCTGGGAGATTGCGGAGGCCGAGGGCGTCACCGGGTTAGTGTCCGTCCGTCGAGACGGTCTGCTGGTACTGGCTGATGAAAGAGACTACAGAAGGGCAAGGCCAGGCGAAGTGAACTCTAGTCTCTCGTTGCACTTCGGCAAAGAGTTGCCTGCGGTCTCGCCGGGCTTTTATATGGCAGTTGGAAACAAGAGCCTGTTAAGCCGCGAAGAAAATAGCCCGCCCGCGGAGGATCCGCAGAACGACAAGCAACAGAACTACCTGCTTGTACGCCTGTACTGGAATGTGACCCCGGACGGCGCGGTAACGCTGATGCGTCTCCTTACTCCCGCTCTTAATGAAGCAGGCATACCTTTTCGGCTGAAAACACTGAACGACCCGGACCGTTACGACCGTTGCGATGCCGCTGTGCTCTACGTACGCAGTGCCGATTATGCCGCCGTAGCACAAATTGTCGCGGCATATTACCCGCACCTACTCAGTGAGTTGCGAGAGCCTACACCGGCGCTGACTATGCGCCTGGCGTACGGGTTGGGGTTGGCTGAGGACCCCGGAGATGGTGATAGCTTCGGCCTCCACCGCTGCGGCCTTATAGCCGATGCACTCATCCATGCATACGAAGCCGGGAAGCGTGGCGTGGATGACATTCTGGAGACCATCGAGTGGCGTTTCGCTGAGGCTGGAATCTCACTTGAGCGCCCGTACCTGGGCAGAGAATCGCCCGACGACTACACCTTTACAGGTCTCGCAGCCATAAATGCGGGCCGCGTGCAGGAGACGCCCAAGGAGACCGGAGCCGGAACCGAGAACACCACTCTGTTGGCGCAACGTCACAAACCCACAAGCAACGGAGATGGACTCGAGCCTGCGGCGCTGATCGCGCAACAACTGGTGGGTAAGGCCATCTGGTATGAGGGGAGGTGCAACTGGCTAGGCACAGACCTTGTGGCAGGGCGGGAGAAGGGTGGCGCGGCAGCAACAGGACGACAAATACGAATGCGAGAAGAGTTGCGCGCTCTTGGCCCCGACCTCTACACGGGCACAGCGGGCGTGGCGCTCTTCTTGGCTGAATATGCAGCAGTAACGGGCGATATCGCAGCCCGCCATACGGCGCTCGGAGCACTGCGCCACGCCTTCCACCACGCCGATGCGGTGCGGCCCTCCGACCGGCTGGGGCTTTATACAGGTTGGCCGGGCATCGCGTTGGTTGGGGCGCGCATTGGCCGGCTTACAGGCGAAGCAGAATGGTCTCAGCGCGCTCTCGATCTGGTAGATCGCTGTGTGGCGGACGACCACTCGGTACACGAATATGATCTGCTCGCAGGTAGCGCGGGAGGCATTATTGCCCTGACGGTTCTCTATGAGATGCTTGGGGAGAGATCGCTGCTGGATGACACTGTGCGGCTTGGCGACGATTTGCTGGCGTCGGGGCGCAAAGAGCGAGATGGCAGCCTCACCTGGCAAAGCGTGGGTGCACGCAGAACCATCCCTCTCACCGGCTTCTCACACGGGGCTGCGGGCATCGGGCACGGGTTACTTGCGCTATGGCGGGCCACGGGCCATAACGCCTATAAAGATGCGGCCACGAGCGCATTTCAGTACGAAGCCGGTTGGTTCAATCCGCTTCTCGGCAACTGGCCAGACCTTAGAGAAGTCAACAGTTCCCAACGACGCTCACACGTACACGGTTCTGTTCCATACGCCACCTTCTGGTGTCATGGTGCGCCTGGGATCGCGCTGTCACGCCTCCATGCTCACGCAATTACTCACGACCAAGTGATGCGCGACGAGGCTCTTGCCGCTCTGCGCACTACTGCTGCAGAGGTCCGGCACGAACTGGCGACAGGTATGGGTAACTATTCACTCTGTCACGGCCTCGCAGGCAACGCCACCATCCTACTTCATGGCGCAGAAATGCTCGGGACCGACCCGCAAATGGCAAGCTTCAGAGAGCTGGCGCATGATGTCGCCGAAGTGGGCGAATATCGCCGCAATGCCAGCGGTGTGTGGAGTTGCGGCACCGGAGGGCGCAGTGGCGCCCAGGCTCCCGGTCTGATGCTTGGCTTGGCCGGTATAGGGCACTTCTATCTGCTTCGTGCCAGTCCTGATATTCCCTCTGTTCTCCTTATCGAGCCGAAACGCTGGGCCGGGCGTACCTGTCAGAACACATAACAAGCCGGTGTCTACGGCTATTACCGACAATCTAACAAAAACTATTGACAACCTAACATTCTCATACTTTAGTTGCCCAAAAAAAGCCACCTTATGCTCCTTAGGTCGTGTCTGCTGCATCGTACTCCTCCTTTTGTGCGAATTCGTCTCTACCTCGCATCGGCAATCACGCCCGCCGGCTCGATCACTATACCGAACGCCTCTTCTGTGGGCAGCAACCGCCTTGGCTCGGGAAAGACTATCCTGCCTGTAGCCACCGGTAAATTGCCGTGCCAACCGACGAACTGGACGGCTCGCTCGTCGACATCTCGCTCTATGCCGCCTGGAAAGTCCTCCGGCCTGGCCCATCCACGCGCCACAATCGCCTCGTAACGCAGATTGTAAGCTACCTCTTTCTCATGCTCCGAGCCAGCCACGGTAATAGTGTTATAATTGAACGACTTCCCATGTAGAGGTAACCAGAATAAGAGTGAGTGATAAAGTTGCAGAAGGCAGTGCGCTGTTGTCCACTGCCGAGCGGCGCTGCCTTGAAGCGGTTTGCGATGCGCTGCTGCCGTCGCTGACGCCCGGTCCGGGTGACGATCCACGCCTGTTCGCTTTGAGCGCTGGGCAGTTAGGGGTTGCTGACGCCATCGAAAGCGCCCTGCTGACCCTGGACAAATCGCAGCAAGGGCAGTTCCGGCTGCTGCTGCGCTCTCTCGAGCAGCCCCTGGTGGGCAGGCTGCTTGCGGGCGAGACATCAGGCTTCAGCGGCCTATCCGCCCGAGGGCAAGAGCGCGCTCTGCTGGCCCTCGCCAGGAGCCGCCTGCCGCAACTGCGAGCGGGTTTCCAGGGCCTGAAGAGGCTGGCCGCATTCCTTTTCTACAGCCTTCTCGACGAGCGGGGCACTAACCCGACATGGCCCGCGCTCGGTTACATACCCTCCACCAACCCGCCCGCCATTCCTCCTCCTTTGACCATGACTACAATTACCCGGCCAACCACGCTCGATTGCGATGTCTGCGTGATCGGCTCAGGCGCGGGGGGCAGCGTGGTGGCCGCGGAGATGGCTGCGACGGGTAGGCGAGTGATCGTGCTGGAGGCGGGCGGCGCATACCAGGCAGCCGACTTCGACCAGAGAGAGATGCCCGGTATGCAGGGGCTCTACTACGGGGGCGGCCTGGCGGCTTCGCGTGACCTGGGCATATCTATTCTGGCGGGCGCTACTCTTGGCGGCGGCACAGCGGTCAATTTCCAGACTGCCTTGCCCCTCCCGCCCGATGTGCGCGACGAGTGGGCTGCTCTGTCGGGCTGCCCGCACTTTGCGGATGAGAGCTTTACGCGCTCCATCGAATCGGTGATGGCCCGCCTCCATGTGGGCACAGCCGAGAGCGGGGTGAACCCGAACAACGCTGCATTGCGGCGGGGCTGCGAGGCGCTTGGCTACGATTGGTCTCCGGTGCCGCGTAACGCCTTGGGCTGCGACGACGAGCAGTGCGGCAACTGCATGTTCGGCTGTCGTCGGGGCGGTAAGCAATCGGCGTCGGTCACCTACCTGCGCGATGCCCAGGCAGGAGACACCCGAATCATCGCGAATTGCCATGTCGAACGGCTGGTGATAGAGAACGGGAAGGTGACGGGTGTGCGCGCTGTGGCGACCGACCCCACAAACTCAGTGCGGTTGTCACTGAGGGTGCACGCCGGCACAGTTGTGGTGGCGGCGGGCGCAATCGGCTCACCGGCCTTGCTGATGCGCTCCGGCCTCGACCTGCCTGCTATTGGCCGCAACCTGTTCCTCCACCCTGTGAGCGCGGTGGGCGGGTTATATGACGCGCCTGTTTATCCCTGGAAGGGTGCGCCGCAAACGATCATGAGCGACGAGTTTGCTCACCTATCTGGGCTGTACGGCTTCCGGCTGGAGGTCGTGCCGGGACACCCTGGCCTGCTGGGGCTGGCGACCCCCTGGTACAACGCTCGAGGCCACCGGCGTTTCATGCAGAAAGCAGGCTACGAGAGCCTTCTTATCGCCCTGGTGCGCGATCGCAATCCCGGCCGAGTCCGCCTCGGTGCGGGTGGGCGGCCTACCATCACATACAGGCCCGGCAAGCAGGAACAGGAGCACCTACAGCGGGGCGTGGCGGAGGCTGCTCGCATCCATATGGCGGCAGGGGCCGGCGATCTGATGATGCTTCATTCCACAGACCCAGGACCGCCTCGGCCCGAAGCCCGATCACAGGCCGATATCGACGCTTTTTGCCGCCGCATCAGCGCGCAAGCTCTCGACCGCAACCGTTCGCTGCTGTTCAGCGCGCACCAGATGGGGACCTGCCGCATGGGCAGCAGCAAGCGCGATGCAGTGTGCGGCCCGGACGGCGAGGTCTTCGGCGTGCGCGGCCTCTTTGTGGCTGATGCAAGTGCCTTCCCGTCCTCCTCAGGCGTCAACCCCATGATTACAGTCATGGCTATGGCTCACCACACGGCGCAGTGGATGAAGCGTGGAACGTAAAACGTAAAACGTAAGTGCGGCGTTGAAACGCCAAGACGCCAAGACGCCAAGGTTATTATGGCTTTAGCTGGTTGCTCTGGCGGTCAACTGACAACTGACAACGCGGCTAGGGTTCCCTTCAGGGACGGCCGTCTGCGGTCGGCGGTCATACGCAGTACGCAGTACGCAGTAGCTCACGCTTCCCGCCCCACAAAATCGACCCCATAATACAACTTTAGGTACATAACAACAGCCCGGTTGAGGGGCATAATAAGCACAAGGAAAGTACTTATACCTGTCACGCGCTACACGATGGAGTGACGCCTTACGTTTTACACCCTGATTGCTAGTAGACTTTATTAGCCGAAAAAGACGGTTTGAGTCACAAGAATGTACCAAAACTCGGCATTATGAGGGTCAAAATAGCTTAATCTGATAGAATTGCTCCTCATTTCTTGGCGATTTTGTCCTTCATAAAGCGAAAGGTAGCCAACTACGTCAAACTGCATATCTACTAGCAATCAGGGTTTTACGTTTTACGTACCGCATCAGTCATCGCGCAAAAGGAATGCGGCAGGAGGCACACAATCGTGGAAGCAACCATCTTAAAGAACGATATAGAAACCCCGGTGCGGGGAGAGAGCGTGGGGACTCTGCCCGCTGCCGCAACCACGTCGACCACCGGCCTGACAGCGGCGGAGGTCGAGAGGCGGCGCAAAGAGGGGCAGGGCAACGCCTACCACCCCGCCACTAGCCGCACCTATGTCCAGATACTGCGTTATCACGCCTTTTCTTTTATCAACACAATACTCTTCGTATTGGGCATCACCTTGGTGGCGCTGGGCCGGATAGACGACGCCATACTCACAGCAGGCATGGTCGTCTTGAACGTTATAATGGGCGTCAGCCAGGAAGGGCGCGCAAAACAAAGGCTCGACAAGATCGCACTATTGAACCGGCCCAGGGCCAGCGTCGTACGCGACGGGGAGGTACGCTCAATCGACCCTGCGGAGATCGTCCTGGGTGATCTGCTGGAGGTCCGGGCGGGCGACCAGATCGTGGTAGACGGCCAGGTGGTCGGGCAGGGCCGCATTGAGGTTGACGAGTCGCTCCTGACCGGGGAATCGGACCGCATGCCCAAGCAACAGGGCGACCAGGTCTACTCTGGCAGTTTCTGTGTGAGCGGCACGGCACGATATGTGGCCGCAAAGGTGGGTGCAGATAGCCTCGCCAACGAGATGACCCGCAGCGCACAGGCCTTCCGCCAGGTGAAAACGCCGCTCCAGCTTGATGTGGATTACATTATCCGCCTGCTAGTGCTGGCAACAACCATGCTCGGCATACTGATCGGCATGTCGTTCATGTTCAGCGAATTAGCGTTAGTTGAGCGCGTACAGCAAGCGGCTGTGCTGGCGGCGCTGGTGCCGCAGGGCTTGTTCGCAATGATAACGGTCACGTATGCCATGGGCGCACTCAGGATGGCGGGCAAAGGCGCACTGATCCAGCAGATAAATGCCATCGAGTCGCTCAGCAATGTCGATGTCCTCTGCCTCGACAAGACAGGCACCCTCACCACTAACACTCTTGAGCTGGATAGTGTCAGGCCGCTGGGAACGGTGGGTGAGGACGATCTGCGCGGAACTCTGGGCGATTTTGTGGTGAGCCTGACCGATGTGAACCGCACATCCGAGGCCATCGCGGCAGCCATGGGCGGTAGCTCGCGTACCTTGAGCCGGGAAGTGGCGTTCTCTTCCGCTCGCAAGTGGAGCGCGCTCTCTTTCAAGAACGATCTACAGGACGCCGTTTACGTGCTGGGTGCGCCAGAGATGCTGATCCCTGCTCTCGCGTCGAGCGCCGATGTTGAGCAGCTTACAACGCAGGTGGCCGAGTGGTCGGAACGCGGGCTGCGAGTGCTGCTGTTTGCTCGCGCACTGCCGCAGGGTGGGGTTGAGCTGTCACTGGAAGATGAGGAAGGCGAAGGACATCTGCCCGCCGGGTTGGTGCCACTTGGCTTGATAAGCCTGCGCGACGAACTGCGGACCGAAGCGCAGTCCACCCTGCGGGCCTTTGCCGCGGCTGGTGTGCAGATCAAGATAATCTCCGGCGACAACGCGCAGACGGTCGCCTCCCTCGCCAGGCAAGCGGGGCTGACGGGCGATCTGAAGCTGGTATCGGGCCTTGACCTCGCGGCTATGAACGAGGAGGAGTTCGCCCAGGCAGCGGTCGAAGGCGTGGTGTTCGGGCGCATAACCCCGCAGCAGAAAGAGCAACTGGTGCGGGTGCTGAAGCAGAAAGGCCACTACATAGCGATGATCGGCGACGGCGTGAACGACGTCCTATCGCTGAAGCAGGCCCAGCTTGCGATCGCAATGCAAAGCGGCAGCCAGGCCACGCGAGCCGTGTCCGATATCGTTCTGCTCAACGATTCGTTCGCCCTGCTGCCAAGCGCGGTCGTGGAAGGCCAGCGCATTATACGCGGCATGCAGGATGTCATGCGGCTGGTTCTGACGCACACATTCTACGTTACGCTCTTCATAATCGGCTGCGCTATCATGGAGGTGGCCTTCCCCACCACGCCCAAGCTGCGCTCGATCATTACTGTGCTGACGGTGGGCATCCCCACGCTTGCGATTGCAGGCTGGGCACGTCCCGGACGACCCCCCGCAAGCATCGTGCGCCCTGTCCTTCGCTTCGTGCTGCCGGCGGGGTTCACCGTGGCTGCGGCTGGCCTCGGCGTCTATACAACTTATTTGCTCATGACCAACGATGTGGGCCTGGCACAGAGCGCCCTGACTACCGTTGCCCTATTTTGTGGGCTGGTGCTCATTCCCTTTGCTGAGCCGCCGGGCCGCTTCTGGGTGGCAGGCGACGAACTGAGCGGCGACAAGCGTCCAACCATTCTCGGCGGTGTGATGCTTGTCATCTACGCTGTGATTATGATGGTCCAGCCCTTCCGTGATTTCTTCGGCCTCAGGCCTTTGCCCATACTAGATGTATTGCTGATTGGAGCCGTGGTCGCGGTATGGGCCGTAGCGCTTCGCCTCGTCTGGAAGCACAGAGTGTTCGAGCGCCTGCTGGGTTCGGGAGTGAGGTGAAACGTGAGGCGTGCGCTAGTGCGTACTGCGTAAGACCGCCGACGGCAGACCGCCGACCGCCTTGTCCATTGTCAGTTGTCCGCCTAAGCGATTAGCTAAACCCTTGGCGTCTTGGCGTTTCAATCCCGTATTTACTCTCATTTCTCACTTCTCATTTCCCGCGCTTCACGCTTTACGTTACGCTCTACTCGCCGAACAATTGTGATAGGATACGGGTCAGGAACCAGAGAAGAAGAGGCAGGAAGATTGCGGTCGCCAGCGCGCCGACGGTTCCTGTTCGCCACGGCCAGGTCGAAATCTTGTCAAGGTCAGCCTGGTGCTTGAGCAAGGCGTCGAGGGCGTTGTTCATGGCGCCTACACTGTCGTAATCTGCCCTGTCCTGGCGGCGCTTCAACTCAATCATCGCCTCCTTCATCCGTTCTCGTGCGTCCAGGTGCAGGCGCGTCTTTTCAGCTTCCAGCACACTGTGAATACCGAGCAGAGGCCAGGCAAATGTGACCACGGCAAGCAGAATAGAGCCCAGGGCCATCGCCACCGCGAACGGATCAGCCAGCACCTGAGGTATAGTCAGAATCGTAAGCACGCCAATGGTCAATCCCCCACTCCAGGCGACGGCTGTGGCTGCCGTCACCCTGGAGAACGCGTACAGCGGCGGCAACTGGAAGATGTCCACAGTGGTATGTTGCGTGGTAATTGAGCGTACAAGCCGCATCTGCCTGATCGTGTGGTAGAAGAAGAGGCCCATCACGATCCAGACCGCAACAAGCGACAGGATCAGAACAACCAGTGATGTTCCAAACCCAAACGTAATCGCCACATGACTTTCCAGTTCTGCCAGCACATTCGCGTCGAAAGTTGACACCAGGAAGACCAGCAACCCGAACAGCAGCGCGCCGAGGCCGGCAGCCAATGCCGGGCGAGCGGGCATAGTTGTGAGCCGATAGCGGAACTCGCCACACGCCTCATCTGTGCCTGAGAAGATCGGGCGCAGGGTATCGAGCGCCCGGCCCGCCGCACTGTCAAGGTAGTGCATAACGGCCAGCCCGTACCAGGGCCAGGCAGAGGTGAAGATCAGGGATGTGCCGAATGCGCCGGTGGGAGAGGAGCCGTCGAGCCACTGGAGCACGGTTCTCAGCGCGTAAAGGGCAACGGCTCCGCCGAGATAGAAGAGCCATGCGGGCCCCGGCAATCGCTCCACCCAAACCTTAAGGCGGTCAAACCAGCTAGGTGGATAAAGCGTATCAATGCCTTTTTCAGACACCTCGACAGAGACGACGGCAACTTCGGCCATTATCAACCTCCGGGCCACTTTAGGCAGCGCTCCCTAAATCTATGGCGGCTTACGTTTTAACTCTGTCAGCGAGATGCGACGGTGCGGCGCGACACGAATTTGCTCAGTTCGCGCAACCAGAGCACACTGCTCGCCACTACAAGACATACCAACCAGTCACTTGCTTGCAGCGGCACAGTATCGAAGGCCTGTTGCAAGAAGGGTATATAGACCACGGCGAATTGCAGTAGCACTGATAGAGCAACCGCGCCCCAGAGCCACGGATTATGGAATAGCTGGTAAAAGACACTGTGCGTGTCGGAACGGGCATTGAATACATTGAACATCTGGAACAGAATCAAGGTGGTGAAGGCCATCGTCCTACCATATTCGATGCTGCCAGACCCCGCGATGAGGCCGCCCGGCAAAGACCAGTCAAGCACAAGCAGTGTCCCAACGGCCATAATGATGCCGACAAACGCGATGCCCATCCACATACGCCCTGTAATTACACCTGTGCCTTTGGGACGGGGCTGTTGCTCCATAACGTCGGGATCGGCGGGGTCGAGACCAAGCGCCAGCGCGGGTGCACCATCCGTAACCAGGTTGATCCACAGAATCTGCGTTGCAAGCAGCGGCGCGATCACCACCTCATCGCCTGAAGCCGTCAGGCCAAGCACCTTCGCCAGTACCACACCGCCGAACATCGTCAGTACCTCGCCGATATTGGACGACAGAAGGAAACGCAGGAACTTCTGGATGTTGGCGAAGACCGTGCGGCCTTCCCTCACAGCGTTTACGATGGTGGCGAAGTTGTCGTCAGTTAACACCATGTCGGCGGCTTCCTTCGATACATCGGTGCCGGTGATACCCATCGCGACGCCGATGTCGGCCGTTTTGAGCGCGGGCGCATCGTTTACGCCGTCGCCTGTCATCGCGACCACATCGCCATTGCTCTGCAGAGCCTTCACTATCCGCAGCTTATGCTCAGGATTGACGCGGGCATAGACCGAAGTCTCGCGCACAGCCACGCTGAGTGACTCGTCCGACAGTTGTTCCAACTCAGCGCCGGTGATTGCGCTTTTGGCACCAGGGCCTGTAATGCCCAACTCGGCCGCGATTGCCGCCGCGGTACGAGGGTGATCGCCTGTTATCATGATCGGGCGGATACCTGCACCCCATGCCTCAGCAACGGCTTCCTTGACCTCCTCGCGCGGTGGGTCGATCATGCCGACCAGCCCCAGAAAGACCAGTTCGCGCTCGATCTCGTCGGTTACCGAGTCCTGGTCCTGTAGCGCATCGCGAGGCAGAGCGCGGTAGGCTATGCCAAGAGTGCGGAGCGCCTCGCCCGTGAGTTGCTCGTTGGCCACCAGGATGCGCTCTCTATGCTCCGCCGTGAGGGGTTGTATGTCATCTCCGATGCGCACCTCAGGGCATCTGTTGAGCAGTACGTCGGGCGCCCCTTTGGTAAAGACGAGCAGGCGCTCCGGGCGCTCAAGATCGGTATGCACTGTGCTCATCAGCTTGCGCTCAGAAGAGAAGGGCACCTCACCGACCCGCTCGAAACGCTGTTCCAATTGCTCGTCTGTAAGGCCGGCTTTGTGCGCGGCCACAATAAGCGCGCCCTCGGTGGGGTCTCCCTGAATAATCCAGCGGCCGTCGCGCTCCTGCAACACGGCATTATTGGCCCGGTCAGCCGCGCTCAATGTGCGGTTTACTTCCGTGTAGAGCGGTCCGTCCTCAAGGAGGTGGCCGTCCTGGCGCAATTCTCCTTGCGGCGCATAGCCGGTGCCCGTCAAATCAACCCGTCCACTCGCCGTGACTACTGTACGTACCGTCATCTCGTTCCTGGTGAGGGTGCCGGTCTTGTCCGATGCAATCACGGTGGCCGAGCCTAACGTCTCGACAGCAGGCAGCTTGCGAACGATAGCGTTCCGCTTCGCCATTCGTCGTACGCCAAGCGCCAGCACTGACGTCACTACTGCGGGCAGGCCTTCCGGCACCGCTGCCACCGCCAGCGCCACCGCCAGGATCAGCACGTCCACCAGCCCGCTGAATTCGCGCACGCCCTCAACGATGATAATAGTGAACACCATCACCACCGCGATTATCACAACCATTATGCCCAGCAACTTGCCTATGCGGTCCAGTTCGCGCTGGAGTGGCGTTTCTTCTCGCTGGGTCGCGTGTAGCAGGCCGGCGATCTTGCCCATCTCAGTTTGCATGCCGGTGGCGGTCACCACGGCACGTCCCCGCCCGTACGTAGCTGCCGTGCCCGAGAACACCATGTCCGAGCGGTCGCCTATCCCGACTTCCTCGTCAAGTTCGTCGGCATCTTTTGAGACGGGCAGGCTCTCACCCGTGAGTGATGCTTCGGCTGTTTGCAGGGCAACGGAGCGTATCACGCGCCCATCAGCGGGGATCGTATCGCCCTCTTCGATGCGGATAATATCGCCGGGCACCACTTCGTTGGCGGGCACACGCCGCGCCTGGCTGTCACGTACCACCGAGGCCTCGGCTGCTGCCATTGCCCTCAGCGCCGCCACAGCCCGCTCCGCGCTGGTTTCCTGGACATATCCCAGAATACCATTCAGCAGAACGATAGCGAAAATCACTATCGCCTCGTAGGGGAGGGGCTCACTGCGCTCGTAAAGCCACACCACCAGCGAAATCGCCGCAGCGACCAGCAGCAGGATGATCAGCACGTCCTGGAACTGTGCAAGGAACTTCCGCCAACCCGGTGTGGGCTTCTCTGCCTGTAGCTCGTTCGGGCCATACTGCGAGAGTCGCCTGCGCGCTTCCTCGGTGGTGAGGCCGCGTTCAGCATCGCTCTCCAGTTCAGCTAGCACGACTTCTACACTCTGCCGGTATGCCGAAGTGGAAGTGGAACTGGAAGTCGTGTCAACGCTGGACATCGTTTACCTCCCCAGGCAAGCTCCCGTTCTTGTCGCGCTACCCCTGCACCATGCAATATGCACCGTGCGCCCTCCCATACATGGCATCTACAAGACAATTCTATGCGAAATATGGCTTCAACGCCAGACACACGCGAAGATTCGGGCTAGCCAAGAGAATACTCCTACTTTGTCACCCCTCTTCAACCGTCGTCTACCCTCTATTCCACGCTCGCGTGCTATACTGGGGCAAAGTAGTCAGTTGTCAGCTGTCAGTTGACTGCATGTGCCGCATACGCTCTTCCCACAGCACCATGCAAACCTTAAGAAACCTCAGCGTAACTCAGCGCCCTCTGCGCCTCTGCGGTGAATCCGTAATAAACCGACAACTGACAACTACCAGAAGGAGGAACCATGTCAACTCCAGAACTCACCTCGGCAAACGATGAAACCGCAGCCGAGACCCAGAACGCGAACGAAAGTCTCCCCAACCGGGAGATACTTGTGCCTCTCGATGGCTCGGCCCTGGCAGAGGCCGTTCTTCCACAGGCCCTCATGCTTGCTCGCATTACGTCAGGTGGGCTGGTGCTGATGCGCGTGGCCAACGCCCCCTTGCTGCCGTGGGTGGGGATTGGCACTGCTCCACCGCTCGACCCTGATCTTATAGACGATATGTGGCGAATGGAGTTGGAAGGGGTTCGGAGCTACCTGAGTGGCGTCGCGCAGCGCCTTGCCCCTGCGGGCGTGCCGGTACGGTCGGAGGTGCTACGCGGCGAGGCTGCGCAGGCCATCGTGGAATACCTGGAGCAGCACACGCAGACCGAGTTGGCCGCGATGGCAACCCACGGCAGGAGCGGGCTTAGAGGATGGGTGCTGGGCAGTGTCGCTGAGAAGGTGCTGCAAGCTTCGCCCAAGCCGTTGCTCCTAGTGCGGCCCTCCACGCCCGAAGCTGATTTAGAGCCCCAGGCCCACCCTACCCCCGCGCAGACATATCGCACCATACTCGTTCCTCTTGATGGTTCTCTCTTCGCGGAGCAAGCGCTGGAGCGAGCCCGCGACCTGGCACACCTGGCCGGGGCTGAGTTGGTGCTGGTTACGGTGATGCTCGGCTCGGACGATTATAAGAGCGAGACCGTGGACAGCGAATCGTGGGCAATCGCCGACCGCCAGGAAGCTGAGCGGCTGACTACTTACCTGGCCCAGACCGCTGAGCAACTTCGAGCAGGAGGTATTACAGTGCGCACACAATTGATGCACGGCTATCCCCCTGAAGAGATCCTCAAGGCCGGTGAGCAAGAGCATGCAGACCTGATCGTGATGGCCACCCACGGCCGCGGCGGCCTGCAGCGCCTCTGGCTGGGCAGCGTCGCCATGAAGATGGTCCAAGCGTCCGGCCTGCCAATCCTGCTGGTGCGCCCCACAGAGAGCCGGTAGGCGTAAAACGTAAAGCGTAAAACGTAAGACCATAAAACCTTTGCGCCTTGGCGTCTTCGCGTTTCAATACGGTCCTTACGTTTTACGCTTTACGTTTTACGTTGTCCTCACGTTTCACGCTCACCTCTCGCCTCCCGCACAAGCACCCTGTCAACACGCTGGCCGTCCATGTCTACTACCTCGAAAATGTAGCCGTCTACTTCAAGGGTGTCGCCCACTGACGGTATATGCCCAAGGCCGCTCATGAGCATGCCCGCTAGCGTGGTATAGCCTGTTCGCTCTAAGTGCGGCGAAGGTGACATGCCCACATGCTCTAGCACCCTATCATATGGCTCCATGGCATCTACGAGCCAACTGCCATCTTCACGCCGTACAAATGCGCGCTCCTCAGGCTCCTCACCTGACCTTCCTGCTTCCGGCATCTCACCGACTAATTCTTCCAGTAGATCTTGCAGAGTAACAATCCCGGCCACATCGCCGTATTCGTCGATGACAATACCGAGGTGAGAGCCTTGCTGTTGGAAGATGCGCATCGCATGGTCGAGGTGCTGCGTCTCGAATAGAAAAGTCGGGGGCTTGAGCAGCGCGGCAACGTTGGCGTCCACAGAGGCAGCTGTTCCCTCGTCCATCACCACTCGCAAAACATCGTTCGAATGCAGAACTCCAATAATATGGCTTATAGACCCCTCGTAAACAGGGAGGCGCGAATGGCCGGAGGTAACAAAAACCGAGGCCACATCTTGCAGGGAGGTCTGGGCGTCCACCGCCACCAGTTCGGGGCGAGAAGTCATCACAGCCTTGACAGGACGGTCGGTAAACTGAAAGATGCGGCGAATCGCGCTGGCCTCGCTCGGTTCCACGACACCTACAGAGATGCCTTCGCGTATCAAGTATGTTATATCTTCCTCGGTCACCGGGGATTGACTTACCTCCCGCGAACCGAGCAGACGCATTATGAGAGAAACCGAGCCGGACAGCACGGCGATCACCGGCGACACCAGCCGCGCTAGCACGTTCATGATAGGAGCCACCACCACAGCGACCTTCTCGGCACGTTGCAGCGCCCACCGCTTTGGCACCAACTCGCCAATTACAAGAGAAACATAGGTGATGAACAGCACCACTATCACCAGCCCCAGGCTGTCGGCGTAGGGCGCTAACAGGGGAAATGTACGCAGCCATATAGCCAGGGCAGCCCCTATGCTGGCCCCTCCGAACGCGGAAGCGAATGTGCCGATCAGAGTGATGCCGACCTGAACGGTGGCCAGGAATTTATCAGGGCTATTGGAGAGGTCGAGTGCCTGCCGAGCACCCTTGCTGCCTGCGTCTGCCTGCTGTTGCAGGCGGCTCTTACGCGCCGACACAACCGCTATCTCAGAACCGGAGAAGAAGCCGTTTGCCAGCATAAGTACGAAAATAATCAACACTTCTGTGCTTATGGCTCCTAGCATGAGCGTACTCCCCTGGTCTGTGTGGTCTTACGTGAGGGATCGGGTGCCAGGGATCAGTGTGTGACCGCAGACGGCAGACCGCGTTGTCAGTTGTCAGTTGACGACCTGTGCCGCTTATCTTCTGTCAGCACAATGCAAACCTTAAAGACCTCTGCGAACCTCAGCGCCCTCTGCGCCTCTGCGGTGAATCCGTAAAACTCCTGACCCCTGACACCAGATTCCTCCGTTAGAGACTATCGTCGGTCTTGCTAAGCCCCTTTAGCGCCTCTATGCGGTCGAAACCTCGTCTGCATACGGTATAGACGAGGTAGGCGGTTACGCTTCCGGCGAAGAAAAGGGTCACTGGTAAATAGAGCACCAGGATAAGCATGAAGAAAACAATCACCAGGCAGAGAAAAGTCTTGCCAAGCTGGCTGACCGCAATTAAAAAGGCGTTCCGAAGCACAGTCTGCCAACTCGCTTCGTAGTTCACCATGACGGGAAAGAGGTACATAGATGTAAGGCTATATATGAGCACACCGATCCCCAGCAGCAGAAACATGGTTAGCTGTAACCAATCGTCCATCTGGAGAGCCGCGTAGAAATCGAAGAGCAATATAGCGCCGAACACCGTCCAGAGAAGTCCGATCAGCAAGCTCTGGAGGAAATTCGCCTTGAAGTAGCGGATGAACGACTCGACGCTGCTCCAGCCGGAGTCTTTGCTCCACTCTCTTACAACGCCGAACATGGCGGCCGTCGCTGGGAATATTGTTATCACAGGCAGGCACGCGACGAGCCAGAGCAGGTTGAGCACGAAGAATCCGCTGACCACCTCGGTTATGCGGTATATTTTGCCATTCATTATGTCCAAAGTTTGCTCGTTTCCAGGTAGCTATGGTGAGATGCAGCCGCTGCTGCCTTAGGAACGATTGTACCATGTCTTGCTGACCGCTTACAGGCTGCGTAGCTAGACGGGAAATGAGAAGTGAGCGTGAGCGTGAAACATGAGTTATTGCGTAGTTGTCCGTTATTCGTTGTCGGTTGTTAAACGGCGAAGGCGGCGCGTGATAAGCGTGCCGCCCTGGTTGCGCTGTGTAGAATTGTTGGCGTTGTGATTAGGCTGGCTGGAGAAGGCCGAAGATATTACCGTCCGCGTCCTTTACGGTTGCAATCAGCTTGCCGCCGCCGACGTCCTGAATATCTTGCTGGGTTTGTGCGCCCGCCTCCAGCAGCGATTGCAACGTCCCCTTGATGTCGTCAACATGCCAGTAGCCGACAGGCCCTGTCATTCCTTTGTTGTGTCCGTGGGGGTCTAACCCAATCTCCTGGCCTCCGATGCTGAAGCCAACATAGTAAGGCTGGTCCAGGTATGGCTCTACACCAAGTAACTTGCTGTACAGTGTCTTCGCTTGCGCTATGTCTTTGACTGGATAGATGACTGTTTTGATGCCCTGATTCATGAAGAACTCCTAACTCTACTGATAATGTAAACTCGGCCTTTGCGGCCTGCCTCGTCATAGCGATGACTGCGCTGACCGCTCTGTCACATTGACCCGGTTTCGCACGTCATAGCTATACTACTATGACGGAACGCAACGAGAAAGTGTGACCGGTGAGGGGTGTAATTGATGAACAAACATGAAGCGATGGCGGAGCGATTCGAGGCCAACCGCACTCATTTGTGGGCGGTCGCTTACAGGATGCTCGGATCGGTGAGCGAGGCGGAAGATGCTGTGCAAGAGTCCTGGCTGCGTCTCAGCCGCGCCGATACGAGCGGCGTCGAAAATATGAGCGGTTGGCTGACAACGGTTGTAGCGAGGGTGTGCCTCGACATGCTGCGCTCGCGCAACTCGCGGCGCGAAGACTCGCTGGCAGAGGTGCCCGAGCCGGTCGTGAGCCGGGAGAATGCCATTGACCCGGAGCACGAAGCAGTCCTTGCCGACTCGGTCGGTATCGCGCTGCTCGTCGTACTCGACACGTTGAACCCCTCCGAGCGCCTCGCATTCGTGCTGCACGACATATTCGCCGTGCCCTTCGTGGAGATCGCTCCCATCGTTGGACGATCCCCGGCCGCCGCAAGACAGCTTGCCAGCCGCGCACGCCGCAGAGTACGGGGAGCATCTACTGGTTCCCGTGTCGACCTTCGTCCTCTGTCCATCGTCCCTGAAGGGAACCCAAACCGCCGGCGAGAAATAGTCAGCGCCTTCCTCGCGGCCTCACGCGCCGGTGACTTCGATGCGCTCCTCTCGATGCTCGACCCCGACGTCGTGCTCCGCGCCGATCAAACAGCCGTGGCCGTGGGCGCAAACAATGAGGTATCGGGAGCGGCAGCGGTGGCAGGCACCTTCGCGGGCCGGGCGCGGGTTGCACAACTCGCGCTTGTGGACGGGGTCGTAGAAGCAGTATGGGCACAGGGAGGACAGCCGCGTGTTGTATTCAGCTTCACCATTACAGAAGGGAAGATCGTCGAAATCAACCTGCTTGCCGATCCGGAGCGCCTCAACCGGCTCGACCTGACAATCCTCAACGACCGACGGGCCTGTACCCAACGGGTATGAGACTAACGCTTCTTATAGTAACTACGTGACCTGTCTACGGGTTTTGTTGACATTTCACAACTTTCGCAGCGATTACACTTTAGGGACGCCTCTCCCCTTCCCCTTACCCTGTGCCCGCGCTATAATTAGGTTGAATATCGCCACCCTGGTTGCTGGTTCGTTCAGGCTGGAGGATCACCATGTCCATTCAGTCCGCCCCGCTTAGCCCGCCTAACCCACCCACGGGCACAGTCACTTTCCTCTTCACCGACATCGAAGGCTCAACCAAACGCTGGGAGCATGCTCCGGCAGCAATGCAAGCTGCCCATTCGACCCACGAAGCCATCCTACGAAAGGCAATAGCGGTCAACAACGGCTACGCCTACAAGATGATAGGTGACGCCTTCCAGGTCGCCTTCTCCACTGCTTCACAAGCCTTGCAAGCTGCTATAGATGCTCAGGTTGCTTTGCACCAACAGATGTGGCCGGATGGCGCACATATAAGAGTGCGCATGGCACTACACACCGGCGTCACCGAGGAGCGCGGCGATGACTACGTTGGTCCCGCCCTCAACCGGGTAGCACGTCTGCTCTCTGCCGGGCATGGTGGGCAGGTGCTTATCTCGCTCGCCGCACAGCAATTGCTCCGAGATACCCTCCCCGCAGAAGTTACCTTGCGCGATATGGGGAGCCACCATCTGAAGGACCTCACCGAGCCGGAGCATGTCTTTCAGTTGGTAGACCGTGACCTACCCTCCGAGTTCCCGCCACTCAAAAGTCTGGAGGGCTATCCCAACAACTTGCCTTTGCAACCCACGCCCTTCATCGGCAGGGAGAGGGAGCTTGAGCAGGTGCGCGGAATGCTGCTCCAAAAGAACATGCGCCTGCTCACCCTCACCGGGCCTGGTGGCACCGGCAGGACACGGCTGGCGCTGCAGGCGGCGGCTGACCTGGTGAGCGCAGAGGAGTTCGCGGATGGGGTCTTCTTCGTAGACCTCTCCTCGATCACCGACCCTGCCGTGGTTGTGTCGATGATAGCCCACACTCTGGGCGTGCAAGAGGTAGGGGGCCAGCGTATCGATGAGACACTCAAGGAGTATTTGAAGAATAAGCGGATGTTACTGCTGGTGGATAACTTTGAGCAAATACTGGAGGCTGCTCCCCAGCTCTCCGACCTGCTCAGAGCCACATCTCAGCTAAAGGTGCTGGTGACCAGCCGAGCAGCCCTCCACCTCTCAATGGAGCATGAGTACAGCGTGCCCCCGCTCGGTTTGCCCAACCTCGAACAACTGTCATCAGTCCAGGCTTTAGTGCAGAATGAAGCGGTCGCCTTATTTGTCGAGCGAGCGCAGGCGGTAAAGTTGGATTTCAAGCTGACCGAGGAGAATGCCTTAGCGGTCATATCGATCTGCCGGCACCTGGATGGCCTGCCACTGGCTATCGTGCTGGCTGCCGCTCGTATCAAGGGACTAGGCTCACCACAGGCCATACTCAGCAGATTAGGTAGCAGATTGAAGCTGTTGACCGGTGGGGCTACGGATCTGCCCACTCGCCAGCAGACCCTTAGAAACACTATCGAGTGGAGCTACAGCCTCCTGACTCATGGGGAGAAGACGCTGTTCCGGCGCATGGCGATCTTCAGAGGTGGCCGCACTCTAGATGCGGCAGAAGCGGTATGCAACGCCGGCGGCGATATAGAGATTGATGTGCTGGATGGTATCACCTCACTTGTGGACAAGAGTCTTATGTACTCCACGGAAGGCGTGGGTGGTGAGCCGCGCTATATGATGCTGGAGACTATATTCGAATATGCGTGGGAGAAGCTGGAGGAGAGTGGGGAATCGCCGACCCTTCAGAGAGAGCACTCCCTCTATTTCATGCGAATGGCCGAAGCGGCGGAGGCACAGTTGCGGGAAGCTGGGCAAGCAACGTGGTTGACACAGCTTGAAACTGAACACGAAAACCTACGAGCCGCCCTCCGATTGGGCCTCAATGAGAGCGACAACCTTGTCGTCAGTTTGCACCTGGCTGGCGCGCTATACCGGTTCTGGCTGGTACGCGGGTACTTCACCGAGGGCCGCGAGCAACTGGCCGCTCTTCTTTCCCGTGCGCAGGCTTCCACCTTCCTGGCCACATCAGATGAGCTCGGCTCAGCGAGAGCCAAGGCGCTACTGAGAATAGGTGGTTTGGCCTGGGCACAGGGCGATTACGACACGGCATACCGCGACCTGCAAGCCAGCCTCGAGCTTTATCGCTCGCTTGGAGACAAGATGGGGATCGCCAGGTCGCTTCTCAACCTCGGTAATGTTGATTATTATCGAGCGGATCGTGCAAGTGCACGGGGCTTCTACGAAGAGAGTCTTGGTCTATACCGGGAGGCAGAGGATAAGCATGGTATCGCGACCGCCCTTCTCAACCTGGGCAACGTAGATTTTTATGATGAGAGGTACACACAAGCACGCTCCTTGATGGAGGAGAGCCTGGCGATCAGAAGAGCTTTGGGAGACAAACAAGGCATCGCACAAACACTTCATAGCCTGGCCGATGTGGCTTTGTATCAGCATGACTATGAGGTAGCACAGTCGCTATACAAAGAAAGCCTGGACCTACGAAGAGAGTTGAAAGACAGTTGGGGCATTGTGGAGTGTCTTGAGGGGTTAGCTCTCGTGACAGCGCACGCTTTCGAGCCGGCGGGTACAAACGGTAATGGTTCAACGCAAGCAAAAATCGATGTAGTCCAAGCCGCACGGTTGTGGGGTGCGGCTGAAGCTTTGCGAGAGACGATTGGCACTCCCAGGCCTCCAGCCGAGCTAGCCGGCTACGAGCTTGTTATGAGTGCAACTCGGGCGCATGTCGATGCGCCAACGTGGCAGAAGGCATGGTCCGAAGGGCGGGCTATGTCGCTTGAGGACGCAATCGCCTACGCACATGATCCGCGCACAGAGTAAAGGCATGCCGGGTTCTATGCGGATCGCGCTAAATGGCTATAAGTATTGGTGGGCTGAAATTGTTGCAAGCGGCGCATACCGAGTGTATAATGCGGTTCAGAGCCAGGAGCTGTCTGCTGCGCCCAGTCGCCTGGGGATGACTTCACCCGATCGCCTAACCGGCAATGGAGTTCGACCTATGAAGAAAGCTTTAGTGCTAGGACTTGTGGTCCTGGCCTTATTCAGTTCCTCGGACGCGCATGTCCAGGCCGCGCAGGGTACAGGGGGCAAGGTCAATATCGCGAGCACGGCTCCCGGTACAACGCAGGTGACGATAAGTCTCACCGATACGGGCACCTACTCAGCAACCCTTAATGCGGGCCACTGCGGCCAGACAGGCAAGCTCAGATACACGCTCAATCCTGTGACTGGTGGCTCCTCTGTGACTACCCTGAAAGCAAGCTACCGCACTGTAGTCGCAGGTGACTGGCACGTCACGCTACTACCCAAAACCGGCACAGGCACCAGCCTCTGCAGCGATAGTATTGACAGTGTGCCTGCGGTTACCGATAGCGGGATGCCAGGAACGGACGCACCAATCTCGCCGCCTCTACAGGTTTTGCCGGCAACCGGTAACGCAGACCAATCAGGCGTTGTTGCGTTGCTGGTGTTCGCGCTGGTCATACTCACTCTCGGTGTTTCCTTTACCCGCCGCAAACCAATCTAGGGATTCGAAGCGGCCTTCCTGAAGCCCATCCCCAGGACCCGCCGACAAATGGCTGCCCTACCGAGAATGAATAGACCCCGCTCAGCCGTTCGGAGTCTATTGATATTTCCGATATACTTTACTCTAATCGTGCGCATAGCGAAGGTAGTATAGAAGGTAGCACAGATGTGACCTTTTGGGCCCTGCCACGCTACAGGCGTTCGCAGGTGGCTCGGGCGACTTCTCGGCCACAATTCGCACGAACACAAATCCCTACCCATTGACCACCGCAGCCAATTCTGTCTCTTCCAGAGGCGATAGTTTCTCCGCTATCACTACAGGGTGCATCTTGAGGGTCACTGAATCGGCGGGCGTGAGGCTGAGGTCAGCAGGCGGTTGAACGCCTATTCCGCGTCCTCTCCCAGCCACCTGCACATGTCCGGTAACAAAGTACGGCCCCACTCCGTTGTTAGCCAGCATCGCCGCGTGCTGTTTGTACACCTGCGGGAAGAGCACAACCTCTATCAGCCCTGTCGTGTCCTGCACCGACATGAATAGCATCCACTCTCCTCCCTTCGCTCCCGCCTCTCCGCCTTTCGTCCTGTGCCGCCTCCCAGCCACAGCCACTCCCGCCACCGTCACTCTCCTGTTAGCATGCCCCCCGAGGTCGCGGCACAGCACCACACCATGCTTTTCTATCGCGCCGGGGTGCAGTTCCATCGGATTGCAGCTAAGAGTAAAGCCCAGCGTCTCTCGCTCCAACGCCAGCTTCTCCTGCGAAGTATAATCCTCCATATAAGGCGCTTCCCGCCGGAATCTAGCATCACCCAGAATGCGGGGATTAGGTGACACCATTAACCCCGGCAGGAGATCCCCAAGCACTATCTGTAACGGCCCAGTCGAATGTGGATCCTGTGGATCCCCTGAGTTCTGGGATCTATACCGGGCAACGCGCGGCCTTCGTGCCGTTATCAATGACGGCAACAAATGCACCATCTGCCTTCGATTAAGCTGGCCCACTGTCTCTGACCCCCGGTCGATACTCTGCCCCGCCACTCCGCAATCTGTACAGTGATCTGTACCATCACACGCTCCTGCTTTGACCAGCGATCCGGCCTCAGATGGGGTCATCTCAACCCTGAGCAGCAAATCTTGCAGCGAATAAAACGGCCCATCTGCACGGCGTTGCGCCAGGATGAGCGAGATAGTGTTCAGCGATAACCCCTTCACAAACTGCAGCCCCAGCCTTATGGCGGCTCGCCCTCTCGAGGTCTTCGAGGTCACGGATGTCGCCGTTGTTGTAACGTCACACATTGCGTTACTCTCGTTGATGTGCGGCGGGAGCAACTCAATACCAAGCCGCCGTGCCTCCTCCACGTACACCGATGGCCCGTAATAGCCGCCCCCGTTGTTGATCTGTGCTGCCATGAAATGGGCCGGGTAGTGCGCCTTCATGTAAGCTGAGCGGTAGGCAGTAAGCGCATACGAGCAGGCGTGCGCTTTGCAGAACCCGAAGCCCGAGTAGCCGGCGATAACCTTCCACACCTCTTCAGCCTGAAGCTGATCTATTCCTCGCTCTATCGCTCCCGCAACGAAACTGGTTCCCAGGCGGTCGCGCTCCTGTGGCGTGTGGCTCTTCCCGATCTCCTTACGCAGCTTCTCAGCCTCTCCCAACGACAGCCCGGCCAGCGAATGGGCCAGCTTAAGGAACTGCTCCTGGTAGAGTATTACGCCGTATGTATCACGCAATATCGGCTCCATGGCCGGGTGCGCGTACCTGAGCGGCTCCTGCCTCAAATGCCTGCGCATGAACATCTCCAGGAACCCACCCTCAAGCGGTCCCGGCCTGAACAGCGATATAGCCGATGCGATGTCGTTCAGATTGCGCGGGCGCAGCCACTTCAGCAGCCCTCGCATACCGGGCGATTCAAGCTGGAAGCAGCCCAGCGTATCGCCCTGAGCCATCATGTTGTAGGTACGCTCGTCATCGAACGGTATCAGCGCGAACATCTTTTGTAAGTCGCCGTTGCCGTTGCCGTTGCCGTTGCCGTTGCCGTTGCCATTGCCATTGGCGTTCGACCACCGCGACCCGCGTTCGGCCATCAGCCCCGACGTGTGCATGGCATCCACGAGCGTGGTCAGCGCCCTCGACCCCAGCAGGTCTATCTTGACCAGCCCCATCGCCTCAATAGCGTCTTTGTCATACTGCGTAATAGATAGAGAAGGATCGCGGGCTGCCCTCTGCAACGGCACGATATCGGCCAGAGGTGTGCTCTGCGGTGAGATAACCACTCCAGCGCAGTGCATACCGGCGTGCCTCGGCAGCCCCTCAATAGCCCCTGCCATCTCCAGCGCCTCCCGCTCCTGTGGAGACCGTGGACCGGGGACTGAGGACTGCGCGCTTTCCTTCATCCGGTGGTCAGTGGTCAGAGTTCCCTTCAGGGATGTTGGCCGGTCATCGCCGTCCGGCTCGTCCGGGTCGTCCGGGTCCTCGATCACCAGATGCGGTAGATGGTTGGCGATCTTATTGATGCGCTGCGCCGATACACCCAGCGACTTAGCCATCTCGCGCCAGGCGGAGCGCCTCCGGAACGTAATATGCGTACCCACGATAGCTACATGGTCCGCCCCGTACTTGCGGTACACATAATGTAGCACTTCGTCGCGCCGCCGCCAGCAGAGGTCGAGGTCTATATCCGGTAGTTCAAACTCTGCTCTCGACGGGTTGAGAAATCGCTCAAAAAGCAGGTCATTGGCGAGGGGGTCTACCTGGGTTATATCCAGCACGTATGCCGCCAGGCTATTCGCCGCCGACCCCCGTGCCATAATCGGTATCCCCTGGCGGCGGGCAAAGCGGGCGATGTCGTACACAATCAAGAAGTAGGACGCGAACCCCAGCTTCTCGATTATCTCAAGCTCGTACTTCAGCCGGGAGATTACCGCGTCGTTGAGCGGCTTGTAATGTCTTGTGGCTCCCGCGAAGCAGAGCTTCCAGAGCCGAGAATAGGGATCCTCTCCCGAACGCAAGTCTACCGACGGGAAGAGGGGCTTGTACAGCGGCAGGACAAGCTCACATCTGCTCGCTATATAACCTGCATTCGCGATAGCCTGGGGATAATCCTTGAAGAAAGCCGCCATCTCCTCCACAGACTTCAGCGATTGCGAATTGCCGCCAGGCAAACCTTCATCGTTGATCCCCGACCCGTGCCCCTGACCCCTCGCACCAGCGCGTGCCAGTGCCTCGGCCACCGCCTTATCTTCCGGCTTCAGATAGAGCACATCGTTTGTAGCCACGATAGGGACATTAAGCTCGGCGGCAAGGGAGGCCAGCGGCTGCAAATATGCCTCATCCTGTGGCGTAAGCTCTATAAAAAAGTTGCCTTCCCCGAAAGCCGACAAGAGCATTCCCACCGCTCGCGCTGCCTGTCTAATCTTCCCCTGCTTGACCAGGCTGTTGACCAGCCCTCGCTGCCCACCCGAAAGCGCCACCAACCCGCGAGCATGCCGCCCCGACAACAGCATCTCACCGGGAAGCTTGAGACCATGAGCCACATAAGGGTAAGAGGCGGCCACGTTAGGCTGAGTGTTTGTTCTCGACCTGGACCCAGGCCCGGGCGCTTTTGCAGGCTGTGGTGTGAAGCCGAATGTGGGCACTCCCCACAGCCCCGGATCCCAGGGAAGAGGCGGCGCTTCGCTCTCGGCCTTATCGTCCTCATCTTCATCGCCTTCGTCCGCGTCCTCGTCCTCGTCTTCACCCACATAGTTGAAGCCCGCCGGGAGAAACGTTTCGACAGGGGCGTTGAGGCGGAGTATAGAGGCCAGGTGGCACAGGTTGCGATACCCATCAAGGTTACGCGCCAGCAGCACCAGCGACGACCCTCCAGTAAGGTCCACCTCCATACCGATAATCGGCTTGATCCCCGCCTTGAGCGCATGCTGGTAGAAAGGGATTACACCGTACAGGTTAGCACGGTCGGTCATGCCGATCGCACTCATCCCCAGCCTTCGAGCCTGGGCAACCAGCGCCTGGGGCGTGGCTGTCCCCTCAAATAGCGAATATGCGGAGCGGCAGTGCAGATGCACAAAGCTCATAATAGCGACTCCAGGCCCTTACTTCCGTAGCTCAGTAGCGTGTGGCATTACACAATACATAACATAGAACGTATGTTCTAGTCAATAGGCAGAGGCATATTTCGCTTTTGAGAGCGGGGAGTCCACCAGTTTATCTCTCTATCCATAGGACTCCACGGCAAATAACTCTGCATATGCATGTGTGCCGTAGGTCGCCCGATACCACCCGCCTCTACGGCCAGCCTGCTGCATCTCAGTTGGCGGCTCGTGTGGGGAAAGGCTCTCTGCCAACGTCTGTTCGGGGTAACAGCATATGGGGCCATGGCCCGGTGATTTCGTCGCAGCGACTAGGAACTCTGCAACGGCGCAGATTGGTTCAGCCGTGAACCGGCGCAACTCAGAACCGCGCTCCGGGACACATAAACTATGCGTGACAATTGGGTGAAGGAATGGAAGTTTAAGGCTGAGAATCGCGCGCTTTATTACTTCCTAGAATGGTACTTCTGGGGAGTAATAATTCGGATTTCACGTGCCAGGCTCGACAGAGGTCTCAGTCTTCGGTCCCGGTCCAAGCGCTGCACGAACGGCCGGGGCGATCTTTGTGCCGAGAAGCTCGATTGCCCGCAGCACCTTAGCGTGCGGCATGGGACCGACACTGATCTGGGCAAGGAAACGATCGTTTCCAAAAAGCTCGTGCTCGTACAGAATCTTGTCGATGACCTCTGTTGGGCTGCCGACCAGAAGGGCTCCACGCGGCGAGCAGAGGGCGTCGAACTGTTGCCGCGACATGCGCGACCAACCGCGCTCCCGCCCGATGCGCTCCATCATCGTCGCATAGGCGGGATAAAATTCGTCGCGGGCCTGCTGGGAGTCGTCTGCTACATAGGAATGTGAGTTGATGCTCAAGCGCAGCTTCGCCGGGTCCTGATTTGCAAGGGCTCCGGCCTGCCGGTATAGCTCGACAAGCGGCACGAACGCTGCCGGCGCACCGCCTATAATCGCGAGCGCCATTGGCAGGCCCCGCGTGGCGGCGCGTACCACTGATTCCGGCGTGCCTCCCACAGCGATCCACACCGGCAGGGGGTCTTGCAACGGACGTGGGTAAATGTCCTGGTCTTTGAGTGCCGCCCGGTGCTTGCCCGTCCAGCTTACATTCTGCGAAGAACGGATCTCTAATAGCAGATCGAGCTTTTCGTCAAATAGTTTGTCGTAATCGTTAAGATCGTAGCCGAACAGCGGGAACGACTCGATAAAGGAGCCTCGGCCTACCATGATCTCGGCGCGACCCCCGGATAGCAAATCAAGGGTGGCAAAGCTCTGGAAGACACGCACTGGATCGTCGGAGCTTAATACAGTCACGGCACTGGTGAGTCGAATCTTCTGCGTGCGCGTGGCAGCAGCCGCCAGCACCACGGCGGGCGCCGACACCACGAAGTCGGGCCGGTGGTGCTCACCGACACCGAAGACCTCCAGACCCACCTGGTCGGCTAGCTCGACCTCCTCGATCAGGTTACGCAGCCGCTCTGCCTCGCTGCGTGGCGATGGGTCCGAAACCTCACCAAAGCTGTAAAGACCTATTTCCAATTGTGTTCCTTTCGGCTTGTGGTTGCCGGATTAATTCTACAACATCCCCCTTAGAAGAGGGAATAATTGTTTACGCGGCTGCGCAGGTCGTAAATCCGCTCTACTCCTTGCTCTAGCAGCAAATCGAAGCTGCCGTCATACGTGCGAACACGCAATTGACCCTGCGCCACATAAGCCAGCAAGCTGGAACCGGCTACCACGTTCATGCGGTCGCCTGAGCCGAGGCCAAGCTGTAATATGGTGGCATCAGCGGGTGGGCTTGCCGCAGCTTGAGATGCCCCGATACGCAAGATAGAGAGGGATAGTTCCGCACCGGAACCTTGCGGCACCGCCACCGGGTAGATAACCGACCCTGCCCGCGCCCACGCATTGCCCAGACCATAGCGAGCAAGCAGCGGCATGTTGTAGCGGGTTTCGTGTTCTTTACTGTCGAGCATCAGACACTGGCCACCGTTCCTGTTCAGCGGGTCCAATGTGATGGAAGCCCGTTCGGTTGAACCGCACACAAGCACCCCACCGTTATCCAGGCGGATAGCCGTCATTGGACGCTGCAACTGCTGTGTGACACGGAGGACCTGCGCATCGTTCTTCTGGCTTCCCAGGTCGATCAATTCGAGCGTAGTTTGAGACCCGTCATGTTGTGCTAATGCAACCTTGCCCGACGCCTCGCCCAGCAGCACCACAAAATCCATCCCCGATGGCGCTCCGGAGCCGACATCGTGCACGGTGCTGATTACCCTTGGCGGAGACTTGCCCGACACATCAAGCACCACCGCCCTGTGACCTGTCGCGCCATTGGGGTCGGGGAAGCCAACCGTGAGTATCACATAGCGTCCATCCTGGCTGAATGCCGCCCTTTCGAGCCGTCCTGTGTCCTGGAAAAGCAGAGCGGGCTTGCTGCCATCCGGCTCGGCAAGATAGAGCGCCATGAGCGGCTGTTCGCTCGTCTCGTTGTCCAGGTCGGCCACCAGCATCTTACTGCCATCCCAGGCAAGGCCCGCGATAATCCAGTCTGACCCCGGTGACCTGACAGGTACGGTAATAGTGCTACCCGCCACGCTGTATGCCATGTCGCGGGCACATGTATTGATGCACCCGTTCTTGTAGCTCCAGCCGCCCTTCTGGCCCCAAAATATACTGCCCATCGCGTCAAGGGCGACAGGCATGAACGACGGCGTGCCGTTATTCAGGCGAACCGCCATGAGCCGCCGCCCTCCGCCCTGCGCGGGCACGTCATACACGCTGTAGTCGCCGCTGTCGTAGTTCTGGAGCGAGCTTTCGGCGTCGCTGCCTTGCAGCCACACCCAATCAGTAGCGGTGCGATAATAAAGTCCCGTCGGGTCAGCGTGGGTTCGCATCGCTATCACGCCGCCAAGCGCGCCCTGGTAGATCTGGGTGTTTGCCTCTGACCTGAGCCGTGCGGTATCTCTGTAGCCATCCTCGATTTTATCGACAGCCTCAAGGGCTTGCAGCGCCGCCACGCCATCTTCCCTGCCAATAGCGAACGTTGCCAGGCGATATTGCCTGTCGCGCTCGGCGATATAGGTCGCAGCGTTCGAGGCATGGGTTCTCGCATCGGCGTAGTCCCCGGCGGACGCGAACCTGTTGTAGGCCGTATCCCAGTCGCGAGCCGCTTCCGCCAACCCCCCCGCCTGGTAGTCAGCAATCTGGCGCTGGCCCTGCCACCAGTTCCAACCTGCAAAGAGCATCATGAGCAGCACGAGGCCGACGCCCAGCAGTTGCTCCACCCTCCTGGAGTGTTTAGGGTCACCCTCCGGTTCGGCGTCCAATTCTTCTACGGTGGAATTGGTCGAGTCCTGCCATTTGTTGTTCATTGTAGGTTGCCGGGTGTTAGGTGTTAGTTCCGAGTTGTCAGTTGTCAGTTGTCAGTTGTCAGTTGTTACTGTGGGCGGTCGGCGGTAAGGGTTCTCGCGAGGTGTTGAGGGCGGTTGACCTGCCACCCGATAATTCACTCTTCGAGTAAACGTCGCAGCATGCCCCGCAGATGTCCTTACGCGATGATGTTACGAATGGGCAGCCCTCTTTGGATTCGTGAACCCATCCTGATAATAGCACAAATCCCTGCAGGGTATGCTCATTCCTTGAATGGTAGCCATTGCAAATAACAAGCCGCACATCACTATAATGTGCGGCTTGAGGGATATGTATACTATGTGTTCTGCGATTAAGCGGTCTGCTGTTAGGGTTCCCTTCAGGGACGGCCGTCGGCGGTCGTAACTGACAACACGACCCGTCGCGCTAGTTCAGGTTGATGACCAACAGCCTCGGCTCTGTCATGTCCTCGACGGCATACTTCAGACCCTCGCGTCCAAAGCCTGATTGCTTCACCCCACCGTACGGCATCTGGTCTACTCGCCAGGTTGGTACGTCATTGATCATAACGCCGCCTACTTCCAGCTCCTCGAACGCATGGAATATACGCTTGACATCATTTGTGAAGACGCCTGCCTGTAAGCCAAAATCGCTCTTGTTCACCGATTCGAGAGCTTCCTCGAAATTGGAATATGGCTGTACAGTCACAAGCGGTGCGAAGACCTCGCTGTTGTTGATGCGCAGTTCCGGGCTTGCATTGACAAGCACCGACGGTTCCACAACAGCCCGCTCCACACCGCCCCCCGCCAGGCATTCGGCCCCGGCCGCCAGCGCTTCCTGTATCCAACTGTTCACGCGCTCGCCGTCCTTGAGGCTGATAACGGAAGCTACATCAGTGGACTCATCGAGCGGCGGGCCGAGCTTCAGGGCCTTTACTCGCGGCACAAGCTCTTCGAGGAACTTATCGTACACCGACTCGTGCACAAAGACCCGCTGCACACTGATACAGCTTTGCCCGGCATAGGAGTAGCCGCCAACCACGCAACGCTCGGCCGCGTAAGCCAGGTCGGCGTCTGCATGTATTATCACTCCGGCGTTGCCACCAAGCTCCAGCGTTACCTTCTTGCGGCCTGCTCTCCGTTTCATGTCCCAGCCCACCACAGGCGATCCTGTAAAAGTTAGTAGATTGAAGCGGTCATCCTCCACCAGCGGGGCTGCTTCCGCGCTGTTCATCGGGAGCACACTCAGGCCCTCAGCAGGCCAGTCTGATGCCTCAATAATCTCGGCCAGTTTAAGCGACGACAATGGAGTCTGGGCTGCCGGCTTCAGGACAACAGGGCAACCCGCCGCTATTGCCGGGGCCACTTTGTGTGCAACCAGGTTGAGCGGGAAGTTGAACGGAGTGATGGCAGCAACCGGGCCGATGGGGAAGCGCCGCACGAACCCCTGCCGCCCCTCACCGCCCGGTATGGCATCCAGATGGATCGCCTCGTCTCCAATGCGGGCTGCCTCCTCGGCTGCTACCGCGAAAGTTAGGACCGCTCGACCAACCTCCCCGCGAGCGTGTTTTATCGGCTTGCCGGCCTCCAGTGCGATCGTGCGGGCAAGCTCTTCAGCGCGCACCTTGATGCCGTCTGAGATATTGCGCAGTATCTCAGCACGCTTGAATGCAGGGAGCCGTCGAGTGACTTGTAGTGCGCGCACAGCAGCCTGGATAGCATGCTCCAGATCGTCGGGACCTGCTCTGTGCACGCTTGCGACAGGTTGCTCATCGTAGGGGCAGAGAACCGTGTAGGGCGTGCCTTCTTTCCACTCCCCCGCCAGGTAAAAGCGCATCACTGGTAGGTCAGCCGAACCGCCTTGAGCTTTGGTTGAGCTATCTTTCGTTTCACTCTTTTTTTCGATAACCGACATCTCAATGCCTCCTATTTGTTGCCTGCTTCGTCGCCGGCATCGAGTACGGTCGCGTACCGGCTGGCGCTACTATGCTTCCACTTACAGTTATATGGGCGGCCGCATGATGAGTCAAGGGTAAGAATGGGCTTGTTCCGTGAGTTGTCAGTATTTTATGGATTCACCGCAGAGGCGCAGAGGGCGCTGAGTTACGCAGAGTTTCTTGAGGTTTAGTGAGTGCTGTGGAACGCGAGGATGTGGCACATGCTGACAACTGACAACTGACAACGCGGTTAGGGTTCCCTTCAGGGACGGCGATCGGCCGTCGGCGGCCATCAACTGACCCCTGAGACCTCAAGATTAATCTTTTCGTCTCATATAACTGCACATCAAAAGAGCTACCATTGGTCCAACGGCGAGAATTATGTCCACAGTTAGCAGCAAACTGAGTTCCGCCGCAGTAGCTGGAGCCTGAACATACAGAGCAGTGGTGGCGCACACGACCTAAGGCGCCAGGTCAATGCGAACACCAATGTCACATGCGAGGCACCGGTAGTCAACGACATCTCGGAGAGCAACAAGGGGTCGCCTAAGCGTCTCATGAAGCCTGCCGGGGAAGGGATAAGGAAATGTTCCACAAGAGGTTACTGGCAATCATCGCGCTACTGCCTGTGCTGGGACAACTGACTGCCCTCAGCGGGTCCACGCCCGTAGACAGGCAACTACGGATCAGCGAGCTAGCCATGTATAAGTACGAAGGCTTTCAGCCCTACGACGTGGTCGCAAGGGTGCTAGATGGCCGCGGTTCGCCCGTTGACGACGCTTACGTCACTATTACATCCGCCTCCGCCGGCAGCGTTGAAGCCACCCTTAGAAATTCAGGCCGCGGCTATTACGTCGGGTGCGACCTCGACTGGGTAGACGCACCGTCCGGCTCGCTAACCACGGTCGTAAGAGTTTCACAGGAAGGCTCGAAGCCAACCGCTGCGTCGGTACGCGATCACCGTGGTAACTACTGCGGAGCGGGCGAGCCTCAAATTCGCCCACCAAAGGTATCAGCGGCCAAGCAGGACGGCGACAAGAAACCGCTCGACATCCAGGTCGAGGTGGTTGACGAGACCGGAGCACCGGTGCAGGGTGCGTTCGTTTTTGCTCGGGCTACCGACTTCGTCCGCTTCGTAGATGCACCCCTCCAGGATGTCGGCCACGGCAAATACCTGAGCTGCAACTTCGGGCAGTTCAACTCTAAAGGGGCGGGCGCAATCAGCATCCATGTCAGCGTTTCGGCCAGGGGCTACCGGCCTGCCGAGAACGACGGCACCAACAAGGTAGGGCGGTTATGTGAAAGCATACTCCCATCTGAAATCGATATCAGCAGCCATAGAGCTATGTCTCCCCAGTAGGACGACTATTGCCAGAAGAAGGAGCTAGAAAGAAATGAACGAGAAGACTATATCCAGGGGTTTATCTTTGTCTCTTGCGCTCTCACTCCTCGTCCCCATGCTCGCTGTCGCCCCTACAAGGGCAGCAAACGCAGCAGCCGCGCAACCGGATAACCCCACTGTTTTGTATCACACCACTTTCGAGAGCACGACGCGGCCCTGGTCGGCACGCACGAACGACCGATCCATGCAGGCCACACTTAAAGGAGCCAAAGGCGACAACGGCTGCGACGACGGCGGAAAAGGCTATGGCGCGCTGCAAAGCTATCCTCAGCCTACTGATGCTGCACCCATGGCACCTGTAGATCGCAGTCAACCTCTGCCGATAGCCACGTGGATAGAAGCCCAGTTCACTGCGCCGTACGGCCCTATTGACGTCAATGTACAATGGAGCACGCGCGATCTGAAGGGGTGCCCGGACTGCCAGGCGGCCGTTTATGTCGGCAGTTCGCCTTCCACCGCTGGAGGCCAGTTCCACAACGCTGGAGGAAGCCTCAATCAGACGTGGCGACCGCTGACCTACAATACAAGCCTTCTGTACGGGAACACAGGAACGGTGTACGTTGCTATTGGCTGGTTTGGCACAGGTGCATCCGTGGCCCTTGACTGCATCAATGTATCAATGAAGACGCACACTGACTACAACTTTAGCTTTGAGGGCACTCAGGAATTGGCTGACTGGCAGGTAGTTGGGCTGCAGGGCGGCGACGGCAGGCTGAATTTGGAGAGAGGCGACGGCGGTTGCTCGGCTGCTAACCAAGTGGGAGTTGGGATCCGGGGGACCAAGCATGCATCGCTATCGAATGTCATTGACGTGACAGGCGAGCCGTCCATGAAGGACGCACCAGTGGTTATGCCCTCCAGGCTAATACAGGCCAGCTTTCCTCCAAGTGTCTGGCAGTTCACTGATGTGACCGTATCGGGCATGGCGATGGACGAGAATCAGTGTGCAAGCTGCAAGCCTCTGGTGTACATCGGCACAACTCCTTTGACAGACCCCGCCCAGATGCAGAGGATGCCAGGTAGCTTCACAACCGGGTGGCAGATAATGAAGCAGACCGCCACACTGAGCACCTGGGGCGTGTCCAAGATATATGTCGCGATCGGCTGGCAGGATCCCGTAGGTGGCCCGGTACGTTTCAGGTCGGTAGGTTACGACTGCCTGAACATACATATCGAACACTCAAACATTCTCCCCTAGTCTACTACCTCCTTGGGGAGGCATACATCCCAGTGTGTGCCTCCTCAGGCGCTTCCTGGGCGGACAGTCAGCTACGGGCTGTCCGCCCTTGATTATGCCCGTTTCAGGTATCAGGTATCAGGTGTCGGGTGTCGGGTGTCGGGTGTCGGGTTCACTGCTTTTGTGCGGCTTCGGGGATATGTATACTGCGGCAGACGAGCGTCTATGGCGAGCCAGCTAATCAAGATCAGGGATGTGCAGCAGTTTAGCTGCCTTCTTCCTGGTCGCCTCACCCCGGCGGTCATAGCGTGTGGTAGTCTGCACATTAGCGTGGCCGGCCAGCTTTTGCACTGTCGAAATATCGGCTCCGGCATCCAGCAAATCGCCTATCATGGTGCGGCGCAGATCGTGGGGAGAGAAGTGGTTTACGCCTGCCATTTTGGCACGCCTCATCACGATATAAAGCACAGCGCGGTCACTTATCCGCCTGCTCTTTATGTTCCCACCTTTGGCAATCGCACAAAATAATGGGCCAGGCAGCTTTCCCCTCAATTGCAGCCAGCGTTCAAGGAGCGCGCCCTGGCCCGACGCCATGTAGCAAACACGTTGCTTGTTCCCTTTGCCTGCCCGAATGGTGAGACTCTCTTCCTCTTCATCGTAGTCCCCAATGTCCAGCGCGACTGCCTCACTCCTGCGCAGCCCGGAACCATACAGCACGGCAATCAGCGCGGCATCGCGTGCACCCGCCGGGCTTTTGTCAGCCTTGCAGACCTGGAAAAGTGTTCGTAGCTCGCCGGGTGTGAGAGCGCGCCCTCTCATCAGCCGGTCGCCTTTCACAGCACGCACCGCCGCCGAGCGTTGGTACTGCTCGCCCGTCATCTGGTCCAGCTCCCAGCATTCGCGTAACACTCCGCGAACCGCTGCCAACATCTTATTGGCTGTGGCTGGCGCGTAACGATAGGCAAGCTCAGCGCGCAGGGCCTTTGTGTGCTGTGCCCGCAGGAGATGCCAGGGCATCGTCTGCCACGTGCAGCGCCCACCTGAGAGCAACTCAGCCGACACTTGCAGGGCATTCCGCATGGTGGGCTGGGAGCCGGGAGCCAATCGTTTGAGGTAGACAAGGGCAGGATGCCGGTCAGCAGGAGGCGGCTGTACCTGGGCACGAAGCATCTCTGCCGGTGAAGGGCTGTCTAACCGGACCAACATGCGCGATGGAATCTCCCCATCCCCACCGTTGTCGTCGTCATCAACATTAGGTTCCATCGGGACACCATAGGCGAAATACGACACCTGCGGCTGCTCGTTGTCGCTTACGCTGTTGTCGTAGTCCTGCGGTTCCTGGTTCATCCTGTGCTCCGTTTCTGTACCGGCCCGCGACAATCATAGGCTAACGCTTGCCGCTAGTAATATAGCCCGATTATAGCAACCACATGCAGAGCAAGTTGGCCCTTGCACATGCCCGGTGCGGAGCCCAAAAGAGACGACGTTCCGATTACTACTGAGCTAACAAGGACCCTGCTTGTTGTCCTGCACATCGCCCAGGCCCTGTAGCATCCCTCCACGGCTCCTGGCAGCGCGGCCCCTCTGGTACCACCCTCGCCTGTCCAGCCCTATCAGGGATCTGGTTACTGTGTAGCGCCGCCAAACCCGATCTCGTTTCCGTCGGGATCGCGATAAGTGATCTTGCGCACTTCGTTCGGGTAGGTTTCTCGCTTCAAGGGGTCGAGTCCCCGACTGGCTATCTGCGCGACGAGCGCATCGAGGTCATCGACGAAGAGCGTGTGCATGGCGTGGCCGGCATGTTCCGGCTGCTGCACAATGTACATGTAACGGTGCTCCGCAAGCTCCCACACAGCTTCTGTATCGTGTGGAAAGAATGCGGGCGATCCACCTAACAGCCGTTCGTACCATGTCAGTGCCGCCGCGTAGTCAGCGACCGGGATTCCCGCGAACAGGTCAAGTTTCGTGGTCTGTATCATGCGAATTGCTCCTTTTCCTTATCAAAAGAAAATCTCAGACGCAACAGTATGCTTTTCTATCCCCACTCCGGAGTATCACGACCTCAGGTTGAAAAGTGCATACCAGGCTCTACTCTTGTGCTGAATACCAGTTCAATACTCGTAAGGCACGCAGCGTGTTCCACCGGCTCGGCTCACCCTCGCCCTCGTCCAAATCGACCGGCATATTGCCTGGGTACTGGTTGTCGAGCAGCCAACGGCCCTCGCTGTCGCGCTTCGAGCAGACTAGCTCAATCGCCTCGGACATACGCGCGTCCGGCGTGGCATCCGCTCTGCGGAAATACTCTAGTCCCCGCAGCACATCGTAATGCCACCAGGTTGGGAAGGAGAATTGCGTAAAGGCGGCGTCGATGACATCGCCGGTCGACAGTCTGCGGAGGAGGTGGCGTTCAAGCAGGTACTCCTGTCCACGAAGGCGCGCCTCTCGCACCTCAGCGCTCCTTGCCCCACCGGCCAAGTCGTATTCAAGTAGGGCCTCGAGCACGCAGATCGTTGTGTTGAACGACGAACGCGTTGAGCCGCGCTCTGCCTCGCAGTTCCACCCACCGTCGGATAGCTGTTCTGCCAGTAGCAAGCCGATGATCCGCTCGGTGTCCTCGGTAAGGCCGAAGTAGGCACCGCTTGCCGCCACCTGCCCATTGATGCACGGCTCGACCTCGCCGGCAAAGAAGGGGTTGCCAACAAAGTCCTCTCCACGCCATGTACCGTCCCAGTCCCAACCCAGCCACCTCACGTGGTCGCGAACCAACCCCGCCGCACGACGAGCCTCCTCGCTCGCCGGATCGAGGCCCATCTCTCGCAACAGCGACAGGACATGCATGGTGGAGTCCCACCCATGGTTCCACGCCTCGCCACCCCACGAACCATCAGCCGCCTGCATGCCAAGTAGCCTGGCGCCCCATCCCTCGGCGGCGACCCGTGCGCGCTCGGCCGCGACCTCTACTGAAGGCGCACCGATCAGGTCTTGCATTACCTGCCAGCGGATCGAGGGGTCAGAACCGGCATCGAGCAGCCACTTTATGACTGAGCTGTCTGGTTTCGGGACCAGGACCTGCTGCTGCCGTTTGGGTAGATTGGTCGTCATATGGGTGCTCCTTGCTCTAGCTAAAAGACGCTGTTGGTTGCCTACCTCTGGTAACTTGCTCCCCTGTGCACGATTTACAGGACCCAGCTTGCTGGGCCTTTGCCTGCTTGCTCTATACTCATGCAGCTAATATGAGCTCTGGTCGGTCATTGCCAGGACTGTTAACGCCTCGCCCCACTCGGTATGCGCCAATCAGTGTGTCGGGATATGGCCGCAGCAGCCCCAGGAGCCGTTCTGTGTCCATCATGCCGGGGTCGAGCCACGCTTCCTCGTCTTCCCTTGAAAGGATCACGGGCATCCTCTCGTGCAGTTGGCACAGACCTGGACTAGCCGCAGTGGTGATTATAGTATAAGTGAGCAGCGCGTCTCCATCCTGCCCTTTCCACACGTCGTACAGCCCGGCCATCGCTACTATCTGGCCCTCATGGCTGCCGTCACGTTTGTCGGGGCCGGTCACCTGCACACGGTAAGGCTGCTTTCCGCCAGCCCGGTGTGTGATAGCCCACTCATAGTACCCGGTGGCGGGCACCAGGCAGCGCTTGCCGGTGATCAATTTGCGAAACGCCGGCTTCTGGGTGATGGTCTCGGCTCTTGCGTTTATCGTCGAGAAGCTCGTTTTCGGTTCCTTAGCCCAACCTGGCACCAGTCCCCACTTCATCCTGACCAGATGCTTATCCTGGTCAGCAGTGGTTACCACTACCGGGTTTAGCTGGCTCGGAGCGATGTTGTACCCTGGTTGCCAACTCTGCCCGACTTCTCCTGCCCGCTCCCGAGTGACCCCAAACCTCGCCGCAAGTACTTGACCTTTAACTATCAGATCGTATCTCCCGCACATGGCACACCTCCCGGTTTATACCTGAGAACGTTACTAACCTCAGCATTATTATAGAACAAATGAGCTAATATTGCAAGTGGCCGTCGTACATTTGTATTCAGGCAGCCCAGTACATTTGTATCATGGCAGCGTGCATTTGTCTCGCCCAACCCCATACATTTGTTCCTTCCGTCGGCTCTGTATAGTACACCAGTATAGAGCCGTGCATTAGCAGCGTGTCAGGGTTGGATCTCAAAGTAGGTCGAAAAGCCTTCTTGACGCTGATTGATGATTCATGACGATGCCTCACCTAGTTTAATAGCGCCCATGCGCCTGTCTGCTAACTCGCAAGCCGGTACGATACCGAGTTAGCAGACAGGCGCATGGGCGCTATGTGTTTAAGGGTGGCTTTACCGCCGGAATGAAAGGCTTGACCCGCGCCGCGTTTCCAATTAGAAGGCTGCGCGCCGCTATTCACTATTTGCTACTTGATACCGACGATGTGTGTCCAGGTCTGGAACGTTCCGGCCGGGATATTATTGTAGATTGGTATGCTCCCGTCACCGCCCAGGCGTCCGATTACCGCCGACCGCTGGTTATCGTTGTAAAAGAGCAACGTTCCGTTGTTCAGCCCTGTTACCATCGGGTAAGGGTTCCGCAAGGGTGGATTGCCCTGACTGTCCGGGTATGCTTGCCCATCCGTGTAGTTGCCGCTGATGCCAACTTTGCCCCCTACGGCCCGGCCGTCTATATAGTAGTAAAAGAGGATGGTGCCGGTGCTGCCGGCCGTGACGTTTGTCCAGATCTTCTGGAGAGTGTCATAGGACTTCAAGGGGACAACCGAACCATCGCTGTCGATTCGCAGCGTGGCTAAGCGCGCCATCTCGCATTGTCATTCTGAATGCGTCGCTAACAAAGAGGCGTCAGGTAAGCGTGCCTCACTAGGCAGTGTCATTCTTCGCTACGCTCAGAATCTCGCATAACGGGAACATGTTCCCGTTATATCCAATCCCAGGAGAAAAGAAGCGGACGAGATTCTTCACTTTGTTCAGAATGACAATGCGAAAGGGGAGGAGGCGACACTGACATTATTCACTTAGCGACGCACAAAGGAGTACTCAGCGCCGTCAGCGGCACGGGTTCCGGCCACCTTTGGTGTACAATACCCACATCTACCATATAAGCCATATTAGGGAAGTGAGACTAGACGCCAGAAATGAGAAAATTAGAGAATTGGAACTCAGTTGGGAATGGAAACAGCGCTCAAAATCTCGTTTCTCATTTCTTATTTCTCATTCCCGGTCCCATATGCATCACACATGAGCATTACATGACCTACTTTTCCCGGCCATGACAGAGGACAAATCGTCTCCTGGCTACCGGTTGCGCCGACGACGCAAAGCGCTGGATCTAACGCAAGCTGAGCTTGCCTCCCGAGTCGGTTGCGCCCTCACGACCATCAAGAAGATCGAGACAGGCGCTCGCCAGCCGTCGCGCCGGCTCCTGGAGCGGCTCACTGAGGCCCTTTCGCTGTCCAATGAAGAGCGCGAGGTGCTACTTGCTGCTATCAGCTTATCAGCGCCCATCGAGCTTCCTCTACCAGCAACTACGGTAGACACCGGTACGGCGCTAGCGGTCTCCGCCGCACCTGCGTCCGCACGCCTAGCTTCCACCATACCGGCACCTGTTGGCCCGCTAATCGGACGCTCACGTGATGTTGCCCTCCTCTGTTCGCTCCTGACGAATAGTGAAACACGGCTTCTTACGCTCACAGGTCCAGGCGGGGTCGGCAAGACGCGCCTGGCGATACAGATCGCCGCCGACGTGCGCGACATATTTGCCGACGGCGTCTGGTCCGTCGATCTCGCCCCGCTCAATGACCCCGAACTGGTCCCGGCAGCGATAGCACGCGCTTTCGGATATGAGACTGGAGCTACCCCAATGGTGGTCTTGAGGCGCACGTTACGCGAACAACGTGCGCTGATCGTGTTGGACAATTTTGAGCAGGTCATGGGCGCTGCACAGGTTGTTACTCAGCTTTTGGAGGCCGCTCCTCATATCAGCATCCTTGCTACGAGCCGCGCTCCGCTACGCCTCACGTATGAGCAAGAGTACGCTGTCTCGACTCTTGAAGTACCACCGGAACAGAACGCACACGCTCTCGACAGCTACCCGGCTGTGCAACTTTTCGTCAGGCGTGCTCGTGGAGTCCAGCCGCACTTCGTATTGACAGCCGAGAACGGGGCGGAGGTGGCAGCGATCTGCCGCCGGTTAGATGGCCTGCCGTTGGCGATTGAACTGGCAGCGGCGCGCTCTCGTCTGCTTTCGCCGTCGGCACTTCTTCGCAGGCTTGATCAGCGACTGGACTTTCTTACAGGAGGAGCGCGAGACCTCCCCCCTCGCCAACAGACGTTGCGCGCCGCACTGGACTGGAGCTACCATCTTCTAAGCACGCGCGAGCAGCGGGTCTTCGCACGACTCGCGGTGTTCGCGGGTGGAGCAACGTTGGAAGCTATCGACGTAGTATGCGGCACACCCGAGCGGAGCGATACATTTACAGACATGACAGCCCTTGTTGAACAGAGCATGGTCCGCCAGAATATAGACGCTGAAGGCGAACCGCGAATTGTGATGCTGGAGACTATAGGTGAATACGCACTTGAGCAGCTAAGGGCGAACGGTGAGGAGACGATCTCTCGTGCTCGCCACGCCGACTACTACCTTGGGTTGGCCGAAGCCGCCATGACGAAGCTCCGCGGTCCGGAGCAGGTCCGGTGGCTGGATAGGCTGGAAGCGGACCACGACAATCTCGGGGCAGCTTGCGAATGGCTGCATGAGTCGGGACGAGTCAACGATGAGTTGCGCCTCACCGCTGCGCTACACTGGTTCTGGGACCGCCGCGGATACTTTGATGAAGGACGTAGACGCATTCAGATAGCTCTCGAAATAGTCACAGGCGTTGACGGCCCTGACGATGTAAATGATTCATTGCTACGCGCACGAGCATGGGCATTAGTGGGCGCAGCCACTCTCGCCTTTGACCAGGGCGATCGTGCGGCTGTGCAAAAGCCGGCCGAGGAGGCGGCAGCTCTATTTGGGCAACTGAACGACCAGAGAGGCCTGACCCTATCGCTGTTGCGGCTGGCCTTCGCCTACAGCGCATCTGAGCCGTATCGAGCACGCGACCTGCTGGATGCCGCGCGAAAGCATGCCCGCGCTTCGGACGATCTCTGGTTTGTGGGACTCTCATTGTTCGTCTCGGCACAGGCAGCGCTCTTTGGTAATTGCGACACGGTGGCCGCGCGAGACTTCATAACCGAAGGTTTGCCTGCACTTCAGTCAAGCGGCGACCCCTACATGCTAGCTCACGGCATGGGTACTCTAGGCCTGGTCGATCTTGCGGACAGGGACTTTGCGGGCGCCCGTAATGCTTTCGAGGATAGCCTTGCCATTGCGCGAACATTGCGCGACACGCGTTCAGTGGCCTTGTTTGCTGCGACTACAGCAGATATCGCCCGTTGCCAGGGCGATTACCTGCGGGCCGCTGAACTATACAGTGAGAGTCTGGCGCTGTACCACGAGCTTGGCAATCGTTCAGAGATCCCAGCCATCCTGCACAACCAGGCCTATGTGGCGCTCGGCACGCACGACTACGCAGGGGCACGCGACCTGTTTTCCGAGAGCCTGAAGCGTCAGCACGCTGCGGGCAATACAGCGGGCATTGCCGAGGGGCTTGCCGGACTGGCGGCCCTCGCAATAGCCGAGGGACAGCTAGAACGAGCAGCCATACTCTTTGGGGCCGAAGATAAGATACGCGCCTCCAATCCCGCCCCTATCTGGCCGGCGGAACAATTCGAGATCGACCGCCACACTACGCAGCTTCGTGCCAGGCTGCGTGCAGCCGAACTCGAGCGGTTATGGCTCGAGGGCGCGGCCTTCTCTATCGAGGAGGCAATAGCGTATGCAGTTGCGGACGAGGCACAAGCACCCGTTGCCCAGGTGAAGCTTCGGTCGCGCATTGGAGGTCTGACCGAACGTGAACGGGAGGTCGCCGCCATGATCTCACAAGGCGCGACGAACCGCGCAATCGCCGAGGCGCTCGTGATTAGCGAGCGTACAGTCGAACGGCATGTGGCGAACATATTCGCCAAGTTGGACTTTGGGTCGCGAACCCAGATTGCTGCCTTCGCCGTGGAAGAGGGCCTCGCCCACCCCGGCGTATAAGGCATTCCCCCAACGGCCCACTCACAAACATGGGTGTTTCCCCCGATGCGAACAGGTGCTGTTCTCGCTAGACTCATAGTGCCTGCGAAATCCCAGTCGGAGTACAGGCGAGAAGCTATACGAGAATAACGCACATGACGGTTCAGCACCGGTGCACATCGGAAAAAGGAGACTCTTGATGTCAACTGAACAAAATAAGGAAGTCCTTCGCCGGGTTATTGAGGAAGGTTTCGACAAGGGCAATGTGGATGCCCTGGATGATTGCTTTGCCCTGGTCTACACAGAACACCAATTCGACCTCCCTTCCACGCTTCAAGAGCTGAAAGGGTCAATACGCTACTTGCGCGAAACGTTCGCTCCCTTCAGCCTCAAGGTTGAAGACATGGTCGCGGATGGAGACAAGGTGTGGGCGCGGTTGACGGGGCGCGGCACGGACAGCAAGGGGCTTATGGGTCGTCCGCCAACCGGCAAGTCGTTCGCGATTGCGGTGATCGATGTGTGCCGCTTTGAGAATGGGAAGATCGTAGAGCACTGGGGGGTTCCGGATCGATTCCACCAACTGGCGCAACTTGGGCTGCTACCACAACCGGCTGAGCAACCGGTAGCACCGGCAAGGTAATAATACTGCGGCCATCGTGTACTGTGACGGGATCAGGCAGATTTCCGTAACAGTGCACAATGGCCAGGACGCACAGGATCTATTCATTCACAGGGGGTGGGGCGCGCAGCTACCGGTCGAAGGCGGCGAAGGCTGCGGGGAGCGCCAGCAGGGCTTGTTCTGGCAGCGCGCTCTCGATTAGGGGGAATAGCACATCCTCTTCGTGCCTGATATGGTCGCGCAGCAGGGTGCCAAGCGACCCCATCGTTTCGGGTGATGGTGCGCCCGCATCCACCTGGCTCACTAGGTCGCCCACAAGCTGCCTGATCCGGACATGCTCGACCAGCATGCGCACGGCCGGTGGCGCTGACGGATCGCCGTAACGAGCGAACTCAGGCAGCAACACCTCTTCTTCCTCACGGAAATGATGGTTGGTATGCTCGCCCCAGAAGAGAATGAAAGCTTTGGCAGTTTCCATTAGCGCAGCGTGGTCGGCGGGACTCTCGGCGGCCTTCACAAGGTGGCGAGCATGGACCAGCCCCTGGTGATGGTCCGAAGAGAGGTCGCGCAGAGAAGCGTGTCTTTTTACCAAGAGTGCGATCCTTCCGTTGGGCGGGTTAGCGTGGTTCAGTTACGACTTGCTGGCTCATGACGAGGTCACGGCCCTCCGGGGTGATACGGTAGATCGGCAGGTTCGCCAGATTGGGGATCTGCACGATAAGAGGCGTATTGAACGGCTTACCGTTGGCTGCCGGGTCGAGGAGGCTCTTTACCGCCTCGCGTATCTGCGGTTCCGTATGCTCGACCGCCAGGTAGCGCAGCTCGCTGAAGCTCAATGTCATCTTGCGTAGTTGGTCCAGCGCGTCGTAAAGCAGATACAGCACCTCCCACTCGGTCGATCCCAGGCCGCGCACAGTTTGAGCCGAAAAATATCTATCCATTGTTTCTACCTTTCTTCAGTGGTCAGTTGCCGGTTATGGCGGTCGGCGGTCGTAACTGACCACTGACAACTGACAACTGACAACGACGTCACGCTAGCCGCCATTCGGCTTCCGGCTTCGTACGAACGCGAATGCGATCAGCCCGGCGGATACGAGCAGACACGCGAAGGATAAGCCAACGTAGAGCCATGTCTGGCTGAACTCCAGCGACAAAGTGCTGTTTATGGTTGCCTGGAGCAGAACAAGCTGTATGCCGTTGGTCAGCATCAAGGCGATAATGAGCCAGCGCATAATACCATGCGGCAACCTGGGTACACGTCCCAACATTAGCTGGCCCTCCCTATAGCAAAGATGTCGTTGCCGCGTACCTCTAACTGGATCTTGTTAAGTGGCCGTGGGGGTGGGCCTGCAACCCGCTCGCCCGTAGCGGGCTGGAAGACTCCATCGTGGCACGGGCAGTAGATACGTCCCTTTTCGCCCTGGTAGAGTACAGGGCAGAGCAGATGGGTACAGCGCTGCTCATAGGCCACAAACTCGCCGCCGGGCAAATGGATAAGGATAGCAGGGTAGTCATCTTCCGGATACTTGAAGTAGAACGACTCGCCTTCCGGCACGTCAGTTACAGAGGCAACACGCATTTCAGGCAGCTCTGACGTCCGTTGCTGCTCGAACATACCCTTGAGCGCGACACCTAACGTGCCCGTGAAGAAGGCGAACGAGGTTAGCCCCAGGAACTTGAGGAACTGCCGTCTGCTGTTGTCCAACTCCTCCGCCCTGTTGATCGGAAAGTCTTGCTGCCAGAGAGGGTCGCCGTCTTTTGGCGGAAGCCCGATCGTCCCGCCCGCCTGGTTGCTTATGACCGCCCCGGTCTTAACCGTTCCGCTATCCTGCTGAGTCATTCATGGCCTCCGTGCCGTGTCTACTTGTCTCCATCATAGCCCTCCAGGGCGCTCCACCCTTCCCAATCGCGGTTCTCCCAGCCTTCCCATACGTCTTCCGCACTCTCGCCTTTGATCTCTTCCTGTCCGCCGGCCAAGCCTGCATCGGGAGCATAGCCCGCTTCTTCGCGATAGTTGAACAGGTGCAGCACTTCGAACTTGGGGGTCTGAGGAGGGGCGAACACGTGCACGTTTGTCTCTAGTACCTGGTCGCCGAACTGCCACTGGTTGACAGCCTGGCCGGGGTGCCGCTGGATAACCTCGTCGTACTCGCCATAGTCGAGCGCGCCTGTGGGGCAGGCGGTAACGCACCACGGCTTCTTGCCCTGGCTGGTGCGGTCGTAACATTGATCGCACTTTATCATAAGAGCCTGCTTGGCCTGGTACTTCGGTATGCCGAAAGGGCAGGCGTAGAGGCAATTGCGGCAGTAGATACACCTATCGGCCAGCGCCATCAGGACGATGCCTTCAGGGGTCTGCTTGATGGCGTCTGCGGGGCAAACATTGGCACAGGGTGGGTTGACACAATGCATGCAGACGGTGGGGCTTGTCTGAGTCGACCAGAAGGTGTCGAGCGTATCGATGTAGATCATTGATACGCCTCGATGCGTATCGCACTCCTGGCAGGCAGCCATACAAGCTCGGCAGCCGATACATCGCTGTGGATCCATGAAGTATTTCTTCGCCAATATTTACCTCCTCTGGCGGTATAGATGCTGAGCGATACGCAAACAGCGCGGCCGTTCCCTAGCGGTGCGCCGCGCTGTTCACCAGGCACACGGTCAGCAGCATCGCGCTTGCCGTGACAGCCTCCACACTATGCCTTACGTCGGGCACAAGCATCACCATCGTCCTGGGCGACAGTTTATGCTCCTGCTCGTCGGTGCGCACAATCAATTCACCCTCAATGGCCTGGATTGTCACCACACCGGATGCCCTGTGGTCTTTTAGGATACCACCCGCCTCGAATGAGAACAAGACGAGCGTAACAGGCCCGAACTGGTCGAGGGTGATCTGGCGGTGCCCGGATCGCGTGGGCGTGTCCTCTGCCTGCAACTTGCGCAGCGCCTCGTCCATATCGAGCATATTCTCGGCGCTACCAAACCGCTCTTTCGGGTGCGCTCGCAGCCGTTCTTCCTCCGGGGTGTTATCCATCGTATCCTCCATCTCTGCAACCACAAATAACAGCTTGAAACTCGTAATTTGTGATCGCGGTCTAGGCGAATTGCTCTCCGGAGCTAGCCACTGGCAGAGGCATTTCGCGCATGGCATCGACTGTGAGGGGCGTACCTTTGGGGGCACGCTCCACCTGCACCGCGCACACTTTGTACTCAGGTATACGGCTAAGAGGGTCGTAGGCCCGTATTGTAAGCTGGTTGGCAGACTGTTTGTCGCCCCAGTGATACGGAATAAATACCGTATCAGGGCGGATCGCACTAGTTACCTTGGCTGGAACAGCCATCACACCCCTGCGGCTACGGACGATTACGGGGTCACCTGCCAGAATGCCGAGCTTCTTCGCGGTGAGAGGGTGCATTTCGACGTAAGGTTCGGGAGCATTCTCCACGAGGGTGCCGATGCGCCTTGTTTGATTGCCGCTCAGATAGTGGAAGATCACGCGACCTGTGGTGTAGAAGAACGGATACTCTTCGTCGGGCACCTCGGCAGGCTGCTTGTAGGGGATTGCATGAAAGACCGCCTTGCCGTCGGGGTGGTAGAACTTTTCCTCGAAGAGGCGGGGCGTTCCTTTGCTTTCGAGCGTCGGGCAGGGCCAGAAGACGCCCTGCTGCTCGTCTATCTTCTCATAGGTGATGCCATAGTAGTCGGCCTTACCACCCTTAGAGGCCAGCCGCAGCTCATCCCACATGTCGCGGGCCGATTTATAGTTGAACTGCTCGGCATGTCCAAGACGAGCGGCCAGGTCGCAGATTATCTCCCAGTCAACTCGTGCCTCGCCCGGAGGGTTGGAGGCTTTATTTATCTTGATAACTCGGCCCTCGACATTGGTCGTGGTGCCTTCGTCCTCGGCCCACACGCTGCCGGGCAGCACTATGTCGGCTAACTGCGCGCTCTCGGACATAAAGAAGTCGATTACGGCGTACATATCGAGCGATTCCAGCGCCTTCTTTATTGTGCCGATGTCGGGCAAGGAGACCATGGGGTTGCTGCAAATCTGCAACATCGAACGAATCTCGCCATTCAGGATCATCTCGATCTGGTCGGTAATAGCGTAGCCCTGGGGCGGGAAGTCTTCGGGCTTGAGGCCCCAGATCGGGCCAATGTGCGCTCGCGCTTCGGGATCGGTATATTTGCGCTGGCCCGGCAATTGGTCGGCCTTCTGGCCGTGCTCGCGTCCGCCCTGACCGTTGCCCTGTCCCGTCAGCGTACCGTAGCCGCAACCGAGCCTGCCGATGCGCCCACTTGCCAGCACCATATTAATATAGGATAGGACATTGTTCACTCCGTTGGTCGAGTGCTCAATACCACGCGCGTGCATCAGGAAGCTGGTCTTTGCCGTGCCCCAAATCTCGGCGGCTTCTTCGATACGTGCTGCCGGAATGCCGCACAAACGCGACACCTTCTGCGGGCTATACGCGCTCACCAGAGCCGCCGTTTCTTCAAAGCCGTTTGTGCGCGTATCTATAAAGTCGTGGTCCAGCCAGTCGTGTTCTATCATCTCATGCAGGATGGCATTAGCAAGGGCGGTGTCTGTGCCCGGCCTGATCTGCAAATGGATATCGGCAGTACGAGCCCCGGGCGTGACTCGCGGGTCCACGACAATCAACTTACCGCCACGGTCACGCGCCTCCCAGATGTAAGGCATTGTGAGAGGGTGGCACTCGGCGGTGTTGGTCCCTGCGGCAAAGATCACGTCGGCCAGGGCGATGTCACTCCAGGGATTGGCGGCGCGGTCCACGCCGAAGGCCTTGTTGTTGCCATAGGCCGCGCTCACCATGCAAAGCCGCCCGTTGTAGTCAATGTTGCCCGTACCCACCGCAACGCGGGCAAACTTGCCCATCAGGTAGGTTTTTTCCGTAGTCATCGAACTACCGGAGTAGATGGACACCGCGTTCTGTCCATATTTAGCGCGCGTTTCTTTGAAGCTGCGCACAATAGCGTCCAGCGCTTCATCCCACGTACAGCGCTCAAGCGGGCTGCCTTTGCCCCCTTTGCGCATCATGGGGTAGGTGAGGCGCTGCGGGTGATTTATCTGCTGGTAGGCCACAACACCCTTGGGGCACATACGCCCCTTGTTCACCGGGAAGTCTCGCGACTCCACACCGAACACCTCACCTCGCGCGTTTACCTTGAGGTTCATCCCACACTGCATACCGCAGAATGCACAGTGTGTGGGCACGAGCTTAACGCTGTCTATGGTGCTCCATTCGCCGGTGGGGGCATCATACACCGATTTCAATTCGCCTTCATCGGGTCTGTTAATAACGTCAGTCATAGTAGTGCCTCAATTCTTGATTGGCCGTTGTCAGTACCGAGTACCGAGTACCGAGTACCGAGTACCGAGTTATCAGTTTTGCGGTCGGCGGTCGTCGGTCGTCAGCAGGCAACTCGGCCCCCCTCGTCTCTCTACAGAATCAGGATTCGTCCGACTGTACATCACTCCTTACGTCGGCATCCTGCGCGCCTACTAATTCGGGTACAGGCGACGTGGGACGAGCGAAGGGGCTTTGCCGTACATTGCGCTTGCCGGGGTTTACCCAATCGCGGCCCGCCAGCGCGACGTAGGCTTCGGCGCGAATTACGCGCTTGCAGCGGGCGCAGTAGTCCTGCCAGTGGTGGCCCTCTTCGGGGAGCCAGAAGTTATAGCCCACGCCGTTGAGAGCGGTCTTGACGTCTTCGATATGCAACTTCATACCGAAGGGCCTGCCACAGCGGGCGCAATTTCTCATGCCCTGCTCTGTTCCCACCGCATAATATAGCTCCACTCCCAGGCTGGCTGGGCGCTCTATAATATGGAACAGCTTCCCGAAGGGGAGGTACAGGATCATCATTATTACCACAAACTGGTGGGTAAGGGTGATCGGCCAGTGGAACGCGCCCTCAAACCCTACATCAACCACGGTCAACATGATGCCCGTTATAGAGACTGCCATCAATATATGCAGCGGCAGCAGGTCGAACAGCACGCGCTGGACCGGCTTCACAGACCTGTCGTTCAAACGTCGCCAGTATGCTATACTCACGCCTATAATCACCAGGACCGCTGTGTAGTCGAGGGCATGGAATGTGTTGAAGCCGATAGGACCAAGGGCGTCGAACTCGGCTACCGCGAAGCCGAAGAAGTGAGCCCGGTAGTGATTCGCGGCGAGCGCGTCGAAATATATCCAGCCGAAGGTGAGCGGAAGTGTAATAGCAAAGCTGAGAATGACACCCCAGAAGAGGCATTGGTGCATAACCCAACGCAGTGTAGAACGCTGGCGGATAAAAGTCTGGAAGAGCAGGTTGCGGACGAAGGTCGAGGGAATAATCCAGAAGTAGCGGCGGAAGTTCTTCCACGACAAGAAGAACTGCCAGCTACGCCGCCACATTATTCGCGTGCTGGGTCGCATCAGCCAGGTGCCGTAATGGAAGCCAATGGCGAACGCGGAGAAGAGGGTGGCGATGGCATAGCCCGTCAGCGCAGGGTCGAAGTGCGCCAACATGCGCGAGCCGATCATGATAAGTATCGCCAGGAGGATCATCGCTGCCAGGCCGATAAGAGCGGCACGAAATGTAGTGTTACTACGAGAATAAGCCTGGGTGCTCTGCATCTGTTCCCCCACAAGTAGAGTGCGCAAACAAGTGTTCAGAAAGTACCTGACAGATTAATAATGCAGTATAAGTGTGAATAAGCTCGTAAAAGAAACGTGAATAATTCATTAATATCGTGCTTGAGGATCAGGTAGGAGCATCCGAAGCTTCATCCCGCACAGCCGGTAGCTTGACACGCAGGCTCTTTCACCGAATATTTACACTTATTTACTCCTTCATCGACTAACTATTGCTAGGATTATTCGAACTGCAAAACACATCAGTCAAGAAACGATACGTGATTTGCTAAATTTCAAGATGAGGAAGCAATATGCAAAAACCACAAGAATATCAGAACTCGCGGCAATCATACATTAATCTTGCGCTGGCGACAATGGCGTTCGGTGTAGCCTTCACGGCCTGGGGGCTCGTTTCTCCAATAGCGAGCCAGATCCAAAAGGATCTCGGCCTCGACAATACAGCTACAAGCGTGCTGATTGCCGTGCCTGTACTGCTGGGCAGTCTGCTGCGTATACCGATGGGTATAATGACCGACCGTTTCGGCGGGCGCAGGATGTTCACAGGGCTGCTGCTCTTTACTCTACTGCCGGTTGCCTTTATGGGTCTAGCCGATTCGTTCTGGACCTACGTGCTGGGCGGATTGTTTCTGGGCGCAGCAGGGGCCAGCTTTGCCATTGGTGTACCCTTTGTCAACCGCTGGTTCAGCCCCGATAAGCAAGGCCTGGCGCTCGGCATCTACGGGATAGGTACTATAGGAAGTGCAGCAGCAGCATTTTCAATGCCACCGCTGGTAAATGCTCTGGGTGGCAGGCAAAACGCCTTCTGGTTCTATCTTATACCTGTCGGATTGATGGCCGCGATTTTCTGGATGCTGGCACGCGATGCTCCCGGCCTTGCACAGCCCAAATCGCTGGGCGACAGCCTTGTTCTGCTCAAGAGCGAGAAGATGGTCTGGCTGCTCAGCCTCTTCTATTTCCTCACGTTCGGCGGCTTTGTGGCAATGGCGAATTATCTGCCCAAACTGCTTGTCGATTGGTTCCAGATCGACAAGGGCGATGCGGGTCTGCGAGCGGCGGGTTTCACTGTCGTAGCTACCCTGGCACGGCCGATAGGGGGCTGGCTAGCCGACAAAGTGGGCGGCGGCTCAGTACTGGGTGCGGTCTTTGCCCTCGGTCCTCTGGGCGCGCTAGGCCTCGCATGGCTGGCCGGCAGCCCCGAAATGACGCTTGCGACTGTGCTTGTGCTAACCACCGCTGTGGGGTTGGGCCTGGGTAACGGCGCTGTGTTCAAGCTCGTGGCGCAATATTACCCCAAGAATACAGGGCTTGTCACAGGCATAGTCGGCTGTGCTGGAGGTTTGGGAGGCTTCTTCCCTCCTCTTCTGCTCGGTTTCGTAAAGGATGCTACGGGCACGTATGCGATGGGCTTTGTGTTACTGGCTGTCTTTGCGCTGCTCTGCCTGGCTACCCTGATCATCACCAATCGCACCAAACCAGCGACAACAGCCAACGCTACGCGGTAGTCGTTATGCAGGGGTCGGTTGCCAGTTGTCAGTTGTCAGTATATTACGGATTCATCACAGAGGCACAGAGGTTCTTGAGGTTTGCGTGGTGCTGAAGAATGAGAGTATGCAGCACAGGCCGTCAACTGACAACTGACAACTGACAACTGACAACTGACAACTGACTACGCGGTCTGCCGTCTGCGGTCGTAACTGACCCCTTGCCGTTTAGTGTATTATTACGGTGCTGAAACTGTGTGGGACTGCGAGGGATTAGATGGCTGATCTTGGAAGCAATTGGGCCGGAAATTACACCTACCGTGCTGCCGGAATGCACTATCCTGAAACAATCGAGCAATTGCAGGAATTGGTGCGCAACGGCATCAAGATAAAGGCGCTGGGATCGCGCCATTCGTTCAATGACATCGCGGACTCGCCGGGCGATTTGATCTCGCTTGAGCGCCTACCTTATGAGGTCGTGTTGGACCGCGAGCGCCGCACTGTGACCGTTAGCGCCGGCGTAAAGTATGGGCAGATTTGCCGTCAGCTTGCCGAGGAAGGCTTTGCCCTCCACAACATGGCTTCACTACCGCATATTTCCGTGGCGGGTGCGTGCGCGACGGCCACTCATGGTTCCGGCGTTCATAATGGCAATCTTGCGACAGCGGTATCGGCAATGGAGCTTGTCACAGCCGATGGTGAGAAAGTGCTACTGTCACGTGACCAACACGGAGAGCAATTCGCGGGAGCGGTCGTCGGCCTTGGCGGCCTGGGGGTCATCACAAAGGTTACGCTCGATGTCGTTCCGGCGTTCGATATGCGCCAGAACGTATACCAAAACCTTCCCCTGGCACAACTGGAGAAGCACTTTGATGAGATTGTGTCCAGCGCGTACAGCGTAAGCCTCTTTACCGACTGGCAAAACAGGCGCGTAAACCAGATATGGGTCAAGCAGCGCATCGGGGACAGCACTAACACAGCCGTCGACCTCGAAGCGTTAGGCGCAACTGCGGCCACCACCCACCTGCACCCCCTCCCCTACCTCTCAGCGGAAGCGTGCACGCCTCAGATGGGCATTGTAGGCCAATGGTACGAGCGCTTGCCGCACTTCCGAATGGGCTTCACACCGAGCAGTGGCGAAGAACTGCAAACCGAATACCTTGTGCCGCGCCAGCACGCCATGCAGGCCATACTTATACTCTACAGCATGAGCGACATAGTAGGTCCTGAACTACAGGTTACCGAAGTGCGCACCATCGCAGCGGACGACCTCTGGATGAGCCCCTGTTACCGGCAAGATTGTATCGGAATACATTTCACCTGGAAGAAGAACTGGCCGGCTGTCAGGCAACTGCTCCCGCTAATCGAGGAGCGGCTCGCGCCATTCGAGGCCCGTCCACATTGGGGCAAGCTCTTCATGATGCCGGCACCACAGGTGCAATCTCTCTTTGCCAGGCTGCCGGACTTTCAACAGCTACTTCGCTCCTACGACCCTCAGGGCAAGTTCCGCAACGAATACCTCAACACGTATATCTTTGGAGCGAACTGAGGATGCTATGGTTGTCAGTTGTCAGTATTACGACGGTTATGATTGCCTTTAGGGACGGCAGTCTCCACGACTGTCAACTGACAACTGACAACCGACAACTACGCAGTATTCCTTATCGACGCACGGGCCGCTTATAGCTTTGCAGGGCACGCACGTACTGGGCGCGCTCAAAGGCTGCGGGGTCGGAACTGTTACGCTGGCTCATGCTGGCGCGCATCTCCTGTACCGATTCGTACTCGTAGTACTCCATCCAATCGAGCATCTCGTGCTCGATCACACCGATCTGGTCGATGCCTCGCTTGAGTAAGACCGAGCAGAGCATCGTGATGTTAGCCCCCGCCATGATCATCTTAATGGCGTCCGTGCCGGTGTGGATGCCGCCGGAAGCCGCAAGGTCTGACTTCACCCGACCGTCCAGCATCGCTATCCAGCGCAACGGCAAGCGCAGCGCCTGGGGCGTGCTGAGGAGTATGTGTGGGCGCACTTCCAACCCCTTGAGATCAATATCGGGCTGGTAGAAGCGGTTGAACAGCACAAGCCCGCTGGCCCCTGCCGTGTTAAGCCGCGATGCCATGTGCGCGAGGTTGCTGAAGAAAGGACCGAGTTTAACCGCCACGGGGATACGCACTTTACGCTTGACCGCTATCACAATGTCTATATACAACTGCTCTACATCAGCGGCCGGAGTGTTGATGTCGTTGGGCATGTAGAAGATGTTTAGCTCAAGAGCATCCGCGCCTGCCTGCTCGATTTCGGCTGCATAATCGGTCCAGCCTCCGAGTGAGCTGCCGTTCAAGCTCGCGATGATCGGGATGCTTACTGTCTCTTTAGCTTTGCGGATGTGCTCAAGATACTGCTCCGGCCCGACGTGGAACGTGGCCGGCTCGGGAAAGTAGGTGAGGGCTTCAGCGAAGCTGTATGTATTCGCGCTCATGTGGAAGTCAAGGTCGTGGCGTTCTTTCTCAAGCTGCTCTTCAAACAGCGAGTGAAGGACAACGGCCGCCGCCCCTGCGTCTTCCATCTGCTTGATATTGTCAACGCTCTCCGACAGCGGAGAAGCCGAAGGCACAAGCGGTGTACGCAACTTCATGCCCATATACGTGGTGCTAAGGTCCATGGTGTGCTCCTTATAGCGGGCGGCGGAGTACGTTCTACTGCGTATTGCGTACTCCGTTTTCCGTTGCTCTTGTCTATGCTCCGTTACCGTTGCTGTTGGCCCTTTGCGCCATGTACTCGTAGAACTTGCGCCTGTGAGCCGCGTCATCTTCCGCCTCGGCAAGTAGTTGCCTGGCATGGTCGGGGTGGCTTTTATAGAGCATCTTGAAGCGGTTTTCCATATCCCGGTACTGTTCGAGAGGTATGGTCGGTGGCCGAGAGTCGAGCGTGAGTGGGTTCTGGCCCTGTTCCTCAAGGTCGGGATTGTAGCGGTAGAGCAGCCATTGCCCGCTGTCCACAGCAGCCTTCTGATTCTGCATCCCCTTCGTCATGTCGATACCGTGGGCGATGCAGTGGCTATAGGCGATTATGAGCGCCGGCCCGTCATAGGCTTCCGCCTCCAGGAAGGCTTTCAGCGTGTGCTCGTCCTTGGCTCCCATCGCGACGCTTGCCACGTAGATATTGCCGTACGTCATAGCGATCAGGCCGAGGTCTTTCTTGCGGCCCGGCTTGCCCGCCGCCGCGAACTTAGCGACCGCTCCCCTCGGGGTCGACTTCGACATCTGGCCGCCTGTGTTCGAGTAAACCTCGGTATCCAGCACCAGCACTTTGACGTTGCGCCCGCTCGACAAGACATGGTCCAGTCCGCCGAAGCCTATATCGTAGGCCCAGCCGTCGCCGCCGATGATCCACACGCTCTTTCGCACGAGCATATCGGCAAGTTGCAGCAGTCGCTTCGCATTGCCCACCGTTGCGCCGTCAAGGACAGCCATCTCAGTAAGCCGCTCTTTGAGCGCGGCCACACGATCGCGCTGTGCCTGTACGCCGGCCTCGTCGTGCTGGTCGGCTTCTAGAATAGAAGCTGCCAACTCTTCGCCTACAACCGGGGCGAGCTTCTTCAGTAATTCGCCCGCGAAGTCGCGCTGCTTGTCCAGCGATACGCGGTAGCCAAGGCCAAACTCGGCATTGTCTTCGAAGAGTGAGTTGCTCCAGGCAGGACCGCGTCCTTCGCTATTGTGCGCCCAGGGCGTGGTGGGAAGGTTGCCGCCGTAGATGGACGAGCAGCCTGTCGCGTTTGCGACCACCAACCTGTCGCCGAAGAGCTGGGTGAGCAGCTTGATATAGGGTGTTTCGCCGCAGCCTGAGCACGCGCCTGAGAACTCAAACAAGGGCTGTTGCACTTGCTGCTGGCGAATACTGTTTTCCTTAATCCGCGTGCGGTCCATCTCGGGCAAGCCAAGGAAGTATTCCCAGTTCGCATTCTCCTGCTCGCGCAGCGGAGGCTGCGGCTCCATGTTGAGCGCCTTTAGCCGCGTCTCGGATTTGTTCTTAGCGGGGCAGATGTCCACACAGATACCGCAGGAGGTGCAGTCTTCCGGCGACACCTGGATGCTGTATGCCATGCCCTGCCACTCGCGGTCACGCGCCCCTGTATGCTTGAAGTCGGGCGGCGCATCTTGCAGCTTATCCTCGTCGTATACCTTGATGCGCAGCACGCCGTGAGGGCAGACCATCGCGCACTTGCCGCACTGAATACAAACGTTGGGATCCCATACCGGTATTTCGGTAGCGAGATTACGCTTCTCATATTGTGCTGTGCCGGTGGGATACGTGCCGTCAACGGGCATCGCGCTTACAGGGAGCAGATCGCCCTCGCCTATGATAATCTTGCCAAGCACCTCGCGCACGAAAGGCGGCGCGCTCGCTTGCCCATTACCATTTGCTATTCCCAGCAACCCGTTCAGGGTCACAGGCCGGTAGCCGTCAGCGGGCAACTCCACCTTGTGCAGGTGCTCCAACGTCTGGCTTACCGCTTGCAGGTTCTTGCTGACCACCTCTTCGCCCTTCTTGCTGTAGGTCTTGCGGATGGAGCGTTCGATGGAGGCCAGCGCCTCTTCCCTCGGCAGCACCCGCGATATCGCGAAGAAGCAGACCTGCATGATCGTGTTGATCTGCCGCATACCGCTCTCGCGGCCCACTTTGTGCGCGTCTATTACGTAGAAATCGACATTCTTCTCGATCATTTGCCTTTGTACGTTAGGCGGCAGGTGCCCCCACACTTCGCTCGCTGAGTAGTGTGTGTTGAGCAGGAAAACGCCGCCCGGCATAATGTCCTTCAGCATATCGTAGCGGTCAAGGAACACAGGCTGGTGGCAGGCCACGAAATTAGGGCGCTGGATCAGGTAGGACGAGCGTATCGGCTCAGGACCGAAGCGCAGGTGCGACACGGTCATCGCGCCCGACTTCTTCGAGTCGTACACGAAGTAGCCCTGAGCATAGTTGTCTGTCTCTTCACCGATGATTTTGATGGAGCTTTTGTTCGCGCCCACCGTCCCGTCGGAACCAAGCCCGTAGAAGAGGCCGCGGAACACGTTGTCAGGCTCGATCACGAAATCCTGATCTATCTCAAGGCTTGTGTATGTCACGTCGTCGTTGATGCCCACAGTGAAGTGGTTCTTCGGCTTCGACTCCTCCAGGTTGTCGAACACGGCCTTCACCATGGCGGGCGTGAACTCCTTGGAAGAGAGGCCGTAACGACCGCCCACTACCACAGGATAGGCGGGGAGGTGACCCCAGTTATCGCTCAAGCTCTCATGGACAGCCGCCAGCGAATCAAGATAAAGCGGCTCGGCGTGGCTGCCCGGCTCTTTGGTCCGGTCCAGCACGGCGAGTGCGCGCACGGTCTGAGGCAGGCTCTCAACGAACCGCCTGGCGTCAAACGGCCTGTACAGGCGCACTTTCAGCACGCCCACCCGCTCGCCCTGCCTGTTGAGATAATCTACCGTCTCATGCACAGCCTCCGCACCCGACCCCATGATCACGATCACGCGCTTTGCGTCGGGCGCGCCGTAATATTCGTACAGCTTGTATTGCCGGCCCGTCAATTCAGCAAAGCGGTCCATCGCGTTCTGCACGGCTGTCGGGCAATCCAGATAAAACTGGTTGACCGTTTCGCGTGCCTGGAAATATACATCGGGGTTCTGTGCTGTGCCCCTGAGGACAGGGTGATCAGGTGTGAGGCCGCGTGCGCGGTGCTCCATAACCCGCTCTTCATTGATCATGGCGCGTAGATCGCTCTCATCCAATAGCTCGATCTTGGAGACCTCATGCGAGGTGCGGAAACCGTCGAAGAAATGGATAAACGGGATGCGCGTCTCGAGGCTGGCCGAGTGGGCTATCAGCGCCATGTCCTGCGCTTCCTGCACAGAAGACGAGCCGAGCAGTCCGAAGCCTGTGGGCCGCGCCGCCATCACGTCGCTATGGTCGCCAAATATTGAGAGCCCCTGCGCCGCCAGCGAGCGAGCCGCGACGTGAAACACCACAGGTGTTAGCTCGCCTGCAATCTTGTACATATTAGGCAGCATGAGCATGAGGCCCTGTGATGCCGTGAATGTAGTGGCGAGCGATCCTGTTTGGAGCGCCCCGTGCACAGCACCCGCCGCGCCGCCTTCGCTCTGCATCTCGACAACCGCAGGCACTGTGCCCCAGATGTTGGGGACTCCCTCTGACGCCCACTGGTCGGCCCATTCGCCCATTGGCGATGAGGGTGTGATCGGGTATATAGCGATCACTTCGTTCAGGCGATAGGCGACACGCGCCACCGCTTCGTTTGCATCAAGGGTGGCTAATGGCCGCACGGTGACGTTCTCATTCTTGCTATCCCGTATACCCTCGTTCTTTTCGATTATGCTTGTTGCTGTATGGCTTTGCATGTTTGACCTACTCTTTCACCTGTAGGAATAGCAGAATGGGCGGGCCTATCGCAGTTGCGGGAATGAGGAATGGGAAATGTCGACAAAATCTGTCTTCATCCCGCCTCGCGGCTTCGCCATTCCGCATTCTCGCACCAGGCCCGCCCAACCACTCTGTTGGTAGGCAGCGTTGACACAGGTATGCTGCCCTTTGACTGAATTGTAGCAGCGCGCGGTTGACGCCCGCGTATACGCAGGTGAACGACGGGTGAAAATAGGCAGGCCACCTTGAATTCGGGATTGGGAACGGGGAATGGGGAATGCGGATTACCGCCCATAAGGACGCATTCCGCATTCCCCGTTCCCAATTCCCGAATTGCAGCGATTCAGTGTTAGCAGATGCGAGGCAGTTGCTCGCCGCTAAGCATATCTACAATGCGGCTGGCCCCAATGGCGCTTTTCATGGTCACGAGGCGGGAGGGTTGTTCGCTCACATAGCCTATGGTGGTCGCGCCCTCCATGCCGTGCAATCTGAGAACGGCCAGGGCACGGGCGGCATCCTCGGGAAAGACGAACGCTACAAAGCGGCCCTCGTTTGCTACATGCAGAGGATCAAGACCCAGTAGCTCACACGCGCCCCTGACCTCATCGCTCACCTCGATAGCCCGCTCGTCAATGCCCAGGTGGAGGCCCGAAGCCTCGGCAATCTCGACCAGCGCGCTGGCCAGGCCGCCGCGTGTCAGGTCGCGCATACAGTGTACGTCGATGCCGGCATCCAGCAGGGCCAGCACAGGCATGTTCAGGGGAGCGCAGTCGCTCGAAATGTCACCGCTGAACTCCAGTCCCTCACGCACAGCCATGATGGCGATGCCGTGCCTGCCCACGTCCCCGCTCAAAAGGATAGCGTCGCCAGGCTGAACACTTTGCGGCCCAATCGCCAGATCGTGCTCGATCACGCCAATTCCTGCAGTGTTGATAAAGATGCCGTCGCCCTTGCCTCGGTCCACCACCTTGGTGTCGCCGGTCACGAGTTGCACGCCCGCTTCGTCCGCCGCACGTCGCATGGACTGTACAACGCGCCATAACGTGTCCATCGGGAGGCCCTCTTCAAGGATGAAGCTTACGCTCAGGTAGAGGGGCCGCGCACCGCACATCGCGAGGTCGTTCACAGTACCGTTTACCGCGAGCGTGCCGATATCCCCGCCCGGGAAGAAAAGAGGGTGTACCACGTGCGAGTCGGTGGTGAAAGCGAGCCGCGCACCACCCACGCCGAAGGTTGCGCCGTCATGCCGCCCCTCGATAAGCGGGTTGGAGAAGGCCGGGATAATCATCTTCTCGATCAGCTTGTGCATGAGCGTGCCGCCGCCGCCATGCGCCATCAGTACGTTGGGATACTCTGAGATCGGGATGGGGCACGTCAGAGTGAAATCGCTACCTGTAAAGTCCTGATCTGTATACTCTTTTTCTGTTGTGGTCATTTTGAATACTCCAGCCTTCTATAGCGGTAATATGCCGCGCAAGCCCCCTCCGACGATACCATGGGAGCGCCAAGCGGGTGTTCCGGCGTGCAAATTGTCCCGAAGGCAGGGCACTCGCGTGGCTTCTTCGCGCCCTGCAGCACCAGGCCGCTGATGCAGTCGGCAGGCTCTTCGGCGGTGTATTGGCTCACGCCGAACTTCAGCTCAGCATCATAAGCCGTGTACTCGTCGTTGAGGCCAAGGCCGCTCTCCGGTATCTCGCCGATGCCCCGCCACTTTCGCCGCACAACTTTGAACACCTGCCGAATAACATCCTGGGCCGGGATATTGCCGTCTATGCGCACCACGCGGCTGTATGCGTTCTCAACCTCGGCGCGGCCCTCCTCAAGCTGTTTCACGCACATGTACACGCCCTGCAAGATGTCGAGCGGCTCAAATCCGGTAACCACGATGGGCACATTGTATTCCCTGGCCAGCGGTCCGTACTCGGTGTAGCCCATAACTGTGCAGACGTGCCCTGCCGCCAGAAAGCCCTGCACGCGGCTGAGCGGTGACGACAGAATGGCGCGCATGGCAGGCGGAACAAGCACATGCGACACAAGAATGGAGAAGTTCTGCACTCCCGCCCGCTTCGCCTGGTATACCGCCATGGCGTTTGCGGGCGCGGTCGTCTCGAAGCCCACGGCGAAGAACACTACTTCGCGGTCGGGGTGCTGCATTGCCAGCTTCAGTGCGTCCATCGGCGAGTAGACTATGCGCACATCGCCTCCGGCAGCCTTAACCGACAGCAGATCGCACTCGCTGCCTGGTACCCGCAGCATATCCCCGAAGGAGCAGAAAATCACGTCGGGACGGGAGGCTATCCTGATCGCCTTGTCTATCTGCTCGATGGGAGTAACGCATACCGGGCAACCAGGGCCGTGCACGAGCGTGACACTGGCAGAAGGGCCGGATGGCAGCAGGTCGTCTATCCCGAACTTGACGATAGAATGGGTTTGCCCACCGCACACTTCCATAAGGGTCCAGTGCTTCGTAGTGATGCGAGCAATCGCGTCCGCATACTGCCCCGCTAGCTTGCTATCCCGGTATTCGTCAATGTATTTCATCTGGTTTCCTCTCGGCGTATTCCGTACTGCGTACTGCGTATTGCGTATGACCGCGTGGTCAGTGGTCAGTTGACTGCTCAGGCAATCATCTAACCCCTAATAACCTTGGCGACTTGGCGCATTGGCGTATTGTCGTTTCAACGCCGTTCTTACGTTTCACGTTTCACGTTTCACGTTTTACGCGTCATTTCTCATTTCTCATTTCCCACTTCCGGTCTCACGCCTCACGCCCCGGTTTCGCCTGGACGTAGCTTTGCAGGGTGCGGATATAGTGTGCTCGCTCGAAGGCTTCGGGGTCGGGGCAGTTTTGCTGGCTCATCTTGCCCCTCATCTGCTCAACCGACTCGAAGTTGTGCTCCTCCATCCACCTAACCAGGTCTCTCTCCAGCAACTCCATGTAGCCTATGCCTCGGCGCAAGAGGGCGGAGCAAAGCATCGTCACATCGGCTCCCGCGAGCAGCATCTTCGCCACGTCGTACGCCTCGTGGATGCCGCTTGTAGCCGCGAAATCCGTATGAACCCTGCCGTAGAGGATGGCTATCCAGCGCAAGGGCAAGCGCATTGCCTGCGGCGTACTGAGTAGGATTCGGGGCGTGACTTTCATGCTATTCAAGTTGATATCGGGCTGGTAGAAGCGGTTGAACAGCACCAGCGCATCGGCCCCCACCTTCTCTAGTCGCTCGGCCATGTTGGCGACATTGCTGTAGTATGGCCCGATCTTCACGGCCAGCGGTATCCGCACCTGCGACCGCACATCCTCTACAATCTGTATGCAAGCCCGCTCGATTTGCGTGCCTGTTTCGTACAGATCGGTCGGCACGTGGTAAATGTTCAATTCAAGCGCGTCTGCCCCGGCCTGCTGCATCTGCTTGGCGTATTCTGCCCACCCACCCAGTGATGTGCAGTTCAGACTGGCGATTATCGGGATGCCCACCGCTTCCTTGGCCTTGCGTATGTGCTCAAGATAGTCGTGGGGCGTTAGGGGATACTGGGTCTGCACCGGGAAGGCATCTTCGATGCGCGGCGCGGTTTGCCGCCCGCCCTCATCTCCTTCCCTGGGTCTGCGCTCCCTTCGGATATGTGTTAGCTGCTCCTCGAAAAGGGAGTAGAGCACAATCGCGGCGGCTCCAGCATCTTCCATGCGCTTAATCTTGCCCAGGTCTTCAGAGAGGGGTGAAGCTGAAGGCACAAGCGGAGAACGCAACGTCATGCCAAGATATATAGTAGACAGGTCTGTCATCTTGAGCCTCCAATCGAAACCAGTACCGAGTACCGAGTTGTCAGTGCGTGCTGCGTACTGCGTACTGCGTACTGCGTGCTGTGTACTGCGTACTGCGCAAATCGTTGATCGTTATGCTTTCATCCCTTTTGTATCTCAAACGCCGCTCGGTACTCGGTACTCGCTACTCGGTACTTCACTCGGTACTTCGAGTTCTTGCAGTTCGTCCATTTCGCGCAGATACTCGAACACTCGGTTGGCTTCTGCCTCGTTTAGCGTGCTGATCGCGAAGCCAACATGTACGATCACATAGTCGCCCACCTTCGCTTCCGGCACGAAGGCGAGGCTAACCTCTTTAGTGATGCCGCCGAACTTCACTAGTCCCAAACGCTCTATCAAATCGCCGCCGCTGGTGCTGAGTACCAGTCCGGGTATTGCAAGACACATCTCTTTGCTCCTCTTCACTCGTCCGCACGTGACCACGCGGCGGCCACAATTTGACCGAGGGCGATGCCCCCGTCGTTAGGCGGCACGCGCTGGTGCCAGTAGGGACGGAAACCCTCTTCCTGCAAGCGCCGCACGGCCCGTTGTATAAGGTATGCATTCTGAAAGCAGCCGCCCGTGAGCACCACGGTAGGCTCGTTTACCAACCGCGCTACCGCCACTATCATTTCGGCCAGCGTGTTGTGGAAGCGGGCTGCGATCTGCGTAATCGGTGTGCCGAAGTAGCGGTCGAGTATGACCCCGCAAATCGTGGGCTGCCACTCTACAATCCATGCATCCTTCTTCCCTTGGCGGGAATCCGGTATAAGTCTGAACCCATAACTCTTGTCTGTCTCAGTGCTCCCGATTGCATTCTCTAGCTGCATGGCGGCTTGCCCTTCGTAGCTGGAATAGTCGCAGATACCCAGGATAGAGGCCACTGCATCGAACAACCGCCCTGCGCTCGATGTTACCGGGGAGTTGAGCCCGCGGTCGATCATCGTGGTCCACACCTTTATCTCTTCTTGCGTGCAGGCTCGCAGTGCCGGCAACCAGGCATGCAGCGCGATCCTCTCGCCCAGAAACTCGTAGAGCAACCCAATAGCCGACCGTCTCGGCTCCTTCACCGCGCTTTCTCCTCCCGGCAGGCTGAAAGTACGCAGATGCGCAATCCTCTCTGGCATGAGGAATGGGGAATGGGGAGCGCCGAATTCTTCACCATCGCGTTCATTCCGCATTCCGCATTCCGCACTCCCCATTCGGAAGAATTCTCCACCCCACACTGTGCCGTCGTCGCCATAGCCGGTACCGTCCCACGATACACCGAGCGCCGGACCGCTAATGCCGTTTTCGGCCATGCAAGCGTAGACGTGGGCGGCGTGGTGCTGCACTTTGAGCAGCGGTAGTCCTGTTGCTTCTGCGTGTTTGGTGGAGAGGTAATCAGGGTGGGCGTCGCACACAACGGTCGTAGGTGTCGCCATGTACAGGTGTTGGAAATCGTCTATCACACGCTTGAACGCTGCTGTGGCCTGGGTGGTTTCAAGGTCGCCGATATGTTGGCTGATAAACACATCCTGCCCGACGGCCAGCGCCACGCTGTTCTTGAAGTGAGCTCCCACGGCCAGTGTCGTTTGCAGGGGCTTGTCGAGGCGCACCGGCAAGGGCGCATAGCCCCTTGCGCGGCGCATAACCATCTCGCGGCCCATGAGCACCCGCACAATCGAGTCGTCCATGTGGCGCGCTATGGGGCGGTTGTGTACCAGAAATACGTCTGCGATCTCGCCCAGCCGCTCGATGGCGTCGTGCTCGTCTATGCAGATCGGCTCGTCCGACAGATTGCCGCTGGTCGCTACAACGGGGAAGCCAAGCTCTGCCATAAGGAGATGATGCAGAGGGGTATACGGAAGCATCACGCCGAGGTTAGGGCTGCCGGGAGCCACATTGGGGGCGATCTCCGCAGATGCCCAGCGCCGTTTGAGCAGCACTATAGGCGACTCCGGCGAAGTCAGCAGCCGCGCTTCCGCGTCCGAAACCTCACAATGCTCCTCTACCCATGGCAAAGAGGGGTACATGAGCGCGAATGGTTTTTCGACGCGGCGCTTGCGCTCCCTGAGCCGTGATATTGCATCCTCGCTGCGCGCATCCGCCACCAGCAGGAAGCCGCCCAGCCCTTTAACTGCCACGATGCTGCCGTCCCGCACCGCGCTTGCCGCGGCAAGTAGCGCATCGTGCTGAGTGGCAAGTATAAAGCCTGCCTGGGTCCATAGCTCAAGATGAGGGCCGCACACCGGGCAGGCGTTCGGCTGGGCGTGGAAGCGCCTGTCCAGCGGATTCTCGTATTCGGCCTGGCAGTGCTCGCACATAGGGAAGTGCTTCATCGTGGTCATGCCGCGGTCGTAGGGCAGACCCTCGATGATAGTGAAGCGCGGCCCGCAGTTTGTGCAGTTGGTGAACGGGTAGAGATAGCGGCGGTTCGTAGGGTCGAACACGTCGCGCAAGCAGTCCGGGCAAGTGGCGATGTCGGGCAGAATTAGCGCGCTGAACCCTCCACTGCTGTCCTTTTCGCTCGCCCTGATCTCGAAAGCGGAATAGCCAACCGGGTCGAGGTAGGTTGGCTCCATGCTCTGGATGTGCGAGCGGGGCGGCTTCTCACTCGCGAGGCGCAGAAGAAACGTGTCCAGCAGTTCTTTACGTCCTTCCACCTCGATAAATACGCCTTGCGGCGAGTTGTTCACCCAGCCGTTCAGTCCCATGCCGACAGCAAGCCGGTAGACGAAAGGACGGAAGCCGACCCCTTGCACCGCGCCGTGAACCACCACGCGCAAGCGGCTGCCCCCGGTGCGTCCAGTGTTCGATTGGCCGAGTTGGGCCGTGGACATCAAGCCTGGAGACTGTTTGGCCTTCGACCCGCTCTTTGCTGTTTGAATAAGCTGTGCCATGCTCTGCCTCGTCTCTTGTCGGGACCGAGTTGTCAGTAGTCAGTTGTCAGTTGACGACCGCCGATGGCAGGCCGCGGACCGCCGTAATACTGACAACTGACTACTGACAACTCAGTCAGTTTAGGTACTGTGAGCACTACCGGCCAGTTCTAAAGAGGCAACGTCTTCGACCTCTATGCTGAGTAGAACCACCACCTGGGCTAACGGATCTGTGATGTCGGTGCTATGCTCGATAAAAAGGTGGGCGTGTTCCGCTACTGTGCCTTTAGATTCGTGATGATAATGCTCCTGTAAATGCCCCTCAGAGAATGGGCACAGTGCGCCCATTCTCACCCGCACCGACTGTATATTGCTTCCGCCGTAGAGCTTTTGGACCCTCTCCACTTCGTGTATCAACGATTTTGCAAGGCCTGTTTCGTGCATGGCGTTATCCTTCGCTTTCCATATAGTTGAGAGCACAGTCGAGGACTGAGGCCGCCAGGCGCTCGATGGCGGGCGCTATATCTTCAGAGAGACCCGCTCCATAGGCAAAATCCGCACCTTCAACGCCGAACACCACCACTCTTGGTGGGAGCTTGCCTAGCAGTCGTGCAAGCTCTATAGTGTCGGCCAAATTGAAGCCGTGAGTAGAGTAATGGAAGAAATAGGACGGTATGGGCGCGTTGCGAACCTCTATATGATATATCGTGCCCGCGCCCGCACCTGAACAGACCGCATCCACGAGGATAACGAGATCGGCCCCGACCCACAGGTCAATAAGCTCAAAGCTCGCGCCCGCGCATTCGTGAACAGTCGCGCCCGACGGGACATGGCCTTTCAACGCTCTCGCCACCAGCAGGCCGGCAGCGTCGTCGCGGCGGTAGTCGGTGCCGATGCCAATTATCGCGATGTTGGGGGATTTATGAGCTGTCTGCGTTTGTTGCGCGGTGGGGTCTGCGTAATCTGCTATCATCTCTTTCTCCCTTACAGCGTTTTCGGCTAGGAGCGAACGTTGGACGGATGGGAACATACCTATATGACTATGGCTGTCCTACTTAACAGTAGCGCGCCACGGTTTAGGGATGGGTTGACGCAGGTGAACAAGCGGTGAAAATGGAGATGCAGCCCTGCGCAAAGAGAGCGCGCAACGAAGACCGCAGGCCGCACCGCCTGCGGGTTTCGTGGGTGCACATCGGTTCTTGTTCTGTTATGTTGCGTAGATCGCCCGAGAAGAAATGACAGGGGAGCGAGCCCCAACCGGCCGGCGTCACGGACATTATTTCGCCCGTAGGCGGTCGCAGTGACCCTGCCGGTTGGGCATTCGTCCTACCACGTCTTCGCTTGTGATGCAGTGAAGGCTAATGGGATATGTTACCTAAGGCTCGATCTCATCATGCTCTGCTCGCTATCTCGCTTTGCTCTATTTCTAAACGGAACGCCGACGGTTCATGGTGGCGTTCCACCAGCTCTTTGAGGTTCAGCAGGTGCCTTCGCATCATGAAGAAGTCTATGGGTTCAAACAGGGCCATCATTGACTTGCCCACCAGGTGAGGTCGGAAGTCGCTACGTGAGCGCTCGATCAGCCGGGTATGTTCATTGTCAAGCGGTTCCAGCACGAAGGCCCAGCTGCTCTCTCCCGAAATCGACCCGTTCACCCGCGTCATCAGCACAATCGAGCGTCCGGGGTCTATCCGCTCGACCACCCAGTAGCTGACGTCGGAGGTGTTGCTGTTCGGCACAAGGCTGTCGCCTACCTTCAGGTGCTGGAAGTCGGGAATAATGCGGTCGGCGCTGGGCTTGCCGCCGTTATCCAGCCTGTCGTAGCTATACCAGCCTGCCCGCTCGCTACCCATCTGCACCAGCCACGGCCATATCTCGGCGGCAGGCGCGTTTATCGTGATGGCGCGGGTCATGTTGCACAGAGACTCCTTTACAAGGTCGTCACCCGGCAGCGTGCCGCGCACTTCATCTTCTGTCGCGCCCCAGCGCACCTGCCCTCGCCGGATGAATAGCGGGTATGCGGCCGCCGCTACAGTAGCCGCCGCCAGACCTATCATTCGCACCGTCGTGCTTCCTCCACTCTCTTTTTCCTGTGCTAATGCGGTAGACATCTCTTTCTCCTTTACTTGTTAACAAACGTGCCAGGCCGACTTCATGCGAACCTGCCCTGGCGTTTACAACTCTCATGCATGGAAACTCGTCAGCCCAGCCAGGCGGCATACGTGACGCCGCCCAGCCCCAGCGAGTCGTGGATAGCGTGCGACACTGTACTCCAGCGTATGGAGCCGGTCTTGCGGGCGTAATAGGCGTACAAGAGGCCGAGCACAAAAGCGTATATGACGAAGCTAGCCATCCCGCCCGGCATGGAATTTGAGCGCACAAGCTGCGGGGCTACGTGCCACAACGCAAAGCCGACGGAGGGGTAGAGTGTGTTCAACCAGGCGTTATCGGGGAAGAGGCGAATATACATCCCGCGCCAAAGAAGCTCTTCGGTGACCGCGATAACGATGCCCAGCAAGACCGAGGCAGTAATAATAGAGGCGCTCACATGCCCGATCTTCGGCAGGAATATGAATGCCAGGGGAAACGCCAACGGCCACCAGAGCGCTGCGTGCATCTTCAGTGGTAGCTGTTTGATGTTCGGCTTGCCCTCACGGAAAAGGTCAAGGAGCGGGCCGAGACCGCCAAGCAGCCCGGCGGGCACAAGTATGCACCAGCCGCCCCAGTAGATAACGAACCCCAGTAGGTAGCCGCCCGGGTAACCGAGCAGGTTGGTGGACCACTGGAACGCAGGCACCATTATTACCAAAAGCAAAGGAGGTACAGCCAGCGCGGCACCTTGCCTGAAAGTTATCTTCGCGCTCTTGCCTCTTGCTTTTGAGCTTGCTCTCACGCCTATCAATGCTTAGCAACCTCCCCTAACTTGCGGCGCAGTTTCTCCGGTCAAACGGCAATCCCGCCAGCCATATCAGCGAGGCGAGCAGACGTACTCCTCGATAAGTGTCCAGGGGCCGCCACTAACTGAGCAGCGGTTAGCCCACCTCACCTTACCGCCTGCTATCATCTCCCACACCATCTGGAACTTCACAGAGGACTCGCCGCTAGTTTCAATGATGAAGCGGTTCCCTTCCATCCACCCGCTCATCAGGGTTGCCGCGCCATTGTTGTCTACATAGGTGATTTTGTATTCATGCTCATGCGGGTTCCAGCCCACCACATAATGAGCCTTCCAAGTAATGAGCAGCGCCCCATCCGCGAATTGCTCTTGCTCGAAATCGCCAACGAGCCAGTCGCCATCCATTATGGGCCTGAAGGTGGCCCTGCCCCTGGCGGCCATCGCCGGTGAGCCTGGACCCATCCCTCCCGGCTGGACACGTCCCGTCCACTCGCAGTCGAAGTGGAACTTCTTGAGTGTCTGCATCTCAGGGCCCGGCCTCAACGCCGATGACGGCGACCAGGCGATCTCTCCGGGCTGTATTGCTCCCCTTACCAGTGTTGCATCAGACACGGTTTCATCCTCCCCTCAAGTAATGTGTGTACGACTTCTACCGCATCTACTGTAGCAGGTGGCCGAGACATAATCGTTACGGGTGGTGTTACAAAGAACGGAACAGGCCGTTAAGACGGCGTACAATTTTCACCGTTCTGTCACGGATATTCATCTTCCTGTTTATGGCGAACCGGTAGAATTAGGGTGGAAGATTGCGCTTTTCGTCAACTGGTCGGGAGGGCACATCTGATGGCTATTGAGCAGGAGATCCCGCATGAACCTGCCCTTGCAGACCCGAGCCTGAACGGGCTTGAGCTATTATGGCTGGGGGATGCTTGCGTGAAGGCAGGTGGCATTGATGTGCCCCTTGAAACGCGCAAAGCGGTCGCTCTGCTCGCCTATCTTAGCCTCAGTCCTGCGGGCCGCCCTCGCGCCGTGCTGGCAACCCTGTTCTGGCCGGGATACGACGGACAACATGCGCTCGGCAACCTTCGCCGTGCGCTCACTTCCCTCAACAGCAGGCTTGGCAAAGAGTGGTTCCATGCCACAAACGAAACTATCCTCTTGAACCGCACCGGCCGCCTTCGAGTGGATGTAGAGCAATTTCTTGACGGCGTGGCGGCCTGTAAGCGCCACAACCACTCAGGCAACGGCACGTGCGGCGACTGCATTCACACACTTGAAGAGGCTGTGACCCTCTACAGGGGCGATTTTTTGCAAGGGCTGAACCTGCCCGACTGCACCGACTTCGATGAATGGCAATTCCTCCAGCGCGAGGAGCTGCGAAGAGAGCTAGCCTGGGCACTGGAGCGGTTGTCGTGGGGTTATGCAAGGCAAGGAGCATGGGAGCAGGCCCTCGCCCACGCGCGCAGATGGGTCTCGCTGGACCGTCCGGACGAAAAAGCGCAGCGCACCCTGATGCATCTGTATGCGAGCGCGGGCAGGCGAACAGCGGCGTTGCGCCAGTATGAAGAGTGCAAGCGTGTTCTTGGCAGCGAAGTTGGGCAGGAGCCTGAAGCAGAGACGATACGTCTCTACGAGCAAATACGCTCCGGTGCTACAGGTCGAGCGGGGGTAGACAGCGCGGCCCATGTCCCCGCAGTGGTCCGGCATGGGAGGCAAACGGAAAGCGCCTTCACATCTCCCTCGACGCGCCCGCCGGTAACTCGCGTTACCGAACTCAGTTGGAGGCTGGGACAAACCCCTATCCTTCAAACAAAGCTGTTCGTACCCCAGCCAAGATCTGAGCTTGTGCAACGCACTCGCCTGCTCTCTCGCCTTGATGAGGGCACTCTATGCCCGCTCACTCTCATTTCAGCCCCCGCAGGGTTCGGCAAGACAAGCCTGCTGAGTGCCTGGGCATCACAGGCAGGCCGTATGCCTGTCGCCTGGGTATCGCTCGACTCACATGACAACGATCCGCAGCGCTTCTTCCGGTACATTATGTCTGCCCTCGAAGGAGTGCACGGGGGCAGCGTCGCGGACGCACCTTACTTGACGGCTCATACCGAGCATATGCACGCGGGGGGTATCGAAACAGCGCTGGGCCATTTGCTGAACAATCTGCAGAGGCTGGATGGACACTTCGTGCTAGTGCTCGACGATTACCAGACGATTACGTCGATCGAAATACACAGGGCGGTGGCGTTCCTGCTCGACCATATGCCGTCGTGTCTGCACCTGGTCATTTCTACACGCTCCGACCCGCCGCTGCATTTATCCCGCTTGCGCGCCCGCGCCCAGATGGTCGAGATCAGGGCCGACATGCTCCGTTTCACCAACGCGGAGGCCGCCTCGTTTCTCAACGAAGTAATGGATCTTAACCTTTCAGAAGAAGATGTGGGGCGGCTCGCCGAGCGCACCGAGGGCTGGATCGCAGGCCTGCAAATGGCTGCCCTCTCCATGAGCGGTAAGGACGACCTACCCGCTTTTGTACGGACCTTCTCCGGCAGCAATCATTACATCCTCGATTACCTGCTCGAAGAGGTGCTGGGCGGGCAAACAGACGAGATCCAGGCTTTCCTGATGCAGACATCTATACTGGATAGACTATGCGGCCCGCTGTGCGACGCTGTTACGAAGCGAGAGGGCGGGCAGCACACTCTGGAGGAGTTGGAGAGAACTAATCTCTTCATCGTGTCCCTCGACGAGGAAAGACAATGGTTCCGCTACCACCATCTCTTCTCCGATCTGTTACAGGCACGCCTCAGGGCAAGAGGAAAAGAGGTTGTAAGCGAGTTGCATCTGCGCGCATCGGAATGGTATGCCCGTAACGACCTCTATACGGAGGCGGTCAATCACGCTTGTGAGGCGGGAGACTATAACCGGGCCGCCGAGATCCTGGAGGATGCGGGACAGGCGATGTGGAACAGCAGCGAGATGAGTGCCTTCAACTGGCCCGGCAAGCTGCCCCGAGATACCATGCGCCTCCGCCCCTGGCTCTGCGTGCATCGCGCCTGGAAGTGCCTTATCACCGGCAACATCGACGAGGCGGAAAGCTGGCTGCGCGACGCTGAATGTCACGTTGGCCCCCAACATCCAGAGGCGGACAGGCAGGACTTGCTCGGCTTCACCTCGGTTATGCATGCGCTGCTCGCCGACTACCACGGCGATATGTCGCGCACGTTGCTAATGGCCGAGCAAGCTCTAAAGTACCTGTCGAATTCAAAAGCCGGTATGCGTAACATCGTACTTTACGTGCAAGCCTTCGCCCACTACATCAACGGCAATTTTGCAGAAGCAGCACAATGCTTCCAAAACTCTGTACAGAACGACCGCGAGGGAACCACCACCAATACGCTTGCGGCAAGCATGGCAAAGCTCGCCAAATTGCGGATGCTGGAGGGGCGGCTGCATGAGGCCGCACAAGTTCTGGAAGAGAGCCTTACCTTCCTTGAAGAAAGAGGCATCGAAAAGTTCTACACAGGAGGCAACCTGAACGTTGTGCTCGGCGAACTGCTTTATGAAACGAACAGGCTGGACGATGCTGAGAAGCAGGTAAGAGAAGGTATCAGGCGTAACAGCAAATGGAACATCAGCAATTCGTTTTGCTACCAGCAAACGATGCTCTCGCGCATACTCAAGGCAAAAGGCGACCTGCAAGGCGCGGAGCTTGAACTGGAAGCCGCCCGAAAGCTGGATCGCGAGCGGAATATATCGCAGGATGCAAGAGGAGATATGGAAGCATGGTCGTTACGGCTTATGCTCGCCAGGGGAGACCTTGCAGGTGCCGAACGCTGGGCACAGGAGGACGGGCCGGAGCCGAATGGGCCATTCGTTTTCAGGCGAGAAGCCGAGTATCAAGCATTAGCAAGGCTTTATATAGCGCAGGGGAAGCCGGTTGAGGCGGTGCGGCTGCTCGATTGCCTGGAACAAGCGGCTAAACAGGGCGGACGAACCGGCAGGCAGATCGAGATCCTTGTCTTACGGGCGGTGGCGCTGTTCAGTGGCGGCAAGGCAGACCGTGCTACCGGCACGCTCGGCAGCAGCCTGGTACTGGCGGCAACTGAAGGGCACATAAGAACATTTGTTGACGAGGGCGCACCGGTAAAAGCCCTCCTCAAGATGGGGCTTGCCACAGGCGAATGGAACAACGGCCCGCTGGCGGCGTACGCACGGACTCTACTGGACGCTTTTGGTGGCGAGCCGCCGGATACATGCACACCGGCAGCTGTGACGGTGTGCGCCCGGTATGAGGATTTGTTACTGGTTGAGCCGCTCAGCGACAGGGAATTCGAGGTGTTAAGCTTGCTGTCGCAGGGCCTCACATACAGGGATATCGCGAGCCGGTTGATCCTGGCGACCGGCACGATAAAGACACACGTCCACAATGTCTACGGCAAATTGGGCGCGGCGAACAAGGTAGAAGCCATCATCCGGGCGCGGGAGCTGCAAATCCTGTAGCACAATAACAGCCTCACCCGCATGTGGCCATATCAAATTGTACGGAGAGCTGCCCATCTATTTGGATGGGCAGCTCTCGTTGTAGCCGGGTTTTGCGGCTACTCCATCGCGCCAGCGTTCAGTCCTAAACCCCGAAATATGCCGGTTGCTAGATGACCTCCTCCACTGTTTAGCTCTACTATGATAGCAGGGATAGCAGGCGCACTACAGGAAGCAGATTGAAGAGAAGTGCACCGAGAGGACGTGGCAGCGATGTATACACACGGACCTGACAAATACGTTGTATCCATGGTCTGGCTGAGCGGGGGGGTTGACAGGCGTGACTCTGAACCAGGTGCGGGCCGAAGCTTTGTGCCGGTACGCTATGAGGTTCGTATCAGAGGCCGCCTCGACAGCCGGTGGTCGGATTGGTTTGAAGGAGTGCAAATAAACAGCACCGAAGACGGCGACACGATGCTCCGTGGTGAGTTACTTGACCAATCGGCCTTGCATGGCCTGCTGGAGAAGATTCGGGACCTCAATCTCACCTTAATATCGGTCAACAGGCTGGCAGAAGACCAGACAAGCCGCGACCCGCGCTGAGTCCGGCCTGGCGTGTAAGGAGTGGAAGATGATCAAGCCGCATAGTCTAGAGAGCCGTATTGTGCTGGCTGTGACTATTGCAGCCGGCTTGCTGTCGGGCTGCACGGTGGGCGGAACAAATATCGACAACGGCATCGTCAAGGGATCAGGAAACGTGGTTACAGTACAGCGGGAGGTAAGCGGCATCAAAGAAGTTGTACTCACGATGTCGGGCCGGTTGACTATCGAGCAAACCGGTCAGGAGTCACTTACGCTGGAGGGTGAAGACAACATACTACCGCTCATCACAACCGGAGTAACAGAGGGAAGGCTAACAATAAGCCTTATCAACAATGAGGGACCGGTCGGCTTCTCAAACACAAAGCCCCTCAACTACCGTCTGTCTGTGAAAGATCTCAGTTATCTCGGCAACACAGGCTCGGGGGAGGTGGAAGTGCTCGATCTGCAATCAGATAAGGTCACCACCGAGGCGAGCGGGTCGGGCAACATCAGCATTGGCAAGATAACCACCCAGGATTACGCGGTGGTAGGAACCGGCTCGGGTAACATTACCGCCTCGGGCACCTCAATACGGCAGACGGTCGGCCTCAGCGGATCGGGCGACTACAACGGCAGAAGCCTCGAGACTATGGGGGCTATCGTGGAAGTAAGCGGCAGCGGCAGCGCAACAGTATGGGCCAGCAAGTCGCTCAGTGCGACTGTGAGCGGCAGCGGCTCGATACGCTACATGGGAAGCCCGGTGGTGACGAAGCAGGTCAGCGTCTCGGGCAAGGTAGAACCACTAAGGTGAACTGCATAGGAGACACCGGCCCGCAACTCGAGCCAGGTGCAGCAACTAACCGGGAGGAGGCAACACGATGGCAATACAAACGCCACCAACAATTCCGACGGGACAACAGGATTGGCATGGGATGAAGCAGCAAGAGAGCGCAGAGTGGCGCACGCGCTACCACGAAGCAGGCGTGCCATTCTGGGGTCTGCTTCTTATTCTGATCGGCGGGATCGCGCTTCTGGGCAACTTCGGTTTGAGCGTTGGTTGGGTATTTGGGCTTGCGCTCGGCGTATGGTTTATCTACCTGGGTGTGCGCCACCTGCCTGAAGGGCAATCAACAAATTGGTGGCTGGTTGGGCTTGGCTTGCTGATCGGCCTTGGTTCCGTCAGCAGTAGCTACTTTGATCGCCTGGTGTTCCCCATCGTGCTCATCGTAGTGGGTCTCGGAATAGTGGCCCAGCAATACCTTAGACGTCCGGGCCGATAATCTTCGGAGCCGATTTTCAGCCAAAGATAACAGCAGTAGAACCAGGCTATTCAGAAAGGAGAATATCGTGAACCGCAACATCTATATTCTAGCGGCGACCTCGTTCGTCATTGTGGCGTTGGCCACACCCTTCCAACTTTTCAGCGTGCCGCTGGCACCCATTGCCGCCATCGTGCTTGGCGCCGGTGCGGGTTGGTGGATGATTAGCAACAGTACCGAACAGGGCGGTCTCAACGGCCTCAAGGCGGGAGCCGTCGTGGGGGCGGGCGCTCTGCTGGGCTCGATAGTGGGCCTGGCGGTGCTGGCGCTCTTCGTCGGCAATATCCCTGAGGTCCAGACCTATGTACAGAACAGCGAGCCGAACCCTGAAGCCCGCATACCAACCGAGTGGATAGCACCTCTGGGCGCGCTCGCCGGTGTCGTGGTCGGCTTCGTAGTGGGCCTGTTCGATCTCGTCCTGTCGGCGATAGCGGGGTTTGTGGCCGGGGCACTCAACCACAGTACCCACCCTACCCATGCATAGCACGACAGTTAACCTCAACAGTAGGCGCGAGCGCGAAACTAGGCTCGCGCCTACTGTTGGGTTGGCATACAGCAAAAGGCAAAGGAGAGCGAAGATGATGGACAACAAGGTGAATGTTGCGCAAATCAGCGAGCCGGAGACCAGGAAGAAGGCCAGACCATCTTTCCGTGCAGCCCTTCGGCGCAAGAGCTGGAAGGAATTGTCGGTATCACAGAAGGTTACCAACGTCGCAGTCGCGATTATGGAGTCTATGTTGACCATGTGGGCGCTATGGGACATCAAGCAGCGCCCCGAGGACCAGATCAACGGCAAGAAGCGCACCTGGGTAATGACATCGCTCATACAGCCGTTTGGCCCGGCGATCTATCTCATCTTTGGCCGCAAGCGAGCAGCACAGCATATAGCGGCGTAAGCAAAGGTAAGACAGATCAGCAGGGCCGCACAGGAGCAAGACTATGGGCATCATTAGCCAACCGGCCGGGCAAGCGCGCATCGACCGGGCAGCCAATGTGCAGGCAGGTACAGCCTCAGTTCGTCTATCAGGTTGGAGAGGTGCATTGCAGCAGGGTGGGCGCATACTGTTGTCCATTCTGAAGTGGATAGCGATAAGCGTGCTGACCCTGCTGTCACTTGTGCTGGTGTTGGTATCGCTCGTGTGGGGTCCAACACACTGGGTCGTGGCCGTACTGCTCGCACTATTATGGCTGGCACCCATCGTGTTGCTCGTTACGGGCCCTGCGCGTTTCGTCAGATGGCGCGCGCAACTCGCGGCGGCTCTCTGCTTCATCGCGCTGGGCCTGCTTACAGTCATAGTGTCTCAACTTTCCGCCTACACGCCCGCTATAGTAGACTCACGGGGCAAGTCTGTTCCGGGCAGCATCGCGACCCTGCAAACTGTCGACCTCAACGGCAGCGAGCAGTGGATCAGCATCCGAGCTAAGAGCGTCAGCAGTCCCGTTCTCCTCTGGCTGGCGGGTGGGCCGGGCGGCAGCCAGCTTGCGACCGAGCGCTTTCACCTTGGCAGGCTCGAAGACCATTTCGTGGTGGTCAACTGGGAGCAGCCGGGCGCGGGCAAGTCATATAGCTCAGTGTCCCACTCGAACCTGACCGCCGAACGCTATATCGCCGACAGCTATGCGCTGGTACAGTACCTCAAGGCTCGATTCAATCAGCAGAAGGTATATCTTGCAGGTGAGTCGTGGGGGAGCGCGCTCGGCATCTGGCTGGTACAGCGCTACCCCGAGCAGTTCTACGCCTTTATCGGCACAGGCCAGATGGTCGACTTCGTGCAAACTGAGCTATACGACTATAACTTCGCAATGCAATTGGCCGAGGCGCGCGGCGATACCGGCAAGCTTGACGCGCTCAAGGCCCAGGGACCGCCCCCTTACTATACCGGCGACGTAACCTGGAAGCAGGCTAGCTATTTGCTGGACGGGTTCAACTACATGAACCAGGACCCCAACATCGCCAACGATGACGGCTTCGATACCTTCAAGGACATCCTCAGTTCTGAATATGGCCTGTACGACAAAGCGAGTTGGGCACGTGGCGTATTCGACAGCGGCACAGTTATGTTCCCGCAGCTCTGGAAGGCCGGTGTGGACTTCCGCAGAGATGCACCGAGCCTGAGCGTGCCTGTCTATTTCCTGCTTGGCCGCCATGATGTAAACGCACCAACCGCACTTGCCGAAGAGTATTACGGGCTACTTCGAGCCCCACGCAAAGAGCTTGTGTGGTTCGAGCGGTCGGGTCATAACCCGTGGGTGACTGAAGCGAGTCGGTTCGCTGATGTAGTCGTGAACAGGGTCCTGGTCGAGAATCCGCCGCGATAAGAGAAACAAGGGATTTATGCATGACCGGCTATTAGCTCCGGAATCAACAGACACAAAAGGGCTCCTTAATGAACATCACGCTTCGAGTTATCGCCGGTCTCGCTTTAGCGGCGCTCAGCGGTCCGCTTTTCATGCTGGCTTTCCCACCATTTGATGTGTGGCCGCTCGTCTTTGTTGCCTTTGTCCCGACCATACTTGCTCAGCGCCGTATTGTACCTCCGCGCCTTTCTGGATTGGCCTACGGTGTGGGCTTCGGTGCCTACTGGTTGGCATACTACGGACCCATGTTCTCGGGCACAGTGTGGTTCATGGAGTGGTCATGGGTGGGGGTGGCGGTTGTGGCTACCGTGATGACGCTCGGCAACCGCTCCTTCCACGAGCGCACCAACTATCGCTGGTTAGTGCTTGAAGGCGCTGCCGGTTGGGTTGCTATCGAGGCGCTGCGCGGTCTCATGCCAGTCATCGGCACAGGTGGCTTTGTCGCCTACACTCTCTGGTCCCAACCCTGGCTTATCCAACCCGTCGGCATTTTCAGCATCTACGGGTTGGGCCTGGTAATCATGCTGGTCAACTATGCTATCGGGATGGGGGTACTGGCGCTGATAGACCGGCGAGGCGTCTTTGCAACAACGCCGGTTGTCCCGTTAGGTATAGCGCGCAACTGGCTGGTTGGTGTAGTGGTGGTCGGGGTGGCGTGGTCCGCGCTTAGTCTGTTGCTGCTCAATCAGGCGAGCGTAGAGGGCAGCAGCGTTCGCGTTGCTGCTATTCAGCCGGTCGGATCAAGCAGCGCCCGGGAGGCCAAAGAGAAGCTCTTTGCCAGAACAAGAGAGGCCGCTTCGCAAGGAGCAAGACTCGTGGTGTGGCCTGAGGGCGCGCTTCCTTACGATCCGCAAACCAGGCAACCCGGCGATTTTCTTACCCTGGCCATGGAAACAGGGGCATACCTGGCTGTGGGCTATGGCATTGTTGGGCCACCAATCCGCAACGAGGTTGTGATGGTCTCACCGGACGGCGCTTTCCTGGGCGTTTACGGTAAAGATCACCCCGTGGTCTGGCTGGGCGAAAGCAGCAGCACGCGGGGCACCTACCCCACCTACAGCACTCCGTTCGGCACAATAGGCACTATAATCTGCTACGACCTCAACTTCACGGACACGTCGCGCAGAATAGCAGGTAATGACGCGCAAATTATCACGGCCGGGTCGAACGATTGGGCGGCGCTGGGCTCCAGGCAGTACACAAATCTGGCGATGAGGGCCGTCGAGAACAGAGTAGCCATTGTCAAAGCCGATACCAACTTCGACTCCGCAATTATAGACCCCACCGGACGCGTAGTCACGAAGTTCGTTGCCTCCGGACCTGCACAACGCATACTTGTCGCGGACGTGCCTGTTGGCAAGGCCGATGCTCCTTTGATCAAGATGGGTGATTGGATGGCCTGGGTCTGCCTGGCTCTATTTGCCGCGTTTACCATTGCCGGACCTCTCACCGCCCGAGCAAAGCAAAGCGTGAAGCAGGTGCGCGGCAACACAGAGGCACCCGGCACAGCAGTAGAAGCCTGACATAGTCAAGCCCTCACGAAATCGGAAAGATAGGTTCTCAACCCCTTGACAGGTAACCATATAGTTACGTATAATATAGGTATGGAAGCCGAACATGTGTTCAAGGCAGTGGCTGATCACCACCGCCGCCATCTACTCGATTCACTTACGCAAGCCGACGGGCAAACGCTCACTCAGCTATGTGCTTCCATGCCGATGAGCCGTATTGGCGTTATGAAGCACCTTGATATTCTGGAGCAGGCAGGGTTGATTACTACCCACAGGGTTGGGCGCGAGAAACTGCACTACCTCAACCCTGAGCCGCTTCAGAACGTCGCTTCCTGGCTGGAAAGCTACCGCCGCCTGTGGGATGACCGTATGGATCGTTTGGAAGATCTAATCAACCGTACTCAAGCAACTGAACAAGTAAAGGAGCAAAAGGATGCCGAAGCGTAGCCTGGTCGCTGAACCCAATCAGCACTCAATCGTCGCTACCACTATTTTCAACGCACCACGTGACCTCGTCTTCAAGGTAATGACGGATCCCGAAACCATCCCGCAGTGGTGGGGGCCGAGGAACCTGACCACAACTGTTGACAGGATGGAGCCCTGGGCGGGCGGGAGATGGCGCTATTTAGTGCGCAACGCGAAGGGCGATGAATGGGCCTTCCACGGCGTCTACCACACCGTCGAAGCCGCCATGCAATATGTACAGACTTTTGAGTATGAGGATCTGCCGGGCCATATCTCGCTGGAGACATCACTCTTTGAGGATTACGAAGGCGGAACCAAAGTGACTACTATCTCTGTGTTTCAATCCGTTGAGGACCGCGATGGTATGATGCAGAGCGGTATGCAAGAGGGTGACGCAGAAACGATGGAGCGGCTGGAAGAGCTGCTTGCGAAGATGCACGCGGTGGTGTAAGTTGGACTTTACGGGTCACAAACAGGAGTAGCAAGGGAAAATCGTGGCGCTCTTCTTTGTACGATAGACGCTAAGCACAGCACTATCCTATGATACGGAGCGCCACGTTTCCCTCTCTATTCAATCACGGCTCCAATACACCATCCGTCTGTCCATCGATTGATATTACTAAGTCCTGGATGCCGGGAAACTGTTTTAGCGTCTCTGCTATCTGGTCATGGATTAGCTTCACCCGAAGAGAGCCGCCTCCATAGGCTCGCATTTCTTTGGAGAAGTCCGCCGTTGCTCGGCCACCATTAATGGTAAGCTTCTGCAACGTGACCCTGGGACCCCAATCCGGTTCGCGGCCGGGATATGTCAGCACCTGCTCAGTTGTGGGCAAGGCGGTGCCGAAGCCCACCTGGCTGATCGCCGGAGGACCCCACAGCAATTCCTCTAGCGCCCTGGTAACCATGTCCCCGGTCGTATTCGCATCACCCTTTGCGGGTGTGATCACTGGTCTTGTTTGCGGCTGCACAATGTCGGGAGCACCCGATATCGTCCAGAACAGCTTTACAGGCTGAGTACCGGCGTCTGTTGGGCTGACCACCTCTACGACTCGCTGAATCAAGACAGTGCCGGAAGCATCTACAATTTGCAGTGATGCCTGTTGCGTCTTCGGCTCGGGAGGCTGAAGCATATTTACCCAGTCAAGGTTGCCCGCTAGCAGCCCTTTGCCGTCCTCGCCCTTTAGCAAAGTGAAGCGATTGGTTAGCCTGGTGCCATCCAGCCAGCGTAACTCAGCCGTTACTTGCTCACCGGGCTGTCCTAATCGCGCAAGGATATGCACAGGCAACATCACCCGCGCACCCTCCTCCGGCAGAGTTATGGTTGGCTCTTGCGGCATACTCTCTGTGGCGATTCCCTCGAAATCGTAGCTGTAGGTCCCGAACACCATCTCCTCGACGTGTACCTTAATGCTATCTCCGCTGAAATCTGCGCGTATCTCCGTCTCCTCAAGGTCGGGCGGTGACTGTAAGTGCCTGATTACAAGAGTGTGGTCGTCTGCCCAGTGGCCTCGACGAGCGGCGAAGCTGCCATTCTGTAGCTTTTCCAGGCGATAGACGTTGTCGAGCCCTATCGCTACCGTCTGGCTGACAGTGGTTGTCCCGTTCACGGCCTCCAGGGTCGCCAGCGCCTCAGCGTTATTCTCCTTGAAGGTCAACGTGAGGGACTTCCAGCCGGCCGGGTTATCCCCAAACAAATAGGTCCGCCCGGAAGCCAGGCGTGCAGCCTCAAGAAGAGGCTTTACCGGTTCCACCGGATTAGCCATATACGCGACCTTCCTTTGAAGATCAGCAAGAGCCGAGGCGTTCTCCGGCAGCGGCTTGTCGGATTTTGCCGCAGGTAAGATGTAGTCCTGCAACAGCTTTAAGACCACGGGGCCTGCATGCCAGTCGACCGACGATGTCAGGACCACGACCATGTTGCTCTCTTTCACGACCGCGATCACCTGCTCGCCCAGCCCTTCCGCAGCAAAATGAGTGGGGTAGACCCAGAAGAGATAGCCGTAGTTCTTGTGGTCAGTGCCGTAGGCATGTACCGCGGATGACGCGGTAACCCACTCGGCGGGCACCACCTGCTTGCCTTCCCATTTACCGCCATAAAGGTAGAGCAGCCCGAGCTTCGCCATGTCAGCAGGCTTCATCGAGATACCGTAACCGCCGAGCGTAATACCCTGCGGGTCGGTTCCCCAGGTGATATCGCCAGGCGCGATGCCAAGCGGATCAAACAGGCGCGACTGCGCGTAGGCTGCCGTGCTCATGCCTGTGGCTTTGGTCAGGATCGCTGAGAGTATATGCGGCCCGGCCGTACAGTATACCAGCTGCTCACCGGGAGGTGAAGCCATCGGCAGGTCCAGTGCAAACTGCACCCAATCTTTACTCCGCTCCACCCCGCCATTGAGCTTGTCGTCCCAGCAGTCAAGCCCAGGTTGCATCGTCAGCAGGTCTTCGATGGTGAGCGCCTGCTTATTACTGTCGAAGTTAGCAAACTTGCGCCCCGGGAAGAATGAGAGCACCTGCTCCCTGACGTCCTTTATGTAGCCTTCATGGATGGCTATGCCGATGAGCGCTCCAGTCACGCTCTTGGTGACGGAGAACACTTCGTACTGCCGGTCCGCGGTGAACGGCTGGTTATATGCCTCAAGCACCACGTACCCATTCCGGATGACAGTCATACTGCGCACGTTGATGCCTGCGTCACTAACATGCGACAGGGCGCGGAGGAGTTGCGCGGAATTTACGCCCTGCTCTTCAGGAGTGGAGGTGCGCCAACTATCCGTGGGCCAGTAGGCAAGGTCGGGCGTAAGGGTGGGTACGGCCGTAGCCGGCGGTGCGGGTGTTGGTGTCGCGGGGGGTGCGAGCGTCTGAACCGTACCACCGCAGCCCGACAGAGCGCCGGGCAGAATGAGGGCCAACGTCAGCAGCGCAAGTACCCATTTCGGAACTATTCGTAGCGCCGGTTTATTTTTCGCAGCCAACCGGCGAGGCGTGTCTCTATATTTCATCTTGCGACCTCTGATCGCGGAGCGCACCTTCCGATGTTACACTCCCAGAAGCGGCTTCAGGCCTGCTGCCCATGCATGGATGGCTTTCCAGTTCCGGTGGTCGCCCTCCGCCCAAACGCCCATGGCAACGCTCAGCCGAAACTTCAACCTGTCGCCGAAGGACGGGATCTTGCTGACGTCGAGTGCCCCGGCAAAGAGGCCCTCGCTCACTGGCTTCACCAGTGCGCGCACGGGCTGTAGCCACGTCGCCACATGCTCACGATAATTGTTGTCAGGCATCGCCAGCGTCATGCAGACCAGGAACAGAGCGAAGGGCTTCTGCCGCAAAGCCGCCTGGTTGCTCTGCATGAATTGCATGGCCTCGGGCAGCCATTCTCCGCTGTGGATGGCGCTGCCGGCAACCACAGCGTCGTACGGTCCCAGGTTGTGTACATCGGTCATTGGGCGTACATCCACGTGTGCGCCACCCTCCGCCAGAGTTTCGCCGATGGCCTGGGCCACGCCAGCCGCGGAGCCTCCACGGCTGGCGTAAGTAACAAGGATCCTGTTCGACATATATTCTTCTCCTGGTCAGGCTCTGCCGTACATCCAGGCGGAACCGTACCGACAAACGACATTCAATCTATCATCTTGGCATGGCAGGAGTAGTGTCCGACGCAGCAGGGGCGGTGGGGGCGCTATACAACACTGTGCGACCGATGGGGTTCTGTTGCTCCGCAACGATTGATGGGTGAGGATCAGGCGGCAGTGAATTAATATAGGTGGCCATCACTGCACCAAGCCGAGCTATACCTTCTCGAATCTTGGCTGGTGTGGCGTTTGAGAAGTTGAGGCGGAAGGTGTTGTTGCCATCACCTCGCGGGTGAAAGGACGCCCCCGGCACGAAGGCTACCTTGTACTCGAGAGCCATCTTGAGCAGTTGGGCCGCATCAATCCATTCCGGCAGTGTTACCCAGAGGAAAAGCCCACCTTTTGGCCTTGTCCAATGCACGCCCGCCGGGAAGTGCTCTTGCATCGCTTCCAGCATTATGTCGCGCCTCTGCTGGTAGACCTCGCGCAGACGGCGAACGTGAGCGTCAAGGAATCCCCCGCCAGCCACCTCGTAGGCCACCATCTGGGTGAAAGTGGAGGTGTGGAGATCGGCACCTTGCTTTGCTTGCGCAAGCTTCGCGATGACTTGAGGAGGGGCTACCACCCAGCCGAGACGCAGGCCGGGCGCGAGAATCTTCGAGAAAGTGCTCAGGTAGATTACGTTGCCGGAGTATGAGGATTGGCCCTTATGCAGGCTGCGCTCGTCGAGGACCGCCACAGGAGGCAGATGCTCCCCTTCGAAACGCAGTTGGCCGTAGGGGTCGTCCTCTATGATGGGAACCCCGTAGCGGTCCGCCAATGCGACCAACCGTTTCCGGCGCTCAAGCGACATGGTTGTGCCTCCAGGATTCTGGAAGTTCGGCAGCACATAGATGAACTTCGGCCCCGTACGCAGCGCCGCTTCCAGTTCATCCGTTACCATGCCGTGCTCGTCAGTGCGCACGGTGACATATTCCGCGCCATAAGCGTTCCATGCCTGCAAAGCCCCCATGTAAGTGGGCGATTCAGTGAGCACGCGGTCGCCGGGGTTGATGAAGATCTTGCCCAGCAGATCAAGCGCCTGCTGCGAGCCTGAGGTGATAAGGACGTTGTCGGGAGTAATATGCAAGCTGTAGCGGGCCGTGTGGCGGGCCAGCATTTCTCGAAGAGGCTGGTAGCCCTCGGTGGTGCTGTATTGCAGCGCCTGCCGCCCATTCTCGCCCAGAACGCGCTCTGTAGCTTCTGCAACCCTCTCGACAGGAAACATTTCCGGAGCCGGGAGGCCCCCCGCAAACGATATGACGTCGCCCTGTTCGGTCAATTTCAATAGCTCGCGTATGACCGAGGCGGACATACGCTGTGTTCGCTGCGCGTAGCGCTCTTCCCATAATGCTTTCATTTTGTTACCTCTTTGTAACAGGTATGGTGCGTGAGGAACGAGAAATGAGAAATGGGAGGTAGAACGTAAAACGTAAAACGTAAAGAAGGATTAGAAATCAACTTCTCAGATCACTGCTCATTTCTCCTTTCTCTTTCCTCACGTTTTACGTTTTACGCTTTACGTTTTACATGCGATCCCCACCCGCCTATCTCGCCTCTACTGAGAGTGGCGCTATTGCAGGATCATCGAGGCACTGCTGCTGCAAGCGCTCATACCTGGCCCACTCGCTGGGGTCGTTTAGCTCTTTGGCTCTCAGGAGCAGCACGGGCGCATGCGCACCTTGCACTACGCGCAGAGCAACGCTCCCCAGCCATGTGTGCGCCTGCCCTCCCTTGCTGAGTTGCGCGCCTTTGCCGTGGGTTGACATGACTATCAGGTCTGCGCGCGTCCGGTCGCTCATGTCGATAATCGCATCAGCCGGATGGCCTGCCACGACCCGCACTTGCACAGCTAATCCGGACACCTGCCCACACATATCGCGGGCGGTACGCCGTAAATAACAGGATATCTCTTCTACCTCGGCTTGCCAGGCGTCAAGGCTAACCGGAAGATGAACACCACCCGGCAACCGACCAATGTCGTCAGGCGAGGGCACTACGGCGACTAGCAGCAAGGCCGCTCCCGTGGAGCAGGCAAGGAGACGGGCGTTATCGAGCGCACTTTCCGCCAGCAGAGAGCCGTCCAGCGGTACCACGATAAGATGGTACGTATATACAGGCGGGATTCGGATGCCCCCTTCCGGGTGCACAAGTAGAAGGGGCTTCTCGATGTTAGCCAGCACCCTCTCGGTGACGCTACCAAGGGGCCAACGTCCCGGGCCGCTTCGCCCATGGGTTGTCATGGCAAGCATCGTGATGGCGGGGTCGGACTCTGCATGGTGAATAAGGGTTTGGGCGGGGTCTCCCTCCAGCACCGCGCTCTCTACTTCCACGCCTTCACCCTCGAGCCGCCTGTCCACCGTCGCCAGGTAGTCTGCCGCGTCGCGCACGTCTGCCATGTGCAATTCGTGCCCATAGTCCGATGCGGTCGTCCTGGTCATCTCGGATGGGTCGAAGAACCCTCTCTGCACTACCCGCACGATGCGGAGCACGCTGGAAGTTACCAGCGCCAGGGTGGCAGCGTGAGGAATGGCGGCCTCAGCCGCAGGCGACCCATCGAGCGGCACCAGGATGCGCTCCTTACTATTCATGGTCGCCATATTATTTCTTGCTTTGGAGTCAGTGTCCATCGTATTTCCCTCCATACACGAGCGTGCCCATGCGGGCAAGCACTGCTTCGTAGGGCGCGCCCGTCAGATCTGGGTTGTAGCTCGAATCTGGCGGGCCGTGCTAAACGGGCATGCTCTCCTTCGCACTTACCGCGCCGCAGCGCAGAGCACGTAAGTTGGCTTCCAGGCTGCCGGCGTGGCGCTCACCAAGCTTCAGTTTGAGAACCCGCTCAAGGGTTTCCAGGCGCACGATGCCTGTGGCTGCAGCCAGCGCGCCGACCATCACCATGTTGGCGGCCTGGGGCATACCAAACTCGGCAGCGATCTCTTTGGCGGGCAAAGCAATCTCGCGGACGTCATGGCGAGTCGTGCCCTGTGGCACCAGTGACGAGTCGAGCAGAAGCAGGCCCCCGGCCTTGACCAGCGGCTCGTACTTCTCCATCGAAGGGCTGTTCAATATGATAGCAGCGGTCGGGTGTGCCGTAAGCGGTGAGCCTATCTCCTCGGAAGAGATAACCACCTCGCAGTGAGCAGTGCCGCCACGCATTTCGGGGCCATAGGACGGTATCCAGGTGACATGCAGGCCGTCGGCAACGCCTGCATATGCTAACAGTTGCCCGGCAAATAGCACACCCTGGCCGCCGAAACCGGAAATGATTATCTCTTCGTGCATGATCTTGCTCCCTACAACGTCACCTGCTTGTCGCGGAGCAGGTAATACGCGATAACACCCCACGGCCATGTGAAAAAGGCAATCAGCAGCCACATACAACCCGTTTTGCCCCTTCTTTCCGCATCCCTGTACAGCCACAGCAGGCTGACTACTATGCTAATAAGAAACGCCATCACAAGCAGCATCACGACAATTGCCACTATGGAGCCAAAGACGTCGACTTCCATTGATTCCTCTGATTCCTCTCCAGTGCATCAGGCCCGTGATGCCGGTTGTCAGTTGTCAGTTGTCAGTATTACGGCAGTCGGCGGTCTGCCGTCGGCGGTCGTAACCTGGCATCAACTACAGCCCCATATTCTTTACCGCTTCGGCTACCTTGAAATCACCCAGCGGATAATACGGGACCATCTTTTCCTCGACGAAACGCAAAGCGTCTCCCGGGGTCATGTTCCAGTTCACAGGGCAGGCTGCCAGCACTTCAACCATTGAGAAGCCCAGTCCGTTTATTTGTGCCTGGAACGCGGTTTTGATAGCTTTCTTAGTTTTGTTTATGTTGCCTGGGTCGTGGGCCGAGCGTCGAACGATGTAGCTCGCACCATCCAGGGTGGATAGCATCTCCGACATCCTGATGGGGAAGCCGGTCATGTGGGTGTCGCGCCCCAGAGGTGATGAAGTGGTTATCATGCCGGGTAGCGTTGTCGGGGCCATCTGACCGCCCGTCATGCCGTACACGGCGTTGTTCACAAAGATTACTGTGATGTTCTCGCCGCGGGCCGCCGCGTGTACGATCTCCGCCGTGCCGATGGAAGCGAGATCGCCGTCGCCCTGGTAGGTGAAAACCACGCGGTCGGGGTAGACACGCTTGACGCCTGTAGCCATCGCGGGTGCGCGTCCGTGCGCCGCCTCGGCGAAATCGCAATCGAAGTAGTTGTATGCGAAGACCGAGCAGCCCACAGCTGCCACACCAATAGTGTTCTCGCGTATGCCTAGCTCATCAATTACCTCTGCCACGAGCCTGTTGATAACGCCATGCGTGCAGCCGGGACAATAGTGAGTTTGAAGAGGCGTGAGGGAGGATGGCCTTTGCCATACAACTGCCATTGAGTCGGTAAGCATTTCTCTCTCCTTTGAGATAATCCCCTCTAGCTGCCCGCAGCCACAGGTTGCAGCGCTTCAATGCGCTCAAGTATCTCCTCCGGCATGGGCACAAAGCCGCCCATCCTGCCGAAGAACGACACATCTGCCCCGGAGCCAACGGCGAGCCGCACATCCTCGACCATCTGCCCGGCGTTCATCTCGACCACCAGGAATCGCTTGACCCTCGTGGACAACCGCGCCAACTGCTCTGTCGGGAAGGGCCACAGACTGATGGGCCTGAACAAGCCTACTCGCAGGCCATGCTCACGCGCCTCGCGCACGGCAGACTGGGCTACTCTTGCCGCTGTGCCGAACGCCACCACCACCATATCGGCGTCATCCGTCCAGCGTTCGGTATAGCGCACTTCATTCTCCTGTGCTAGCGCCTGGCGCTCCTGCACGCGGAAGTTTATCTGTTCCAACTCAGTGGGCTCAAGGCCGATCGACGTGACAAGACGCCGCTTGCGGCCCCTCGCCCCCGTTAGCTCCCAGCCCAGATCTTGCGCCGGAATGTCGCGCATTGGCGGCATCTCTACAGGCTCCATCATCTGGCCAATCGCGCCGTCGGCAGCAATAACTACCACGGAGCGATATTTCATAGCGATGTCGAACGCCTCGTATGTGAGGTCGGCGGCTTCCTGTACTGAGGCGGGAGCAAGCACGATGGGGTGATAGTCGCCGTGCCCGCCGCCCTTCACAAGCTGGAAGTAATCGGCTTGCGACGGGGCTATGTTGCCCAGACCAGGCCCGCCCCTCATCATATCTACCAGCACGCACGGCACTCCCGACGCGGCTATATAAGAGATGCCCTCCTGCATGAGCGATATGCCGGGGCTTGACGACGAGGTCATCACCCGCGCTCCGGTACACGCAGCACCGTACACCATATTGATGGCCGCAAGCTCGCTTTCAGCTTGCAGGAAGACACGGCCAAGTGGTGCCATGCGCTTCGCGAGGTACTCAAGCAGCTCGGTTTGTGGGGTGATTGGGTAGCCGAAATATGCTTGCAATCCCGCCCGGACCGCTGCCTCAGCAACAGCTTCGTTGCCTTTCCAGAGTTCTACTGTCATGGCTACTTTGCCCTCCCTTCCCTGTAAACGGTGATCGCCGAGTCGGGGCAGATGGTCGAGCATAGCAGGCAGCCCGTGCAGGCAAGCTCGGGGTCTTGCAGGACGGCCGGGTGGTAACCTCGCATGCTGAAGCTGCCTGACATGTGGATCAGATGTTTGGGGCAGACCGCAGTGCAAAGCTCGCAACCTTTGCAGCGATTTTCATCGATCGTAATAGTACCTCGCATACAGCTACCTCCTTGTAGCGTGAGAAGTAAAACGTAAAACGTAACGAAGGACCAGAAATTAACTTGTCGCGTCACTTCACATTTCTCGTCCCTTACGTTTTACGCTTTACGTTTTACGAAAGAGGACGAGGGGCCGCCCAACTATGTATTGCAGCAGTCTCCCTTATTAGAGCTCGTCAAGCCAGTCGAACACGGTCGCATGCATAAGGCTCAGGTTGTTCACCTGGCAGTGGAATTCAGCCCCTTCGTCGGCGGTGAACACGCGCATCTGCTTTGGGGCCTTGAGCGCGCTGTAGAACTCGCGTGCTTGCTCATTCTGCTCGTCAGGCTCCCCTTCGCTCACCATGCAGAGGGTTGGACACTCTATCTCAGATACCATGTCACCCAGGTGCGCCGCCCTTGCCAGTTCGAGGGCTTCTGAGACCGTCTGCACACCGGACTGCCAGCAGAGTCTATCCAGCAGCACTTCGATTACAGAGGGGTCGTGGGCGGGGGACCATCCGAGGGCGGCTTCTAATTGACTGGACGCTCTCAGGTCAACCTCGATACCGGATAGCTCGGCCTTCATCATGCGATAGACGTCCGTAACAGGCGCGTTCAGGACGCAGGCCTTGATACGCTTGTCTTTGGCGGCAGCCCTCGCCACCATGTAGCCGCCCCTGCTCACGCCGTAGATATAGAGTCGCTCAGGATCAACATCGGGCAAGCTGAGAGCATAATCGACAACGGCCTTCAAAGGCTCCTCAGGGTTGGCCCTGTAGAACAGGTTATTGAGTGGCGTGCTGCCCTGTCCCGGCAATTCGATAAACAGGGTGTTATAGCCCCTCGTCGCGCCGGGGGCTGCTGCCCAGAAGTACAGTTCCTCGGCAAAGGTCTCGCCACCACCGACCATGATCAGTGTAGGGCGGGGTGTGTGCGTGCTGTCTACCCGCATGAAGTAGCCGGGCAGCACTTTGCCCTCGAACGGCACTTGCACATGCAAGATAGGTGGGTGGAAGAGGGCCGAAGCCATCCTGAAGCAGCAGCGCATATTCTCCCAGGTGTCGAGGAAGGCGGGATCATAGGGGCGAATCATGGCCAGGGCTGCGCGGTAGTAGGTGAAAGCGCGCATGTATGCCTCGCGGGCGCTGACCAGGTGGCCGTCGTCCAGGTTGGACATCGCGAGGGCTTCCACATAATGCGCCGATCGCCTCCATGCTGCCACCCAACTTTGCGGATCGCCATCCTCGATCTGAGAAGCTGCGTACATACATTCTCCATACTCTGCCCCGCCCTGAGCGGCATAGCCCAGGAACCACGACAGGTAGAACTCCATCTCCGCATCCTCGAAGTTGACCTTGTGTTCTCTCATTTGCCGAAGCTTCCCTTCCAGAAGCGTAATGCGATCCGTGTCCATGTCATTCTCCTTTGTTACGGCGTAAAGCGTAAAGCGTAAAACGCAAGTACGGTATTAAAACGCCAAGACGCCAAGACGCCATGGTCTTACGTTTTACGTTTTACGTCTCACTCTCCGTCCCTCGTTACATCAAACCTCAGAAAGTGCGTGGCGCACGAGATGCAGGGGTCATAGTTACGGACCGCCTGCTCGCACTGCCAGGTGAGTTGCTCTGTGGGCATGTCAATGCGCTCAGTCACGAAGGCGCGGAGGTCTTCTTCCATCGCCATCTGGTTCTGCGAGGTCGGAGGCACAATCTTGGCGTCCGCGATCAACCCCTCGTCGTCCAGGTCGTACCTGTGATAAAGGATGCCGCGCGGGGCTTCGGTGCAGCCAAACCCCGTGCGCGCAATGTCGCCTGCGGTTCGTAGAGCGTATTCGGTACCGTCCCGCACTGTTTCGTTCGTATCGATAGGCACTTCATAATTGCCGCTGCCGCCGCCCATCCCTACCTCAATAGCAGACTGCTCAGGCACTTTGTACGCACGAATGATGCGCAACGCTTCATCCGAAGCGTAGAGCAGTTCGAGGCTGCGAATGATAATGCTCTTGAAGGGGTTGTTGCACGTCGGGCCAAGCCCTGCTTCGCGCGCTGCTTCCCTGACCATCTCAGGCAGCTTATCGTAGTTGATATTGTAGCGGGCCATCGGGCCGACAAAGTAGGAGTGCCCGTGCATAGTCGATTGCAGGGCGTTGGAATGGGGTACGTGTATTTCGTGGAAGTGCTGCTCGTACTCTGAGATTGGAATATCGAAGCCCTTATTGGACACCAACCGGCCCTCGTTGATCGCATACTCGCTCTCGTGCCTCAGTGCCACAAACTCGTAGTCGCGCTCCAGCTTCGGGAAATCGAGAGTGGCCGCCCAGCGCACCGTGTTCAGCGATGCCTGCCGCGCCCACACAAGATCCTCCTCCAGTTTCATAAGTTCGCTTACATCGGGCGCACGATAGAAGCCACCGACCTTAACGTTGATCGGGTGTATTTCCCTGCCGCCCACACGGGTCATGATCTCGTTGCCGATCTTCTTCAGCCTGAGGCCTTGCCCCACAATATCAGGGTAATCCGCCGCCATCTTGATCGCGTCGGGATAGCCCAGGAAGTCGGGCGCGTGTAGCATGTAGACGTGAAGCGCGTGGCTCTCCATCCACTCACCGCAATAGAGCAAGCGCCGCAAAGCGCGCAATTGACCGCCCACTGCCACACCATATGCATTTTCCATTGCGTGTATAGAACTCATCTGGTAGGCGACAGGGCAGATGCCGCAGATGCGAGCGGTGATGTCGGGCGCCTCTGTGAAAGATCGCCCTCGGAGAAGCGCCTCGAAGAAACGCGGCGGCTCGAATATCTCAAGGCGCACATCTGTCACCTGGCCGCCCTTGATCTTCACGTGCAAGCCGCCTTCTCCCTCCACTCTTGCCAGGTAGCCGACGTTTATGGTTCTTGATGCGGGTTTAATCGGGGCTTCAGTGCTGCTCACTCTTCTCACTCTCCTTTGAACGATCCCATTCCATGAACGATGGGGCGTATGCGTTTATGCCCCGGAACGCTCTCATGACCCCGCTCTCCGGCACGGCCAGCGAAAGAGTCCACCAATCGGCCAGCGATACTGTGTTGGCCGTCTCCTTCGGGCCGTAGCAGCCGAAGCAGCCGCGGTTGTACGAAGGGCAAAGGGCAGCACAGCCCGCGTGGGTAACAGGGCCGAGGCAAGGCACGCCTTTCGACACCATTACGCAGGGGATACCACGCTGCTTGCACTCTACGCAGACGCTGTGCGAGGGCGTATTGGGCTTGCGGCCGTTCAGGAGGGCGCTGATAACTTCCAGCAACTGGCGCTTGTTGATAGGGCAGCCGTGTAACTCGTAGTCCACCTGCACGTGCTCCGAAACAGGCGTGGATTTTTCGAGGGTGCTGATATAGCCAGGGGTGGCGTACACTACCGAAATGAAATCGCGCACATCTTTGAAGTTGCGCAGGGCCTGTATGCCCCCGGCGGTAGCGCACGCGCCAATCGTCATGAGGAACTTCGACTGCTCGCGCACCTGCTTGATGCGCTCCAGATCGTGCGGCGTGGTAATCGAGCCTTCCACCAGCGACAGGTCATAAGGGCCTTTTATCACGGTGCGTGTGGCCTCAGGAAAATAGGCAATCTCGACAGCCCCCGCCACCGTCAGCAGCTCGTCCTCGCAATCCAGCAAGCTCAACTGGCAACCGTCGCAAGAGGAGAACTTCCACACAGCCAACTTTGGCTTTCGTTGCTTCTGTTTGTCCATATCAATCCCCTTTAGAAAATGGAACGTGAGGCGTGAAACGTGAAACAACAGTACGTCACCTACTCAATTTCTCATCTCTCACCATCTCGTCCCTTACGTTTCACGCATTACGTTTTACGTTTCCGACCCACTCACAGCTCCCGCTTCCCGAAAATGCCGTCCAGCCGGTCGAAGCGGAACACGGGACCGTCTTTGCACACAAACGCCGGGCCTAGCTGGCAGTGCCCGCAGAGGCCGACGCCGCACTTCATGTTGCGCTCCATAGAGACATAAATGTTCTCCGAGGTAAGGCCGCGCTTTTGCAGTTCCATAATCGTGAAGCGCATCATAATTTCAGGGCCGCAGATTACAGCAACAGCGTTGTCGGGGTCGAACTGTATCCTGGGGATGACTGTAGTGACCACGCCCACGTTGCCGAACCAGCCGCGCTCAGCGGTGTCTACGGTGACGCCCAGGTTCAAATCGGGCCTGTCGCGCCAGCGGGATAGCTCATCTGTGTACAACAAATCATGCGGGGTACGCGCTCCATACAGGAGAGACACCCGTCCGTAGCTGTCGCGGTCTGTCAATATGCTGTAGATGGTGGGACGCAACGGGGCAAGGCCAATACCGCCTGCCACGAGCACAACGTCCCTACCAAGCAGTTCAACGCCGGGCCACGCCGTACCGAACGGCCCGCGCACCCCCAGAGTGTCGCCGCTCTTGAGGCTGCACAAAGCCTTCGAGCCTGCGCCTACAGCCCGCACTGTGTGTATGTAAGAGCCGCGCCATGAAGGGTCGCCGCTGATTGAGATAGCCATCTCGCCTACACCGAACACGTAGAGCATATTGAACTGGCCTGGCAGGAAGCGCGGACAGAGGTCGCCATCTAGAGGCTCGATTTCAAGCGTCCAGGTGTCTACCGTCTCCTGGCTGATGCTTTGCACTCTGTAGAGCTTGGGCAGCATTGGATTAGGCACGAGCGAAGCCATGATGTCCACATCGGTGTGAGTAATCGTTGTTTCAGTGGTCATTGGTTCACCCCTTGACGCCGGCCAGCGGGGCCGCCGTGTCCTGTTGAGCGCCGTAGACATCTATGAGAGCCAACCTGGTTGCCTGCAAACGCTCCATGATTAGCCGAGAGAAACGCTTCACAAGCTCGTAGCCGAGGTCGTGGTCGGCATCGCACTTACCGCGCAGGCAGAGTGCGTCAAAGGCCACGGCGGTGATATCGGTCTGGGCAAGAGCGTCGAAATGCCATCTATACGGCTCGAACAGCCAGGACCACCCCAGCACATCGCCATCCTCAAGCGTCCCGATGATAAGCTCACCGCGACCTGAGGCGAAAGTCTCCAACGCCACCTGTCCGCTGCTTATAATGTAGAAGCGCCGGGCGGATTCGCCTTCGTGAAAGAGGAATTCTCCCTTCTTGAACCGCACATAAGCCGCGCAATTAGCCATAGCCTCCAGGTGTTCCTTCTCCATACCACGAAGGAAACGCTGCTCAGCCAAAAGGGTTTCGTAACCGTCCATTGGTTTCTCCTCGTTCGTATTTTCGTACTCCGTACTGCGTAGTAATCAGTTGCCCGTTGTCAGTTGTCAGTTGTCCGTGATAATCGCTTGCTCCTTAAGGGGGCAGCAGCTAGACGGCTCAACACTCATTTCTCATTTCTCATTTCTGGTCGCACGTTTCAAGTTTCACGTTTTACGTTTTACCCTTCCCGCATCTTCGCGGCTTCTTCCGTTATGTCAATCCCCACCGGGCACCATGTGATGCAGCGGCCGCAGCCGACACAACCTAAGGTGCCGAACTGGTCCTGCCATGAGGCAAGCTTGTGGGTCATCCACTGGCGGTATCTCGATTTGGGTGATACCCGCACGCTGCCGCCATGTATATAGGAAAAGTCCATCGTGAAGCAGGAGTCCCACTTGCGCACGCGCTCTGCCTCCTGTCCCGCCAGATCAGACACGTCCTCTACGGTCGTACAGAAGCAGGTTGGGCAGACCATTGTGCAGTTGCCACATGTCAGGCAGCGCTCCGCTATCTTCTGCCACTGTGGACTTTCCGCGTTGGCATACAAAAGCGCTTTCAACCCCTCGGTCTGAAGCGTGCGTCCCATCTGCATAGCTGTATCGGCCACAACGTGCTCGGCTCGCCCAACTTCTTCGGGGGACGCGTGAGACGACGGCACCTCGTCGAGTACGTCGGTGCCTTCCTGGCTGCCTGCTTCCACCACAAAGTAATGGCGGTCGGCATGGAGCACTTCGGTAAGGCTGATGTCGAACCCTTTACCGGCCTTTGGGCCTGTGCCCATCGAAGCACAGAAGCAGGTGGCTCCTGCCTTCCCGCAGTTCACAGCCACGATGAACGTGCCTGCACGCCGAGCCGCGTACTGCGAATCAACGTATGCCTCGCCCATGAACACCCTGTCCTGTATAGCAATGGCGCTCAACTCGCAGGCGCGCACGCCTATGAATGCGCGCTTCGTGGGCGACGGCGTATCATCATGCACCGTCACGCCCTCCTCTCCTCTCGTGGCGTGCCACAGCCGCACGACGGGCGGGTGCAAATATTTCTTCCACGATTGGGGGCCAACAGTGTAGCCAAAAAAGGCGGTGTCGTCACGCCGCTTTACGCGATACGTTCCACCATCTTGCTCGTCCGTCCAGCCAACCGGCAAGTCGGACACGCTATCTATCTCGTCGTAAATGATCGCGCCGTCACGCAGGCGCGGCCCCAGTAGCTGGTAGCCTCGCCGGTCAAGGGCGTCAAACAGGTGCTGTAGATCGCCGGCCTCAATAATAGTTTGAGTTACCGCGTCATCTTTCCATGTAACTATGCCTGCAAAATCAGTACTATCTACCTGGGATGTAGACATCGCAACCTCCCGCTAAAGTTCCCGGTGCAGTTTTCGGCCGAGCGGTCCGGAAGGACGCATATCGACCGGCGAGGAGTAACCGAATTCTGTTCTGCTCAGTGTCGGCTTCTCCCCCTAAATAATCGTAGCGCTCCAATCTATAACGGCGGGTATACATAGGTTGACGAGCGGTGAAAAAGCCAGGCGAACAGTAACGCGACGTCGGGCCTCTCTGGATCGGTCGGTCTGGCAGGGCATTCTCTAACTGTGCCGGCAATATATACCCGGTGAATACCTGCTTTTACCTCGTTTGTAACACTCTTACGTTACCGTGGAGGATGGGCGTAAAGGGCCGCCGCCACGAGTGATGGCCGCGCCGCTTTCGGCCCGCACGCAGGAGGTTCGAGATGATAGACGAGATGACCCCGGTTAAGGACGAGACCACCGGCAAAGAAGAGTTCAAGGTGACGAGTGAGATGCTCATGACCAAGATCAAGGAGCTTGTGCACGAAGGTAACGTTCGCCGCATCGTCGTCAAGAACGAGGCAGGGCAAGTTATCGCCGAGTTCCCCATGACAGCAGGAGTCGTAGGTGTGCTCCTGTTGCCTGTGTGGGCAGCCATAGGCGCAATAGCCGCCCTAGCGGCCGAGCTTACTATTGTTGTTGAGCGCGGGGACTGACGGCGTAGTTGCCGGTTGTCAGTTGTCAGTTGACGGTTTATTACGGGTTCACCGCAGAGGCGCAGAGGGCGCTGAGGTTCGCAGAGATGCTTTAAGGTTTGCATTGTGCTGTAAGAAGCGATTATGCAGCACCGGCGTCTACTGACAACTGACAACTGACAACGGCCGCGAACTGCGTCTGCCGACCTGTCACGAAACGTTTACCTCGATACACCCGCTATTCGATTCTTCCGCCATAAAGTAGTAAAGTATTTAATCATAGCCGCTATATTCCTCAAAACGGACCGCATATTACAAGCGTAAAACCCACCCCTGACAACCCATCCCCGGAGGAAGAAACATGTTTCGCAATCAAGAGGCGTTGGACTACCACTCAAAGAAACCGGCAGGGAAGCTGGAGATAACGCCCACCAAGCCCTGTCTGAGCCAGCACGACCTGTCGCTAGCCTACACGCCCGGTGTGGCAGAGCCGTGCCTCGCTATCGCACAAACGCCCGACGATGCCTACAAATACACCGCCAAAGGAAACCTCGTGGCTATAGTGACCAACGGCACAGCGGTGCTTGGACTGGGCAACATCGGCGCGTTGGCCGGTAAGCCGGTTATGGAAGGTAAAGCCGTCCTTTTCAAGCGCTTTGCCGATATAGACGCCATGGACCTCGAACTCAACACCGAGGACCCTGAGCTTATTGTGCAGACAGTCAGATTGCTTGAGCCAACTTTCGGCGGCATCAACCTGGAGGATATCAAGGCCCCCGAGTGCTTCTATATAGAAGAACGGTTGAAGCAGGAGATGCAAATCCCCGTCATACACGACGACCAGCACGGCACAGCAATAATCTCCGGGGCCGCCCTGATCAACGCCCTGGAGCTTGCGGGCAAGAAGATTTCCGACGTCAAGATCGTTATAAGCGGAGCCGGGGCAGCCGCCATCGCCAGCGCGCGCTTCTATATGGTGCTGGGAGCGAAAAAAGAAAACATCATTATGTGCGACCGCCACGGCGTGATTTACCGCGGCCGCGCGTTCGATGTGAACCCGTACAAAGCTGAGTTTGCCTCCGACACGGACGCCCGCACACTCGCGGAAGCCCTGGTTGGCGCTGATGTGTTCGCGGGCTTCTCGGCAGCGGGTGTGGTTACGAAAGATATGATTATGGGGATGACCGCCAACCCCATTATCTTCCCACTTGCCAATCCCGACCCTGAGATTACCTACGAGGACGCTAAGGCCGCACGGCCCGACGCGCTTGTGGCTACCGGCAGATCGGATTATCCGAACCAGGTGAATAATGTGCTGGGCTTCCCTTTCATTTTCAGGGGAGCGCTCGATGTGCGAGCTACCCAGATAAACGAAGAGATGAAGTTCGCGGCCGCCCACGCGCTGGCCGAACTGGCACGCGAGGACGTTCCTGATGCGGTTGCGAAGGCTTACGGCCTGGAAACCCTGCGGTTCGGCCCCGACTATCTAATCCCGAAGCCGCTGGACCCACGGATATTGATGCGAGAAGCGCCCGCCGTGGCACAGGCAGCCATGGAGAGCGGCGTTGCCCGCGTGCACTTCGACATAGACAAGTACAAAGAGCAACTTGAAGCGCGGCTGGGCAAGTCACGCGAGATGATGCGCATTGTGTTCAATAAGGCCAAGAGCAACCCAGCACGGATTGTGCTTGCCCAGGGCGAGCACGAGAAGACCATTCGCGCCGCCCGCCAGCTTGTAGAGGAGGGCATCGCCCGCCCGGTGTTGCTGGGGGATGAGGAAAGAATAAGGACCAGGGCAGGTCAGTTGCAGATCCAGATGGGCGGCATCGAGATCGTCAATCCCGGCACATCTGACAGGCGCTTCGACTACGCACAGCGGCTGTACGATTTGCGCAAGCGCAAGGGCGTGACACCGACCGAGGCGGGCGAGCTTATCACCAACCCTAACTATTATGCATCTGTGATGCTGGAGATGGGAGAGGTAGACGGCATGATCTCCGGCCTGAGCCTGCACTACCCTGATGTGCTGCGCCCGCCGCTGCAGATTATCAAGACGGCACCCGATTGCAAAGTAGCCGCCGGGGTTCACCTTGTGACAATGCGCAACAAAGTGCTCTTTTTCGCTGATACCACAGTGAACATCGATCCTGACGCCGAAACGCTGGCACAGGTGGCGATCCTCACTGCCCGGCTGGCGCGCGACTTCGACGTCGAGCCAAGAATTGCTATGCTTAGCTTCTCCGACTTCGGCAGCGTTCGGAATGCCCGCACAGAGACAGTACGCCGGGCAGTTGAACTGGTGCGGGAGCGCGAGCCGGATATATGCATAGACGGCGAAATGCGGGCTAACACAGCCCTTGTCGAAGAGATACTGAACACCACCTACCCATTCAACCGCCTGCAAAAAGAGGCCAATGTGCTGATCTTCCCCAACCTGGAGGCGGGAAACATCGCCTATAAGCTCGTGCAGCGACTGGCCAACGCCGACGTTGTAGGGCCGATCCTGGTTGGGATGAAGAAGCCTGTTTACGTCCTCCAGCGAGAGGATGAGGTCAAAGACATAGTGAACCTGGCCGCCATAGCGGTGGTTGAAGCGCAAAAGCAGTCCCAGATGAGCGAACCTACCTCTACCGACGACTGGCTGGAGTTCGCTAATCGGGGCAGCCACAACGGATTAGCAATCGGGCGGTAGTTTGTCGTCAGTTGTCAGTTGTCAGTTGTCAGTTTATTACGGATTCACCGCAGAGACGCACAGAGGGCGCAAAGTTACGCAGAGGTTATTAAGGTTTGCTTGGTGCTGTGGAAAGAGGTTATGCGCCACAAACCGTCAACTGACAACTGATAACGGATAACGGGGTCGGCGGTCTGCCGTCGGCGGTCATACGCAGTACCGACAACGAGAAAGAAAACCCATGAACTTGAAGATCGAAATGCTCAACTTAGGCGACGTAATACTCGACTCGAGCCTTGTCGTGCTGTACCATGCTCCAGGCAATCCGGTGCGAGTGCCCACATGGGGCTATCTCATTCTGGGGAGTGATGGCGATCCTATACTTGTAGATACAGGCTATCGCGACCCGGCTCAGCTGGAAATAATGGGCATGAAAGGCGTTGTCCGCGAGGGGGCGGGGCTTGAGAACCAGCTTGCCCGCCACGGCGTGAAACCCTCCGACATCCGCTTCATCGTGCACACTCATCTGCATATGGACCACGCAGGCAAGGACGATACCTTCCCAATGAGCACGACTGTCGTGGTGAACCGTCGCGAGCTGGAGGTAGCTGCGGGGCACGGCACTCTCGCCTACCACCCTCGCGACACGAAGCACATCATCGATCGCGTCTATACGCCCGGAGCGTCGCAGCTTCTCGACCTGGCCTATTCCGGGCCGGTGGAGATAGTGCCCGGTGTCGTGTGCGACATTGCAGGTGGGCACACTGAAGGTTCCATGAATGTGCTCGTGGACACCGCTGAAGGCACAGCCTGTATCTGCGGGGACGTTATCTACAGCATCGAACAGCAGATCGTCGCGCCTACATTCCAGCTGCAATACCGCGAGACTAAGACAACAGGCAGCTTCGACGTATCCCTCGCCCAGGAGCGAGGCGCGGTAAAGAAGGCGCTGAGGTCCGGTGCGTGGCTCCTGCCGATGCACGACAGGCCCGCCAGGCTCGACCACAGCGGGCGTGTTATCGGGCGGCTCGAAGGTACAGCCATTCCCGGTCCAGTCATGTCCACGGGCTGAGATAGCAAGCTACGTTAGCGGGACGCCTGCAAGTACTCCCTGCTGCGCATGTGAGCAGGAAGGTATTGCTCGGCCAATACCGAGCGGACCAGCGGATCGCCCAGCTTCCCGGCAGCCAGCGCGGCAAACTCTGCTCCCCGCCGCAGGGCTTTCGTGTCGAAGAAATCCCACCCCAGTGCGACAAGTTGAGTAGGGTCGGAGCGTATGAACTGGGGAAGCTTGAAAGTTCTGTCGTAACCTTTGGGCGTTAGAGCATAGACCACTGTACTAGCATACGGGTCAACTCTTTCGTGCGTGCCTGCCCTGTATAACTCCGCCTCGGAATGGGGCGCATCGCCGGTCACGCTCAACCGGGCGATGTGATGGAGCCTGTTGGTGATGGCAGCCAGGAAGTCGTTGACATCGTAGAGAATGTTGCGGTCCTCAATAGCTTGCAGCCCATGATGCGTGACGTGGCCTCCACGCAAGACCGATAACATCCTGCCAACATATCCGTCATAACCATGCGCCGCGTCCAGCGATTTCAGGAACGCCGCAGCTTGCCCGGCAACGTCATTGGCTATTTGCTCGGGGGTAAGCCCCGTGCCCACATAGTATGGGGCGTACATTGCGAAAGCGGCGGGTATCGCACCGTCGCGTTCCTGCTGTATGGTTGGGAGCTTGAACACCGGATTGTCTATGGTGGTTGTAAAGGCAGCAGCCAGGTCGGCGGTCAGGTAGGAAGGTCCGATGCTCGACGGAGGGTTGAGGCTGACGTAATCACTGAATGGGATTACGCGCTGGAACTCTATGGAAGGATATGCCGAGCTCTTTTCAGACGTTGTGTCCGGCACGTAGTCAACAGCATCAGTTTTGTTTTCAAGCTCATCCATTTATTTCATTTCCCTTCTCGATCCGCTTGCTACTTGAAGATAGGATCCCGTAAAAATTGCACCGGACCATCAAATGCGGATCCCACCAGTTCCATGCTAGCACAACAGGGTATAAGAACGGGCAAATAGCGGTGACAGTAAGGTGAACAGTGGGCGGCGCGTGATGCGTGATGCGTGAGGCCAGAGAGAGAAACAGGCTTGAGAGAGTGTGGGCAGTTTCTTGGCTGGAGTTGGTTTGCTCGGCAGAATTCACCTTGCTTTCACCCGCATACACCCACTCTTGCAACCATGATGGTGTATGCTGGAACTAAAATAGGCGCAGTGCGCGGAATAGAATGACCTGGCCTGCGCTTGTTATCGAGTAAAGGAGAATATGATGAACAAAATAGCGATCCACGGTTTCGGCAGAATAGGAAGGCTGGCAACAAGATCAGGCCTCAGCAAAGGATTATTCACACCCGTTTCCGTATCCGACATTACAGATCTACCGACCCTTGCCGCCCTCTTTAAGGCCGACAGCAACTACGGCTTGTGGCCCGAACCGGTCAGCGCGACGTCTGACACGTTGCTCATCGGAGACAGAGAGATCGCTTTCTTCAACAGTAAGGAAGCAACACCCAATTGGGGTGCGCTGGGCGTAGACGTGGTGGTTGATTGCACAGGCAGAGCCACCAAGAGAGCAGGAGCGCAGGCACACCTCGACAAGGGTGCAAAGAAAGTGCTCGTAAGCGCGGCCAGCAAGACCCTGGAGGACTGCGACATAGTAGTGCTGCCAGGCATCAACTTTGAGAAATACAGCTATGCCGACCATAATATCGTCAGCATGGGCAGCTGCACCACCAATGCTCTTGCACCTGTGGTGAAAGTACTGATGGAGAACTTCGGCATCGAGCAGGGCTTCTTCTCGACCGTGCATGCGTACACCAATACACAGTCGCTCACCGACCAGCCGATGAAAGACAGGCGCGACTCGTGGGCGGCAGCCGAGAACATCATCCCGTCGTCCTCCGGCGCTGCCAAGGCGCTCAAGTTCATCTGGCCCAACCTCAACATAACGGGCAAAGCATATAGAGTGCCGGTACGTACCGGCAGCATCGTAGAGTTGAACGTGATGCTTGGCAAGGAAACAACTGCTGAAGCAGTCAACGAAGCCTTCCGAAAAGCCGCCAACGAAGCCCCTCTGAAGGGGATCATGGGGGTGCTCGAAGATGAGTGGGCCTCCAGCCGCATCTTAGGCGAGACACTTTCCTCGGTAGTAGACCTACCGCTTACCCAGGTGCTCGGGGGCCGAATGCTCTCGATCGCCGCATGGTACGACAACGAGATGGCCTACGCCACCCGCCTGGCCGAAATGGCAGTGGCGATAGCGGGATAGGGACGTGGGGAACGTAAAACGTAAAGCGTAAAACGTAAGGACGGATTTGAAACGCCAAGACGCCAGGACGCCATGATTATTATGGTCTTACGTTTTACGTTCCACCCCCAAAGGGAAACAGACACAATGCATGAAGCTTCACTAGCAAGAAGCCTCGTTTACACCATGAACGATATAGCCTCCAGGCAGGGTGCGCTTGGGGTGGTGGCTGCCAGGATCAGGCTGGACGGCTTTTCGGGCATATCTACAAAGGGCTTGAACGAGCAATTTATACACCTGTCAAAGGGAACGCGGGCAGAGGGCGCACTGCTGAAGGTGCGGACACCTGATAGCGACATTGAGGATTCCTACGGCGCGGCCCGCGGATTGGTGCTCGAAAGCATCGAACTGCGATTGGAACTCAGCACATCCCTGTAATGCGAACCACAAAACAGGGATTACATGCTTATGACATGTAATCCCTGTTTTGTGGTTTATGTCGCGTAATCTGTATTTCCCGTAGAGGGTTCTACCGCAAGCACCTGTCATGGGCGCTCTGGGTGAGACTCTCGCGGAAGTCGGGGTGGGCGATGGCTATCAGAGCCTCTGCACGCTGGCGCACGCTCTTGCCGAAGAGTTGCGCGACTCCGTACTCGGTGACCACATAATGCACATCGTTGCGCGAGGTCGTCACGCCCGCCCCCGAGTCGAGCACAGGCACGATACGTGAGATAGCGCCTTTCATCGCGGTCGAAGGGAGAGCGATAATGGGCTTGCCACCCTTCGAGTGGGCAGCACCCCTGATGAAGTCTGCCTGCCCGCCCACGCCGCTGTAGAACTTGCAGCCAATGGAATCGGCGCACACTTGTCCGGTCAAATCAACCTGGAGAGCCGAGTTGATGGCGACCATGTTATCGTTGCGGCTTATCGTGAACGGATCGTTGGTGAAGTCCACTGGGCGAAGCTCGATCATCGGGTTGTCGTTGACGAACCTGTAGAGTCGTTCTGTTCCCAGTATGAAGCTCGCAACCAGTTTGCCGGGCAGGAAGTTCTTGCGCCTGCCGGTGATTACGCCGCTCTCCACAAGGTCAACAATACCGTCGGAGAACATCTCGCTGTGCACGCCCAGATCGTGCTTATCACCCAGGGAGCGGAGCACAGCATCAGGGATAGCGCCTATGCCCAGTTGCAGCGTGTCACCGTCGTTTATCAGACCGGCGATATGTGCACCTATCTGCTCGTATACCGGGTTGTAGGTGCTCTGGCGCGCGGTGGGCAGAGGATAGTCTACGGGCACACAGTAGGTGATCTGGCTCAAGTGAATAAACGATTGCCCCCAGACTCTCGGCATGTTCGGGTTGATTTCTGCTATTACAATACGGGCGCTCTCGACCGCAGGTTTGGTTACTCCCACCTCGACTCCGTAGCTGCAGAAGCCGTGCTCGTCAGGCGGCGAGACGGAGATAAGCGCTACGTCGATGGGCAGGATGCCTTCGCGGAAGAACCGCGGTATCTCGTGCAGGAAGACGGGTGTAAAGTCGGCCCGGCCTTCCTGTACGGCGCTACGCACGTTCGGCGCGATGAAGAATGAGTTTACATGAAACGACTCTTCCATGCCGGGATCAGCATAGGCAGCGTGTCCCGCTGTCAACACATGCACGATCTCAACGTTACGAAGCTCAGGAGCACGCCGCACAAGTGCCTGCGCAAGCACCACAGGCTCGCCGCAGCCACCGCCAATATAGACGCGCTGCCCGGACCCGACTACGCTCACTGCTTCCTCAGGCGTACGTGTATTCATGCGCGGGTACGGACCGCCGGGCGTCGAAAACCGAGCGGCAGGCAGATTCGTTTCGCCCGGCACATCCGCCACTTCGCTTACCAAACTGCTATTCATTGTAAGGTTCCTCTCACTAAGTGTTACCCGTGCAACCTGTGGTTGCTTTCAAGCTATATTCACCCTGTACTCGAAAAGAGACATGACATTATCAGTGCCCCATATTTCTACTCTACCCGAATGTGGTAAAAGGTGCAGTAACAACGGGTAAAAAGCGTGTGAATATACAACTGCCGGCAGACCCAATCCAGGGCCGCTGACGGCAGAGCGCAGTGCGCCATTCTGCTTTGCATCCCCCGTTACGCGTACTCCTTCTAACCTTTTACGTTTTAGCGTCTGTATTTGATATAATTGATACAGAATACCCTGATAAAGTGGATGTGATTTGTATGAAGTTTCTGGTAGTAGACGACGATAAAGCGATAGTGGAAGCTGTAACTATCGGCTTGCAGTTCCAATGGCAAGACGCCGAGGTGCACGCTGCCGCGGATGGGGAGGAAGGTCTGAGGTTATTCCTCGATCTTACCCCTGATGTCACCCTGCTTGACGTGAATATGCCCTATATGAGCGGCTTTGAGGTTTTGCAGAAGATACGCGAGGTATCGGATGCGCCTGTGCTTATGCTGACAGCCAGGGGCGACGAGATGAGTAAGGTCAAAGGGCTGGAGATGGGCGCGGATGATTATATGGTCAAGCCATTCAGCCACCTTGAGTTATTTGCGCGCATAAAAGCTGTGCTGCGCCGATCGGAGCTACCTGCTCCTGTCAGTGCCGCTCCTTCATTTGTATCGGGCGACATCGCTATCAACTTCGACGGCCATGAAGTGACGGTGAAGGGCCAGCCGATTAAGTTGACGCCGACAGAGTACAAGCTGCTTTACCAATTGGTCCGCAACGCGGGGCGAGTGCTGCCGTTCGATATGCTCCTCAGCAAAGTATGGGGCGACGAATATCGCGGCGACATGGATTACCTCAAAACATACATCAGCAGGCTCCGCAAAAAGCTGGGCGACGACTCCGAAAACCCCCGCTACATCCTCACCGAAAGAGCAGTAGGATACAGGTTCGCGAGGGTAGCAGCTGCGACGTGAGGCGTTGTGCATGAAACGTGAAACGTGAAACGTGATTACGGGTTTGAAACGCCAAGACGCCAAGGTATCCCGGTCTTACGTTTTACGCTTTACTTCTCACGTTTCACGCTTTACGTTTTTTCGTTTCCACAAAGGACAATCAATGCAGGACGAAGAGCCGAGGTCGCCGGGGGCTGAGAATAGAGTAGAGCAGCTGCTGGCATTGAACAAGGTGGCTGTGGATATCACCGGGGAGCTTGAGCTTGATAACCTGCTGCAGCGCATCGTTGATACAGCGCGCGGACTGATTGGCTGCAAATACGTTGCGCTCGGCGTGCTGGGCGACGACGGCTATATCGTGCGCTTTCCAACTTCCGGCATCTCGCAGATAGAGCGCGAGAAGATAGGAGCGCCGCCTCGCGGCCACGGACTACTGGGTATAATGCTCCGGGCGGGCCGCAGCCTCCGCATCCCCGACATGAGCAAAGACCCTCGCCGGGTCGGGTTCCCACCTCATCACCCGCAGATGGTCAGTCTGCTCGGTGTGCCGATTTTTGTGCTGGGCAAGCTCGTGGGCACGTTGTACCTGTCCGATAAGATAGGCGGCCCCGATTTCTCTGAAGAGGACGAATGGCTGGTGCAACTGCTGGCTACCCATGCGGCGACCGCACTCACCAATGCTGGCCTGCACTCTGAGAAAGTGGAAGCTCTCGAATTCGCCGGCCGCGAGCGCGCCAGGTCGGACGCGCTCTTTAAAGTAAGTCAGGCGATCAACAGATCACTGCACCCGGACGAAGTAATACAGCTGATTATCGAATCAGCGGCACAGTTGCTGGGCGCTGCCGGTGCAGCCGTCTACCTGCTTGATCAGGAGAACCGCCAACAGATGATTTCTGACCAGCCTGCGGAGGGTGCGGTAGCAGGCGGCGATAATTCAGTGACCCCTGTCCCCAGGCAGTTTGTGGCTCGGTACGCTGTTGGACTCGACCAACCGCTCACAACCGAGCCTGAACAGCTACCCTTCGGCCGCAGCATCGCGGGCCGCGCAGTGAAATCAGGAACGACGCAGATCGTGGACGATATCAGCCAGGAGCCCGGTATGGTGTTCCCCGGTCTAAAGAATCGATCGCTCCGCTCGCTTGTCGCTGTACCCCTGGTGTCAGGGCAAGGATACACGATGGGACGGGTGATACTTGGTGTGCTTTCCGCCTATTCTGACCGTCCTCGTGCGTTTGACCAGGAAGCCGTGCGGCTGCTGGAAGCCTTCGGAGCCGTTGCCAGCACAGCCATCCACAACACGAGCCTGTATGAGGAAGCGCGACGCGGTAGAGAAGCCGCCGAGCGTGAGCAGCAGCGTCTGCGCGAGCTTGAGCAGATGAAAGACGAGTTCCTATCTACAGCAGCCCACGAACTGCGCACACCTCTCACCACAATCCGCCTGTCGGCGGGGCTGGCTCTCGAACAGGTGACTCGCCTGGCTGCCCTGGACGATATCGATGGGCGAATAGTCGATCTTGTGAGCCTGATCGTGGAGAGTAGCCAGCGTATGCAATCGTTAGTCAACGACCTCCTCGATCTGACGCGGCTCGAACAGGGGCGGGCCACATTCAGTGTAGAAGACCTGGATATGCGGGAGGTTGTGAGCGCATCTGTATTGTCGGTCGCACCGCTCTTCGAGAGTAGGAACCAGAACCTGGACGTTCGCCTGCCCGAATTTCGGTGTGATGTCCAGGGCGACCGCCAGCGGCTTGAGCAGGTAATTATCAATCTGCTCTCGAACGCCAACAAGTACTCCCCGCCCGGCTCGCAGGTGGAGATAAGGACAATGAGATCGGGCGGCGAATGCATGGTGACGGTGCGCGACAACGGTCCCGGCGTGCCCGCCGAGGAGCGTGAACAGATCTTTGAGCGCTTCTACCGGAGCAGCATACACCGCACCGACCGCACCGCCTCAACCGGCCTTGGCCTGCCCATTGCCCGCAAAGTTGCAGAGATGCACAAAGGCCGGGTCTGGGTCGACGCCGCCCCCAGCGGAGGCAGCATATTCACCCTCACCCTGCCAAGCGCGGGCTGAGACGCGTGTAACGTAGGACGCGAGCGGGACATGTCTATGCTCGGCCACTGTGGCCGCTTGTGGGCCGGAAGTACGCAGCGTACTGACTTTCCAGCCGGGCGGCTCGCTTATGGTGCGGTCACGGAGAACGCCGTGCTCCACAAGACTCCGTCAACGCCACTGCCGGGGCGGCCGTCGTGTGCGGTGATAGTCACGGTCTGGCCGTGCCACGCGCCATTCCAGGTTGTCCCGGCGACCGCATCGATTGTGATAGGCTGAAGAGCAGTTTTGGGGTCGACTACGCCCGAGATGTTTCCCGCGTTGTCCGATGTGAGATGAACCATGGTAAGGAAATTATCTCGAAGGTCGCTGCGTGTGCCACCAAAGCCGTCTGGAACATTCCCCGAAGCCGCCACACGCACAAAGACAGTGTGGTTAGGCAGGAAAGCCTTGCCTGTGACCACCAGAGTGTCTATGTTGTAATTGGTGATCTGAGGCGGTGTAGGCGGCGGAGGAGCGGCAACAGTGAACTGCACTGGCCCTGTAGCCTTGCCATCCGAGTTGACTACCGTTACCGCTACAGTATGGGCCGAGGCAACATCGGTCGCCGGGATCGCGGCACGTACCTCGGTCGCGGAGATGAAGGTCGTAGTCCGATTCGCCCCGCCCCACCGAAGGAGCGCCCCTGACCTGAAGGCCGAGCCTTTTGCTGTAAGCGTGAAGGCCGCGCTGCCTGATACAGCGGTCGCCGGTGAAATCTGGTCAAGCACGGGAGGACGGAACTCGACCGCCAGACCGTTGTTGCGCCCATAATGGCCGCAGTGCCAGAACTTTGCATATATCTGCTGCCCGGCGTGAAGCGCCCCGAACCCGGAAAAGGTGACGTTAACCTTGCCACTGTTGCTAAATGGAGCATAACCATTCTGAAGCCGGTGGGTTTGATCCCATATCTCGATATATGCGCCTGCGGTAACACCCTTCACAGAAACGGACGTATCTCCATCGAACAGCGGCCCCACCATCTCCCCTGCATTGGGGTCTGCGAGAGGCTTGACCCGCTTGGCCTCCGATCTCGCCCTCATGCCGCAAACTTCGTGCTCTACAGTGATGTCGTGGTCCACATGCAGACTGGGTGCCACCGGAATCAACATAATATTGGCGTCCGCGGGCCTGTGGCCGATCTCACCCAGGACGCTCGATATGACGCGCAGGGTGCCGGAGAGTGGGTCTATGTTCGCCACGGGCACGCTATTCTGGCAGAAGAAGAGATCCCCTGAAATAGTTGGCTGCAGGACGGGTCTGCTCAGAGCGTGCGCGGTCTGCGGGTCAGACCAATCGCTCCAGTGATCGCATTCTCCCTGGCGCACTCGTACAACAGCACCATCGGGCGTCGGCGGTGCAGGCACAGGATAGGTAATGAATCCGGGTGCGGCTCCCTGGGGTTGAGTGGCTACTGTGCGGTAAATAGTCGTATTCCCCTGGAATGTAACCTCAAACTCAACATCCGCCTCCGGCTTCAGCAAGCTCACAAACACCTGCGGTGATGTGTTGCAGTCGATCTGGAAAAGCGTGGGCTTATCAAGTGTGGCACGCGGGCCAACTGTCTGGCGCTTGCGGTCGGGGCGCATCTCGCACCTGTCGCCTATTTCTTGCCGGATCTCAACGTCTCTTCCCTCAACAAGGCCTACCAGCAGGGGAAGCCACACGCTCGTCTGGTCGGAAGGGCCTATCGACGCCCACCACCCACTGTTCGTGTCCTCGACCACCACCTCGGCGCCTGGGATAACATTGGTGAGCTGCACAGCACGCGAACAAGCGGTCAGGCCTGCGGTGATAGTGGGTGCCGGTACCTTTGTGCCGGACTGGATAGGGATGGGCAGCAGCTCTACAGGCGGCAGTGGCGTATCAATCACCCATTCGGCGGCACCACCCGGCGGCGGTGGTTTAGGGCAAACACGCTGACGGGCCGTCAGCACAGTGCCGGCTGAGGGCAGTCCGAATGTATGCACAACCCGCACGAACGCCGTGCCATCGATTGCATCGCCCGTCGCCACCACATCTACACCCGAAAGAATCTCGACGCGCGTACCTGGTCTCATAGCGCCGAGTGAGAACCCTCGTGAGCACTGGTAGAGATGAGTGAGCACCTGAGGCGGGCTGAATACGCCCTCGCTGCCCTGCACCTCTATGGTGTCCTTCTGGGGTGGGCTGATGCCATCCGGTGATTTCTGTAAGGCGCTCACCTGGTCGCCACCCGCTAACTCCTCGCCCGCATTGAGCGTGACAATCCCACGGCTGGAGGTGGCAACCGCCTCCCCAACGTCGACGGTCGTGCCACCCCGGATGCGCTGAAGGATGACCGTCGCGCCGGGCAAAGCGTTCTCGTAAATCACCGAGCGACTGCACTCGGAAAGCGGGCCTAAGACACGAGGTGATAGGATTTCCATTGATCATTTCTCCTGGATATTAGTTGAGATATGGCCGGTAGGTTGAGGGAGTGTTGGCATCCCGCTGAACTCCCCGGTAGTTGCAAATCACCAGTAGAGCACATGCCGCGAGCTTCGCAGCAGGTTCTTCTGGAACCATTTAGCGCCGTTGCCTCTATCATCGTCTTTCCACATGAGGTTCGACTTGGTCCCCGAGTGCCAGAGATTACAAGCGTGACCCATTTCGTGGGCCAGTGTGTTCTCGCTTTTCACACCGTCAATATCGAGAGTTATGTAATCTGAGAGCGGGCCTAACGAGCATCCTTCCTTGTCTTTGATATCGTTTACGATAAAGACGGTGATAGGAAAGGTTAGAGAAATGGGTATAGCGTTCCAGCCCGCAAGGTGGCTGCCGAAGAACTCCCCCGCGTCCCCGAACTCGTCCGCCAGTGCGCCCCAATCGCAGCTTACATCCAACGCGGCGGCTGGTGCCGGCTCCTTAATTATCTCGACAATGTTCTTGCTGTAAGCTATCAGCTTCACATTGAACTTGTCTTTGAAGGTTGTTCTGGCATAGTTGATAGAGGCTGTAAGGTCTCCAGGGTTCATAAGCGGCCCTGCCTCATTGGAAAGAATGAAGATTTGGAGGCGCAATTTCTTGGGCGGCCATGTGAGAAAGCCGAGCAAGAAATCGAATATGCCCACCACGAGGCCGATTACTGTGGTGACAATACGTACTACTGCCCTCACTACAGCCTTTACGATGTGTTTGAGGGACGACCAGAAGCCGAGAACTATCATACTTTGCCCCACATGCTTTCTCGGCCAATTAAGCTGCCTGGCCGGAAATGACGGATACGAATCATGTGAGAGGATAATACCCTTTGTTTGGCTTTGGAGGGCGTCACAGAATCTGTCACAGATTGTGTCACAGCATTAGGAGCCGTGGGCATGGCCGTTCCGGCCGGTTGCAGCAAGGGGGAGCGTTTCAGGCATCAGGGGAAGTGAAACGCCATGTGGCACTCGTTGCCCCTTCCTGTGCCCAGGTAGGCGACGGCGTCCTCAGGCCACTGGTTTGCCTCCGCCAGCAGCATCCTGCCGGGGTAGCGGCGGTCCACATGAGTTCGCAGCCCTTGCAGAAATGCGTGTGTTTGGGCCAGATTCTCCCTTGTGGTGCCTTCCTGCTCATAGAGATAGGTTACTGCGTCCAGGCGTAGTCCGTCCACGCCCATCTTCAGCCAGTAGTCCACAACTTTGAGCATTTCATCACGTACAGTGCGATTCTGGAAGTTAAGGTCGAGCTGGTGCGAATAGAAGTGGTGACAGTAGTACGCGCCGGCAACCGGGTCCCAGGTCCAGTTTGACGCCTCAAAGTCTTTGAATATCACGCGTGCGTCCGCGTAGCGATCCGGGTTGTCGCGCCAGACATAGAAATCTCGCCAGGCGCTGCGGGGCGTACCCTAAGAACCAGGCAGCATTCACTATTAATAATGTCAGGGTAGCGGAAAAGATAGGAATCGGGGCGCTTCCGCGCCAATTGGAGTTACATGAGGCGGCTCAATTTTGACCATCCGAGTCGCCGTGACGCAGCAGAAAGTCCAGCAGAGATCGCTGGGCGACTTCAATCTGCGCCTTCGAGAATATTAAGTCGGTGTGATCGGCGCCGGGAACCACTGCAAGTTCAGCCCTGGGCAGGAGGCGATACATCGCGACTGCATCTTCTACAGGGACAAATTCGTCGCGGTCGCCAACCAGCACCAGGGTAGGTGCGGCGACCCGGATAAAATCATCCGGGGTGTAGTTCAACCGCGCGTTCCACATTGGCTTTATTTGCCTCAACAACGCTTTCCAATTCGCCTGTCCGTCTCCGTGGATACGTTGGAGCATCGCCGCGAAATCGGGGTTTTCGCGCTCAAACCGCTCGGTATCAACATCCGGCGATTGCGCATCACCCAGTATGGAGCGCACCCACCTGAGAGATCCCTCGGTGATCTCAAGGTGTGCGCCACCGACGACGAGAGCGTGGGGCAGGTCGGGGTAACGCATACCAATCTCCAGAGCAACCTGTCCTCCATCGCTGTAGCCATAGATCAGCGGCTTCTGGAGATCAAGCGCCCGAGCGAACGCCACCATATCATCCGCCAGTAACCCAAAGCTCATGTCGCGCGTTGGATTGGCCGTCCGGCCATGGCCGCGGCTGTCAGGCGTAATCACGCGGTAGTGCGCGGCAAAGGCGGCGAGATAAGGCTGCCACGAGTCGCCGGTAAGAGCGCCACCGTGGATCAGGAGCAAGGGCTGCCCATTGCCACACTCTTCGTAGTAGATGTCCAGACCATTGGCGCGAGTGTAGCGACCAGACTGGCGCTTACTGTACGCTGACGCTGTCATAACGACCTCCTGCTGGCTGAATATCTGTGATCGCGCCTACTTGCCCATAATACCTTCCTGACGGCCCTCGGACTGGCAATGCAGGATTACGAATCGGCTAACTGTGCTTATTATCGTATGTTTGTTCTAATATGGCCACCACACATGGGGCAGTTTCTGAACATTTACCATGGCTCTTGCCTATTGACAAGTAACTATTTTGGTGCTATTGTTAGCATAACAAGATGTAAGGTCATCATAATGTCCGTACAACTATCATCGAGTAAGCTATCAAAAGAAAAGGGCGTTGCGCTTTACGTGCAGCTTAGTCGCGCTCTCCGTGAAATGATTCGTGAGCAGGGAGCCAAGCCTGGCGACCCTCTCCCCACCGAAGAGCAGTTGCGAGCCGCGTATGGCGTCAGCCGCTCCACGATACGGGATGCGCTTGCCCAGCTTGAGCAGGAGCACCTCGTGGAGAGAAGACAGGGTATCGGCACATTCGTGTCGCGACCGCTCCTGAAGCGTGACCTGCAAGCGCTGACCGGCTTCTCCGAAGATATGATTTCCAGGGGACTACGCCCGTCAAGCCGTCTGCTGGATTATCAACAGCCCGCCGTGGGCAACATTCCACCCGATTTTGGGGAAGAACCGCTGATTCATCTGGTCCGCGTGGTACGCCTTCGGCTGGCAGATGGCGAGCCGTTCGGCATCCATGACACCCTCATCCCGCAGGAAGTGGTCGAGCGGTGCGGCTTTACAAAGGAGAGACTTGAGCAGGACCAGTCTCTTTCCTTCTATGCTTCTCTCGAAAATGCGGGCTATACCATACAAGAAGGTCGTGAGCACCTCACCGCTTGTGCCGCCGACCAGCGGCAGGCACGTTTGATGGGCGTGCGCGCCGGTGCACCGCTCATTAAAGTTGTGCGACTGAGCTGGTCACCCTCCAACGAGTTATTAGAGCACATTACAGCTCTCTATTTACCCGAGCGTTACGAATATGTCATAGATCTGAGGAGGTGATCGCTCAAAGCGTAGGGCGCCGGCCAATAGCACCGGCTATCAAAGCTACCAGCAATCGCCGGCACTGATTACAGCGGATGTAATGCCGACGCACATATGGAGGAAAGAGATGTTATCAAAGAGGATCACAAAGTTCGCTTCAGCGCCGTTGCTGGTCGGGCTTCTCGCAATCTCCCTGGCAGGCTGCGGCGCTGAAGCCACACCTACCGCAGTCACCTCTAACCCGTCATCGACCGGAGCCGCCGGCACGATGGGCAATATGACTCCCACCAACGGAGATGGCAAGCTGCACAAGGTCGCGCTCCTTATCGCGCAGGGCGGGCTTGGCGACCAGAGCTACAACGACCTGGCATATGCCGGGCTGCAAGCTGCCGCGCATGACTTCACTAACATTGTCGTGCAGCCTATTCAATCGGCCGACATCGTTGCCCAGGGCCAGAGCCTTATGCAACAGGCCGCCAACAACAAATTCGATCTCATAATCAACCTGGAATTCAGCCTATCCGATGCCCTTGGCAAAGTAGCGCCCAGCTTCCCTGACACCCAGTTTGCAATGGTCAATCTGGAAGTGAAGCAACCCAATATTACGAATGTCCTCTTCCAGGAGCAGGAAGGCTCTTATCTCGCGGGCGCGCTCGCCGCTATGGTTACCAAAGACGCCAACATCAAGGGCACCAACGCCGACAAAGTTATCGGCGCGATTGGCGGCGCCAAGTCCACTGGCATCGACAAGTTCCTGGTGGGTTATCAGCAAGGCGCACAGGATACCGACAAAGACACCAAAGTGCTTGTAGCATACGCTAATAGCTTTGGCGACCCGGCCAAAGGCAAGGAGTTGACCGACGCCCAGTTCAGCCAGGGCGCGGACATCGTCTACCAGGTGGCAGGCGGTACAGGCCAGGGCGTAATACAGGCCGCTCAGCAGGCCCAGCACTTCGCTATCGGCGTGGACACCGACCAGGACTTTCTCGCTCCCGGCAACGTACTCACGAGCATGATCAAGCGCACCGACCTCGCGGTGTATGACCTCGCCAAGGACATGGCCAATGGCACGCTTAAGGGCGGCAGTACGCGCTTGTACGGTCTCAGCAATGGTGGTGTGGACATTAGTCCGCTCAAATACACCAAGAGCATGATCCCGCAGGCCGACCTCGACAAGATCCAGCAGATCAAGCAGGATATTATCTCCGGCAAGATCAAAGTCTGGAACGTTATCGACCAGGGTTACCCGGACTGGTTCCAGAAGTAACCTGAACAGGGCGTGCGCCGGATACCGGGTGTTGGCTGCTCATCTCAACATGTGCGCTCGACACCCGGCACCCGGCACTCGGTACTCGGTACTCGGTACTCGGCTCAGCGAGCAATTACAATGTCTTACCTAGAGCTACGCGGCATCACAAAGAGCTTTCCGGGCGTGCTGGCTAACGACCATGTCGATCTCACGGTCGAAAAGGGCGAAATCCACGCGCTGGTTGGTGAGAATGGGGCGGGCAAAACCACTCTCATGCGCATCCTGTACGGCCTGGAGCAGCCCGATGAGGGCGAGATCAGGCTCGGCGGCAAGCGCGTGACCGTTGATAGCCCCGCCACTGCCATCCGGCTCGGAATTGGCATGGTGCACCAGTACTTTCAGCTTGTTCCATCGATGACAGTGCTCGAAAACGTTGTGCTGGGTGCCGAGCCTGCGCGGCTGGCCATGACAGATCATGCCGCGGCCCTCAGCAAGGTGCAGGCGATTGCAACCGGGCTTGGCATAAGCCTCCCATGGGAAGCAAGGGTGGCCGATCTTTCGCTCGGCCCGCAACAGCGCGTAGAAACTCTCAAAGCACTCTACCGGCACGCCAGCATACTTATCTTCGACGAGCCTACGACGGTGCTCACGGCGCAGGAGGCCGACCAGCTATTCGATGTGCTGCGCAGGCTGGCCAATGATGGGGCCACCATCATTATTATCACGCACAAGCTCCACGAGGTGATGTCTATATCCAGCCGGATCACGGTCATGCGCCGAGGGCATGTCGCCGGGGTGCTTGAAACGGCGGGTAGCAGTCCACATGAGATCGCACGCCTCATGGTGGGCGAGGACGTGAGCCATCTGGAGCGCAGCGGCCGCTCGCAGCCTGGTGAGGAAGTGCTCTCTTTAGATAATCTCTCAGCACTCGACAAACGAGGAGCGCCCGCGCTGCGCGGCTTGACCTTGAGCGTGCGCCGTGGGGAGATAGTGGGCATTGCAGGCGTAGAGGGTAACGGGCAGACCGAGATGGTGCAGGCTATTACCGGGCTGATTCCGGTGACGGGTGGCACTATAACGATCACGGGGCGCGCTGCCACCAGCCAATCTACCCGTCAGAGGCGAGAATGGGGCCTCGGCATCATACCGGGCGACCGCAACGCGGAAGGCGTGAGCAAGCTCTCTACAATCACGGATAACATGGCCTGCACCGAATACTATAAACCTCCTCTTTCGCACGCGGGTGTGCTGAACGAGGGCGCTATGCAGAAGCGGGCGAAGAGCCTGATTGAGCGCTTTTCGGTGAAAGCCCCGTCGCCGAGCACAAAGGTAGGTACCCTCTCGGGCGGCAACGTGCAGAAGATTGTCGTGGGGCGCGAACTGGCCTCCGAACCGCAGGTGCTTATAGCAGCTTATCCCTCGCGTGGTGTGGACGTGCGCTCCACCGAATTGATACATAGCAAGCTGCTGGATCTGCGTGCCAACGGCCAGGGCGTGCTGCTCATCTCGGAAGACCTGGGTGAGATATTGAGCATATGCGACCGCGTGCTTGTGCTCTATGAAGGTCGAATCGCGGGCGAAGTGCCCACAGAGCAGGCAGACATCTACTGGCTGGGCGAGTTGATGATTGGCGGCAGGCCCGCGACCAATCCGCCCGGAGCCGTCGTTAAGTCAACCACATCCCCGACCACGGTAACAACGCCAACGACTAAGAGCTAGCAATATGGCCGTCACAGACACTACCGCCATATCGAGACCAACCGCCTCTCTTTCCGACCGCCTGGGGCCGCTGGGGCAGAGCCTGGCGCCCTTCGTTCTGGCGCTTATCGTTGGCGCTGTAGTGCTGACTGTAACGGGTAAGGACGCGCTTGGCACTTACGCCACCATATTTCAGCAGGCCTTCCTCGGCGTTACTAACCTGGCCGATACACTCCTGTTCAGCACGCCCCTGATCCTCACGGGTGTGGCCACGGTAGTTGCCTTCCGGGCAGGAGTATTCAACGTGGGCGTGGAAGGTTCACTCTACCTGGGCGCATTTATGGCCGCCTGGGTTGGGTTCACCCTGACAGGCCTGCCGGGCATCCTCGTGCTGCCCCTCGCTTTCATCCTGGCCGGAGTAGTAGGGGCACTATGGGCGTGGATACCCGCCGCCCTCAAGGCGTACCTGCAGGTTGACGAAGTCGTGACCACCCTCATGCTCAACTACATCGCTATCTTCTTCACAAGTTTCCTCGTGAACGGACCGTTCCTGGCACAAGGCACTGCCAATTCCATGAGCCCCATGGTCGCTCCACAGGCAGAAGTGCCGCATTTCATGTCGAGTTCTCAGCTCAACTGGTCGTTCGTGTTCGCCATTGCTCTCACGCTCGGCCTCTGGTGGATGCTGCGCCGCAGTACGCTGGGCTTTGCGATCAGGATGGTGGGCGATAATCCTCGCTTCGCGGCAGCCAGCGGCATCAGGGTAGCGCGCACTATTATCTTCGCTATGCTGCTCAGCGGCATGGTAGGCGGGTTCGCAGGAGCCGCACAGATTCTGGGGGTGAACGGACGGTTCATTGATAATTTCTCGCCCGGTTACGGTTTCCAGGGCATCACAGTGGCTCTACTGGCAGCCGAACAGCCCCTCATAATAATACCTGCGGCTATCTTCTTTGGCGCCCTCACAAACGGTGGGGGCCTGGTGCAACTCTTCTCAAACATACCGATTGACCTCATCAACGTATTGCAGGGCACCGTCATGCTGTTCGCCACCACGCGCCTCGGCCTCAAATGGTACAGGAAGAGGAAGGCGACGGTGAAGGATGAGAAATGAGAAATGAGGGATGAGAAGTAAAACGTAAAACGTGAAACGTAAGGACGGTGTTGAAACACCAGGATGCCAGGACGCCATGGTTATTGTGGTCTTACTTGGCCACCCAGCGGTTAATGACAACCGACAACTGACAACGCGGTCCGCCGTCGGCGGTCATACGGAATACGCAGTACAAGGATCACCTATGTTCGACTCGGCAGTAATGCTAACACTGCTCAGCAAAACGCTTGAGATGAGCGCGCCCATCCTGCTGGCGGCGATGGCGGGCGCTATCTGCCGGCAGGCGGGCATTGTGAACATCGGCCTCGAAGGCATGATGCTGGCCGGGGCATTTGGCGGCGTGCTCTTCAGCTATCTCGCGCACTCAGCGGCTGTGGGTATCCTGGGCGCCGTGCTTTGCGCCCTTGTGTTGGGGGCGATCTTTGCCCTCTTCGTGCTCACCCTGCGAGGTAATGAGATCGTGTCGGGGCTGGGGTTGAACCTGCTGGCGGTGGGCCTGGCAGGCTACATTTTGCCTGTTCTCTTCAACGTGCAAGGTGCATTTTCTCCACTCGGCCTGCAGGGTCTGCCGCACTTGAATATCCCCATCATCGAAGACATTCCGGTGCTGGGCACTCTTCTATCAGGCTACGATCCGGTGGTATATGCTTCCTGGCTGGCCGTGCCGCTCACCTGGTTTTTCCTGTACCGAACCGTGCCCGGCACCCATCTGCGAGCGGCAGGCGAGGCCGAAGAGGCCGCAGTGTCTGCCGGTATTGACGCGCGCAGGTTGAAGTGGCTCGCGGTCTTGCTGGGCGCTATGTTGTGTGCCCTCGCAGGCGCTCAGCTTTCCCTCTCGCAGGTGACCTTGTTTAACAAGCAGATGACAGCAGGCCGCGGCTTTATCGCCCTCGCCGCTTTCTATTTCGGTGAGGCACGCCCACTGCCCACAGCTATTGCCGCGCTTGTATTCGGCTTCTTCGAGGCGCTGCAGTTTCGGCTGCAGGCTGAGCGGGGCATTTCTCCTCAACTTATACAGATGCTGCCTTACCTGGCGGTGGTAATCGCCCTCGTGGCCGTGGCCGTGCGCAAGCGCCTGCGGCTCAACGCTAAAGCGAGAGTTGCACAGGTAGCGGCAGGCCAGGAGGCATAATATGGTAGAGCCTACGAATACCGGAACGGGAGCCACGCCGCGAGGTGATGTGGCGCTTGTGTTGATAGATGTCATCAAGGGATTTTATGAGCCGGGCGGCGAGTTCTACCACGAGGTATACGCAGCTACTCTGCCCCCCATCCAGAAGCTGCTGGCGGCAGCACGCGAGCGCGGCAGGCTCATCGTTCACGCCCGGGAAGGCCACTCCCAGGGTGAGCCTAACTTCGAGCTAATCAAGCTGCCAGAGCATGCGCTGATGGACTCGTTCCACCGAGAATTTGCCGCCGGGGCCGAGATGTTGCCCGGCGAAGTGGACCTGCGCAAGCGCCGCTACAGCGCGTTCTTCGCCACCGACCTTTCTGTCATGCTTGCGGAGTATGGTATCAAGCACCTCGTACTGGCGGGCTGCAAGACCAATGTGTGCGTGCGCGCCACCGCGCAGGACGCTTTCGGCTACGGCCTCGATGTAGTGGTGCCGCTGGAAGCCGTGGCGACTAACCGGCCGCACCTGCACCAGGCCAGCCTGGAGGATATAGACAGGTATATCGGTAGGGTGGTGCCTCTCGATGAGGCGGTGACCCTGCTGCGCGAAGGATAACAGGCGAACGCATTATGAGCGAGCAACCGGAAATCAGCACACGAATCGAAACGGGTCCCCATCTCGCCGCTGTAGCGGCAGGCTATCCCTCGCTCGACAGCATCTACCATGTGAGCCACCTGGCAGCGCCGGGCACGACCGGAATCATACAGGACCGGAGCGACACGCGGCACTGGGGTGGGTGCGCGTTCAACATTGCTGTGGGCGTGGCGCGCATGGGCCTGCCGTCAGGGATTATCGGCACGCTCGGCGATGATGAAGACGGCCGCGGCTATGTCCGTTGGCTTCAGGAGAACCGGGTTGACAGCACGGCCATCACCATCCAGCCGGGCGGCACCACGCCTACCAGTAATCTCTACTATGACCCAACCGGAACCAGCATCTGCTACTACTGGCCGGGGGCAGCCGGGCAGCAGGGAGATGCCGGTGCGCAGAGCGCTCTGCTGGCAAGGACCGACTGGCTCGTGCTCGCGGTGGCTCCTGCCGGCCTGACTACGCGCCTGCTCGATATGGCCGAACAGCAGAACGCAGGGCGGGCGGTGCACATAGCCTGGAGCGTAAAGGCAGACGCGCACTCTCACCCTCGCAAGCTGGTCGAGCGCCTGCTCTCTGCAAGCCGCCTGGTATTCTTGAACAGAGACGAGCTTCGCTTCATCGGGGAGGCCACAGGCCGCTCCAGTGTGGAGGAGATACTGGCCGCAGGCCCCGAGATGGTCGTGCTCACATTAGGCGCGCAGGGGAGTGTCGTTGCCACCCGCAGTGAGACCGTGGAGGTACAGGCCGCGCCGGTAAAGAGAGTTGTGGACACAACGGGCAGCGGGGACGCCTATGTATCCGGCTTCCTCGCCGCTTTGATCCGTGGGGCCACGCCCAAAGAGGCGGCCATGGTGGGTGCAAGAAACGCAGCTGCTGTGCTTGAACAGGTGGGCAGCCAGGCAGGGCTTTGCACTTCGGAGGAGCAGATATGGCGACAGACTCAACTATGAGTGACCAGGATGGCCACGAATCGGGTACCGGGGCTACCTCTCGCGCAGTGTCGGAGGCTGGCGTGAGTGCTGATCTTAGGCGCGGCTGGTACCTGAAGTGCAAGCAAGGAGACATCGCGGAACGTGTCATACTGGTGGGCGATCCCGGCAGAGTTGAGGTGTTCGCACAGCAGCTAGAGGGGCCGCGCACGGTGAACACGAACCGCTCCCTGGTTACGGTAACGGGCCGGTATCGAGGCGTGCCTGTGACCGTGGCGGCATTCGGGATGGGCGCTCCTATAATGGCGGTGGTGCTGGAAGAAGTGGTGTGGCTTGGGGCAAAGGTGGTGCTTCGGGCGGGCACGGCAATGTCAGTTGCGCCAGGCTGGTACGGGCGCTTCATCGTGGCCGATGCAGCCATACGCGGCGAATCTACGTCCGCTACCTACGTGCCAGCATCGTACCCCGCGGTCGCCGACCATCACATGTCCGGCACGCTATCGACGGTGCTGGGCGAACTGGGAGAGGAGTGGGGGCTTGGCCTTATGGCCTCATACGACGGTTTTTACTCTGAGCTATTTGCCCTCGGCACACGCAGGCAGGTTGAAGTGCTCGCGTTGCGCGCCCGGCTCTGCTCCCTCGGTGTGGCAGCTACCGATATGGAAACATCCGCCCTCTTCACCGTAGGCCGTTACCTGGGCGTGCAGTGTGGCTCCCTCTGCCTGGTGACTGTGGACGGGCCAACCCAGTCCGCACTCGAAGGCCGCGAGCGTGAGGAGCGCGAGGCCGCACTTGTGAGGGCAGCCCTTGAGGGAGCTACCCGCTGCCCAATTGGAGAAGACAATACCGCAGGCTGACGTAAAGCGTAAAACGTAAGTACGGGTTTGAAACGCCAAGACGCCAAGACGTCCTGGTTACAGGGGTTTAGATGATTACACAGGCGGACAACTGACAACTGACAACTGACAACGCGGTCGGCGGTCTGCCGTCGGCGGTCATACGCAGTACGCAATAGCTCATTTCTATCAATACGAGAAAGGCGGAGATAAATGGAAGAAAACAAACCGGGCGCGGCGCAGCGCTATCTGCAACGCGCACAGCAAGTAGTAGCCAGAATAGAAGAAACCCAGCTTGTCCCAATCCAAAAGGCAGCCATCTACATGGCCGATGCGATTGAGCAAGGAGGCCTGGTGCACGTGTTCGGCACGGGGCATGGAAGCCTACCCTCGCTGGAGGCATTCCCCCGCAGCGGCAGCATCATTGGCTTCCATAGCATCGCGGAGTTGCCGATCACCCTGTTGCATCATGTCTACGGCGACATGGGCGTGAACCAATTCAGGTTCCTACAGCGGCAGGAAGGCTACGGCACGGCCATCCTGTCGAGCCACCGTCCCCAACCCGGAGACACGCTCCTCCTTTTCTCTCATTCGGGGATGAACTCGCCCGTACTCGATATGGCACTGGAGGCGAAGAAGGTTGGCATGCCGGTGGTGGCCGTCACATCACGCGAGCATTCAATGGCAGTACAACCCCGCCATTCCAGCGGCAAGCGCCTGCTGGAGATAGCCGACGTGGTGATAGATACAGGCGCACCGCTGGGCGATGCTTCCATAGAGATCGAGGGGTTGGAGCACAAGGTCGGTCCCGTGTCCACGGTCGCTACCATGTCGATCATGAACGCACTGGTCGTAGAGACCGCCGAGCAGTTGATGGCCCGCGGTTACAAGCCGCACGTGGAAGTAAACATGAACGTACCGAGCGAGACTTCCATCCGCCAGCACAACGACGAAGGCTACGCTGAGCTGCGAAGGCGATTGATAAGATAAGGGCTTAACTCCCCGGATACGAACCCCAGAGGTACGCAATGGACGCTACACCGGTTACACCATCGACAAAAGAAGCAACAAACAGAGAGACTCTGCCCCGAATAGATACAGGCCTGTTCATCGACGGCCAGTGGATGGAGGCGAGCGCGGGCGAGCGCTTCGAGGTGACAGATCCGGCTACGCAAGAGGTCGTGGGCAGCGCGCCGCTAGGAAGGCGGGCTGATGCAGTGCGTGCGCTGGAGGCCGCCGACCGTGCTTTCCCCGGCTGGTCGCGGTCCTCCGCCTACGAGCGAGGGCGCATCCTGAGGCGGGCAGCCGACCTGATTCGTGAACGGGTGGAAGATATCGCGATCACACTCACGCGTGAGCAGGGCAAACCGGTCCCCGACAGCCGCAAGGAGATATTGTTCGGCGCGGATGTGATCGAGTATTACTCCGAAGAGGGCAAGCGGGTGAAAGGCGATTGGATCACCCCTGTATCGACCCACACACGCAGCCTGGTGATACGACAGCCTATCGGTGTAGTGGTGGCGATCGTGCCCTGGAACTACCCTGTAGACCTGCTCACCTGGAAGATAGGGCCGGCGCTGGCGGCAGGCTGCACCGTGGTAGCAAAGCCGCCCAGCGAGACGCCTCTTGCGGTATCCCAGATTATGCAGTGCTTTGCGGACGCGGGCCTGCCGCCGGGAGTGCTCAATATGGTGACCGGGCCGGGGCGCGAGGTGGGCGAGGAGCTGGTGGTCAATCCATTATCGCGCAAGATAAGCATCACAGGGTCCACTGCTACGGGCAGGCGCGTCATGGAGCTGGCAGCACAACACGTAAAGCGCCTCACGCTGGAGCTTGGCGGCCAGGCGCCGATTATCATCTTTCGCGACGCCGACCTGAGCGTCGCGGTGCCCGCCGTTGCCCGCCGCTCTTTCTCCAATATGGGCCAGATATGCATTGCGGTAAACCGTATATATGCCGACAGGCAAATCAGCCGTGAGCTTGCAGAGGGTGTAGTGGAGTTCGCGAAGCAAATGAAGATCGGCCACGGCCTTGATCCGGGCGTGGAATACGGCCCGATGCTGAACGAAGAAGGACGCGAGCAGACCCGAAGCCATGTCAAGGATGCCCTGGAGCGCGGTGCCAGCCTGCTGTACGGAGGCAAGGAGCCTGAGGGCGAGCAGTACAGCCGGGGCTACTACTACCTTCCCACAGTGCTCACCGGCGTCACACCGGACATGCGGGTGATGCATGAAGAGACTTTCGGCCCTGTGGCCCCGGTGGCTGCATTCGATGACCTGGAAGCGGTGATCGCAGAGGCCAACGCCACGCAGTACGGCCTTGCAGCCTATATCTACACGCGCGACTTACCCACCGCACTGCACGTGGCCGAACGGCTGGAGGCTGGAGGTGTGGGTATCAATGTGAACGACGTGACAGAGTTGGGTGCGCCATTCGGGGGTTGGAAAGAGAGCGGGTTCGGTCGTGAGTTGGGCCACGAAGGGATCGAATCGTGCCTGGAAACCAAGCATATTCGCATTGGCGGCCTGTAGTTTAGCGCACACAAATAGACCGCTTTATACATAGGGGTGTCGGCGGCTATACACGGATATGATCTTCTTCGTCAGTGGGTCATATGCATATCAGGCGGGTCCACGCGATGCTGAAGCGCAACCAGGTTTCCATGAGGGTAGGGACGCTTTGGCGGGCGTTGTCTCGGCATATGCCGCATACTACATGGCTGAGGCGATTGTGATCACGAGCAACAGTGCAAACATGAAGCTCTGAGCGAACTCTATTAGCCCGACCGTTTTGATAGTGAGGTGTACCGGGGTGCGCCACAAAGTCCAACCGGCACGAAGCAGCGAGGGCACGAACGCCACAAAAGCCGCCCAGGGCAGAGCACCCAGCATCGCGCATATTGATATTACAAGGACGCCTGAAGCCAGATAGACCAGTGTTGAGCATACCAACCACGTTGGAAGCTGAGGGCGGGCGACACCACTCCGCTTCTGCTTGTTGGCCTCGAACCAGGCGCGCACGTTGAATACTGTGCCGACAAAGTAGACTACACAAGCAGCCCACAGACCCAGTGCTGCCGGGTTCATGGTACCGGTAGCCACGTAGTAGGCAGCGGGCGCGCTGAGTGTCAGGCCGATTATGCCCGGTAATCTTACCCCAAGGCTGCGCTGCTTACGCAGCTTGACCGCAACAAGGAAGAGCAGCATCAACGCGGCGGCAGGTATGAGAAACCATCCCAGGCCCCACAACTGCCGGATAAATAGCAAAGGAGCGCCCGACGCAACTGCCAACAGCAAATATATCCCTAGCCATAGAGATGCTCTGCGACGCGCTCCTACGCTCGCCCGGGGCCTGAATACAATGCCAAGCGGCTCGCTCGCAAAGAACAGGGACATGAGCGACACGGCAAAGAGAGTGAAAGATACCAGAGCGTTTGTGTTGGGCATGCTGCCGGATAACGCGGCCAGCAGAAACCCGAGCAGCATAGGCACGAGCAGCATGGCATAAGCGCCGTGGTCGTTAGGCACAGGTGGCGGCCCCAGGCGCACCCTGGTTTGTTGCTGCGCTGCTTGCGTTCCCATGTCAGTCTTCAACACCACTTTGTTCCTCTCATGCTCTGGAGTGCCTGCCTGCCGCCTTACGCGGTGCGCTTGTTATGGTTACTCGGTCTTGAGCGAACCGGGCATACCAATCGCAAATCCTGTACAATCTTAGTATGCCGCTTACTGCCCCGGATCTGCAAGACATCACTCATCTTCAGAGCAATAACCTGTTCAGCGGGCTTGAGCCAGGCGAACTGGCAAACATAGCGCAGGCTGGGCGTCTCCGCCGGTTGAAGTCAGGCTCCTATCTGTTCCGCCAGGGAACCCCCGCCACCAACCTGTATATCCTGGTTGCAGGCACCATCAAGATGACCCAGCTTACTCCTGAGGGGCATCAGGTGTTGCTGCGGGTGGCAAGTCCGGGGGAGGCTATCGGTGCGATAGCTGCCGTTGGGGGTGCTCGCTACCCCGCAACCGCACAGGCAGTAGAGGATTGCAGGCTCCTTGCCTGGGAAAGCGATTCTCTGCTCGCGCTCATGGAACGCTACCCACACCTGGCGATTAACGCTTTGCGCTTTATGTCCGGGCATGTGCAGGAGTTCCAGGACCGCTACCGAGAGTTGGCTACTGAGCGGGTCGAGAGAAGGGTGGCTCGTGCGTTACTGCGCCTGGCAGGGCAGGTGGGGCGGAGAAGCGAGGGCGGCATACTGATAGACGTTGCCTTTACCCGGCAAGATCTGGCCGAAATGACGGGCACCACACGCTACACAATCAGCCGTATGCTGAGCGAGTGGGAGCAGAAAGGTCTGATAAAAGCAAGCCGCGAACGTGTGCTGATCAGGCAGCCCCACAGCCTGGCGGTGATCGCCGAAGACCTCCCAACAATGGCTCACACTGATACCCCTTAGCACCGTGCTAACAAAGAGGGGTCAGGTAAGGTGACCCCACCAGGCAGTGTCATTCTGAGCGTAGCGAAGAATCCGTTCGGGTAGCGATTAGTATGGAGGTTGATTCTTCACTCTGTTCAGAATGACAAGGTAAACAGAGACGCTTACCTGACACTCCTTTGTTAGCGACCCACTTAGCACACCAACCTAACTGCCCGACCCACTTCCGCGAACTTACCAGGAGGTGTGGCCAACATGCCTCACTTCTTACGTTTCGCTTCTCACTTCTCATTTCTCACTGCACAGTAGACACCGGCGCCATCCAAAACCGGCCATCTGTGCGCTAGCGCACGTTGTCGAGCCGCTCTCTGCGGTACCCTTTAAGTGAAGGGGAGAGCATGAAGCAGTCAAGACAACGCAGACAGCAAACAGATCGCACGCTTAGTAGCGTTGCTATCGCCGGCCAAACCGTGGCTGACGTACTCTCTTGCTGGCCGCAAACGGTCCCTGTTTTCATACATTACCGACTGGCCTGTGTTGGTTGCTCGCTCTCCCGCTTTGAACTTATCGCTGATGTAGCCGCAATCTACGGCATCAACCCCGACGGCTTCTTGCAAGATCTGCGGCAGGCCATTGACGGCAGCGACAGCAATAGTAGCCCGATGGACTGCGAGGAAGAGCGCGATGAAGGTTAGCAACAACCTCCTTGATCACGGACGGATGACAGAAGCCGGGGAGGACCACTTGCAGGCGCTGGAATGCCTTTATCAGGTGATGGACCCGGAGCTAGGCATAAACATCGTGGACCTCGGCCTCGTTTACAGCGTGGAGCTACTGAGCGATGCGGCGCATGTCGAGATGACTATGACTACGCCGGCCTGCCCGCTTCATGCCTACCTGGCGAGCGAGGTCAAATCCGCTATTCTAGACGGCATGCTGGGAGTGCGGTCGGTAGAGGTTAACATCACATTCGACCCGCCCTGGAACCCGGCGATGATGTCGGGAGCAGCCAAGCATGACCTGGGCTGGGAGTGATCCCCAGTTTGTAGCAACAGTCGCTACTCGGTACTCGGTACTCGGTACTCGGTACTCGGTACTCGGTACTCGGTACTCACATTATGGAGGAAAATAAAATGGCAGACACAGTAACCCAGGCAACAAAAGTAGGCGAAGCAATCCACAATCATCATCAGGAGATACTGGATACGCTATCAGGCCATGTGGCATCAATAGTGGGCGGCGACATAAAGGCAGATCCTGCCGCGCTGGTGGAGTTCCTCAAGGGCGATCTGCTCCCACACGCGCGAGGTGAGGAAGAGCATCTCTACCCGGCAGTTGACCCGCTGGTAAAGCTGCACGGCAAACCTACCGCCACCATGATGATAGATCACGAGTACATCTCCAGGTACGTAAGCCAGATCGAGGAGGCTACCAATCTGCTGCGGGTTGCGAACACAGAGGAAGAGCCTGCGAGGAGAGCCACTTTGCAGCGGCTCAGCCTGCAGTTGGAAGCCGTGCTGGCCTTGCACCTGGAAAAAGAGGAGCGAGTTTACATTCCTCTGTTCGAGAAGTACCTCGCCGAAGAAGAGCAGCAGGACATATTGAACGGCATGCACGAGGCTTATGAACCAGACGCTGCTGCAATAGCATCCGCACCGGTACCCACTCTGGACGTGAGGGAAATCGCACCACGGCAGCGCCATGAGATGATCTTCGCCAGGTTCAACGCGCTCAAGCCGGGTGACCTCTTCATACTGGCAAATGACCACGACCCCAAGCCGCTCTACTACCAGTTCAAGGCCGAGCACGATGGTCAGTTTAGCTGGGATTATCTTCAGCAGGGCCCGGAAACCTGGCTGGTACGCATCGCTCGCATCTAATGAGCAACGAGAAATGAGACGTGAGGAACGAGCAACGAGGAATAAGCCAATAGATTGCAGTCGGAAGCGAAATCACATTTCTCATGTCTCATTTCTGATAGCGATAGCACGGCACCGGAATGTGGCAGCAGTAATAGTCTGCCTGCTGGTGCCACTGCTTCTCGCCGCGTGTGCCGATATGGTCACCGGCGAAAGCAAGCCCACCACATCAACCTCTCTTGAGCCGCCCATGCCGTCTGCCGCCATGGAGGGTATGTCCTCTGCACATGGCGGCGTTCTCTCTTTTACACTACGAACAGCCGCCAGGGATGGAGCGCTTGTGTTTATAGGCGTGGGAGGCTCCATAGATGGTGAAGTAAATCCTACGCTCCGTGTGGGCGAAGGCGACATGGTGAGCATCACCCTTGAGAATGGCGAGCCGTCTGACCACGACATCGCCCTGCCCGATTTCGATGTCCAATCCGAGCGTTTGCACGGCATGGACACGACGGTAAAGGTAGAGTTCGTGGCGGCCAGGCGCGGCGAATTCCCTTACTACTGCACTATTTCCGGCCACCGCCGCGCAGGTATGGAAGGCAAGCTACTGGTTGGTATGGACGCTTCTGCCGATGCGAGCGGTTCCTCAACCGGCTCAACGGGCGTGGATATTGTGCGCAGCCCGAGCGACCTGCCTGCCCCTTCCGGCGACCCGCCGCCAGGGCACGTGCGTATCGATCTCGAAGCTGTTGAGGTCGAAGGTCGCCTGGCGGATGGGGCCACCTTCACGTATTGGACCTTTAACGGCAAGGTGCCCGGCCCCTTCATACGAGTGAGAGTGGGCGATACCGTGGAGGTACATCTAAAGAATCGTGCTGACAGCAGCATGACTCATTCGATAGACCTGCATGCCGCGACTGGCCCGGGAGGGGGAGCGGCGGTGATGCAAGTAGCTCCGGGTGGGGAGAAGAGCTTCACATTCAAGGCGCTGAATCCCGGCCTGTACGTCTACCATTGTGCCTCTCCCATGGTAGCCGAGCATCTGGCAAGGGGCATGTTCGGCCTCATCCTTGTCGAGCCTGAGGGCGGATTGCCGCCTGTAGACCACGAGTTCTATGTCATGCAGGGCGAGATTTACACAGTGCAACCGTTCGGAGCGAAGGGCTTGCAGGAGCAGAGCGAAGATAAGATGCTGGCTGAACGCCCCGAGTATTTCGTCTTCAACGGTGCTGTGGGCGCTCTCAGTACGGAGCAACCCCTCCGCGCTCGTGTGGGCGATACCATACGTATCTACTTTGGCGTGGGCGGGCCGAATGTCATATCGTCTTTCCACGTCATTGGCGAGATATTCGACCGGGTGTACAGTGAGGGGTCGCTAACCTCTCCGCCGCTGACCAATGTGCAGACCACGCTGGTTCCAGCGGGCGGCGCAACAGTAGTGGAACTGAAACTGGAGGTGCCCGGCAAGTACACTCTTGTGGACCATGCCCTCTCCAGGACAGAGCGTGGGTTGATGGGGTCCCTCATAGTCGAGGGAACGCCCAACCCCGACCTGTTCAACCAGGGCGAGACGAGAAGCCAGAAATGAGAAATAAGAGAACCGGAACCCCGTTGGGAATAGAAACAGCGCATTTAGCCTCGCGTCTCGTTTCTCGTTTCCCGTTTCTCGTTTCCCGTTTCTCACTTCTGGCCCTGGCTATGATAGCTCTGCTCACCGGGATGTGGGCAGGATTGCTGCGGCTTGGGTGGGAGTTGCCAAGCCTGAAGGCAACATTGCCGGGTGCACACGGAGCTTTGATGGTGGGGGGCTTCCTCGGCACTGTGATAGGGCTTGAGCGAGCGGTGGCACTGGGACGGCGTTGGGCCTACATAGCGCCGCTCCTGAGCGGGTTGGGAGGGGTGGCGCTCATCATTGCGCTCGGTATGCCCTGGCCGCTCTGGGCCGCCGGTCCTCTGCTGCTGACGCTGGGCAGTATCGCACTCGTGGCCGTCTACATCGCCGTTATGCGGCTGCAACTTACCCTCTTCACCGTTGTCATGGCGCTCGGTGCGGTGGTCTGGGCGTGCGGCAACATCCTCTGGCTAGTCTGGTTGCCCATCTACCAGACCACTCTCTGGTGGGCGGGCTTCCTTATACTTACCATTGTTGGGGAGCGGCTGGAATTGACGAGGTTGCTGCCCCGCAAAGCCGCAAGCGTGCCACTCTTCGTGGCGGCTGTAGGTATCTATATTGTGGGTCTGGCACTCAGTGTGCCTTTGCACGATGTGGGCACAAGGGTGATGGGCGCAGGCATGCTGGGGCTGGCGCTCTGGCTGGCTCGCTATGATATTGCCCGCAGAACTGTGCGGCGTGAAGGCGTGACGCGGTTTATCGCAGTCAGCTTAATCGCGGGCTATGTCTGGTTGCTGGTGGGCGGGGCGCTAGCGTTTCTATATGGGGGAGTGGCGGCAGGCCCGCGCTACGATGCCCTGCTGCATTCTATTTTCCTCGGCTTCGCATTCTCGATGATCTTCGCGCACGCACCTATCATTTTGCCTGCGGTTAGCGGGCTTGCCGTGCCCTTCAGGTCTGTTTTCTATGGCCATCTCTTTTTACTTGAGGCATCGCTCGCTCTGCGCGTCGCGAGCGACCTCTCCGGCTGGGTAGATGGCCGCCAGTGGGGTGGGCTATTGAGCGTCATCTCGCTGCTCGCGTTCATGGCGAATACGGCTATCGCGGTGGCCGCAGGGAAGCGTGTGGCCTCCAGGACTCAATCGCAGCATATACAGCCGGCGAGCTAACATTCAGAAATGAGAAATGAGAAATGAGAAATGAGAAAATCGGAACCCCGTTGGGAATAGAAACAGCGCTTATAGCCTCGTTTCTGACGTCCCGTTTCTCATTTCTGACGTCTCATTCCTCATTTCTCGTTCCTTCGGAAACCAGGCAAACATGGGGCGGGGAAATCCGCCAGAATCATTTGTATAAGCCTTTTCTGCGTGGCGCGCTGATAACCGTGCTCACTGTTGGGTGCACGCTTGGAGCTATCAACCTCGCCGTGATGGCGTTCAGCACCGATCTCACTGCGGTTTGGGCATCCCTCATCCAATCACATGCATACGCGCAGGTGTTCGGCTGGGTCGGCCTCTTTATCATGGGGATGGCCTACCACATGGTGCCCCGCTTCTTTCTACGGCCTCTGAAGCGCCCCGGCCTGGTGTTACCGTCGCTCTTACTGGTAGGTGCGGGCATCGTGCTTCGCGTCTTTACTCAATCCTCGCTTGCCTACGCTCACGAACAATACCCGGTAGTTGCATGGGCGATGGTGCTTTCCGCTCTCCTCGGTCTATCGGGTGTGACCCTGTTTCTGTGGGCTATGTTCGATACGATACTGCGCGGCAGCGACAAGTACGGGCCGCCTGCGTACACTCTCTATATAGGCATGGGCTTTGGGTGGTTCTGGCTGGCCTCGGCTGCGACCGTCGCGCTGACGGCATACATGGCCCTGAACGGGCTTGATACCATCCCGCAGGTCCTTGACGCGCCCTATTTGAGGGCCACCTTGAACGGTGCAATCGTAACGATGATACTGGGCTTCACTCTGCGCACGGTTCCCCAGATTATGGACACGCGCCCGCCTGCCGCCTGGCCCGCCCGCGTGGTCCTTGCTGCTTATACTCTGGCTGTGCTTTTGCAGGTCGCAGGCGATAGCCCCACTCCGGCGTTTATGCCTTCGGGCACAGGGACGTGGGCCAGCCTCATTGGCGCCGGACTTGAGGTGGCTGCCCTCACAGCGTTCGTTCTGCTGCTGAAGCTGTACAGGTTCACGAATGTCTTCGCGCATCACCACAGGAAGAACGCCTGGCCGGAACGCTTCGTGCGCACTGCCTACTTCTGGCTGCTATTTGCGTCCGTGCTCAACTTCGCCTACTCGCTTAGCACTATCCTGGGACAGACAGTGCCTCACGCTTTCGTCGCCAGTTACCACCACGCGCTTACAGTTGGCTTCTTCTCGCTTATGATTGTCGGTATGAGCATGAAGCTGGTGCCGGCTTTTATAGGCGTTATGAACAGGCGGCCACAAATTGCCGGTGTATTGCTGGTGTTGCTGACAATCGGGAATACGCTGCGCATTGTCTGTGAGAGCATGGCACATTTATATGGCGGCGCATTCTATGTCGTGATGGGGTTGAGCGGTTTTATTGAGGTGTGCGCGCTCGGTCTTTATGGTGTATTGCTGTGGAGGGCGATGGGCCTACCAAGCTACGGTCCCGGCTTAGCGGGTGATAAGAAACGAGAAATGAGGAATGAGACAAGAGGGCAGTTTCCCACCCTCCTTCGGGAAGCGAAAAACGTGAGGCGTGAGGCGTGAAACGTGAGGCGTGAAACCACAATAACCTTGGCGTCTTGGCGTTTCCATACCGTCCTTACGTTTGGCCTGGCTAAGCGGGCCTACTGCGTACCGCAAACAAGCAACTCGATAGAGTGGGGGAAGGAGAGAAAATGGCAACTGCAGATACAGAGAAACTAACCCGGACTGCTGGAGACCAGGAGCCGAATGTAAGAACACTCGATGGAAGCCCTAATCGCCGCCCTCAGCTCCAGCATCTGCCACTTCCCGGTACAGGGCTAAAGTCTGCTCAGCAATCGCCGACCAGCTAAAGTGTTCCTCCACCCGTCTCCTGCCGTTGCGCCCGTATTTGGCACGAAGGTCATTATTCCGGGCAACAGTGTTGATTGCGTCAGCCAGGTCGCGAGCGAACTGAGCAGGGTCTTCCGGCTCAAATGTACCTTCTCGTAAGTGCGGATCGACCAGCAAGCCGGTCTCGCCCGGCACGACAACCTCTTTAATGCCGCCAACCGCCGAGGCTACCACAGCCGTCTCGCAGGCCATCGCTTCGAGGTTGATAATGCCGAACGGCTCATACACGGAAGGGCAGCAGAAAACGGTGGCGTGCGAGTACATCTGGATAGCATCCGCACGGGCGAGCATCTCCTGGAGCCAGATCACACCGGGGCGATCAGCACTTACGGTCCGCACTCGCTCAGCCATCTCCTGCCCAATCTCAGGAGTGTCGGGGGCACCGGCGCAAAGCACTATCTGCAAGGAAGGATCGATGTAAGGGATAGCGTTGACCAGGTGAATGATCCCTTTCTGACGGGTAATACGGCCTACAAACAACACGTATGGCCTGTTTGGGTCGACGCCATAACGTATGAGTGCATCGGTTTTGTTGGTCTTGCTGTACTCGTTGAGGTCGATACCGTTGTAGATGACACGCACCTTCTCAGGCTCGATGTTGAACAGCCTCAACACGTCGTCGCGGGTTTCACTGGAAACAGCGATCACAGCGTCGGCTTGCTCGATTGCCGTCTTCTCCATCCAGGCGCTGAGATGATAAGCGTTGCCCAGTTGCTCAACTTTCCAGGGGCGCAGGGGTTCCAGGGAGTGTATAGTCAGTATGTAAGGTACGCCCCACAGCTTACTCGCGAGCAAGCCACCCATGTCCGCGTACCAGGTGTGGCAGTGAACAATGCCGGCGTCAAGGTTATCCTTAGCCATCGCCAGATTGCGGGCAAAGGCATCCACCGCGCCGCTAAAGCGCGGATCGGTATTTTGTTTGGCGTCATCCCACTCTTTGTAGCCTTTGACCGTGAGGTTGCCTTCATGGATGTTCTGATCGCCAAAGCAGCGCACCTCCACCGGCAGGAGGCGCGATAGCTCGCGGCAAAGATATTCGACGTGGACGCCCGCCCCACCGTAGACATAGGGAGGATACTCCCTGGTGAAGACCGCCACTTTGTCTAAATCTGCCAAGTTAACACCCCTTACCCAAATGAGAGACGAGACGTCAGAAATGAGAAATGAGAAGTAAAACGTAAGATATGAGGATCAGGTGTAAGTTATGGCGGTCGGGGATCATACGCAGTACGCACTAGCTCACGTTTCTCATTTCTCATTTCTCATTTCTCGTCTCTCACTTCACTGAGCGCCATTCTCTGCCAGTTCCCGCTCCCAGCCGTGGGCAAACGTGCTATTATCGACGCTTTCGCCGCTGCCCAGAGTATCACTCGTGAAATCCTCTGTTCGCAGGTCTGTGCCTAACTTGCAGTTGCGGCCCACGGTGAGATTATCCGGTAGATGCGAGCGCTTGCCGACTACTGTTATGCCGGTGTTCAGCTTATCAGGCTCCTGTTTATTGGGTGTCATGTTGTCACCGTGGCCTATCCTCGAATCACGGCCGACGACCACTTCTTTGTCGAGGATGGAGCGATCCACCACACTGCCTGCGCCGATCACCGTGTCAAACATGATGATGGAATCTCGCACCACCGCGCCCTCCTCTACAACCACACCGGGGGAAAGTACGCTCTGCTTTACGTGCCCCCTGATTATGCAGCCGTGCGAGATGTAGCTGTTTGTGACCAGGCGGCTGTCGCGGACGTAAGCCGGGGCCTGCTCTTCTGACAGGGTGTGGATCACCCAGGATGGGTCGTACAGGTCGAAGGAGGGCCTGGCATCCAGCAGGCCCATATGTGCTTCCCAGTACGACTGTATCGTGCCTACATCCTGCCAGTAGCCCGCGAACGGATATGCATATACGCCCTCGCCATGCTTCAACATGCCAGGGATGATGTTTCGCCCAAAATCGTGCCGGCTTGTACTATCTGCTGCGTCTTCAACCAGCACCTGCGCTAACATGTCGCGGCTGAACACGTATATTCCCATCGAGCCGAGCGTGCCCTTTGGCTGTCCCGGTTTCTCCTCGAATGATACGACGCGCCCCGCAGGGTCGGTCTCCAGGATGCCGAAGCGATGCCCTTCCTCTTGCCGTACAACGACGGCGCCCAGCGTTACGTCTGCACCCCGCTGCTGATGCAGGGAGATCATGGGCCGGTAGTCCATGCGGTATATGTGATCGCCGGCCAGTATGAGCACATAATCGGCATTGCTGTCCATGACGAAATCGAGGTTCTGGTAGACCGCGTCCGCTGTGCCCTTCTGCCACCCCGATTCCTGGCGGCCCACGTAGGGTTGGAGGAGGTGTACGCCGCCACGCCGCCTGTCCAGATCCCACGGCTTCCCTATCCCGATGTGGTCCCGGAGCGATTGCGGCTCGTACTGGGTGAGGACGGCCACATCGTAGATATCGGAGTTGACGCAGTTGCTGAGAGCGAAGTCGATGATACGGTATTTGCCCGCGAAGGGCACCGCCGCCTCGGAGCGCGTGGCCGTAAGGGCAGATAACTGTTCGCCCCGTCCACCCGCGAGAATGACCGCAAGCACTTTACTCATGGCACCTCCCATTGCATCGTTGTCTGTTGCCTGTTGTCTGTTGTAGCCGGAAGGGCAACCAACTAAACCCATAAAACCTTAGCGTCTTGGCGTTCCAACACCATTCTTACGTTTTACGTTTTACGTTTTACGCTTACTTCTCACTTCTGGTTCCTCTGTTCAGTGGGCCTGTGCTGGAAGCGCGTAACAAACGGCGGGCTTTTTCACGCTCCCAGCCATGGGCAAAAGTGCGGTCCTCCACCGTTTCTCCACTCTCCAGAGTAGTCGATGTGAAGTCCTCCGGCCAGAGATCGGTGCCTATCTTGCAGTTGCGGCCCACGGTGAGATTATCCGGTAGATGCGAGCGCTTGCCTATGAGGGTGATACCAGTATCCAGCCTGCCCGGTTCCTGTTTATTAGGCATCATGTCGTCACCGTGGCCTATCCTCGAATTACGGCCTATAACGACGTCCTTGTCGATGATGCAGCGATCCACCACACTTCCCGCGCCAATTACTGTGCCTGAAAAAATGATTGAACCGCGCACCACCGCCCCCTCTTCGACTACTACTCCCGGGGACAGTACGCTTTGCTCAACCTCTCCCTTTATGATGCAGCCGTGCGAGATCAAGCTCTTACCCACCTCGGACCCACTTTGCAGGTGGGCAGGGGGTCGCTCCTCGGACAGGGTGTGGATCACCCACGAACGGTTGTACAGATCGAAGGCAGGGTGCTCTTCCAGGAGCGCCATGTGAGCTTCCCAGTAAGACTGGACCGTGCCTACATCCTGCCAGTAGTCACTAAAGGGGAACGCGAACACCTTCTGGCCCCGCTCTAACATGCCTGGTATGATATTCCGCCCAAAGTCGTGCTTGCTCTCGCTCTTCGCATCTGCCAGGAGCACCCGCGCCAGCACCTCACGGTCGAATACGTAAATACCCATCGAGCCGAGAGTGCCCCTGGGGTTGGCGGGCTTCTCCTCAAACGACACCACCTGTCCCTCGGTATCCGTTTCCAGTATGCCGAAGCGGCTGCCCTCCTCTATTGGTATCACCACCGCACCAAGCGTCACATCGGCTGAATGCATCTGGTGGAAGGAGATCATGGGCCGGTAATCCATGCGGTATATATGGTCGCCGGCCAGTATGAGCACGTATTCGGCGCGCGACTCCATGATGAAGTCGAGGTTCTGGTAGACGGCATCTGCCGTGCCCTGATACCAGTCCGACTCCTGGCGGCCCACGTAGGGCTGGAGCAGATGCACTCCCCCTCGACGCCTGTCCAGATCCCACGGCTTGCCTATGCCGATATGGTCGTTGAGGGAGTGCGGCCTGTACTGGGTGAGGACGGCCACATCATAAATGCCGGAGTTCACACAGTTGCTGAGCGCGAAATCGATGATGCGGTACTTCCCTGCGAAGGGCACCGCAGGCTTCGCGCGCTTCTCTGATAGAAGGCTCAGGCGCTCTCCCTGGCCGCCCGCCAGGATGACTGCCATAACATCACTCACAGATCGAGTCCTCCTTTGGCGATGCCCCCGTTCCGTGGACGCCTTGCTCGCGGGTCGCGTACACTCTCTGCTTGCATGCATTCTACACTAGAAGTGAGAAATGAGAAATGAGCCACTCTACGTAAGCGTTCAGAATAGGGGTGCAGGGGCGAAGCCCATGACGGGGTATGAGCGAAGCGGGGGGCGGTGTCCCCCATTTTTCTCTTCTTAGACTCCCCTACCCCCTGATGTTGGAGATGTCAGGCTTGACCCGGACAATACGCCCTTCCAGTTCGAGAGGTGGTAGAGGGCTGTAGAGTTACCGCTTGTCTTCAGAAGCTTGCTGCGCAAAATGGGTTATCACTTTGTCCAGCCACTCAACCTCGCTCACGAGATGGACTATGCTGTGCTCAACAAGGAGCTGCAGGGTTCCAGGGTGAGGGGGCGTGCGGCGAGCGGTGTCCAGTTCCGCCTGCAGCATCTCCCTGCGCCGTTCGAGCAGCGGCGTAACCTGCTCAGGCGGCAGCGCGTCGGCAAATGCAAGGCCCAGATCCTGGGGGAATTTGGAGGGCGTATAAGTGGAGAGATTGATGGTGAGGAGCCTTTTGAATTCGGCTTCTCCCTCCGGTGTAATTGTGTAGACCTTCCGGGGCGGGCGCCTGCCCTCACGGATCTCTTGCTCGCTAACCCACCCACGCTGCGACAACCGCTCCAGGGCCAGGTATGCCGTAGGCTTCTTGAGGTCCGTGCATGTAGAGAGGTTGTGCTCAATAAAGTCCATAAGCTGGTAGCCGTACATACTGGACCTGCGCAGCAAACCTAACAGAAGTAGTGTTGTATCCATTAGTCTATCTCCATACAATTATGCTTCTGAAGCGTGTCCGGCTAAGTTATTGTCCGAGACACTCACCGGATTATCGTGCCGGTTCTTGCCTGAGACCGCGAGCAGGCGAATGGCGAACAGTATGCCGACCAGCAAGAATACAGCCGCCGCAAGCAGAGTGATGCGCGTAGCGTCCGCGAACCCGGCGGATAGGGCCTCCGCGGCCGCCGCTCCAGCCGGACCGAGTGGACCCTGGTCGCCGGCGGCCAGTAGCTCCGTGATAGTGCCGCCCGCAGAAGCGCGGGTTACATCAACAATCTGCTGAGCAGCGGCAGGCGCGATACCCTGTACAGCGTCGAGATGGCGCGGAAGAGCAGAGGCAAGCCCTGCGGCCAGTATGGCGCCGATGATGGCGGTGCCCAGAGCCGCGCCGATCTGCCGCACGGTGCTCTGCGTGGCAGACCCCTGGCCTGATTGCTCAGGCGGTATATCAGCGAGCACGGTTCCTGTAAGCTGTGCCGATGCCAGGCCCAGCCCTGCGCCATAGATGATGAGCAGCACCGCCAGCAGCCACGGCGATATTGTCGAGGTAATGAACAAGCCTATGGCGGCAACCGCCACTGTTTCCAGAAAGAGACCCAGTATCACAACCTTCGGCGCACCAAGCACGCCGGCGAGATGACGCGCCATCGCTCCTGAGGTGAATGCTCCAACCGCCATCGCCACGAGCACAAAGCCTGCTTCAAGTGTGCTAAGGCCAAGTACGTTGACCAGGAAGAGGGGTAATACGAACAGCAGGCCGAACTCGCCGATTGCCACGCATAGAGCGGTAAGGTTGCCCCACCTGAAGGTAGCTGCTGAGAATAGTCGCAAGTCTAGAATGGCAGACCTACCATTGTGGGCACGATGCCGCTCCCACAATATGAACAGCGCGAGACAAATCACCCCGAGGGTGCCTACCACAGGGACGGGCGAGATTGAAGCAGTCACAGGCCAAGTGAAGCCCAGTATGCGCAATTCGGCAAGCGGTTGCCACCAGCCAAGGAAGCTGCCCTCAATCAGCGCGAACACGGTACCGCCGAACCCAAGCACGCTCAGGAGCAGGCCATCTACATCCGCTCCTGGTGCGGTAATTTTCGTCTTCGTTTCAGGAACTGTCAGAAAAGCGGCTACTATAATTAGGATGCCGATGGGCAGGTTCACAAGGAAGATCCAGGGCCAGGTGAAGGCCGTGGTCAACCAGCCGCCGAGAAGCGGTCCTACAGCTGCCATACCCGAGATTACCGAACCCCAGATAGCGAACGCCACTATCCGGTCGCGCCCGAAAAAGGTCGCGTTCACAGTCGAGAGTGTTGCCGGCAATATACAGGCCCCTCCGATACCCTGCACCACGCGAGCGACGATCAGCGATCCCGAGTCAGTTGCGACAGCGGCCAGCAGACTGCCGGCCAGGAAGATGACCACGCCGCTCACGAATAGCCTACGCCTCCCCAGCCGGTCGCTGAGGCGGCCCGTGGTGAGTAACAGGGCGGCGAACACCATCGAGTAGACGGCATTGATCCATTGCGCGTCGCTTAGATCGAGATGCAGATCCCGAATGATCACCGGAAGCGCCACACCCACGATCGTGCCGTCAATCACGATCATTGATAGTCCTGCCGCCAGCACTCCCAGGCCGATCCATCGCCTACGACCGGCAGGCTGGTCAGGCGACCCCGAAAGGTCCCCGACTTCAACCGCTGATTTATCTATTGAATTGCTCATATGCTGTTATTACCTCTCGCTCCTGCAAGCGCCTAACTCAACGTGCTCGCGGTCTGCCCGTTTACGTCCAGTAGCTGCCTGGTTGCCGGTGCTGCCTCTTGTTTGCTGATTTCGCCAAAGAGGAATGGCCTCAGGCAAATAAAGAAGAGAACGAGCGCCACGGTATGGAGGATGTGTCCTACTCCGGACATCCCTGCAACTGCAGTGCTAACGCTATTGCCAAGTACAGTGTTGATGCCATTGAAGGTCAGGAAAGTACCCGTCCAGATAAGCCCGACATTGTAGGTCCAGAAGAACCAGTTGAACAGCTTGCTCCTTGAGAGGCTGAAGACCCGCTCGAATACGATCACGCCCAGAAAGAAGACCATGCCAAGCACCAGAAAGTGGGTATGAACAACCGCAAGCTGGGTGTCTCCGGTAAAGTTGTTCAAATGTGTAAACTCTCGGTAGAAAAGCCCACCCGCCAGTCCGAGGATTGTGTAAAGTAAGGCCGCATAATATAGTTTCTTCACTTTTGTTTCCTTTCATTGTGTGAGGCCTCTGCTGTAGATGCATAGACCTGTTCCGAAAATGCCCTTTCGTTCAGAATGCGCATCTCAGGCAGTCATTTCCGAATAGTCAGTTATGAGTATTCATAGTATTACACAATGTGGGGGCCTTGTCAAGGGGGTCGCTGGGTAAACGTTCAGAAGAGGGGTAGAGCAATCTGCCAGCCGGGTAAGGGAAGACCCACCGCCCCGCTTCGCTCATGCCCCTCCCCTGTGCGGGGTGGAGGCGGAGGGTGTCGCGGCTGGACTCAGGCAGTCTACTTGCTGGGTTGATGTGAGAAGCGTGAAAGAGAAGGCGGTTTCCCTGGCCTCAGCGGGCGCTCCGGCAGAGCGCAGCTTTATCCCAATTGAAGCGGTTTCCGGTTGCGCGCTCTGTCAACCCGGAAGACGTTTTCGCACAGGGATATGTCCAGCCGCTACAGGCTGGGCTGCACGTTTGTTAGAGCCGGGGAATGGCGGGTTAGTTGCGCGGGCCGAACCGGAAACCCACACCGCGCACCGTCTCTATATAGCGAGGTCGGGCGGGGTCATCATCCAGTTTCTTCCGAAGGCCGGTAATATGCACATCCACCAGCCGCCCATCATATAGATCGTCGCCCCACACCCTGTTCAGCAGCTGGGCTCGCGTGAACACCAGGCCGGGGTGCGACGACAGGGTTGCCAGCAGATCGAACTCGCGCGGGGTGAGTTGCACTATAGTGCCTCCCCTGGTTACTTCGTGGCGTGCCACATCAATCACGAGGTCATGGAACAAAACAGGTTGCGGAATATCGGGTGTCAGTCGTCCGCCCCCCGATGCTGCTCCCATCTCGGCACGGCGAAGCATCGCCTTCACCCGCGCCACCAGTTCGCGTGGGCTGAAGGGCTTGGTCATGTAGTCGTCGGCTCCCACCGAAAGGCCGATCAGCTTGTCTACTTCGCTTGATTTGGAGGTGAGCATCAGCACAAAGGCATTAGAGAAATTGCGCAGTCTGCGGCACACTTCTACACCATCGAGGCCGGGCATCATCACGTCGAGCACCACCACATCGGGCGCTTCCCGTTCGGCCACCTGCAGGGCGGTGTGCCCGTCGAACGCTTCGAACACGTCGAATCCTTCGGCCTCAAGGTAGCTGCGCACCAGGTCTACCAGACTATGCTCGTCATCTACCACCAGCACTCTTGCTCGACCTGTTTGTGCGTCCACTCAGTCCTCCCCTGGGTCACAGATAAGTAAGAACGTAAACGTTCAGATTTGGGGTGGAGGTATCTAACATCCGGGTAAGGGAAGACCCACCGCCCCCCGCTACGCTCATGCCCCTCCCACGCGTGGGAGGGGAGTCTAGAAAGAACAGAGAAGTGTTATGGGCACCCCGCCCCCCGCTTCGCTCATACCCCGGCAGGGGCACTCCCCTGCACCCCCGCCACCCTAACTCTGAACACTTACGTAAGAACCCTATCTTTACTGTCTGCCATCGATTAGTATGCTATATGCGGCGCGCCTTACGCAAGCGATGCGCGGCACGCAGGGAGCTATTTGATGCATCCCGGTCATTGCCGCCGTGGATAGCGCAAAAGGAGTTCGGCCAAATCGCGAGGCTAACCGGGGAGGCGGTAGTCCTTGTGCAGGAGATCATGCACGCCTCGTTCTTAACCATGTGAGGAACGGCCAGCTGGATCGAGCCGCCCTCACGCCCAGGCAAAGGCAGACGCATTCGAGGAATAGCGTGTCTGCAAAGGCGGGTTAAGCCACGGCCGCACCTGTCACCCAATCGAGAGCTTGCTTCCATAGAATGGCGTAGCCCTCCCAGCGTGCGAACTCGTCGGGGAGCCAGTGTGGCCCGATGTCGGATGTCCAGGCGAGCGTGCGTCCCGTGCCATAGCTGCCTGTCACAAGCAGCGGGTGGCCTCCCTCCTCGTCCGGGACCTTCGCCAGCAACTCCATTCCTCCCGCTTGCTTGAGGCGAACCTCGTTATAGCCGAGCAGGATGGGCCATTCTCTTCCCAGCCCCTGTAAGATAGGGTGATCCGCGCCGCCCACAATCTCAGGTTGGAAGCCCTCAGGCACTTCAACACGGTCGTCAGTGGGGAGCATCTGCACAGGCAGAACCTCCTCCACAGGCGTCTTGTGGTAGCGGGCAGCCCCATTTATCCCCTGATAGCTGTAATAACCGCCCATCATAATAAGCCCGCCGCCCTGGCGTACGTACTCGCGAAGCAGCTTCAGGCGGTTAGGCGTGGGCTTGCCGTTCAACCATGTATCGGGGTGGAGCAGTAGTGTGTTTGAACCTATATCACTCAGTATCACCGCTGAGTAAGGGCTGAGTGCCTCCATATCCTGCGGGAAATCACGGGCGGCAAGGTGAGAAGGCATGTAGACCAATTCGTATGGACTCTCCTTCAGCGCAGCCACCAGATAATCGGATCCTTGATGGTAGGTGACACTGGCGAACTGATCCCACCCCTTGTAGTGCGTGGCGCTCGTGACCCACGATTCACCCGCCAGCAGCACCTTCTTTCGCCCATCAGTTGCGTTCTCCATAGCCCTCTTTCTCCTTCACCCGACGGCGTTGTCAGTTGTCAGTTGTCAATATATTCCGGATTCACCGCAGAGGCGTAGAGGCCGCATTTCAGAAGGCGACTCCGGCGACGATTATGATGTTCGCGTAGTATGTGAACTCCCCGGTGCGAATGACCGCCCGCGCGTTCTGTGTCGCCTGCTTGAACTCTACATGAGGCACTTCCTTGATCGGGATAGAACCGAGAAGCGACTTTAACTCTTTGTGAAATGCCGGGCTTACCTCACTCTGCTCTTTAGCGATGATAACCGACTCCACCGCCAGATCTTCGAGCAAAGGCTGTAACACCTGCATGAACGATGGAACGCCGCCTGTAACCGCCAGGTCGATGCGCTGCACACCGGGCGGCACGGGCAGGCCTGCGTCGGCAATGACCAGTGTGTCCGTATGTCCCATCCGAGCGATCAGATCGGATAGCTCGTGCTGCAAAATACCACGTTTCTTCATTGTTGTAACCTCTCTGTTCGCCTCGTCAGAAACTCATCAATTTCAGCGCGAGTGGGCAGCGAAGGCTGCGCCCCCTCTCTGGTCACTGCCAGCGCGCCAGCCGCGTTACCTCGACGAAGAGCATCGGCAGGTTCCGCACCTTCAGCGAGCGCCACAGCCAGCGCGCCCACGAAGCCGTCACCCGCTGCGGTAGTATCAACAGGGTGCACAGTAAAAGCCGGGGCAGACACGGTTGCCCCACTATCGGAGACAAGCAGCGATCCCTCGTGGCCGAGCGTGACTACAACATTGCGTGCGCCCAGCGCCTGCAAGTTGCGGGCGGCCTCCTCGGGTGATGCGTGATCGGAACCCGTGCCGGCCATCAGGCGCGCTTCCGTCTCGTTCACTACCAGGTAATCGACCATTGACAGGAGGTGTGCAGGAAGGGGCCGGGCGGGCGCTGCATTCAGGATAACGGTTACACCGCGCTCGTGGGCGAGTTGCGCAGCCCGCTCCACTGCGGGCAGCGGTATCTCCAGTTGCATAAGCAGTATGTCAGCAGCCGCTATCTCCGCGTGTGCCGCCTCTATGTCGCCGGGGGAGAGATGCCCGTTCGCGCCGGGCACCACGATGATCGTGTTCTCCCCGGTCCCGTCGACCGTAATCAGCGCAACCCCCGTGGCTTCCGCATCCATGATCTCCACGTGCTCAACGCTGATGCCTTCACCGGACAGGGTTCGCCGCATGGTCGAGCCGAACTCGTCGCCGCCGACCCGTCCGACCATTGCCACGTCTGCCCCGGCCCGCCTGGCGGCGACCGCCTGGTTCGAGCCTTTGCCGCCAGGTATGGTTTCGAATGCATCGCCAAGGATGGTCTCGCCTGCCAGGGCGAAGCGCGGAGCACGCACTACGAGGTCCATATTGACGCTTCCCACAACTACGACCCTTGGCATAAGCCTTCCTCCTCGTCGTCCAAAGACAACAAGGGGAGCATTGCATGGCAACACGCCCCTTGTCGGCACCATTTATCTATTGGTTGTCATGGCTTGAAGATTCGTCTACTTCTTGCCAAAAACGCCATACTGGTCAGCGTTGGCGGGCGTAACAAGCTCACAGTCAACCGACTGCTTCTCGTCCTGTGTAGCCTTCCCGCCTGCCTTGATGTAGGCATCAGCCTGGTCTACCGCCATCTCGGAGATGCCGGCCGCTGGCTGCAGTACGGTCGCCTTGATGTTCCCGCCCGCCATTATCTCAGCGATCACGTCCGGGCTGCCGTCGAAACCGACCACAATCACATTCGTCTTTCCAGCCGCCTTAAGAGCAGCCGAAGCACCGAGAGCCATTGTGTCGTTGCCGGAGATAACACCCTGAATGTCGGGGTTAGCCTGCAAGATCGTCTGCATCTTCTGGAATGCCTCAGTCTGGCTCCAGTTGGCGCTCTGCTGGGCAACCATCTTCATGTCGGGGTATTTGTCGATGATGTCGTGATAGCCCTTTGAGCGGATACCCGCATTCGTGTCCGACTCTTTGCCGGTCAACTCAACAAACGTACCTTTCTCGCCCATGAGTCGCACAAACTCCTGGCCGCCAAGATTAGCGCCCTGGTAGTTGTTCGACACGATCTGCGCAACGGCAACGCCCGTCTGGTTGATCTCACGGTCGATCAGGAAGCTGGGGATACCCGCATCCTTGGCCTTCTGTACTGCCGATATCGAAGCGTCAGCGCCTGCGTTATCAAGAATAATCGCGGCCGCCTTACGCGAAATCGCCGTATCAAAAAGCTGGTTCTGCTTATTAGCATCGTCGTCGTGTACCAGTATCAGCGTGTCATAGCCGAGAGCCTTGGCGCGAGCGTCAGCGGCATCGGCCTCTGCCTTGAAGAAGGGGTTGTCGTGCGACGGTGTGATAATCGCTATCAGCTTGCCGCTGCCACTCGTGCTTGTGCCGCCGCCTGTTGAGGGGCTGGCTTCCGGCGTGGTCGTTGTGCCTGAGCCGCCGGTCTTCTTACCAAAAACGCCATACTGGTCAGCGTTGGCGGGTGTAACAAGCTCGCAGTCAACCGACTGCTTCTCGTCCTGTGTAGCCTTGCCGCCTGCCTTGATGTAGGCATCAGCCTGGTCTACTGCCATCTCAGAGATGCCGGCCGCTGGCTGCAGTACGGTCGCCTTGATGTTCCCGCCCGCCTTGATCTCAGCGATCACGTCCGGGCTGCCGTCAAAGCCAACGACTATTACGTTAGTTTTGCCCGCAGCTTTCAACGCGGCCGAAGCGCCGAGAGCCATTGTGTCGTTGCCCGAGATGACGCCCTGTATGTCGGGGTTAGCCTGCAGAATTGTCTGCATCTTCTGGAATGCCTCGGTCTGGCTCCAGTTCGCGCTCTGCTGGGCAACCATCTTCATGTCGGGGTATTTGTCGATGATGTCGTGATAGCCCTTTGAGCGGATACCCGCGTTGGTATCGGATTCCTTACCTGTAAGTTCTACGAAGGTGCCCTTCTCTCCCATGAGCCGCACAAACTCCTGGCCGCCAAGATTAGCGCCCTGGTAGTTGTTGGACACGATCTGCGCTACAGCAACGCCCGTCTGGTTGATTTCGCGGTCGATCAGGAAGCTGGGGATACCCGCATCCTTGGCCTTCTGTACTGCCGAGATAGACGCATCCGCACCCGCATTGTCCAATATGATAGCCGCCGCCTTGCGAGAGATGGCTGTATCAAAGAGCTGGTTCTGCTTGTTGGCATCGTCATCATGCACGAGGATCAACGTGTCATAACCCAACGCCTTGGCGCGAGCGTCAGCGGCATCGGCCTCTGCTTTGAAGAAGGGGTTGTCGTGCGACGGCGTGATGATCGCTATCAGCTTACCGCTGCCGCTCGTGCCTGTGCCGCCGCCTGTTGTGGCGGTCGCCTCTGTTGCGGTTGTATTTGTCGCTTCTACCGCTGTTGTCGCGGTAGGCTCCGTCGCGGCAGTCGTAGGCTCGACCGCGGCAGCAGTGGTAGCTGTCGGCGCGACCGGAGCCGTGGTCGGGGTTGCCGTCTCGCCGCAGGCAGCCAGTAGAAGGGTGGTTATCACCACCAGTGCCATTATTCTCATTTGCTTGTGCTTAATCACAGAGCTTCCTCCTTTTGATCTTTCGTTTTGATTGAAGATTAGTAGAAAAGTTTGCCACGCGTGTTGCGGTCAGTTCCTTCTGAACATCCTCCTTTCACCCGGTCCGGTAGCGGCGCGCACTGCCTCCATGCGCCCTCTATGCTCGTTGAAGCACGGCTCGACTCTGTAGCTTTTGCTGTAGCTGGTCAACGACGACGGCGAGAATGATGACTATTCCCTTGATGGCGGTCTGCCAGAACTCGGATACGCCCAGCAATATCAGGCCATCGCTCAGGACGCCTATTACGAATGCGCCTATGATCGTGCCGCCAATCGACCCACGGCCGCCGAAGAGCGATGTGCCTCCGAGCACCACCGCCGCGATGGCGTTCAGCTCGTATGTTTCACCTGTGGCGGGGTGGGCTGCCACAAGCTGCGACGATACGATCAACCCGACCATGGCCGCGCAGAAGCCCGAGATTATGTACACTAGCATCACCACGCGCTTTACGCGCACGCCCGCTAGCTCTGCCGCTCTCTCGTTGCCCCCTATCGCGAACACCTGGCGGCCGAACGGCGTTTTGTAGGCGACGAAGGCGGCTACTGCGCCGAACAGTATCATCAGCCAGATCGGGATCGGCAGCCCGAGCAACAGGCCCGACCCCAGCTCCGGGTATCCCGTGTTACCTAGCTCCGGCTTGCCCACCAGGTTTGGAAAGGTCGCCCCGTTTGAGCGCAAGAGCGCCGCCCCTCTCGCTATGTAGAGCATTCCCAGCGTGGCTATGAACGGGGCCACGTTGAACCTCGTTATTACCCACCCGTTTACCGCCCCCACGATCACCCCCACTCCCAGCGTCAGGAGCATCACTATCCATATGTTGAAGTAGATGGTGACACCGAACCATTCGAGCACAAGCCCTTCGTCGATCAGCCCGCCCGCTACCATCGCCGCGAGGCCCACGATAGATCCGACCGACAGGTCTATGCCGCCCGTAAGTATGACAAACGTCATCCCAATGGCAAGGATCGCGTTAAGTGCGACGTGTGACGCAAGAATCGTCAATGTGCCGGTCGTGAGGAACGCCGGGGATAATAGCGAAAAGATTATGAGCAGCAGTACAAGGGCGATGTAGGCGCGCGCTTTCAATAGAAGCGCGGTTATCGACACGCGTCCGCTCGTCGCGACAGCGCCGCCCGGTGCGCCCGGCCCCGGGCTGGTTGGTGCTTGAACGTTAACCCCCATTTCTATCTTCTCCTTCGGCTGGTGAATCTACATTGTCTGCCTGCGTTGTCAGTTGTCAGTTGTCAGAATTGCGGCGGTCGGCGGTTAGGGTTCCCTTCAGGGAGGCGGTCAATCAACAACTCGGTACTCACTACTCGGTACTCGGTACTGAGATGATGTGCCCGATGCCCGAAGCAGCCACCAGGCTTTCTTCGGTAGCCTCTGCCCTGGTGAATTCGCCGGTTATCTTGCCTTTGGCCATAACCAGGATGCGGTCCGACATGGCGAGCACTTCCATAAGCTCAGACGATACGAACAGCACGCCCAGCCCCTTCGCAGCGAGGTCGCTCATAATGGCAAACATATCAGCTTTGGCCGCCACGTCTATGCCGCGTGTGGGTTCATCGAGCAGCAGCACTTTGGGCTCGGTGAGGAGCGCCTTTCCCACCACCACTTTCTGCTGGTTGCCTCCGCTCAGAGCCGTTATCAACTGGTTGGGGCTAAATACCTTGATCCCAAGCTCGCTGATCAACCTCTTTACATTCAGCCGTTCTTTGAGCTCCGATAGGAAGAACCAGCTCGTATACCTGCGCAGGCTCGCCAGCGTCATATTGCTGCTGACAGAGAGCGTCTGCACAAGCCCTGCCTTTTGCCGGTCCTCCGGCACCAGCACCATCCCCTGCCTGATCCGCTCGGAGATCCTGCTCCCCATACATTCCTTGCCCGCCAGCCGAATGCTGCCCACAGCATCAGGCCTCACCCCGATCAGCGACTCCAGCAACTCGGTGCGGCCCGCGCCCATCAGCCCGTAGACGCCAAGTATCTCCCCCGCACGCAGCGAAAACGAAACGTTGTCCAGCAGCAGGCCCTTACCGCCAGGCTTCACAAGCGTCAGCCCTTCCACCTGGAGCACGTCTTTCTCCACCTCGTGCGCCTTGTTCTGGAAAATCTCCCTCGTTTCGCGCCCCACCATCTTGTTGATGATCCACGGCACGCTAACCTCGCTCGCCCGCGCCTCCGCGATCAGGCGTCCGTCGCGCAGAACCGTAATGTAGTCGCCAATCTGCATAAGCTCTTCAAGCTTGTGGGAGATGTAGATGATCGAAACCCCCTCTGCTTTGAGGTCGCGTATCACCTTGAAAAGCACAGCCACTTCGGCCTGGCTAAGCGCGGAGGTCGGCTCGTCCATAATGAGGATACGGGCGTCGCGGGCCAGGGCCTTCGCAATCTCAATAATCTGCTGCATACCGATCGGCAGGTCGCCAACCAGAGTGTCGGGGTCGATAGGGTGCTCCAGCCGAACCAGCAGGCCGGCAGTAATCCGCTCCTGGGCCTTCTCGTTGATCAGCTTGAGGGGCGTCGTTAGCTCCCGTGCCGTAAATACATTCTCGGTGATGCTGAGGTTGGGGAAGAGGTTCAGCTCCTGGAAGATCATCCCGATGCCGTGCCTGGTCGCATCCCTGGACGATTTGAAGCCGACCTCTTTGCCCTCAAGGAGCAGCTTGCCGCTCGTAGGCTGCTCGACGCCCGCCAGGATCTTCACCAGGGTCGATTTACCCGCCCCGTTCTCCCCGATCAGCACGTTCACCTTGCCCCGGTAAACGTTGAAGTCAACATCGTCGAGTGCGACCGTCCCACCAAAGATCTTGGTGATCTTCTCGGCGCGGAGAATAACATCGTCGGTCGCCTTAGACTGGGTTGGCGTCGTCGCCGTTGCTACCATCTTGCACTCCCTCTTTTCGCTTGCTGACGAGAGACGAGAAGTGAGAAGTGAGAAGTGAGAAGTGAGAAGTGAATAGATTACTCGTCTCATTTCTCATTTCTGACGTCTCGTCTCGTCTCGTCTGATCTCATTTCTCATTTCTCACTTCTCGTTTACAGTGATCTTCACAGGCGTAATGAGCACGTTGCTCAGGCTTGCACCTTCCTCCAGCGTGAAAGCTCCCTCGAAGTCAATCGTCTTGCCCGTCAGGCTTGCGAGGTCCAGGGTGCCGGTAACGTCCTTAATCAAGCGATCGTTCAGCGCGTTCGACACGTCCGCATACTCAAGCTGGTTTGTGAAGAGGTTGAACTGGATAAACGGCAGGGCGTCTCGAACCGATGTGCCCCGGATAACAGGGCCTGTTTGCATGGACGCGTCCGGCTGCCCGTCACCCGGCGCTAAATCGAGCTTCATGGTTCCCGCCCGCGAAGCTGTATCAACAGAAAGCACCTTCGCCTCCCCCTTCACCAGGAAGTTATAGGGACGCTGCCCTTCGCGGTGGCCGTACTTTTGCTTGGCGCCCGCAAGGTCCGATTTCAGCGCGGTAAGCAGGGTTGCGAGGTCGGTCGCGCTCTGATCAACTGTGGGAAGAACCTTGCTCTGCCAGATGGAATCGACATATGCCGTCCCCTTGAACCCCGGCTGCCCCGGTACCGCGCTCCCGGCGGTGTCTGTGCCTTCAGCCGGGTGCAGCGACCGCACCGTCCAGAGAGTGCACCCCGAGAGCGAGAAAAGCAGCCCCATGCCAAGCAGGCACAGCAAGCCCGCTCTGCTCAGGGAGCCTGCAATCGTCGCCGGTACTCGCTTCGTGTATGCGCTGCCGTCTTTGCCAGATGTATTCATGAATAGTGCTCCTGCTTGGCCGGTATCGAGTACCGAGTACCGAGTACCGAGTACCGAGTACCGAGTTGTCAGTTATCAGTTGTCAGTTATCAGTTATCAGTATTACGGTGGTTAGGGTTCCCTTCAGGGAGACGGTCAACCAACAACTCGGTACTCATCACTCGGTACTCGGTACTCGCCACTCGGTACTCATCACTCGGTACTCGGTACTCGGTACTCGGTACTCGCCACTCGGTACTCATCACTCGGTACCCGGTACTCGACCAGGTGTTGCGCCGTAAACCGGTCCGTGATCAACACGTTCACGAGGCCCCCGAGCATTGCCCCCCTGATCGCGTTCAGCTTGCGCTTCCCACCCGCCAGTGCCACGGCGCGCCTCACCCCCCGCAACTGATCAAGGCTCATGCCGATAACACGGTCGTCAAGCGGAGTAGCAACCGGCGTGCCCTTCGCGTCGAAGAAGCGCAGGCAGATGTCGCCCACCGCGCCCGCTTCTCGAAGGATATCCAGCTCCTGCGCCGAGAATACGTTGCCGCTGCTGGCGAGCAGACCCGACGGCTCGACCGTGCCGATACCCACCAGCGCAAGGGTCACGCTGTCAAACAGGTCAACCGCCTCGCGCACAAAGCGGTCGCTCTCAAGGATCGGCCTGGCGTCCGCCGAGCCAACCACGCCCGGCGCGGGCAAGAGTGTGGCCTGCCCGCGTACCAGCGTAGCCAGCCTGCCAATCAGGCGGCTCGCGTTCACTTCGGCCCCCGGGTTGCCAAGGCCGCCAAGTATCTGCACGAGCCGCACATCCGAAGGCCGTGTAGTGGGGTGCATCGCGTCCACCATCGACAGGATAGTGGAGCTCCAAGACGATATGCCGATAACCTCGCCCTGCTTGAGGGTCGTTTCCAGATAGAACGCGGCAGCCGCTCCGATGTCCCTCAGTATCTGCTCGTCGTCCTCCACGCTGTCAACAACCAGCGCTTCTTTGAGGCCATACGTCTTCTGCAAAGCATCCTCAAGCTCGGGGTAGGCACCGGAAGGCACGTTCACCCTGATGCGCACGATCTGCTCCTGCTTGGCACGCTTCAGGAGACGCGATACCGTGGCCTGCGACAGATCGAGTTGCGCGGCAATCTCCGGCTGCGTCATATCACCCTCATAGTAGAGGCGAGCAACCTTCGTCATCAACCTCAGTTCGTCGACACGTGCCATTTAGCGTTTCCTCACTTTATCGTGCGTCGTCAATGCCTCTGCCCACTCATTTCCCTGAAACTAAGCCCATACTCATGCCGCTAAGCCGGTGAAGTGTCGTAGGTGGCACGAGCCACCGCCCTCACCCACCCGTCGTATAATCTGTCCCGCTCGCTTGCAGGCATACTCGGCTCAAAGCGGTCGCGTGACCTGCGTAGCTGCTCAATCTCGTCAACCGACGACCACATACCCATGGCAAGCCCTGCCAGGTAAGCCGCGCCCAGCGCCGAAACATCGGTAGAGAGGTTACGCAGCACAGGCAGGCCAATCATGTCGGCCTGGAACTGCATCAACATCTCATTGCGCGTAGCCCCGCCGTCCGCAAGCAGCACCTGCAGGTCGTATCCCGCTTCGGTCCGCATAATATCGAACACATCACGCACCTGGTATGCCACCGACTCGACAGCCGCCCGCGCTATATGGGCAGCTCTGGTCGAGCGCGTAATCCCGGTTATCAGTCCGCGGGCCGCTTCGTCCCAGTACGGCGCGCCAAGCCCTGCGAACGCGGGCACCATGTAAACACCCTCAGCGTCGTCCACCTGCTTTGCAAGGTCCGCGACGCCCTGCGACTCGTTGGGCAGCGAGAGCATCTCGCCAAGCCACTGTATCGCCGCGCCCGTGAACGATATATTTCCCTCAAGGGCAAACGTAACCCGCCCCAGTCCCAACGACCACGCCACCGTGGTGGAAAGCCCATGCTTTGAGGCAACAGGGGAGGCAACCGGCGTCATCAGCGATGAGCCTGTGCCGTACGTAGCCTTCACTGATCCCGGCAAGAACCCCGCCTGTCCGAACAGCGCCGCGTGCGAGTCGCCTATCATAGACGCCACCGGCACGCCCGCGGGGAGCCGTCCGATAGAAACAGTCGCGCCGTAGATTGCGCTCGACGGCTTGATCCCGGCCAGTGCTTCGCGAGGTACGCCGAAAATATCGAGCAGATCCCGGCTCCGCTCCAGCCTGTGGATGTCAAGCAATTGAGTACGCGAGGCGTTGGTCATATCGGTGGCGTATGCGGCCCCACCCGTCAGGTTCCAGAGCACCCAGCTATCCATTGTGCCCAGACAGATTTCGCCGCGTTCAGCGCGCCCCTTGCCGTCCTCAATCCGGTCGAGCAGCCAGCGCATTTTGCTTGCCGAAAAGAGCGGGTCGATAGTAAGCCCCGTCCGCTCTTCGAGGAGCGATTGCAGGCCCCTTGCCCGCAGCTCTTCGCAGAATGAGGCTGTGCGCCGGCATTGCCACACGATTACGGGACCAAGCGGCTGCCCTGTGCGCCTGTCCCACGCCGTCACTGACTCGCGCTGGTTGCTGATGGCGATTGCCTCAAGGCGCGGTGTACCGGCCTGAGCAAGGCAGTCGTCGATTGCTGCTCGAACGCTATCCCATATCTCGATGGGATCTTGCTCGACCCAGGCGGGCTTCGGATAAGTCTGCTTCAACGGGCGCGACGCATGTGCGACCACCGACCCTGCCCGGTCAATAAGCAGGACTTTGGTGTTCGTGGTGCCCTGGTCTATAGCCAGGATGCAGCCCGCGTCGCTACCCATCGCCTTTACGCCCTCGCCCCAATCAGGTCAAGGGCAGCGTCACGTATGCCCTGTGCTGTCAGCCCGAAGTGCTCCAGCAGCCATTCCGCAGAGCCTGTGGGCGCGAACACCCCCGGTACTCCCAGTATCCGCATCGGAACGGGCCGGTTCTGCACAACCACCTCAGCGACCGCCCCACCAAGCCCGCCATATACCGTATGCTCTTCGACCGTCACAATGCCGTCGGTCTCGGCCGCTGCCGAAATCACCGCATCGACGTCCAGCGGCCGCACCGTGCTCATGTTCAGGACGCGAGCCTGTACGCCTTCCTTAGCAAGCATGTCAGCCGCTTCTATGGCTCTTGCCACCAGCACGCCATTGGCGATCAGTGTAACGTCGCTCCCCTCGCGCATCAGCGCCGCCTTGCCTATCTGGAAGCGGTAGTCCGGCCCATGCACTATCGGCACGGGCAAGCGGCTAATTCGGAGGAACATAGGTCCGTAGGTGGTCGCGGCCGCTTCAACCGCCTGCGCTGTCTCGACAGGATCTGCCGGTACAATCACGGTCATGTTCGCAATAGCGCGCAGCCACGCCATGTCTTCTATTGAATGGTGCGTCGGACCTAGCTCGCCGTATGCCATGCCGCTGCTCATGCCGCAGAGCTTGACGTTCTGGTTTGAATAGGCCATGTCGGCCTTGATCTGCTCCAGCGCCCTGCCCGTGAGGAACGGCGCCGCCCCGCAGACGAACGGGATCAGTCCGCCGTTAGCAAGCCCTGCGCCTACGCCTACCATATTCTGTTCGGCAATGCCGACATTCACGAGCCGTACCGGGTACATCTGCCCGAACTGATTCAGCTTGCTGGAGCCGACCGAGTCGTTCACCACGGCCACAATGCGGTGGTCGTGCGAAGCTAGCTCGCGCAGCTTGTTCTCAAAAGCATCACGGCAATCGTAAAGCTGCGTGTCAGCGGACTGTACGGCCGTCGGAGTCTCTACTGAGCCTGTCATGGCGTCACCTCTTCGAGTTCTGCTAGCGCCAGTGCCAGCTCCTCTGCGTTCGGAACTTTGTGGTGCCAACCCGCTCTATCCCGCATGAACGATACGCCCTGCCCCTTGTGAGTGTGGGCGATTATACAGCTTGGCTTGCCTGGCTCGAACGGCAGACTGGAAAATGTCTGCAGCAGCTGCGGGATATTATGCCCATCTATCTCCTGCACCGACCAACCGAAGGCCCGCCACTTGTCGGCCAGCGGCTCAAGGTGCATAGTCTGCTCGGTCCAGTCTCCCTGCTGCAGACGATTCCGGTCCACGATCACGGTGAGGTTGTCGAGCTTATAGTGTGCGGCCGACATCGCAGCCTCCCAGTTGCTCCCCTCTTGCAGCTCACCATCACCGGTCAGGACGAACACCCGCCAGCTAGAGTCTTGCAGCTTGGCAGCAAGCGCCGCGCCCACACCGACAGGCAGTCCATGGCCGAGCGGTCCTGTGTTGGTCTCGACACCGGGCACTTTATTGCGGTCAGGGTGGCCGTTCAGCTTGGAAAGCGGTTGGGCGAATGTATCAAGCTGGTCAATAGGAAAGAAGCCGCGATGGGCGAGCGTAGTATAGAGAGCCACCGCCGAATGACCTTTGCTCAGGATGAAGCGGTCGCGGTCGGGGTCGTCAGGCCGCTCAGGGTCGACGTGCAGTACGGCGAAATAGAGGGTAACCAGGATATCGGTGGCCGACATCTCCCCGCCAACATGACCTAATTTGGCTCTGTTGACGGTTTGCAGATCGCGCCGTCGCACGGCAGCAGCCATCTTACGCAGCTTGTCAACCTTTTGTGCGTCTACCTGTTGTGTATCAATCACCGGGAGGCCTCCTCCGTGCGGGTGCCAAGGAGCATCTCCATAACCACCCGCTGCGCCTCCAGCGCATCCTGCTTATCCTGCGCTGCCGTCAGCGCCTTCACATCAATGCGGTCAAGCAAGCTGTCGAGCGTGCGAATGGTGTTGATACTGCTGCGGGCCGCCTTGATTGGGTCCTCGCGGAAGGGGAACTGGTCCAGCAATATCGGCCCCTGCCAGTCGATCTGCCGCAATGCATACAAGAACTCAAGCGTCTCGATCAGGTGCACCGAGCCGACGGCCATGTCGTCGTCCCACTCGCGCCAGTTGTCGTTAACCTCCACGGAGACCAGCTTGCCGCGCCTCGATACCATTTGCACCACATCGGCGGGCGTTTCCTTGGCGAACAGCGAGTGCCCCAGGTCGAGCACGATACCGACGTTATCAACGCCCATGTCCTGGATGGCGAGCAGCGTGCGGGCGGACGTACTGAAGAATAACTGCACGCGAGGCTCTTTCAGCTTATATTCGATAGCGAACTGCTGCGCCGGGTTGGCGCGTGCCACTTCGCCAATACCTTCGACCGCGTAATCCCAGATTTGGCTGTAGTTCACCTGGAACGGATAATCGAAGCCGTCCTGTCCGGGCCAGAACTTCACATACTTTGCGTCAAGCTCATGCGCGATTTCGACGGCTTTCTTGCCGAGGTCAATTGCGTTGCGGCGCGTGGCGGCATCTGGGTTAGTAAAACTACCCATCTGGAACTCACGCATATAAATATGAGGAGTGATCGCCTGGGCACTCATGCCGTGACGTTCCAGCGTTTCGCGCACCTGCTTAACAGTGACATCGTCTCCGGCGAAGGGATAATTGATATCCAGAACCTCTATGCCGCCGACCTCGCTCGCCTTCTCTATCGCTTCCAACGTGCCGACCGGAGGTCCGTATGCGTCGGTCGCGTAGCGATCAACAAACTGCTGGAACATCCAGATGCCTGCACCAAATCGTAGCTTCTTCATCAGAGTACTCCTGCATAAATATTCACATGAGATTATATATCCACAGTTTGAATAATTATACACCCATGAATAAACCTTGTCAATGGGGCAAACAGGTGATTTTCGATGGAATCGAGGCGAGTTTGGGGGCTGTCAGAATCAGGCTATAGATGGCAAGAGGGACATTGAGGAGCTATGAATACCTACTTTCGATAAGTGTAGCAACAAGAGAATCGAGTACAATGGGGAAGGGCATCATAGCTCTATGGGGACCGAACGCCCGCTGAAAACGCGGTTCGCTTGCACGACAGGTGACAGGCACCCTGCCGGGCAGTAGGTCGAGGTTGAACCGTCTGCTCATGGCCTAACCCTGATTAAATCTCTGCCTTATAAGAGGAGATTTCCTTTGCCCAAGATAACCTTCCTTGGTGCGGGCAGCACCGTTTTTGCTAAGAATGTGCTCGGAGATGCGCTGCTGACGCCTGCACTGAGCGATGCTGAGCTGGCGCTGTTCGACATCGACCTCGTCCGGCTGGGCGAGTCGGAGCAGATGCTGAAGAATCTGCAGCACAACATGACTCAGAGCGACGCCAGGATCGTAGCTTACACCGACCGCAAAGAAGCCCTTCGCGGAGCAGACTATGTAATTAACGCCATCCAGGTGGGAGGCTACGACCCGTGCACCATAACCGACTTCGAGATACCGAAGAAATACGGTCTGCGGCAAACCATAGGTGACACTATTGGCATTGGCGGCATCTTCCGCAACCTGCGCACCATCCCGGTGATGCTCGACTTCGCCCGCGATATGCAGGAGGTCTGCCCCGACGCCTGGTTCCTGAACTACACCAATCCGATGGCCGCGCTCACCAACGTAATGATTCGCTACGGCGGCATCAAGACGGTGGGCTTATGCCACAGCGTGCAGGTGGCTATACCCGACCTTTTCAAGCACCTCGAAATGGACCCGACCGGCGTGCAATCGCGTATCGCGGGCATCAACCATCAGGCGTGGGTGCTGGAGATCACCCGTGACGGCGAAGATCTTTACCCGGAAGTGAAACGGCGCGCTCGGGAGAAACAAGAAGGACAACACAACGACATGGTACGCTTTGAGATCATGTTTCGCTTCGGCTATTACGTAACTGAGTCGTCGGAACATAGCGCCGAGTATATGCCCTACTTCATCAAGTCGGCGTATCCCGACCTGATCGATCGCTATAACATACCGCTGGACGAGTACCCGCGCCGCTGCGTGGCGCAAATCAAAGGCTGGCAGAGGATGCGCGACGAAGTAATCAACAACGCTAGCCTGAGCCATAAGCGCAGCAACGAGTACGCCTCATACATTATGGAGGCGATGGAAACCGACAAACCGTTCAAAATCGGCGGCAACGTCATGAACACAGGGCTGATCACTAACTTACCGTCGGAAGCCTGCGTGGAGGTGCCTTGCCTGGTGGATGCCAGCGGGGTGACGCCCACATTTGTCGGCAACTTGCCTCCCCAGTGTGCCGCGCTGAACCGCACAAACACCAACACCCAATTGCTGACTATCGAAGCGGCCATCACCCGCAAGAAGGATCACATCTACCACGCCGCGCTTCTCGACCCGCACACAGCAGCCGAGCTTTCGATAGACGATATAGTGGCAATGTGCGACGATATGATCGCTGCACACGGCAACTGGTTGCCCAACTATATCGACTAGCCTGACGCGATTGGCAGGTGACGATTCAGCCGGGCAATATCGCACTTTGATACGCCGTCACGGCCTGAACCAACGTTATTTTCATGCAGGGTTTGCCAGCAGCGCAGTGCCGGGTATTTTGCAATTGCTACAGGGACTTGGCTTCGAAGATTACGAGGCACGTGCGTATATGGCGCTTGACAAGCGCAGCTCCTCAGCGGGTACGAGCTGGCGAAAGTCTCCGGCCTACCCCGCGCCAATGTATACTCGGTCCTCGACAAATTAGAAGATCAAGAGGCGGTGGTGCGCTTTGATGCTCCATCCGGCGCTCGCTCTGCCGCTATGCCTGCGAAAGTGGGCTGGAGGTCGGGCTTGATAAACATTTTGATCTCAATCTTAGCAGTATCTTAGCACTTCCCTAGCGGTATCGAAAAAGTTGGGCACTACAATATTAAGGAAATGAGAAGTGAGACTACGTAATTGAGACATGAATAGATTACTCATCTGATCTCATTTCTGATTTCCGGTTCTTATAAAGTGATAGTTGGGGAGAGAGGCACAATAATGACACCACACTACACTTATATGATTATTGGCGGCGGCATGACGGCTTACGCAGCCGTTCGCGGCATTCGAGAGGTCGACCCGACCGGTTCTATAGCCCTCTTCAGCGAAGAGAGCGAAATGCCTTACAAGCGTCCCCCACTTTCCAAGAAGCTGTGGGCGGGCAAACCACTGGCGACGGTCTGGAATAAGATGGAAGAGCTGAGAGTGGAGACGTACCTGGGCAGGACAGTTGGGACCATAGATCTCAGCAACAAGAGTGTGGCTGACACAGTCGGGAACCGGTATACCTTCGACAAACTTCTCCTCGCTACAGGCGGTACGCCGCGGCGGCTCCCGTTTGGCGGCGAGGATATCATCTACTACCGCACGCTCGAAGACTATCTGCGACTGCGTGCGCTGACCGAGCGTGGCGAGCGGTTCGCCGTGATCGGAGGCGGGTTTATCGGTTCAGAGGTCGCGGCGGCCCTGGCGATGAACGGCAAGAAGGTGGTAATGATCATACCTGAAGCAGGCATCGGAGAGCGGCTGTATCCGCCCGATCTGGTCGAGTTCTTGAACGGTTTCTACAGGGAAAAGGGCATCGAGCTACTCACCGGAGAGCTAGCGTCTGGCCTGGAAAGGCGTGGAGATGGGCTGGCTCTGACGACCAAGAGCGGCAAGGTAGTCGTGGTGGATGGCGTGGTGGCGGGCATCGGTATCGGGCCGAACGTGCAGCTTGCCCGGCAGACAGGTCTGGAGACTGGGGAGACCGGCGGGATAATCGTGGACGAAATGCTGCGTGCAGGCAACCCGGATATCTTCGCCGCAGGAGATGTCGCCCAGTTCCAGGATCCTCTCCTGGGCAGCAAGCGGCGCGTCGAGCACGAGGACAACGCGAACACGATGGGCAAAGCAGCCGGCAGGAACATGGCTGGGGCAAACGAGGAGTACCAACACTCCCCCTTCTTCTACTCAGACCTCTTTGAATTAGGGTACGAGGCGCTAGGTGAGCTTGATCCACGGCTTGAGACCGTGGCCGACTGGAAGGAGCAATACCGCGAGGGCGTTGTCTACTACCTGCGTGAGGGTCGCGTGCGCGGAGTGTTACTGTGGAACGTATGGGGACAGGTGGACGCGGCTCGCCGCCTGATTGCCGAGCCTGGGCCATTTCGCGCCGAGGACCTCAAAGGCAGATTACCGGAAAGTGATTAGCATTGCGGCATACATCGCAACGGTTCGAACATATCAAGTAATCATACAGAAAGTGCGTGAAAGGATAAGCGAATGGCTCTGAAACTCGACATAGACGCTGAAATGGATATCGACGAAGGAATATATAAGGCTCCCTTCAGGGACACGGATAGAGGTGTGAACATTCAGCCGCGCCTGATATCGGTCGAGCAGATGCAAAAGTTCGAGAGCTACGTAGCGGAGATGTTCACCGCTTTCGGGATGGACCTCGACACGCCATCCACCCTGGAGACCCCTCGCCGCTTCGTGCGAGCCATGTTCGATGCGACCAGCGGCTACGATGGCGACCCCAAGTTGCTCAAGGTGTTCAAAACAGAATGCCGGGGCGGGCCGGACTGCCGCCTGAGTCAGGTAGTCGAAGGGCCGATTCCGTTCCATGCCCTGTGCGAGCATCACGCTCTCCCCTTCTATGGGAACGCATACGTTGGCTACATAGCTCACGAAGGAATCATTGGCATCTCCAAGCTCACACGGCTGGTGCGCCTCTATGCCAGGCGCTTCTCGGTGCAGGAGCGTATCGGCCAGCAAATCGCCGACACCCTCGAATCGCTGATCCAGCCGCACGGAGTAGCCGTGTACATTGAGGCTCACCATATGTGCATGCAGATGCGTGGCGTGCGAGAGATCTCACCCATGACTCGCACTACCGTCTGGCGCGGCGCGTATGACGGCGACCCGGCGCTCCGCTCCGAATTCTTCACGGCATGTGGCTTGCAGCGGTAGAAGGCGGCAGTGGCGAAACGCGAAATGAAAAGTGAGAAATGAGAAATGAGAAGTGAATAGATTACTTGGCTGATCTCATTTCTCACTTCTCATTTGCAGTGTCGTGCCGGCACTTATCGTCACGACTTGAAAGGAGACATTGAGATTATGGTTACTCAACTACAACGCCTGCTAGAGGCGGGGCAAAGCCCCTGGTATGACGATATTCATCGAGGCCTCATGAAATCTGGCAAGCTACAGGAGCTTGTCAAGCTGGGTATACGCGGGGCGACCGTGAACCCGACGATCTTTGAGAAAGCGCTAGTTGCCGGCGCGGACTATGATGACGAGATAAAAGAGTTGCTTGGGCAGGGACTAAGCCCATCAGAGATATATGAGCGCCTGTTGGTCGAGGATGTCCGTGCTGCTGCGGACCTGTTCCGCCCAATATACGACGAGACCGGCGGCGCTGACGGTTACGCCAGCATCGAGGTATCCCCCTACCTGGCTGGGGACACGAACGGCACGATCGAGGAGGCACGTCGATTTTTCAGGAGCGTGGACCGGCCGAACGTGATGATCAAAGTGCCCGCTACCGACGCGGGAGTGCCTGCCATACGCCAGCTTACAGGCGAGGGCATCAACGTCAACATCACCCTGATTTTCGGGATCGACTACTACGAGAGGGTGATGGACGCGTATATAGGCGGCCTGGAAGATCTTAAGGCGAAGGGGAAGCCTCTGGACAGGGTGGCATCTGTTGCCAGCTTCTTCGTGAGCCGTGTGGACACCGAGGTCGATAAGCGCCTGGATGCTCTGATAGACGCCCAGTCTGAACCCGCTGAGGGTCAGGAATCGTGGGCAAGAAAGCAGCGGCTACAAGAGCTAAAAGGTAAGGCGGCTATTGCTAATGCCCGACTGGCGTATCGGCGCTTCAAGTGGAAGTTCTACGGTGAGCAGTTTATGCAACTGCGGGCCGAAGGTGCCCGCGTGCAGCGGCCACTGTGGGCCAGCACGAGCACAAAGAACCCATCTTACCGTGACGTCATGTATGTGGAGGAGCTGATAGGCCCGGATACGATAAATACTATGCCGCAAGCTACAATAGACGCTTTTCAAGATCACGGGCAGGTGGCACAAACGATAGACCGGCACCTGGAGGATGCACATGTAAACGTGCTGGAGCTGGCCGCTGCAGGCATCAGCATGCAGAAGGTAACTGATAAGCTCCAGGTTGATGGCATAGCGGCTTTCTCCCAATCGCTGGAAAGCATCTACGCTGCCATCAGCAACAAACGGGCGCTGATATCTGACGATCAGCAGCATACAACGGCAAACGCTGTTTAGCCACCGGTCTCAACATAAGGTGGCACAGCACTTACACTCTTGTGGGGAACAAAATAATGGAAAGCAAAGTAAAGCTCCTTGGACACCCTATTCACCCGATGCTTATTGTATTCCCTCTAGGATTACTGGCAATCGCGGTGATATTCGACATAGTGGGCATGATAACGGGTAACGAAGTTCTTGCCACAGTGGCCTTCTGGAATATCGCTGCAGGCGTGATCGGCGGCCTCCTGGCCGCAGTTTTCGGCCTTCTCGACTGGATCAACATCCCTGCCGGCACGAGAGCCAAGCAGGTAGGTCTCATGCACGGCGTAGGCAACGTCGTTGTGGTAGCGCTCTTCGCCGTAAGCTGGCTGCTGCGGCTGAACGAGCCTAACTACGTGCCCGGCACAGTGGCTTTCATTCTTGCGTTGGTTGCGGTGCTGCTTGCCCTGGTAACGGGGTGGCTTGGCGGCGAGTTGGTCGACCGCCTGGGTGTTGGTGTGGACGAGGGTGCCAATCTGAACGCACCAAGCTCCCTATCGGGCCGGCCTGCACACGCTGTAGATAAGATAGTTCAGAAAGGATAGAGAGGAGACTCAATGATGCACGCTCCTGATACTACGAGGTCGGGGCAAGCCTGGCCTGTTGTCGAGAATTTCATGCCGGATTTCAAGCTGCCTTCTGCCGAAGGGCAGCCGATTAAGACCTCTGATTACCACAGCCACGATCATGACCCGAACCGCCGGAGCCTGATACTGGTATTCGTTGGCCCGTATAGCAGCGACATGCGCGGACCCACATCCGGCCTCCTATCCGATCTCTCAAGGCGCTACGCCGAAATCGTCAGCGGGAGCGCGGAGGTGCTCGCGATTGTGCGAGGAACAACCGCCGAGGCGGCACAAGTCAAGCAGGACGGTCGCCTTCCATTCCCTGTCCTGGCCGATGAAGATGGGCAGGTCTACCGGGATTACGGAGCCATAACGCCTGACGGCAGATCAGTCTCCCAGGCTGTCTACGTCGCCGGGCGCTACGGTAAGGTCTATTTGTCCAGCCGGGCCAGCGACGGGCCGCCCCTTCCCACGGCAGATGGGGTCTTAGGGTCGCTCGACTTCATTGAGTCGCGGTGCCCGGAATGCGGACGGGAAGAGTTCTAATATCCGGGCCATGCTGCCTGCCGGCGGCATGCCTTCTTAAGTTTTCAGTGGTGATTGGAGGTAAGAACATGCGTGTTGAAGAACTTGCCCCTGTTGGGATCTCGCATATACCAGACATGGGGCCGACCCAGGTTGAGCGCATGTCGGCTTTCGTGCAGCGGGTCACATACGGCGATATATCGGAGGATGCCCGCCAGGCTCTCAAAGTCAGGGTGCTCGACTCGGTGGCCTGCGCCATGGGCGCTCTAGACGGCCCTCCTATTCGGATGCTGAGAGCATATCTGGAGGAACTCGGCGGTAATCCGCTGGCGACCCTCATCGGATTGGGAGGAGCTAAGACTTCGCCCGACCGGGCCGCCTTGTACAACAGCGCCCTGGTGCGCTACCTGGACTATAACGACAGCTTCCTCTCTAAAGGAGAGACCTGCCACCCAAGCGACAACGTGGGCGCGGTGCTGGCCGCGAGCGAGTACGTAGGAGCAAGCGGTCAGGAGTTCCTCACCGCTCTGGCGGTAGCCTATCAAGTGCAGTGCCGCCTCTCGGAAGAGGCTCCGGTGAGGGCCAAAGGCTTCGACCACACCACGCAGGGTGCATATGCTGTTGCGGCGGGGGTGTCGAAGGCACTCCGACTGGATGCGGCCAGGACCGCAAATGCCATCGCAATCAGCGGCACCGCATACAACGCATTGCGTGTAACACGCACGGGCAGGCTCTCCAACTGGAAGGGGCTGGCGTATCCCAACACCGCATACGATGCCACCCATGCTGCATTCCTCGCAAAGCACGGCATTACGGGACCGATGGAGGTGTTCGAGGGCAACAAGGGTTTCATGGAGAGTGTTGCGGGATGCTTCGAGCTTGATTGGAGTAAAGAAGACCTCGAAGCCGTGAGACGGACCATCCTCAAGAAATATAACGCCGAGATTCACTCCCAATCGGTGCTGGAGGGGGTGCTCGACTTGCGAACGGGGCACCGCTTCAACCCACATGAGATCGAGTGTGTCAAGGTAGATGTCTTCGATGTGGCATACAACATCATCGGAGGCGGTGAGGAGGGCGACAAGCGGTTGGTACATACCAAAGAGGAAGCCGATCACAGCCTGCCCTACATGGTAGCAGTCGCCCTGCTGGATGGGGAGGTCACGCCCGCACAGTACAGGCCGGAGCGTATCCTACAGGAGGATGTGCAGACCCTGTTGCGCCAGGTGATAGTTCGTCCGGACGCAGGATACAGCAAGCGCTTCCCCGGTGAGATGTGCTGCCGCATCCGGATTCAACTGGTTGACGGGCGGGTATTCACCGTAGAGAAGAGCGATTACGAGGGCTTCCTGACACGGCCGATGTCCTGGGAGCAGTTGGCGATCAAGCTCGATAAGCTCGCGTCACCCTACACCGATGCGGCCATGCGTCGAGAGATCGTGCAGATGGTTTCCGAGCTTGACACGATACAAGTTAGCGACCTGATGAGACTGCTGGCGCGCATTGGCGCCGGTGCAGCAGAATAGCCAGGGCGATTAGTTATTAGGAACCGGAAATAAGAAATGAGAAATGAGATCAGATGAGTAATCTATTCATTCCTCAATTACGTAGTCTCACTTCTCACTTCTTTAATATTGGAGGAAGCAAATCATGAACGACAGAGCATTCCCATTCATAAAGCTAAACGAGCGCGAAGGCAAGCCGCGCAGCCGTGGCATAACCGAGATACGCGGCCCCTATTATACCCCTATGGGCAAGCGCTACTTGCAGGATGTCCTGGAAACTATGGGAGAGTATGTGGACAGCCTGAAGTTCGCCGGAGGGTCGTTTTCGCTTATGCCCAGGCAGGCCGTCAAGGAGCTAATCGAGGTGGCCCACAGCCATGATGTGCTTGTATCTACCGGAGGGTTCATCGAGCACGTGTTGGTACAGGGCAAAGACGCAGTAGACGCGTACATCAAGGAGTGTGGAGCGCTCGGCTTCGACATAATCGAGATATCGAGCGGCTTCATTACCATACCGACCGACGACTGGCTGCGGCTGGTGGAGAGAGTACGCGCTGCCGGGCTTAAGGCCAAACCGGAGGTAGGTATCCAGTTCGGCGCCGGTGGCGCAACCACCATAGGGGAGCTTGAGGCCGAGGGCACACGCGATGTGGAGTGGGCAATCGGGCAGGCAAAGCGCTTCCTCGATGCCGGGGCATACATGATAATGATCGAGTCGGAGGGGATCACCGAGAATGTAAATACCTGGCGAACGGACGCTGCGGCGAAAATAATCGGCGCGCTCGGCCTGGAGAAAGTGATGTTCGAAGCAGCCGACCCTGAGGTGTTCGCCTGGTACATCAAGAACTACGGCCCTGAAGTGAACGTGTTCGTGGATCACAGCCAGATCGTGCAATTGGAGTGCCTGCGCTCCGGCATCTGGGGCAACAAGAGCCTGTGGGGCCGAGTCCTCACGTATAAGGGGTAAGATAAGGAATAGGGTGTGAGCGAAGCCGGGGCGGTGGGTTTTATCTTACCTACATGCAAGAAGCCTCCGCCCAGTTCTGAATATTGACGATATGGGGATCACCAGCCCCCACGCAGGCAATAGGCAGGCAATAACAGTCAGGGGGATCAAGTGCAATCCGAGCCGATAATAGTTTACAGGCGCTCTTGGTGTGAGGATAGCGACGCAGCAGTAGCGTATTTCAACCGGCAGAAGATAGAATACAAGGAAGTTGATATCGAGCAAGATGAAACCGCAGCGCAGGGCGTCGAGTTCTTGACCGGCGGGCACCAGGTCACACCTACGCTCGTCTATCGCATGCAGGCCATCGTATGCGATCCCTGGACGCAGGCTCGCTTCGACGCGTGGTGGCAATTCGCCAACACCGATTTTCCTGACGCCCAATAGCCGGGATCAACAGAGGCAAAGAGGCCGAGAATATGATAGAGACAAAGCGTGTGTATGAAAGCACAGACCCGGGCGACGGTGCTCGTATCCTGGTTGAGAGATTGTGGCCGAGGGGTATGCGAAAAGAAGATCTGACCCTGGATAGCTGGATCAAAGACGTAGCGCCCAGCGGCGACCTGCGGCACTGGTTCAGTCATGATCCCGCCAGGTGGGAGGAGTTCCGCAAGCGCTACTTTGCGGAGCTTGATGCCCACACGGAAGCATGGCAGCCTCTGGTTGAAGCTGCCCGCAAGGGTAATGTAACATTACTGTATAGTGCTAGAGATACCGAGCACAATAATGCGGTGGCCTTGAAGGAGTACCTTCAGGAACACCTTGCATCTTAGCCACGTTACAGAGCCATGCAAAATCATGAGCGCGTGTCGGCACCGCCGCTGCTTGAGAGATCTGATCTTCACGTGGCCCCTGACAGGGAAGATTCAACTTGCAATGAGAAACTAATGACGAGCATCCAATTACTGGAGAACACCATCACCACGCCGGAGCGCGTCGAAACAGTGCGTGGCGGGGGCTTGCGCTTCGGCCTTCGGCGTATACCATTGCCGGCCTCATCCTCGTCCTCCGTGCCGGCGAGGCGGGGGTGTTCACCTTCGTTGACGCTGCCGACCGCCGGTGCCAGTCAAGGTGAATCCGAGAAATGAGATGGCCCCACTTTGGGCTAAGGGCAAAGATCCTGGCGGCACACCTTCTTGTTGTCGCCACATCAACCGTCGCCCTACTTGTTGTGGTTCTGCTCATATTCCCGATCTTTACACCATTACCACCTGGAAGCGACCCGATACTCTTCGCACTGGGGCTTGTAGTCATGAGCGCGCTTGCCGGTGTGGTGGCAGCGGTGCTGTTCAGCCGTTGGCTGGTTGAGCAGCTTACCTCACCTGTGATACGTGCTTCGGCGCTTGCACGGCGGCTTGCCAGAGGTTATTACACAGAGCGAATGCCCGGAGCAAAGGATGACAGGCTTGCCCCAGATGGTAAGGATGAGCTTGATAATCTGGCCTTGTCCCTCAACAATCTAGCCGCCTCACTGGAAGCAGCAGAGGGACGGCGTACAGAATTGTTTGGTGAGATCATCCATGAACTGCGCACCCCGATTGCAATTCTTGAAGGTTATTTCGAGGGCCTCCTTGATGGGCATGTAAAGCCTACCGATCAAACCTGGTCAATGCTTTACGATGTAGCAGGTCGAGGGCATCGCTTGATCGATAAGCTCCAGGCCCTATCACGGGCAGAGTCCCGGCAAGACGCGCCTGATCTGCAATCGGTCGACCCTGGCATCATAGCGCAAGCGGCTCTAGACCGTATGCGCCTCCACCTTGAGGCAAAGGGGCTGGAGGTGGTGGCTGATATACCCGAAAGCTTGCCGTTAGTGCTCGCCGACGCCGACTATACAATCCAGGTCCTCGTGAACTTGCTGACCAATGCGCTCAGGTATACCCCTGTTCCCGGCACAGTGACCGTTGCCGTCAGCCGTCTTACGGGCGCAGCGGGAAGCGCGGTTGCTCCCGGTGCCAGTGAAGTGGTCTTCGGAGTAACCGACACAGGAATAGGGATTGCAGCCGAGCATATACCTCACCTGTACGAACGATTCTTCCGGGTAGATAGGTCGAGCAGGCTGGCATCCGGTAGCTCCGGAATCGGCCTGCCCGTCGCTAAGGCGCTCGTAGAAACCATGGGAGGGAGGATATGGGCCGAAAGCCCGGGTGCCGGGAAGGGCAGCTCCTTCTACTTTACCCTGCTTATATCTGCTGACCCCTCCACAGATCCAAATCCTGCTTAACCTTCAGGCCCGTTCATGCCGGACATACCGGCGAACGGGCGTGCAGAGTAACACCCCACGCACAATCGCAGCGGTCTAACACTCCCGCTCCACATCTGCATAACTGCACGACCGCTGGGTTATACCATAGGGATATCCTTGATACCTTGCCTGGAATCTTAACACGATCAATCTTAACACGATCTTAATGATTCCCTTGCACTACTCTAAAACTCCCCGCCTACAATAGAAGTGATATGAAAAAGTGATAGGAGAGGGGAGGCGTGCAACGTCCAAGACCGTCGCACATAAGCGTAAGGGCGTGCAGCACGCATAGCACCCCAAAATCCCTTAGTGAGGAACCACAGAAATGGTCCGTCGTACACCGCACCGAAATAGTCCCCCGAATATCGGCGAAGGTCCTCCGGGTGCCCCAAAAGCATCCCATGTCAAAGAGGTGCTAATCACTCTTAGAGATCGACTGCAAGCCCACCTGGGAAACGAGGAGGATAACAACCTTGCAATGCTCCGCGACCTCCGAGACAGTTCGCGAGATCAGCTTATGCAGATTAACGAAGCTCTCGCCCGGATTGACGAAGGGAATTATGGCATTTGTGCCAACTGCCTGGCGACGATCGCAGCCGACCGGCTAGTAGCCCGACCCTACTCCACGCTTTGCAGAGATTGTCAGAATCATCGAGCCCAGGCCGGGCAAAAGCGAAACTAAACTGTGACGACCCGTATGGGTTTCGCAACATAGAGGAAGGATAAGGCAGAGTATGGTAAACCAGGCACTTAGAACGGCAGCAACGCGAGGGGTCTACTGCGCGGAGAATGCGCCGTTGAGACTGGAGGACGGCACACCTCTCCACCTTGAATGGATCATTGAAGGTGGAGACGGGAATCTGTACAGAGTGCCTTCTGAAGCAGGAGGCTGGCTCAGGCGTACTCCATACCACGGACGGTTGGATAGGATGGAGCGGGTGCCTGCCGAGAAGAGTGAAGCTATCCTGTGGCTCACCTTTGCGGACACTGAGACGCTGAGATTGTAAGGGCCAGGGAGTAGAGAGGATGCACTCTCAAGCCAGGAACATAATAGCACGCCATCGAACCCGCACCTCCCGCGCAAGGTGCCTTTCCCGCCGCTGCATGGCTAACATTCTTCGTTGCGCAGATGGAGACAATCCCAATGACTGGTCCGAAAACTAACTCTATCACTGGTCGGGTTACTCGTTCAGTGACAAATCCGGCGGCACAGAAGCGCATTCTTGTTGTTGAGGACGACAGTAGCATCCGACAACTGATGCAAGACGTGTTGGAGGAAGAGGGCTATGCAGTCACCTTATTGTGCCGCGCAACGAACGCCTACGATGAAATTTCCCGGACCCTTCCTGATCTAGTAATCCTCGACATCACGCTCCAGCACTCCGGCGACGGTTGGCCAACCCTCGACAAGCTCAAGCAGAACGTCAGAACAGCGGACCTGCCTGTGATAATCTGCTCAGCCGACATCCGCGCAGTGCACGCCAGGCAGGAAGACCTCATCGCCATGGACTGCATTTTCGTCGAGAAGCCGTTCGGCATTGACACTCTTCTCACCGCTGTTCAGGAAGGCCTGGCAGAGAAGCTCCAGGCCACAATGCTCAATGCGAAGCAAAAGAGCGATTCACACCTGCTGGCTGGTATTCCCGCGTAGATACAAAAGATCCGTCTGAATCGAGCGCAAGCAATCTGCCCCCGGATGACGCAGCGCTCCGGCCCTCCCAGGCCCTTTCTTTGACAGGGTTTCTGCCATACTCGTCACCCTGCCGATCGGGGCTGCCTTAGGAGCGGACTCGACCCTGGGCTTCCTCTACGCATGAAAGCGTCTCCGACCTTCATGGCTGCTTCAAGCGTCAGTAAATCGCATAGAGTGGCAGGTTTGACCCTCTCCCTTTTCTCCGTCTTAATCAAATCTTAGCACTAACCTGCTCGAATCTTAACAAGTTCCAATCAGTATCTTCAAAGCGCCACCCTACAATAGAATTAGGGAGCAGCGTCCTGCTAAGTGTTCGAGGGATACATGAGTAGATGTAAGGGGAATGCGGAATTCTTCTCCATCGCGTACATTCCGCATTCCCAATTCCGCATTCCTTGAACTCACCACCGGATGAAATCGAGCGACATCCACATAGAGCGTAACTGACAGAAGCTCCGAAAAACGGGACGAACGAAAGAGAGGAGACAATCGCGATGTTAAGACAAATACTGGTGCCGTTAGATGGCTCGGTTCTGGCCGAAATGGCTCTACCCAACGCGGTAGCCATGGCCCGTGCTACCGCAAGCTCACTGATCCTGCTGCAGGTCGTGCCTTCGCCCTCGCATAATCGCCCGGCGGCATGGGGCATGGCACGCTCGGCAGTACCGGAAAATCACAAGGAGGAAGCGAACGCGGCTCAGGCTTACCTTTGGGGTATTGAAGGGCAGTTAAGAGCGGAGCGGATCGAGGTGACGAGCCGGGTACGGGAGGGAGATCCCGCGAAGGTGATTGTCTCGGAAGCAGCATACGACCCGAGCATTACGCTAATCGTTATGTCTACTCATGGCCGGAGCGGTCTTGGACGCTGGTTCTTCGGCAGCGTGTCTGAAAAGGTACTGCATGCTTCTCCGATTCCTCTGCTCCTTGTCCGTCCTGAAGGAGGCGAAGAGGCTGCGCGCCGGTCACATAAGGATACGTACAGCACAATCATGGTGCCCCTTGATGGATCCGCGCTGGCAGAGCAGGCGCTTAGAGAGGCCCGGCTGCTGGCGATCGCCACCGGGGCAACACTGGTGCTCGTTTCGTCAACGCAGCGACTTTCCATTGGCAGCATGTCCATGTACATGGAAGCAGCCAGCTACCAGTTGTACGCGGACGCCTGGCAGGAAGAGAGAGACCGTCTAACCGGCTACCTGCAGGAGAAGGCGGATTCGTTGCGGGCCGACGGGCTGCGAGTCAAGACGCGTATTGCGCAAGGCCAACTGGCCGAGGTGATATTGAAGGCTGTCGAGCAGATCGAGTCGGACCTGGTCATCATGTCCACACAGGGCGGGGGTAGCTCGAATGCCCTACAAGGGTTGCAAGATTTGCTGCTTGGAAGCGTGGCTCTTAAGGTTGTGCAGGAGGCAGGGCTACCGGTATTGCTGATCCCGGTGCGAGAAGCGCCCTTACCCCAGAAACGCACCGACGAATCAATAGAAGCATCTGTAGAGATGAGGGCCGGTGCTGTGAGGTAAATGGTGGTAGTGAACCAGTAGAAGGTTCCCATAGATCGTGACCGAGAAAAGTGTTATACCAGAGGAGAAGAGCGTGCAGCTATTTTGCTGAGGCCTATGTGGGTCACAGCCTCATGCACGTTCTAGCCGGATCTAGCGCTGCACGCAGCCATAGCCAAGTCCCCGATATGACTGCAGATCTGCTGAGCCACGGCACACTCCGGCTAACAGGCGTGCCGGGATGCAAGCCAACGCTTAGCCTTAGCTGCTCCGGCCTTCCTGGCCACCACGCTCACCTGGCTCCTCCAGTTGACGCGCCACCTTGTCGTGCACCAGCAGCACAGGTACTGCTGCTTCTCGCGCAACGTTCATTGCCACGCTCCCCGGCCATAGCCGCGCCAGACCACCTCGACCACGCGTTGACATCACGATAAGGTCAGCACCTCCTTTCCATCCGGACTGCAGAATCTCTTTTGCCGCATCGCCCAGGAGAACCTGAGTGCGAACCTCTATTCTAGCTGCTCCTGCTTCCTCCACGCGGTGGGCCACCGATGCCAGATACTGATTCAGGGCCTGCTCCTCTCGATCGTGGACATCCTGGAGCGCCTGTGCCACGCTCTGCCTGGGGGGTAGGAGCGATCCCGTCTCAGCATTGTCTTCTTCTCCATCAGGTGTCAACCGAGGCGGAATGGGCAGTTCTATGGCATCTGGGAGAGGCAGCACGGAGACCAGGAGCAGCGTTGCCCCGGTAGCAGCCGCGAGGACCATAGCCTGTACAAGCGCCTCCTCCGCCAACACCGAGAAGTCGAGGGGGACCAGAATGGTTCCGTAGGTGGGTATGCGGGGCAAAGCCTGCCGCCCGAATCCCGACGCGTCAACGTCCGCCTGATTTTCGGAACCCACCTGTGGGCGAATAAGCGCAAGCGGTACTGGCGACGCCTCCAGCACCTTCTCGGCAACGCTGCCGAGCACCCATCGGGTTAGACCGCTCCTGCCGCGAGTGGCCATCACGATCATTCCCACTTCGGACTGCTGCTCGGCGTACATGATGATAGCTTCTGCGGCATCCCCTTCCAGCACTTCTTCCTGAAGCTCCATACCCTCGCCGTCGAGTCGTAGGGTAACGCTCCGCAGATATTCATGGGCGCTCTCCAACATCACTTCGCGAAGGTCTGAGGTGATCGAAACGACGGGAACACCCCAGGCCAGGGGGTTTGCGGCCTGCGGTGTTGAAACTACCTGTAACAGCGTCAGCCCGCTGTCGGTGGCGCGTGCCAGCGCTACAGCGTGGGGCAGGGCCTTCTCTGCCAGTCGTGAGCCGTCGAGCGGCACTAATATCTGCCTTGGCATGTCAACTGTCTCCTTTCTTCCATGAACTCGCCCACCTGACGCCACAACCACAAACGGCGCGCCTGCCCTGCTCTTGAAGTGATTGCCTTATGGCGCATGTTGGAAGAGGTCTAGCATCATCGCTTGGCCCGGACGTGTGGGTAGAAGTCTCCATCTTTGCCGGATAAGCAGAGCAGTATAGCACATAGCCCGCAGGGCTTCTGTCCCTCTGCAGCATCTCCGGTGCTATGCTCAGAGAAGGATCTCCTACATTATAAGTGTACATCAGAGGAGTAAGGATGCGATCAAGATAGTGCTAAGGGTTGGTTAAGAATTGTCATCTGTGGGACCGAGCAGCGACTATCAGCTCTGCCGGAGCCTGCCCGACGTTACCTGCGCCAATGATTCCGATCTTTATGATTAAGCTCTCAGCTGTATACATGCTTACGACTACATCTGAAGCTACGCCTCACTGTGCTGCACATCTTATACCATAGGGCTTACCGCCTCAATAGAGCCATTCGCATGCAGGGTCTATTCAAAGTCAGGTTTGACCCGCGCTCATGCCGTGAGCCTGGGCTGGTCCGCTCACCACTGCCCGCCCCCGCTGCGCTCATCCCCAAGCGTGGGCTGAGGGATGGAAGGGGACATCCCACACCCCGGCAGGGGCTATACCTTGCACCCTCTTCCCCGGCTTTGAATAGGCCCTGAATCGGCGGGTCACCTGGGAAGCCCTGCGTGATCCTTCGGGCAACTTCCCCGGGTGCATCTCAAGGGGCTCCTCCCCGTTCCTTGCCCGGTGAGCAACGGGCACTAAACTTGCTTACTCGGTCAAACATTCGTGGCGGCACATGAATTGCGCGCCACCGTCACGCAGATATGCGTGGCCGCAGCGATGACGCCGGCGCAAGCAGATCCAGGGAAGAGGGAAGCAGAAATGGTAGCGATGCTTACCCGGTCCCGGTAGGTATTTGCCTCCATGTGGCGTATGGGCCAACCGCACGAGGTAGCCGGCCTGGTAGCCTCCGTCTGCTCAGATCAGGCAGCATACATGACGGGAAGACAATATCTGGTTGAGGGAGGCTATACCGACCAATGATCGACACCGGGCTTAGGCAGCACTTAGAGAACTCGGAAGGCCAGGGTTCCCGCAGCGTAGCGGCAGGGAGCGCGGCGTCACCGCAACCATCTCCTAAACAGATGGTCTGGGTACCAGGCGGCGCTTTCCAGATGGGATCGAACGACTTCTATCCCGAGGAGCGCCCCGTACACCCTGCTACTGTAGTCGGCTTCTGGATGGACAAGCACCCGGTGACCAACGCCGAGTTCCGCCGCTTCGTCAAAGCCACCGGCTACATCACCGTGGCAGAGCGTCCGCCGGACCCGACAAACTATCCCGGTGTTGACCCTGCGCTGCTGGTACCCGGCTCCCTCGTGTTTCGACGGCCACCACAGCGCGTCAGCCTCCGTGACTTCCGTGCCTGGTGGGCGTACGTGCCGGGCGCTTACTGGCGGCGACCTGAAGGACCGGGAAGCACGCTCGGCGGTCGCGACCGCCACCCCGTGGTGCACATCGCGTATGAGGACGCCGAAGCGTATGCGGAGTGGGCTGGAAAGTCGCTGCCGACTGAGGCGGAATGGGAATCCGCGGCGCGCGGTGGGCTGGTTGGCGCGATCTATGTGTGGGGCGACGAGTTCGCGCCTGGTGGCCGTATGTTGGCTAACACCTGGCAGGGCGAGTTTCCCTGGCAGAACCTGGGAACCGACGGCTACCAGGGCACCTCACCGGTTGGCAGCTTCCCCCCGAACGGCTACGGCCTGTACGACATGGCCGGCAACGTATGGGAGTGGACCGTCGACTTCTTCACGCCGCGCCACGCTAACGAGTCCCACGCCGCTTGCTGCGCGCCGCATAATGCCCGCATCGAAGCAGCGTGGGACGCTAAGCAGAGCAATTTCCCAGCCGAACGCGACGAGCACATCCCGCGTAAGGTCGTGAAGGGAGGCTCTCACCTGTGCGCGCCCAACTACTGCCTGCGTTACAGACCAGCGGCGAGACAGGGTGAGGCTGCGGATACCTCAACGTCCCACATAGGGTTCCGATGCATAGTGCGACAGGAAGCGGCACGAGATCAGGAGAGCAGATAGAAGGGGGGGCAAGATGAACACAAACCGGGTGGACCAGGAAGGCACGAGCAGCACGAACCGGCCAAACATCCTGATCCTGTGCATGGACCAGTGGGAGACCCACATGAACGTTCCGGGCGACGTGGAGTTCCCGGCTATGGAGCGTATGGAAGCGCAGGGCGTGAGCTTCGACCACCAGTATTGTACCGAGCCGATCTGTACGCCGTCGCGGGCCACGATGTGGACCGGTGTGCACGCCGCCCAAACGGGGGCTTATGAAAATACCAACTTCGCCTACATCGAAGGGCTATCCCATGACATTCCGACCATCGGGCAGATGCTTCGCGACCAGGGCTACTATACCGCCTTCAAGGGGAAGTGGCACCTGTCGTGGCTGGAGCATAGCGAGGACACACTCGAGCCTTATGGCTTCTCCGACTACCAGCAATGGGGAGAGATGTACGGAGCACCACTCGAGGGGGAGATGCTCGACGGCACGGTTGCCTTCGAGACAGTGGACTGGTTGGAGACCAAAGCCCCGACGCTTGAGCAGCCCTGGCTGCTGGTGAGCAGCCTGATCAACCCGCACGATATCATGTTCTACCTGTCTGATCCGATTGAAATGCCCGCCGGCTCGATGCGTTCGCTGAAGACGCCACAGCAGCGGCTCGGCTGGTTTGACAAGGAGTGGGACGTCGGCCTGCCCGCCAACCTGGACGACGACTTGGCGATGCAGACATACGGCGTCCACGCCTACAAGGAGTCGACCGACTTCAACTACGGGCACGTCCCCAATGACCGCCCCGACCTCTGGATACGGAGGCGCAACTACCTGGTGAACTGCATGCGCCTGGTGGACGCGCAGTTCAACAAGATTCTGGAAGTGATGGACCGGCAGAATCTATGGGACAACACGGTCGTGATCTTCACGGGCGACCACGGCGAGATGAACGGGGCACACCGAATGCAGCAGAAGGGAGCTATCCACTACGACGAGGCGGCCGTCGTCAACCTGACGGTGTGCGCGCCGGGCGGTCCGCAGGGCAAGCGTACCGCAGCGGTAGGATCGCATCTCGACCTCGCGCCCACGCTGCTGGACTTCGCAGGGCTTAACGAGCAAGAGATAGGCGAGCGCTATCCGCGCCTTAAGGGGAGAAGCCTGAAGAGCGTGGTCCTAGACCCCGATAAGGAGGGGCCGCGCGGTAGCGCGAACTCGCCCGGCGATGGCGCGCTTTACTGCTGGGACGGGCTAAGCTCCCTCGACCTCGATTGGGCTAAGTCGGGCGCGATGGGGGGGCTGAGCACAATGAACCTGCAGCCCGGTAATGAATTCACGGACGTAGAAGAGCGGCTCAAAGAGGCGGGCGAGAAGTACGGCGCGCCCGACTACAGCAAGCGCACCTTCTTCCGCGCCGTGGTGGACGGGCAGTACAAGCTGGTGCGGTGGTTCAGCCCCAACGAGTACGGTAATCCCTCGACACTAGAGGAATTGTACGCGACAAGTGACGTGACGTTGCACGACCTGGTGAACGACCCCGGAGAGATGGAGAACATCGGTAACCCGGAGCACCCGAAGTACGACCCGGCGCTTGTGGAGCGAATGCTTGCCAAGCTGCACGCCCTGGTCGAGCAGGAGCTGGGGGAGGACAAGCCACCGTTCGACATGGATATGTTCGGCACTCGCGAGGTGAAATATCGTAAGGGTTAGCACACACGATGCGTGCCAACCGGCAGGAGGGAGCAGATGACCGTAGAGCAACTCATATCAGGTATCTCGCAATTGGCTAGCCTGGCGTTCGCCGTTAGCACGATGCTGGCGATGGGCATGAGCCTGACCCTTCGCGAGGTGCTCGAGCCGCTCCGCAACTGGCGCTTCCTCGCCGCGGCGCTGCTACTCAACTTCGTCATCGTGCCCGCCGTCGCGTGGTTGGTGGCGCAGTTGCTTGGACTCTCGCCCGACCTCCGAATCGGCCTGCTGCTCGCTGCGTGCACGGCCGGAGCGCCGATGGTGCCGAAACTGGTCCAGATCGCCAAGGGCGACGCAGCTACGGCGGTCGCGCTTGTGACGCTGCTAATTGTGGTAACGGTCGTATTCGCGCCGCTGGCCCTGCCGTTGCTGCTGCCAGGGGTGCGGATCGACCCTGTGGCGATCGCCGGGTCGCTAGCACTCCAGATGCTGCTGCCGCTGGCCATCGGCATATTCGTGCGGGAGCGCTGGGAGGAGGAAGCGACTGAGTACCGTCCAACCGTTGGCACCATCTCGAACGTGGCGCTGGTGGTGCTCATCCTGGCCTCCGTGGGAACTAACGTGCCCGGTCTCCTCGATTTATTCGGCAGCGGCGGGATCATAGCTGTAGTGATCATGGTAGCTGCCGGTATCATCGGGGGCTATCTCGTAGGCATCCCGGCGGGCGTCGAACGGCGCGTGCTGGCGCTGGGCGCGGGCCAGCGCAACCTCGCTGCTGCCTTCATAATCGCCGCAGACAATTTCTCCGACCGGCCTACCGTCCTGCTGCTGATCAGCATAGCGGGACTGATTATGATGGTGATGCTGTTCCCGCTTGCGGGCGAGTGGAGCAAGCACTCCAGCACTCTGGCAACCGTTGAGGAGCGGGGCGTCCCGGAACGGGCGAGATCGTGAGTAGCGACGTAAATAGCCGCCGAAGTAAGGTTAACAGAGAGTAACGTAAGGTTCCGGTCAGCGACCCCTGCTCGGCTCTGCCTCTACTGGCGGGCCCGCTGCGCCAACGAGGAGCGCCCCCGGTATGGTATCTTATGATCTCAACCACACGGCACGCCCTATGAGGGGAGGAAAAGCATGCTGCAGGAACTATGGGATCAACTGCAGGCTCTTTTTGGCCTGGGAAGCTATGCAGAGAACGCAGGCGCGATCCAGATTGCCCTGCGTACGATATTGGTTTACGGGTCCACGCTGGCCATCATACGATTCGGGAGCAAGCGCTTCTTGAGCGAGGCGACGGCCTTTGACGTTATCGTGGCTATCATGCTCGGCTCCATCATGAGCCGGGCAGTTGACGGCTCATCGCCTTTCCTACCAACGTTACTCATCGGGGCTGTGCTGCTCGGGGTGCATTGGCTGTTAGCATTGATCGCGTACCATACCGAATGGTTCGGCAACCTGATCAAGGGGAAGCGGGAGTTGTTGATAGAGGACGGGGAGGTCCAGCAAGAGGGAATGCGGAAGGGGAGCATAACCGAGGCCGACCTCAAACAGGCTCTTCGCATACAGACCAGGCAGACGGACCCCTCAAAAGTTCACCTTGCCTACCTGGAGCGCAACGGCCAGATCAGCGTCATCCCCAAAGAGCAAGAGCCACGCGTTTATACGGTGTCCGTAGAGGATGGTGTACAAACTGTTCGTATCGAGATTTAATGATCCACTCAGGCTCGACGCGCAAAGGGATAAGGAGCAGATGGGCAAAACGTCAACATCGGACCCAACACCTGACCAGCCTTCCGAGCAGGATTCCGACCGGGCAGGCGATGTAGAGTCTGAGGTGAACCAACCAGGGCTAAGCGAGTTACGCGAAGCGGTGGCAAACCGCCTTCAGAAGCAGTTACCGAGCGGCACAACGCTCCGAGAGGACGGGTTGGCCGGCTTGAACAGCGCCGTCAGCAGCGTGCCGGACGGGATGGCAAGCGGCCTCCTGGTGGGGGTCAACCCGATCTACGGCCTGTACGCCTGCATGGTGGGGCCTTTCGTGGGCGGCATCTTCTCCAGTACGAGGCTAATGATCGTGGCTACCACCAGCGCTTCGGCTTTGGCGGCGGGTCAGGCGCTCTCCTCTCTCCCACCGGGACCTGCCCGGGACAGCGCCCTGTTCGTCATGGTGGTATTTATCGGCCTCTTCCAGATACTGTTCGGATTGCTGGGACTCGGGCGCTTTGTCCGCTTCGTCTCCTACTCGGTAATGACCGGCTTCGTCATAGGCATTGCTGTGCTGACGATACTCAGTCAGCTACCCACTGTCGCCGGATACAAGCCAGAGGGTGACAACAAGGTCACCCAGACGCTCAATCTGGTGGCAAACGCCGGTCAGCTCAACTATGTGTCGCTTGCCCTGGGGGTTCTCACCCTGATCCTGGCGGTTGTACTGCCAATGACCAAGCTGGGCAACTACGGCAGACTGCTGGCCATTATCGTCCCCTCCGTGCTCGCGGTGCTCTTTCAGCTTGGGACCGTGCAGACCGTTAGGGACGTAGGCGAGATCCCCTCCGGGGTACCGACGCCCATCTTGCCGTCGTTCTTCGATGTCACATTCAACGTAGTCACAGGGGCACTGGCGGTCGCTGCGGTCATACTGGTACAGGGCGCAGGGGTTAGCCAGAGCGTGCCCAACCCGGACGGCTCCAGGCGCAGCATGTCACGCGACTTCATCGCCCAGGGGGCAGCAAACGTCGCCTCCGGGTTCTTCCGGGGGCTGCCGGTCGGAGGGTCACTCAGCACAACGGCGCTGACCGTGCTGTCAGGGGCGCGCTCGCACTGGGCCCCTATCTTCGCAGGGTTATGGATGGCGGTGATTGTTGTGCTTTTCCCAGGCCTTGTCTCCTATGTCGCAATGCCCGCGCTCGGTGCGCTGCTAATGATCGCGAGCGCGAGCACGATCAAGCCTGCGGAGGCCCACTCGATCTGGAATACCGGCTGGCCCTCTCGCCTGGCGATCGTCACCACCTTCCTGACGACCCTCTTCCTGCCGATCCAGGCAGCAGTGGGCATCGGAGTCGCTCTGTCAGCCTTGCTCTACCTGAACGAGTCCGCGACCGATGTTTCGGTAGTCGAGTTAGTGGAACGGCCCGACGGACGTATCGAAGAGCACAAGCCGCCCAAGCAACTGTCCGACAACAGCGTCACGGTGCTAGACGTATACGGCCACCTTTTCTACGCGGGTGCCAGGACTTTGGAGCGGTTGCTCCCCGAACCGCAGGGCGCACAAAAGCCCGTGGTGATCTTGCGATTGCGAGGCCGCACCAGCGTTGGCGCGACCCTACTGGAAGTCCTCACCAATTATGCCGGCAAATTGAATGACGTAGGCGGGCAGCTGTACCTCACAGGGATTAGCAATGGAGCCTACGATCAGATCGTGAGGACGCACAAGCTGCGCATGAGCGGGCCGGTGCGCGTCTACGAGGCGACACATATCGTGGGGCAATCGACTCAGACGGCATACGGCGACGCGCAGGCCTGGCTGGTGGAGTCGGCAGCGAACGACCAACCCGACGGCCAACCCATTGACAGCACATTGGCAGAGACTTCAACGTCGTGAGCGCCGGTGACCAGACACCTAACGGGACCACTGTGGACGAGACGCGCGGAAACACGCTGCGGCAGGACCTCATAGCGGGCCTGATCAGCGCCGTGGTCAGCGTGCCCGATGGGCTGGCCTCGGCTGCGCTCGCCACGGTCAACCCTGTGTATGGCCTTTACACCAGTATCGCAGCCCCAATTGGCGGCAGCCTCGTACAGAGCGCTCAACTGATGCAGATCGCCACTACCAGCGCATCAGCGCTCGCAGCGGCGCAGGCCATCGGGAGCTATCCCGAAGCAGAGCGGGACCAGGCGCTCTTCTTGCTGGTCGCGCTGACCGGCCTGTTCCTCGCCCTTTTCGGCCTGCTGAGGTTGGGACGGCTCATTCGCTTCGTTTCATACGCCGTCATGACGGGCTTCCTCATCGGCGTTGCCGTGGTGCTGGTGCTTGACCAGCTGGCCCCCCTGGTTGGCTTCAGCCCACGCGGCGGGAACGAGGTGGTACAGTTCTTCGACCTGCTGGCCCACGCCGGGCAATTCAACGTGCAGACGACTATCATGGGGGTACTGGCGCTGGTACTCGTATTTGGCCTGAAGCGCACACCCCTCGCAACGCTCTCTTCGCTCTTCGCATTGGTTGTTCCCTCTCTACTGGTGGCTCTGCTCGGCTGGAGAAGCGTGGAGCGCGTTGTGGACATTAGCCCCATCCCTCGTGGTATCCCCAGCCTGATCATCCCGGACCTGACGTTGCTCACGCCAGAACTAGTGCTATCGGCACTCGCTCTCGCGGCCGTGATCGCCGTGCAGGGCGCGGGCGTAAGTCAGAGTGTAGAGAACCCTGACGGCAGCGCTATTAACGTCTCGCGTGACATGCTGGCGCAGGGTGTGGCAAACGCCGCGAGTGGGCTGCTATCGGGGATCCCTGCGGGCGGCTCGGTGGGCCAAACTGCGTTGAACGTCTCAGTGGGGGCACGCAGCCGCTGGGCGGGCGTGTTTAGTGGCGTTTGGATGCTTGTGATCGTGTTACTGGTGCCGGATCTGGTGGGCCGGGTGCCCATGGCAGTGCTGGGTGCGCTCATGATCGCGGCGGGTCTCAGCGCCATAGACTATCGGGAAGCGCTCTCCATCTGGAACACCGGCGTGGCCGCACGCTTGTCGATCCTGGTTACCTTTCTGGCGACTCTTGTGCTGTCGGTGCCGGTGGCCGTGGGCGCAGGCGTGCTGGTGACGGTGGTCTTGTATCTGGCGTCCTCAGCCAGTGACGTGAAGGTGAGGGCGCTCATCGCGACGGACGACGGGCGCTACAGAGAAGGCGACCCGCCGACGCGCCTGCCGAGCAACGCAGTTACTCTGCTCAACGTCTATGGAAGCCTCTTCTTTGCCGGCGCGCACACGCTTTCCGATGCGCTACCCAGCCCTAATGGCGCGACCCAGCCTGCAGTGGTGTTGCGCCTACGTGGTCGCAGCAGTATGGGCGCCACGCTGATCGAGGTGCTCGACGACTATGCTGACTCGCTTGCGAACGTGGGTGGGAGGCTATATCTGAGCGGAGTGGATGAGGATGTAGGCGAGCAGCTGCGACGTGTCGGCAAGCTGGACGTGGATGGGGTTGTGCAAGTAGTGCCCGCTAACGAAACAATCGGCGAGTCTACGAGGCAAGCACTAGCATCGGCGAACGCCTGGCTTGGCAGCGCGCAAAACGACCGATCAAAGCTAGAGGAATAGCAAACGAAGGCCTCAAGATGAGAAGACCAAGCAAACCATGAGGGAGTCACACGGTAACAAGGCTGTTAAGACTGCCGCCCCAGAATCGTATCGGCATCGGCGTCCACGACGGCCTTTATGATGCCTCTCGTTTCATCCAAAGTGACAGCACGCGGTACGGCCACGGCCGGATTAGCTTCACCAGACCTCCCAGGAAGCGGCCCGGTCGTGCTGTCTAATTATCAGCTAGCAGTCGTGCCTATAGCTGACGGTTAACGGTTAGCGGTGACGACTGGTTATTTAGTTCTATCCTTTCAGGCCTATTCCGGCAAGGACTCATCATCGCCTGGGGGTGGGAGTGTCGACCGGAGCACGAAATAGCCTACTACGCCCGCGACCAGTGACGCAATCAGTATGCCGATCCTGGCGGCGTCCGCGATGGGGCCCGGCTTAAACGCGAGTTCCGTGACGAAAAGGGACATCGTGAAACCGATGCCGCTCAGGAAACCGACTGCGGTCACGTGCCGCCACTCGATGACATTAGGGCGTATGGCAACGCCGGCGCGTACCGCCAGCCATGAGAAGAGGGTAATCCCCAGCGGCTTACCGATCACCAGCCCGGCTACCACGCCCCAGGTGACCGGGCTGGTCAATGCCTCGCCGAGGCCGCTAGCCACCGGGATGCCTGCATTGGCGAGCGCGAATATCGGCAGTATCCCGAACGCTACCAGGGGGTTAAGCCGGTGCTCCAGGTGGGTCATCGGAGTCTCCACCTGCTCGCTAAGTCGCTCCAGCGTCTGGGCTACCCGCTGCTGCGGCTCGTTGGTGAGGATGCTTACCCCCCTATGGCTTGCGCGTTCGAACTCGCCCAGCAACAGCCTGCTGCGCGCCAGGAACGCGCTCGGGTTTATGTGCGCTCTGGAGGGCACCACCATCGCCACCAGCACCCCCGCTATAGTGCCGTGCACCCCGGACTCGAATATCGCCAGCCACACTCCCACTCCCAGGACAGCGTACACCCCCCACTGGTTGATGCCGGCGTGGTTGGCGACCGCCAGCACTATCATCAGTGCCGCCGCCACTCCCAGCGCCGGCCAGTAGATCGCCTCGGTGTAGAATACAGCGATCACCAATACCGCGATGATGTCGTCAACGATCGTTTCGGCGGTGAGGAAGACCAGGAGCACGGAGCGCACCCTGCTCCCGAGCAGGCTCAAGATGCCGAGCGCGAAGGCGGTGTCGGTCGCAATCGGGATCCCCCAACCATGCAGCCCCTCTCCGCCCAGGTTGAGCGCGACGAATATCAACGCAGGCACAACCGCACCCCCAAGCGCGGCGGCGATGGCGAAGGCGGCCCGGCGCGGGGAGCTCAGCTCGCCCACCAGCACCTCCCGCTTGACCTCCAGACCCAGTAGAAGGAAGAAGATAGACATCAGAGCGTCGTTAACCCAGCGCCTCAGCGGTTCGCTGATCTCGAAGCCGGGCACCCCTATCGTGAGATGCGTCTCCCAGAAGCGAACGTAGCCCTCCGACAGGGGAGAGTTGGCGAGCAGGAGCGCTACGAAGGCACCCGCCAGCAAAAGCCCGACGCCCGAGACGCTCGTCTTGAAGAACTCCTGCAGCGGGGTGAGGGCCAGGGCAAGGGGCAGCTCCTGTCCAGTGCCGGTGATATCCTCGATAGTAGGCGCTTCCTCGGCCAACTCCTCTGCTCGCGCATACCAGGTCCGTCGCTCCTCCGACTCCTGCCAGCGCCTGAGGTTGCTCTCGCGATCGAAGCGCATCACTATCCGGTACTGGCTCTGCCCACGAGACGGGCGGAACAGACGCGCCCCGACGAACCCGGCAAAGTCCGACACATCTTCGTTGATTCCCCGGAGGAATTCCTCGAAGTCTGTTTCCCGGCCGGGCCGCACCTGGAAGGTGATACTGACCGTAGTCTCCGGATCGTCGCGCTCTTCTGGTGATTGCAGTGGTTCCAATCTCTCCTCCAGGTTTGGCCGCGTCCCCATGGTCCAGGTGCTGATCGATCAGCGGTTAGCAATGGGCTGTGAGACGAGCCACGGGCGATAGGGATCAGGTATTGCCGGACTCAGCCCTCTGTACTAACTGTACGGAAGCCGATCCGCCGGTGTGTGCCGTCGCAGAACGGCTTGTTAGCTGACTGCCCACAGCGGCAGAGTGCGACACGAGTATCCTCGCGAACGGACTCATCCTGGCGGCGAATCCTCACACGACCGCGCACAAAGAGCGGCCCGTTCGGTCGCTCCGTGATTGTGGTCTCCTCCGGTGCCGCCTCCTGAGGCCCCGCGTCCAGCCGCTCAAAGTGCAGTGCCCCGGTAGGACACAGCATAACTGTGGCTGCAACCTCCTCAGGTGAGGCCGCATTCACGTCAACCCACGGCCTCTCGAGCGGTTTGAAAGCCTGGGGTAAGCGCCGAAAGCAAGCGCCGAAGTGGATGCAGAGCTGCGGTTCCCAGGAGACGGCAATATTATCGTTACTGTAGATGCGCTCGACGCCCGGCCGCTTGCGTTCCTGCCGGTTGTCGTCTGCCGGGGTAGCTTCGGGCGAGCTATCCAGGCCATTCGGGCTGTCATGGTCCATAGCACTCTCTCCTTGCAGTTCCTACCTGGCTCGTCTACCCACCCTCTATCCCATTTACTTGCTCATACACGGGTGGAGACGCCGGGCTTGGCGAAACGCTCGCCCGAACAATGAGGCATCTGTCCACGGGTTATTGGGTCCGCACGTTCAATGTGCGCGTCCGGGCGTCGGCCTCCTGAGCGGAGGGAGCACGCTCTCAAGCTCTTCACGCATACCTACCAGCCGCAGAGGCTCCTTCAGATAGGTGCCCGGACTGCCCGGGCCGTCGCCCTAGTATAAGTGATAGGCGGTGGGGCCGTCGAAGTCTATGCTCTTCTTGACCAGCCGCAGGCCAAGAAGCCTGGAGTAGAAGGCGAGGTTGTTCTGTGGGTCGACTGCTGTCGCTGTGATGGGGTGAATACCGGGCGCCCTGGTATCGAGCGCGGTGCCGCTCATCGATTGCCTCCCGCTTCACATGGTCCTCTAGCCCGCCATACGTCCTCTATCGCGCATAGACGAACGGCTCCCAACAAAAGGTATTAGAAGGGGTAGCCTTGAAGCCCCTGAAGGCCTTTGAGGCAAGATATCTCCCCGGCGATGTTGTCCACGTGGGCTACGATGCGCCTGCTCAATGCGTGGCCGGGCGTTACCACTCCCACGCACACACGCTGAGGTCCAGGGACCGCTCCAAGTCATCGGGCGCAAGCGACGCTAAATACAGATTGCTACTGGCATAGACAGCCCGAGCATACTACTTTAGTTCGGGTATTTCAACCCTCATGCCTGCCCGCCCCGCTGCGCTCTTCCCAACGAATGGGGAGAGCGATGGAAGAGAATGGAGAAAGGTGGGGACATCCCACACCCCGGCAGAGGCTTGGCCCCTGCACCCTCTCTCCCGACTTTGAATAGACCCGCGCGTCCTGCCTTTCCGAACGAGGACGACGAATCGCTGATGTGGGCATCCCTCAGTAATGGACCGGTAAGAGGCTCCGGTCTATTACTGAGGATACTCGTTTCGCGCTTCACCGCACCTTACTTCGCCAGCATCCCCGACATCAGCTTTAGCCCTGCTTCCATGCCTTTCCAGGGTACGCCTGAGTGGAAGGGGTTGCCCGCTTTGAAGCGCCAGGGTAGATAGACGCCCAGGGCTAGCTTGCCCAGCCGCCAGATGGGCGAGGAGCCAACGCGATAAAGGTCGCCTGCACCGGCTCGCACATCGGTGGGTACATCCCATTTGCCTGTCAGTTCAAGCGGCACCTGGGCGAAAGTTGCCCGGCCGAATCCTTCTATTACATAGCGGGTCACCGGGTCGAACAGCACAGAAGGCATGGTACAAAGCACACGGGCGCTCAGGTGGTCGGCAGCGGCGTCCGCCTGTAAGGAGGCAAGGTATGCCTGCTTGACATGAAAGTCTACGGTATCCCCCACTGCATAGATATCGGGGTAGCCTTCTACCTGCCCGGTCTGAATGTCGGTGGTGATGAAGCCTCGCTTGTCCACCGGCAGGCTCTCGAAGCGCGTGGAAGCTCCTTGCGGTGGCAACGACAACAGGAGGTCGAACGGCAGGCGCTCGCCATTATGGTAGACTACTTCGCCTCTTTGCACCCGGTCAACCATGTAGCTGGTATAGCCTGCAATATCCCGTTTGGTGAATTCGTCGGCTACAAGGCTGTGGAGACGGGGGCCGAAACCCTGTAAGTATGCACCTTCGCATGTCGACCAGGAGATGTCTACCTGCGACCTGATATGCTTGCGGCGCAGCCACGTGTCGAGCAACATCGCGATCTCGTAGAGTGGCCCGGGGCTGCGGTTGTCCGGCGGCACGAGGAAGAGCACCTTTTTCGGTGTGCCCGCTTTCGCCTCTTCTGCCAGCTCGTGCAAGCTGCGATGCAAATCCAACATTTGCTCGGGAGTCCAGACGATATGGCCGAACTCTTGCAGGCCCGGCACCTCTTCAGGACGTGCCCCCGCGCCGGTTGCTACCACCAGATAGTCGTACGCTATCTTATTGTTATGTACATCACTATGATCGCCGGCCTGCCCATCCAGATATATTTGCTTTGTGATGGGGTCTATCTCTCGCGCCAGCGACTGCACGAGCTTGATGTTCTTACGCTTGGCGGGGCGAGACAGGTGAAACTTGAGCCTGCTCGGGTCGAGGCCGAAAGGGATGTAGATAGTGTTTGGCTTGAACAGGAAATGCTCCTGATCGGATACCATCGTAATATCCGCCGCCTCGGGCATGCGCATACGCATATAAAGAGCAGCTTCGAGCCCACCGAAGCCGCCTCCCACTACTATTATTCTCGGTTTCGCGATTTTCACTGGTGGTCCTCCTCTCTGCAAGAGCCGGACAGTCTACTCCTGCATACACTTTAGCAGGCTAAGGTGAAGCAAACGGTATATAGAGGTTGACGCCAGGTGACAGGTCGCGCGCCGGTTGTCAGTAGCGGGTACCGGGTTGTCAGTTCTCAGTTCTCAGTTGTCGGTTGTTCCCCGACGACCGTCCTTCCTAAAGAGAACCCTAACCGCCCACGCCACCGACGCTGTATAGGAAACTAACAACTCGGTACTCGGTACTCGGTACTCGGTACTCGGTACTCGGTACTCGGTACT